>CAMCZW010000001.1 GCA_945888435.1 bacterium UBP8_UBA817
TCGGCTGCAAAATCGACGCCGAAGTCCACACTAACAATGGCCGAATCGACGCAGTCATCCAAACCAAGACGGACATCTACATCTTTGAATTTAAACTCGTCTTCAGCCCCACAAGCCCTGACGCCCTCACCCAAATCGCAAACGAGGCCTTAGCCCAAATCGACCACAAAAACTACTCCCAAAAATACAAAAATAACCCTAATCCCATTCACAAAATCGGCATCGCATTTGATGGCAACACCCGAAATGTCGGGGCCATTGCGCAGCAATAAATATGATTGACACTATAATAAACACAATAAAAGCAACAATCCCCGATGTAATGGCAATTTACTTATTTGGAAGTATGGCCAGCGGAAATTTTACAAATGATAGCGATATCGATATTGCAGTTCTCACTCACAAGGAAATTGAAAAGCAAACTCTTACTACAGCTAAAAACCAACTCTCACAAACCTTAAATCGAGATATTGATTTAATCGATTTAGTCTCCGCGTCTACCGTATTTCAATATGAAATATTAACATCAGCTAAACGAATTTTTGAGATCAGCAAAGATCAGGTAGATCCCATCGAAATTAAAATGATGGCCCTGTACCTCGATTTTCAAGAAATGAGACAAGATCTCGTAGATCACATACAAAAAAGAGGGAGCGTCTATGAATAATGTCATTTTAAATAAAGCAGCTTCTTTGGAAAGATGCATTAAACGTATCCAAGAAGAATATAGTGGATATGAAAAAGAGTTTAAAACAAACCATACCAAACAAGATGCCATTATTTTAAATATCGAAAGAACCTGTCAAATCACCATCGATATGGGAATGACCACTATCAAAGAGAAAGGGTTGGGTATCCCTCAAAATAGTAGAGAGGTATTTGATATTTTAGCTAAAAACGACATGATTACGATGGAAATGTCATTAGAACTAAAGCATATGGTGGGATTTAGAAATCTAGCCGTACATACCTATCAGGAAATTGATTTAAATATCGTAGAATCAATCATCACAAAGCATCTATCAACATTACTTCAATTTAGCAGCATCATGCTCAGGCAAAATTAAAATGGCTAAAAAACTCCTCCTCATCGACGCGATGTCTTTGGCATTTCGAGCGTATTACTCCATGCCGGAGTCTATGACGGCCCCAGACGGTAGCCCTATCGGTGCAGTACTTGGCTTTGTCAGCATGATTATGCAGGCCATCGAAAAGGTAAAACCCACGCATATCGTCGTGTGTTTTGATATGAAAGGCCCCACATTTAGGCATGATCTTTATAACGATTACAAAGGCCACCGGTCCGCACCTCCAGAAGCCTTCATCGCCCAAATCCCGGTATTTCGGTCGATCTTGGACGATATGGGGATTAAACGGGTTGAGCAAGCCGGATTTGAAGCCGACGATATCATCGGGACTCTCTCCGAAATTGCGGATAAAGTGGAAATGAAAAGCGTCATCGTTACCGGCGACAGTGACAGTCTACAGCTTGTCTCCGACCATACCACCGTCATGATTACCCGAAAGGGGATATCGGATATCGTCATGCATACGCCAGAAACTGTCCTCACTCATTTTGGCATTTCATGCCACCAACTCATTGATTTTAAAGCCCTCAAAGGCGATGCTTCCGATAATATCCCCGGCGTAAAAGGCGTTGGAGAAAAAACAGCATCTACTCTAATTAGAACCTATCAGACCCTAGAAGGCATTTATGAAAATATCGATCAAATTACCCCCTCCGGCATGAGACAAAAATTAATCGATGGAAAAGCCATGGCCGAACTGTCTAAGGTGTTAGTCACCATTAAATTAGATGTCCCAATTCAGCCGCCTTTAGAGGATTTTGAATTTAACCCTGATTGGCAACAAATATTAAACGCATTCAAAAAATACGCATTCAATTCGTTAATCCGGCGGTACCAACCCTATTTGCAAAATACCACACCAAATCCCACCATCGTAGAGACGCACGGCCGTGCGTCTCTACAATCCGATCCTGCCCCAGCAAAATACCCCTGCATCCTTACCCTACAATCGTTACAACAAATCCTACCCAACCTCCAATCCGGTTTCGCGATCGACCTAGAAACCACATCTCTAGCAATTATGGACGCCCAAATCGTAGGTATCTCACTATCTTGGGAACACGCACAGGGCGTCTACATCCCCCTAAATCCCTATGTCCTCCCACAAGATGCGCAAACCAGCTTATTTGACGCACCCGTAATCAAGGACCCTCTCTACAGCACTCGTTTCAGACTCAATCCATACCTAGAGTTACTCAAACCCATTTTAGAAAATCCTTCTATCCCAAAAACGACTCATAACGGTAAATATGAATGGGCCGTTCTTGCCAACTACGGTATCCAGCTTATGGGTATCCAATTTGATACGATGATCGCGGCTTACCTGGTATTCCCAGGCGAGAGATTAGGGCTTAAAGAACTTGCGTCTCAACTGCTAGGCTGCGAAATGACCACTTACCAAGAGGTCACCGGCACGGGTAAATCCCAAATCAGATTTGACCAAGTTCCTATCGATAAAGCAACCCAGTACGCAGCAGCGGATTCGGACATGACATGGCGATTGACCCAACTTCTTAAACCAATGTTAGCCGAAAAGGGATTAGAAACCTTATTTAATGACATCGAACTCCCCACCTTGAAAGTCTTAGGAAAAATGGAAAGATCCGGCGTCAAACTCAATCACGTTTACCTCAAACAACTTGAAACTGAATTCGCCCAAAAACTGGTTATTTTGGAATCCCAAATTTACCAAGAGGCAGGCGGTCACTTTAACATCAACTCCCCTCAACAATTAGGGGGTATCCTCTACGATAAACTCAATCTCCCCGTATTAAAAAAAACAAAAACAGGCCGCTCAACCGATGCCTCAGTCCTCGAAAAACTGGCGTCTCATCACCCCATCGCCAAGCTGATGATGGATTACCGCACGCTAGAAAAATTACAAAGCACCTATATCAAAGCATTGCCACAGTTAGTCAATCCAATGACGGGAAAAATCCACGCGTCGTTTAATCAAACGATTGCCGCCACAGGACGTTTATCCAGCACCACGCCAAATTTACAAAATATCCCCATTCGGACCGAAGAGGGGAGTAAAATTAGGCATGCGTTTATCCCATCACTTCCAAATGGACAATTACTCTCGGCGGATTACTCTCAAATCGAATTAAGAATTTTGGCCCATCTCTCAGAAGATCCCAATATGATGCTCGCCTTTAAAAACGGCGAAGATATTCACCAGGCCACAGCCTCACTGATTTTTGATACTCCACTAGAAAGCGTGACCAAACAACAGCGATATCAGGCTAAAACTGTTAATTTTGGCATCATCTACGGACAATCGGCATTTGGATTATCCGAAACACTAGGTATCGGCCGCAAAGAAGCCGCCCTCATTATCGAGGCTTACTATTTACGGTTTCCAAGCATCAAAGCGTTTATGGATAAAACCATCCAATTTGCCCGCGATAACGGCTATGTCATTACAGAATTTGGCCGCAAACGACCCGTCCCCGATATCCACAGTAAAAACCCAGGCCTAAGACAATTTTCTGAACGCATGGCGGTTAATACCCGCATGCAAGGTACCGCCGCAGACTTGATTAAAGTGGCCATGATTCACATCCAAACGGATATTGAGAAAAAAGCCCTCAAAAGCCGCATGATTATCCAGGTGCATGACGAATTGGTATTTGATGTCTATCCTGGAGAAGAAGAAACGCTTAAAGAAATTGTCGTCACCCGAATGGAATCTGCGGCCACTTTTTCAATTCCGCTCAAAGTAGATTCGGCCTTTGGATCAAGTTGGCAGTCGTTATAGCCGACTGAAATAAAACGTATAAACAATCGATAACATAATACTCACAACGCACTAACCACATACACCACAGGGAGTAATCAAATGCTCAAAATTATTAGTTATGCCCCTGCCGATGTTATCGATAGAAAAATACAAGCCATAAAAAAAGAAATAGACGATACTGTTGCAAGATCCCAAGCGCTATTTCAAGAAATTACACAAAATATTTCACAGTCAAAAGCGCCTGTTCGTAGCGCTTCGTATAGGGATTTTCGTTCACATCATTCCGACAGTTATCCCGCTTTACCAGAGCCAAAACCCCCACTACTAAAAGCATGTCAACAAGGTCGCCCGATTGACGTGATTAAAGAGTTAATGAATGCGTATAGAGGAAAAGGGGACCTCAAATCAGAAAAAAAATTACAAGAATATCTCAATTTAATTGCAGAAAATCTCCCTACAAATGGCTTCTATTTCTTCTATGAATTTGAGCCGGTAGTAGACAGTAACGGATTTACACCTCACTATCATGCCCTTCAATCCGGAAGTGTAGAAACCCTGGAGTTGCTTTACAAATTATGGTCTTCCCCGAAGATGAAAGGTAAGCATGAGGCTGCTATAAAAAAGACTTCCGTGAAAGGACCCCTATGAAACTATCTGCACAGTTGGGACATACAAACGCCGTTCTGATGAACCCGTCATGATTGCGGCACAGGAAGAGCATTATGACACTGTGATATGGATAATAAGTCAATATAGCGAAAGAGAGTTGCAAGATCTGATAACTAAGTTTGAAAAAATGATCAAATTGAACCCGATCATTGAAAAAATTATAGAGCATAGAAAAATGGTATTAAAAATTGAGGAACTTAACAAAACGCTAATCTCCTTAGAAGCCAAAAAAGAATCTCAAATCCAGTTTAGGCTAACCCCAACAACACTCAAAGACTTTTCTCAAATCTTTCAAGGGTCATCAACCGGTAAGCATAACTATTTCACTGAGCAGCATTTAGGAATTGTTGTCGATTATTTAAGACAGGAGATGTTTAAAACTCCTCAATTGGCCGATAAATTTTGTGACGAAGCAGTAAAGCCTAATTATGAGTATAAAAAGGCAGCCAGAGGAGTTATACGGTTATGGGTAAGGCTATCACCAAGTGACAAAAGTCTAATCGAAAAAGCGTTGAGTGACGACCATATCGAGAGTTGTAGAAACATGTTTTACGAATTCTCGAGCTGTAGCCCTCAAGAAATATTAGAAAAATGGAATGCAAATGGGGGCGTAAAAGAACGTATTTTAAAATCCTTGGAAATGAGTCATGAAGAAAGTACTATCGACCTCCCCCTATAATCTAGTCAAAAAGTTTGAAAAACTAAGTTCCAGAGAAGAGCTTTCTCAATATCCGGTCGATGATCCGATCCGGGTGCTTGAATTGGTCTGGAAAAATACTCAAATCCCAAAGGATTTAGTCGACATCGAAATCCACCATCAAGACAAAGTTGAGGAGCTCATTAACTGCATGAAATACTGCCAATGGAAGGCACCAATTTTTGATTGGCACCAAAAAGGTAAACAGTGGGTTAGCGGCATCAATGACTTAGCGCTCGTCGCTTATCTCCAGCGAAAAATCACTCAAGATGAATTCCATCACCTAATGAGTATTTTTAATGCTAAACGCCAATTTGAAAATGGAGAGCCCCTCACAATCACCGGAAATACAGTCCGTAAGGACTCAGGGGTAAAAAAAGTCACGGTGACCATGCCAACATGCCAAGATAAAGTAGGGGTAATAGGCGTATCAGGAAAGGGGTATGATGAAGTTTATAAAGAGTTTCTTGATAAACTAGAAAAGTATAATAAAAAAGTTAAAAAGAAAATTGATATTAAAAAAGTAATCACCAAGATATTAGAGCTGCCTACTCATCTGAGCACCTTCATGGTCGTAGAATTACCCAAAAAATATATTCAAAATCAAAAGATTCTGAGCGGAGTAATATTTAACCCGGATTTCTATGTGAGTCAGTTTTGTTTTGATAATTTTCCGACAGTGGATGCCTATAATCTTGGAGAAGATCATATCCAAATCCAATATCTATCCTATGCCATGCTCAATAGCTGTTTTGGCGAATTTAAGCCTTTGATGAGATTTGGAGTGCCCTCAACAGAGAGCCAAATTCCATTCAAACAACAAGGCAGACATATTGTTTCTATCATTGATCCAAGGGTAACGTGTAATTTTGTTGCACCTCACTTCTTTGAGGGCGGCCCAGTCATGACGGAAATCCATGATGCTCATATTCATGTTGCGCTGGCGTCTCAGTACAGTAAAGAGTTTGTTGACCAAATTTTTGCAATCATCCCCAAAGTTAACAGTGTCATAAAGCTTGCAATGCAAAAGAGGATTCCAGACTATGAAATTGATAAAATGAATACGTATAAAGAAATGTTAATCGATTTAAGTATGCATTTTGCATCAGTATGTAACGGAGAGAACTATCCCCTTAAATTTCACATGACTCATCTCGCAGGACATCTTCAATTGACGCCTTGGTTTTTAGATCAGATTTTCTCAACTAACCCTTAAGAGCAACTACAGATTAAATTTCGGTCACCATACGCATTATCGACCCTACCCACCGACGGCCAAAACTTACGGTCTTTTAAATACTCCAATGGATAGGCCGCTTCACGTCGTCCATACGGATGTGCCCAAGTATCTGAGGCAATTTCAACGGCGGTATGAGGTGCGTTTTTAAGGACATTATTTTCCTTGTCCGCCTTGCCGGACGCAATATCATCAATTTCTTTTTTAATGCTAATCATGGCATCACAAAAGCGATCTAGCTCCGCTTTGTCTTCACTTTCCGTGGGTTCAATCATCAAGGTTCCAGGGACAGGCCAAGACATCGTCGGGGCATGAAATCCATAATCCATTAATCGCTTGGCAATATCTTCAACTTCAACGCCAGCTGACTTTTTAAATGCACGGCAATCGATAATTAATTCATGCGCAACATGGCCATGAGTCCCCGTATATAACACCGAATACTCACCCTGTAGTCTTGCCTTAATATAGTTGGCATTTAAAATGGCATATCGGGTGGCATTGGCGAGGCCCTCAAGCCCCATCAGTAAAATATAGGCATAACTAATCAACAAAATACTCGCACTTCCAAACGGCGCCGCAGAGACGGCATTCACTTGCTGAAGGTGTGAGGGCACAAGTGCATGTCCAGGCAAAAACGGAGTTAAATGCTTGGCCACACAAATCGGTCCCACACCAGGGCCGCCGCCGCCATGAGGGATACAAAAGGTTTTATGTAAATTAAGGTGACAGACATCCGCCCCAATCGCGCCCGGGCTGGTTAACCCAACTTGAGCATTCATATTGGCGCCGTCCATATACACTTGCCCGCCATTGGCATGGATAATCGTACAAATCTCTTGAATCGTCTCCTCAAAGACCCCATGTGTCGATGGATAAGTGACCATTAAACAGGCCAGCGACTCTTTATGCTGAGCTGCTTTTTCAGACAAATCTTTCACATCAATATTGCCTCTACTATCACACGCCACTGTCACAACCGTCATCCCCGCCATCGATGCCGTTGCAGGGTTAGTGCCATGCGCAGACGATGGAATTAAGGCGACATTTCGGTGACTTTCACCCTTGCTATTCAAATATGCTTTAATCACAATCAATCCAGCCAATTCGCCTTGTGCGCCAGAGTTGGGTTGTATCGAGGTTGCATCAAATCCGGTTAATTTGGCCAAGTCTGATTCGAGTGTCTGGATAAGTGACGCGTACCCCAAGCAATGCTCTGCCGGTGCAAAAGGATGTAATTGAGAAAACCCTTTAAAACTTACGGGTATCATTTCAACTGCAGCATTCAATTTCATTGTGCAAGATCCAAGCGGGATCATTGAGTGAGTCAATGATAAGTCCTTACCCATTAATTTAGACAAATATCTCATCATTTGAGACTCTGAATGATACGTATTAAATGAGGATTGAGTTAAAAATGGGGTTGATCTTAAATTGGAGGAGGGGAGGGTGTGATGAAATGAGGATGGCGCCATTTTAAAAGAGGTATGCCCTTTGGCCTTTGCAAATAATGAAATCACTTTCATAATATCGTCGTCACTACAGATTTCATCTACAGAGATTCCAATATGACCCGAAAGATCTTCTCTAAAATTAATCAGTACATGCCTAGAAAGGGCAATAATCTCTAAGCGAAGTGCGTCATCCACGGACAACGTCACCGTATCAAAAAATACAGAATGGGTCACTTTGTAGCCTAGTTGAGACAGTCCTTCCGCCAATTCGAGCGCACGGTGATGCATCGCAGTCGCAATTCGTTTCAACCCATCCGGTCCATGATACACCGCATACATCGCCGCCATATTGGCAAGTAATGCCTGGGCCGTACAAATATTAGAGGTCGCCTTGTCCCTACGGATATGTTGCTCTCGTGTCTGTAATGCCATCCGATACGCAGGATTACCATGACGATCGATGGATATCCCGATCATTCGCCCAGGGAGTTGGCGTTTAAACTCATCCTTTACCGCAATAAATCCAGCATGTGGCCCGCCAAATCCCATTGGCACTCCAAATCGTTGAGCAGATCCAATAGCGGCATCCGCGCCCATTTCTCCAGGAGATTTAATCAAAGTTAATGCCATCAAATCGGTCGCCACCGCCACCAAAACTGATGCAGAATGCGCACGCTCAATCATCGAAGTCATTTCTCGCACTTCACCGGTGGCGGATGGATTTTGAAATAAAACCCCAAAAACATTCGATGTCAGCTCAGCCGATTCAACATCAGTAAGTTGTATCGTAATCCCCAATGGCTTCGCACGCCCAATTAAGACATCTACGGTTTGAGGAAATACACCCCTGTCTACTAAAAATACGCTCGCCTCTTTTTTATCTTTATGTCGGACACGATAAAGTAAAGTCATCGCTTCAGATGCCGCTGTGGCTTCATCTAATAAAGAGGCATTGGCATTATCAAGACCGGTCAAATCACATACCATCGTCTGAAAATTAAATAACATCTCAAGCCGGCCCTGAGAAATCTCGGCCTGATACGGCGTATATTGGGTATACCATCCTGGGTTTTCAAACACATTTCGTAAAATCACAGGTGGAGTGACAGTCCCATAGTAGCCAAGTCCAATCATGGATTTTGCCACTACATTTTGCTGCTCAATCTCTCGGATATGCGCCAAATATCCCGCTTCCGACATCGCAGTTTTATAGGTCAGCTCAAGGGGCGCTTTACGAATCGATGCGGGAATGGTCTCATCAATCAACTGATCAAGAGTGTTAACCCCAATTGCGCTAAGCATCGCAGAAGTTTCTAGAAATGACGGGCCAATATGTCGGGACTCAAAGGAAATACTCATGAAAATGCCTCACACTAAAAAATAAAAAAACAGGCAATTATAGTAGCAAAGAAATAGAATTATTGCGGTGAAATTTTATATAACTTAACTTAGGGCCAACTTATGATAGGGGTCGGAGCACAGGTGCCGGAGCGATGGTATGAAATTTGAAATAAAAAATAGAAAACATTTTAAAAATAAATAAAATAACGTAATATAGTGGAATGCCTAGACAAAAACGCTACATCGCTGAAAATGGATGGTATCACGTCGTAAACCGAGGTGCAGCTCGAAGACATATATTTTTAAATGATGAATTAAAAGAAATATTCTTGAAAATTTTAGAATATGTGGCAAAAAAATATGAATTTAAAATAGTGGCATTTTGCATTATGGGAAACCATTACCATCTATTAATTAACACCGTTCACGCAAATCTAAGTAACGGGATGAGAAGTTTAAATGCAATATATGCACAATCATTTAATAAATATCGAAAAAAAGATGGTCCGGTTTTTAGAGGAAGATATCAGTCTACTTTTATTGAAAATCATCACTATTTAAATAATGTGGTGAGATATATCCATTTGAATCCAGAATCTGCAGGGATAGTTCAAAAAAATGACCGATACTATTGGAGTAGCCATATCGATTACCAGGAAAATCAAAGCCGTTTTGATTGGCTTTATAAGATCACTTGGAATTCAATTAATGACTATAAAAAATACATCAATTCCGGAAACAGCGAAAAAATTTTGGATTATTACAAAAAGAACAGAAAAAACTGCATTCTAAATTAAAAAATTAACTAAAATTGCGCTTAATTACCTTACGTTGCTCCGGCACCTATGCTCCGACCCTTTATTATAATCACACTTAACAACTAGGAACTTTTAACCGATAATTACCCAGCACAACTCAGAACTTCAAAGGCTCAAAAATGTACAAAACTCTCTCGCTCGTCACTGATTTTCCAGTAGTTTCTCCATCGCTTCAAGCAATTCAAGAAGAAGTTAGGGGGATAACCGCCAGCTTTCAAAATGATCCAAAATATCAATATCTCCACAAACAAAGAGTAGGTATTCAAAAAATACTCGACTTTTTACCATCCCTCGAAAAAATGTATAAATTACGAACTCCAGAAATTGCACGTGCATATTTTGCCCAATTTGCAGAAGAAGAAAGTGTAAGAAAAATATTAGACTTTGTAGTACTCGATGAAATACATAATGGAGTGCAGCTATTAAGCTGCTTAGAGAGCTTTAAGGGTTTACTTGAATCTCTATATAAACAACTTAGCAAGCACTTAGGTGATTTTTTACTTGATTATGCGCATAGACAAATTGCACTTGCACTGGTTGACAGCAATCTGACAATAGACAATTTAAAATTGAATATGGACATCCCATTAGATCTAGAAAAAAATAAATTACAGGGATTTTGTAAAATAACCTTATGGAAGCTGATGGAATTGACTGGCTTGAAGCGTTCAGAGGTAGCTAAGGCTCTAGTTGATCAAAATAATTACAGACTAAAAATTGAAAGAGATCAAGCGGAATTTAGCAAGAAACTAGAAACTTGCAAAGCCTTTATTGCCGACTTTGGTCAACACGATCTAAAACCTGAGAGCGAGGCCGGTGTGCTCGTACCTAATAAAGAAATTATAAATATTAGTAGGGAACAATACAAAGAGTTAAATCCAGAAACCCAACAGTTAGTCAAAATTGAACTTTTTAAGTTTTTGCCGAGGCAATTTACCAATCCTAAAGGTAGCGGATCAACACCCATTTATACATCAAAATGGATTAGCGGGTTAACAGTGAAAAAAGAAGGAGGTAAGACCAGTCAAGTCAAACGCAAAGATGATTTTAAACAGTGGGTAAGCGAAAATAGTTCAGAAGAAGACCAAAAGATCAATTTTATAAAAGCATTACTCAAGTTGGAAGAATTAAATGTCATTTCGGTTGTTCATTTTGCTTCAGGCGATCAAGGTATGAAAAGTAAACCAGAGCCCCCAAGTTTTCAATACCAACTCCCAAGCTCAGACTATACAGAAGAGGTGCCTACATTTAAAGATGAGATCGAGCAGTTCATCCCTCCACGGGAAAATTCAATTTTACCCCAAATACTAACCATGCAGAATATTGGTCACCGGTCGATCATCCAGTCAATGCTTAGTATCGCCACAGGAATGCCGCCAGAGTTACTCAAACAACTGATCAATCAAATCCCTAATATCAATACGACAGTGGAGACAGGTCAGGGAGGGAAAAAAACCTTGATTCAATATTTTTTCAGTGAAACATTATTTGGAAGTCCTCAGGAATCATTCACAATTATCGAATGGTTTTTAGCAAATCCAGAATTAGAAATCACAAAAAAAATGATTAACGAGATAGTCACCAGTGAAAGAAGCTTTGGATTTAATATTTTAAGTTCACTATGTTTGCTTGGAATTAGGTATGAGCGCCCCGAAATATTAGATTATCTTTTACTTATTATCGAACAAAATCAAAAAGCAGTAATACCTAAAAAGGCAAATCAAGAAAGAGTAGATACACACCGGCTAGTAAAGTCGACAACAGAATTTCATACCCAAGTAAAAAATGAAGATTTAGAGAAAGAGTTAAGAGAATGTTTTAAGAATTTTTTAGATGCTTTAGCAAATAAAGAAAAAGCTTCAGAGTATTCTGTCGAATCTCAATCTAAATTTTTAGGGGTAATGATGAGTTTTATGCATATTACTGTGGTAAGGGCTCTTATTGCTCAAAATATCGAAACGATTATTCAAAGAGTACACCCTAAAGCAATAGCCGCAGTGAGCGTCTTTAAAGATGCTAAAGAACATATGCACATGATTAATTATTTAGTCAGCAACAATGATCTAGAGTCCCTTAAAAAAGTAAAAGAAAGATGTGAAAAAGAGGGTGTTAACTTTAGTGAAATCATAAATACCCCCGACCGATATGGAAATACACCAATACATATCGCAAGCAATGCGGGATTTGATGAAATCATTCAATTTTTAATTGAAAATAATATAAATACAAGCTGTAAAAACAATAATGGAGAAACTCCGCTTCATCTAGCTGCAAAAAGTGGAAAAATGGTAACTATAGAAATTTTAACAACCCACTCCAGAGAGTTAGCAACGTTAAGAGATCATGCCGGAAATACCCCAATTATGATGCTTATTAAACACTCAGGTTCTGATCAAATCATAAAATTTTATAGATTGGTAGAAAAATTAGGAGGAATACAGGCTGTAATGGCAATTCTGGATATTGCCAATTCAGCTGGGGCGCTACCCATTCATCTAGTTGCAGAAAAAGGATTAAGTATTGCATTTGAAGACCTTGCGATCAGGTATGTTCAGGGCAATAAACTCGATAAGCATCAGCGTTCAGTGGCCCACTATTTTATCGAAGGTGGACAAGATTTTCTTATGATGGAATGTTATAAGCGTCAAGTTGTACGAAGGGAAGAGGTTGAGCAAATAGATGATCAGGGGGTAACACCAGTATTACTTGCATTTAAAAAAGGGTATTTTAGAACTGCAGATACGCTGTGTAACCTGAGTAACTTTACATTTCAATGTAATTTTCTCCACGAAGTCATTAAGCTTCGTGATTTGACCGCCTTAAAAGTTGCAATACAGATCTTAGAAAGAAAGTTTAGTAGTTTCTTAGGAAACCTCAATAAAACAGCAGTTCGTAGTTTATTAGTTTTTAAAGGTGAAACTGCAATTTCAATTGCAAAGGCTATGAAGTTTGAAGGGGGAGTTATGCTGCTGGAAGAACTCCATCAAAAAACAATCTAGGTCTCCGACCTCTTTCTCAATATTACCAATTACCCCAAAACCCACTATAATCCAACACCTATGTCACAAGAACTAACCACCGAAATCAACCGCCGCCGAACTTTCGGCATTATCAGCCACCCAGACGCAGGTAAAACCACACTCACCGAAAAACTCCTCCTCTTCGGAGGTGCCATCGTCACAGCCGGTGCCGTTAAATCCAAAAAAGCCAGTAGATATGCGACTTCCGACTTTATGGAAATCGAAAAGCAAAGAGGGATTTCTGTCGCTACTTCCGTCATGGGATTTGATTACAAAGGCTACAAAATTAACCTCCTCGACACCCCCGGCCACGAAGATTTTTGTGAGGACACCTACAGAACCTTAACCGCCGTCGATAGCGCCATCATGGTGATCGACTCTTCTAAAGGGGTAGAAGCCCAAACCTATAAACTTCTCGAAGTCTGTAAAATGCGTAACACTCCCATCATGACATTTATGAACAAAGTGGACCGAGAAGGCCATGACCCTATTTATCTATTAGATGAAATCGAAGATAAGCTTGGCATGACCGTCTGCCCAATGAGCTGGCCAATCGGCATGGGTAAATCCTTTCAAGGGGTTTACAGCATCTACGAAAAATCCCTTATTTTATTTAAAGCCCATGGCAAACAAAGTGAAGGCAATGTCGTCAGAATTTCAGACCTTAACTCTACCGAATTAGACAATGCCATCGGAGAAGATGCGGCCAAACAACTGCGTCACGATATTGAGTTAGTCACCGGCGTCTATCCCGAATTCACCCTAGAAGAATATTTATACGGCATCGTTACCCCTGTCTTTTTTGGATCCGCTCTCAATAATTTTGGCGTTAGGGAAATGTTGGATTTCTTCATCGTCCATGCGCCAGCCCCCCAACCACGAGACACCGACAACCGAAAGGTGGACCCAAGCGAAGCCAAGTTTTCAGGATTCATCTTCAAAATTCACGCCAATATGGACCCCAAACACCGCGACCGAATTGCGTTTTTAAGGATATGTTCTGGAGAATTTGTCCGAGGCGAAAAACTAGTTAATGTCCGTACTAAAAAAATAATTCGCCCATCTAACCCAACCGCCTTTATGGCCTCAAGCAAAGAGATTATCGACAATGCCTACCCTGGCGATATCATTGGCATCCACGACACCGGAAATCTCAAGATTGGGGATACTCTTACCATGGGAGAATCGATCATGTTTAAAGGTATCCCAAGCTTCTCTCCTGAGATTTTCAAGCGAGTCGTTAATCTGGATCCATTAAAAACAAAACAGCTCCACAAAGGCCTTGAGCAGCTATGTGAAGAGGGGGTGGCCCAATTATTTACCCGCCACTCTAACGGCGACAAAATTGTAGGGACGGTAGGGGCTCTTCAATTTGAAGTCATTCAATTTAGATTACAACATGAATACGGAGCCGCCTGCCGATTTGACCCACTCCCATTTATTAAAGCCTGCTGGATCACCGCGCCAAGTGAAATTATTCAAAAATATGTCACCACTAGAACCCGAGAAATTGCTCTGGATGGCGAAGAACGCTTTGTATTTTTAGCCGAAACTCAATGGAGTCTCGAACGTGAAATCAAAGAGCAGCCTCAAATCAAATTCCACTTTACCTCTGAGTGGTAAAGTAAGGTCGTTGAATCAGTAGTTACACTGAACAGATCTTACACGCGTATGTTATACTCGCTTTTACCTCAAATTTAGTCTCAAAATCTTGGAGAGTAACAATGTTCAAAAAAGTACTAATTGCTAACCGAGGCGAAATTGCAATTCGTGTCATTAGAGCCTGTAAAGAACTTGGTATCGAAACAGTCGCTATTTATTCAGAAGGCGATCGCCATTCTCTCCATGTCCGTTTTGCTGACGAAGCCATTTGTATCGGACCCGCAGCTGCAGGTCGAAGTTATTTAAATATCCCAGCGATTATCTCTGCCGCCGAAATTTCCGGTGCAGAAGCCATCCATCCAGGATACGGATTTATGGCCGAAAACGCCGATTTCAGCGAAATTTGTGCCGCAAACAATATTGTCTTTATCGGGGCATCTCCCCAAAACATTCGCTTAATGGGCGACAAAAGCGAAGCAAAAAAAACCATGAAAGCCACCAAGGTCCCTACAGTCCCAGGATCTGAAGGGATCGTTAAAAACGAAGCCGATCTAGAAGACATCATCGCTAAAATCGGCCTCCCCGTCATGATAAAAGCCTCAGCCGGCGGCGGCGGAAAAGGCATGCGAATGGTCAAGGTCAAAGAAGAACTTCGTACCGCCTACCGAACAGCAGTAGCAGAAGCCACTGCCGCATTTGGTAATGGCGAAGTCTATGTTGAGCGACTCATTCGAAATCCACGTCACGTCGAAATCCAGATTTTATCTGACCAACATGGTCACGCCATTCACTTAGGCGAGCGAGATTGCTCCATACAACGTCGTCACCAAAAACTGATTGAAGAATGCCCATCTCCGGCACTCGATCAAAAACTCCGAAATAAAATGGGGGATGCCGCCATTAAAGCGGCTAAATCCATCAACTATCAAGGTGCTGGTACCATCGAGTTTTTACTTGATAGTAACGGCGAATTTTATTTTATGGAAATGAATACCCGAGTTCAGGTCGAACATACTATTACCGAGATGATCACCGGTGTCGATATCGTCAAAGAGCAAATCCGAATCGCATACACGGGTAAGTTAAGGCTCAAGCAAAAGGATATCGAGTTTAGAGGCCATGCCATAGAACTAAGGATTAACGCCGAAGATCCCGACAAAAACTTTGCCCCATGCCCCGGCGTAATCGACCTCTTTTTACCTCCTGGTGGTTTTGGCGTCCGTATCGATAGCCACATCTACCCTGGCTACCAAGTCCCTCCACACTACGATTCTCTACTTGGCAAACTCATCGTCTGGGGTAATGATCGAGAAGAAGCGATTGCCAGGGCCATTCGCGCTCTTGATGAATTTGTCATTGATGGCGTTAAAACCACAATTCCATTTCATCAATGGGTATTATGTCATCCTAAATTCCAAAGTGGCGATATCAGCACTCACTTTATCGAAGAAAACCCCCGCATCATCGAGGCCAACTAGTGGGTAAGCGACATACAGGACGGAAATTAGCGATGCAGGCCCTCTATCAGGCCGAAATGCGCCATGTTGAAAGTATCGAAGAAATTGTGGAAGAGCACATCATGCTCCCAAGGCAATACTCAGATGAAACTAAGGAATGGGCCTCTTTTCTAGCCATAAAAACATGGGAAAAACGTCCGGAAATCGATCCGTTAATTACCAAGCAAGCTAAAGGCTGGCAATTTAGCCGCATCAACCCCATCGATAAAAGTATTTTGCGGATGGCGTTATTTGAAATGAATAATACCCGCACTCCCAAAACAGTAATTTTGGATGAAGCCATCGAAATTGCAAAAAAATACGCAACCGATGATTCTTCAAAATTTATTAATGGGATTTTAGGTGCATTACTTAAAGAGGGCATGCTTGCAACTGAAGACCCTATCCTAAAAGATTCAAACGGAGACTAAACCGTGTTTACCGGCATCATCCAGGCCATGGGCCAGGCGATTTTAATTCAGGATCATAACGGCGGTAAAGTCATTGTCTTCACCGCCCCAAAAGAAATCCTCATAGAACTAAAAATCGGGGATAGCATCTCCGTCAGCGGCGCATGCTCAACCGCCATCGAAATCACCGAAACCACCTTCAAAGTCGATTACTTACCCGAAAGTCTCGCCAAAACCACCATCAATGAGTTGACCGTTGGCAGCACTATCAATCTCGAGCTCTGCCTCACACCTCAAAGTCGAATCGGAGGGCATTTCGTCACTGGTCATGTGGATACGGTAGGTCAAATCTCAAAACTCTCCCAGGACAATCCATGGGGTATTATCGAAGTCACTTTCGACCAACAATGGGGCAAAAACGTCGTCGATAAAGGCTCCATCACCATTGATGGCATCAGCCTAACTGTTGTTGATCGTACACCCATATCTCTCTCTTGCCATCTCATCCCCCATACCTTTGCCAATACGATTTTAGGGCAAAAAAAAGTAGGGGATAAAGTAAATCTTGAATTTGATGTCTTAGGTAAATATGTCCTAAACGGGGCGAGATAAGACAAATAATTCAGGCGGAATCGGGTAAATCAAAAAAGTACCTGTTCGGCATTGAGGACAACAGGTGAGGGGCGGTTTCTCAGGGGGCTTCACCACGGTAATCTCAGATAAAAAATCAAATGTAGGCCAGCACTGGGCCGTCGTACAATAGATAGCCACAAGTGGATCCGTGTAGCTCTCTAGTAGGGAACGATGAGAAATAATTCCGATTGAATTTAGGTCAGTCTTGCCAAGAACCTCGCCTAAAAGTGGAAATAATAAATTAATCTGATATCTGGAAATTAAGAAATTCGCAAAGCTGGTTTTAATATCCGGAGCTAACCCCGCCAAAGCCGCTGCATACTCTGGCGCAGCACGCATAGTCTGGATATCCGTAAACGCATCAAAACCATCCACCAAAGAATGGATAGCAGACGTCAACGCTTCGATAGTGCAGACTGCAAGAATTTTGAACACTGAATAATTGAAACTGTTTTCTACAAGGTGAAAAGCACTAAATAAAAGTGTAACACCAGAAATCACGATTTCAAAAAATCCAGCTCAATATCTAAGGTAATACTCACCCACCAACCTCCCTCTCTGTGCCAAAGAGGGAGGCTCAAGGAGTAATCCTTACCAGTTCCCCTCTTTGGAACAGAGAGGGGTTAGGGGTGAGTATTATCTACTAGATATGCAATTCCCCAATAACCTTAGCAACCTCAGCAGAAAGATAAGGTAAACATGTAGTATAAACTCTTCTCAACGTCAGTTCACTGCTTGATGATTCAAAGATAAGTTTATCAAGCGGATTCTCCGCTTTTACTGCTTTTCGTTTGCGAGTAGAGGAAACTCTCTCAGAGTAGGAGCTTAAAGCGTCTCGCAATTGAGCCAGTGAATTTCCAAAATTATCTCCATCTTTAACACCATTGATCAACGACTCTGCAATACAATGAAGACAAACAGTTAAAGAGCGGGGATCTTTTTTAGGAGAAAGAGTGAGCGTTGGCCACACTGTTTTTAACTGAATAAATTGCGGATCTTCAGCGACCGCGGGATCAGAAACCGGTGCAGATAATGTAGGGAGATACCTCATCACAACTACCGTGTTATCATCTTTTTTACCGTGGTTCATAGAAAAGTCTGCGGGAGCTTCAATTCTAAGATAATCAAATCTGGCTTTAAATTCGACAAAGTAAGGGGCTGTATCCTCGCCCTCCAAATGACTGCCCGGGGCAAATGTTGCAGCTGTGGTCTCGGCTAAATTACTAGCCACCATTTGCGAAATTGCTTGAGATGAATGAGCAGGATGATGCTTAACTGTCTCTGAAATAATCCTTTGAATCCTTGGTAACGGCAGACAATCCCACATACAGTCAGATCCGCCCACCACAATATCCCCAGGAGCTAACTGAACACTCGAGAAAATTTGGCGAGAAAACTCAGATAACGAAATATGCTTTCGATCTCCAGAGCTACCATCCCTTAAGAAGTCTTGATAAGAATTATCCAGTATCGTCATCACAATCTGATCCAGAGTTGCATCATAGTAAGCGATACGTTTCTTATCAGTAGACTCTAATGGAGGCTTTGGTGAAAACTCATGAAATGGAAACTGAGTAAAATAAGAAGTAAGAAGGCTATGTAACTCGTTACCACAAAGTTGAGCCGGCATTTTATCTAAAAAGTTAGAAGCCTCTTGCTGATTACTATAGGTGCTCAATCCGTACTGAACAAATTTAAGGTGACCCTCTTTATCAAAAATAGCGTATGACGAATCCCCATATGTACAAATTTGGGCAACCCCATGATCATCAACCATACAAAATCCAAGAGTGCTCGCAGCAGCATGATCCCCATTTAAGCTAAATAAATCATACGGAGTAATAAATGCATCCCCGTTGCTTTTAGCATTTAAATAATAGGCCTTTAAGATAAACTTAAAAATTACCAGGGCCGGAGGAAGTCTATATTTTGCAGCCTGATCAATCGCAATCTGTAATCCATTTGTATGTCGATTAGCAATCACATCAGCAGTAATATCCACAAAAAACTGAGAAAGAACTTTACTATTAGGCGATTGCCCACCCCCAACACCATCGGCTACAACAGAAATGCCATTGCCACAAAATCCACTATCTTCGCCCAAAGGAGCATGGGGTTTCGCCAGTGGAATATAAATAGATCCAGAATCAAAAGAAACAGAGTTAGGGGTAAATTGGGATGCAGAAGACAAGACTTTAAAAGAAAAACAGGCCATGAGGGATCACTCCAAAAATTTAGATTCCCCATGACCCTCTGTTGTCAAGAATTGTAAAAAAGAAAGATAATTATAGCAAAAAAAATAAAAAAGTCAAGAAATGGAAATATTCCGATGATCCCATTCATTGGCCATATAAACTTGATCATAAATCATTTATACTACGCTCATCATGATCAAATTTAACACTCCCGAAGAGGCCATCCAAGATATCCAAAACGGCAAAATGATTATCGTAGTCGATGACGAAGATCGCGAAAACGAAGGTGACTTAGTTATGGCGGCCCAACATGCCACTCCCAATGCGATCAACTTTATGATCAAATACGGTAAAGGCCTCGTATGCCTCCCCGTCACTGACGAAATTCTCAATCACCTAGAACTCCAAGACATGGTCAATCGCAATCGAGATCAACTCAAAACGGCATTTACAGTTTCCGTTGATGCTTCAAAAAAACATGGCATCTCCACCGGCATCTCCGCCTCCGATCGCGCCAAAACCATTCAAGTCTTCATCAATCCCAAAAGCACCAAAGAAGACCTCGTCGCTCCCGGTCACATATTCCCACTCCGAGCGAGAGAAATGGGCGTCCTAAGACGTGCAGGCCATACCGAAGCCGCCGTTGACCTGGCCCGAATGGCGGGGCTTATACCTGCAGGCGTCATTTGCGAAATTATCAATGACAACGGCGAAATGGCCCGTGTCCCAGACTTAGCCAAATTTGCCAAACTTCATGACCTCAAAATGATTACAATTAAAGGTTTAATCCAATACCGCGTCCAAAAAGAACGCTTTGTCACCCGACTGGAAACCACAAGATTACCGACTCAATTTGGCGATTTCGAACTTCATTTATACAAAGATATCCTCAATAACAAAGAACATGTCGCTCTCACCAAAGGGGCCATTAACTCCGATCTCCCCGTCCTCACCCGCGTCCACTCTGAGTGTTTGACTGGAGACATTTTCCAATCCCTCAGATGCGATTGCGGTCCACAATTGGCAGAAGCTATGAAAATGATCGAAAAAGAAGGCGGTGGCGTAATTCTATACATGAAACAAGAGGGTAGGGGCATTGGCCTTGAAAACAAACTCAAGGCCTACAATATCCAGGACCAAGGCGTAGACACTGTCGAAGCCAATATTCGCCTAGGCTTTGCTCCCGATTTACGAGACTACGGAGTAGGGGCCCAAATTCTCCTCGATTTAGGTATACGAAAAATGAGACTGATCACCAATAACCCCACAAAAGTGGTTGGACTAGAAGGCTATGGACTTGAAATTACAGAAAGAGTCCCCATCGTCATTAAGTCAAATCCCCACAATAAAGACTACCTGACCACCAAAGCCGAAAAAATGGGGCATTTATTCAAATGAGACATACATTTGCACCAACAGAAGCTGTTTGGACGACAATTAAAGAGTTTGTCGCCGCCAATCACCCAACCATTGGTGTGGTAGTCGCCCAATTTAATCAACACTTAACCCAGCAGCTTCAAGAGGGCGCGATGCAGGTGTTGCAAGATGCAGGGATTTACAACAATAAACTCATTCTTCTAGAAGCTCCCGGCGCATTCGAGTTGCCAGTTTTGGCCAAGCACCTCATTAAAACCGCCAAGTGCCATGCGGTAATCTGCTTAGGTGTGGTTATTCAAGGCGATACTCCACATTTTGATTTTGTCTGTACCGAAGCCGCTCGCGGCATCCAAAATATTGCTCTCGATACCGGCTGCCCTGTCATTTTCGGAGTCCTTACCACCAATACCTACGAGCAAGCCGAACTTCGCGCCAACCCCGAAAAGGACAATAAGGGTGGCTACGCAGCTTTAGCCGCTCTACAAACTCTAATGGCGATTCATCAACTCCCAGAAAACTCCATGATATACTAACCGCATGGCCGAAAATCTAAATGACTTCAAAGATCAAATCAACCGTAAACTAAACGATATCGACGAAATCCGGTCGATGATGTCCAGCGAAAGTAACGCCAACGACACCCCCGAAAAAGAAACCCTCCTCAGAAATATTTCTCAAGCATTTATCGAAAAGACAAGCGAAGAAGAAGAGCGGAAAGTCTTATCCGACTTCGTCAACTTAAAATCAAGCGGAAAGACAGATAACTATCTCAAAGCCATCAATCAATTTGGGCCAGAAACACTCGGAAAAGAAAACTGGCTAATTGGCTTGGTCGGCATGCTCTACGATAAAAATATGACTGATCCTACCGTCATGGATGCCCTGGTTACCCGATTAATCGAGCATTTGGATGACCGCGATATTTTCTTCGTCCGATCCATCGTTAAAGGGATACTCACTAGAGCAAACGAAATCCCAGAAAAAGCCAGAAAACGCCTCATTTCTTACTTAATGCATCCCCAATATCGCGTTTTCCTCCAAAAATACCAAGGCCAGTACGTCGGCGAAGAACTCAAAGAAATGATCGGCACTCTCTTCGATAAAATCGCAAATCCAGGGCAAAAATACAAACTTTTAGAAGAACTAGGTCGCCAAGGCGTTAGCCCAAAAAAACAACTCAATCTTACCCCCATTAAAAATTCTGCATTTTCTAACAAAGCCAAACATAAAATCTATATTGATAATAATGATCCGGAGAGTAGCCATCCCATTCAATGGAAAGTCAGACGAGCTGATGAGGCCTCTCAAAGCGAAAAACGCACTATCATACTCGCGCCACTAGCGGCAATGGGGACTCATGCTATCCCTAATGTCACATTACTCGAAACTTCATCTGCAACACTCCAAAAAGAAATCATTGAGAGCATAAAGCGTCTCCTTCATACCGGATACGAAAAAATTGACTTAATCCTGCCACATCATCAGGTTTTTTCATTCACAGATTTTGCAACAGAATTAACCCAAAAATATGGCGCCCGTGTCGAAGTCATCGACAGTAAAACCTATGGTCTGGCCTTACGCCGAACGGTTGAGGAATGCAGCCGAAGCTTCATCAATCAAAAGCCCACTCAAGATATTTCAAGTCTCGTCCAAAAAATCACCAAAAATACTCATTATTGGCTAATGCCAAAAACCAATCTCGGTATCAGAAAAACCATTTGGTACAACAATATCCCAAGTAGTATGAGCAAATTTGAACTTCATCAAATCCCAATGATTCGTTTTGAAGAAGAAGGCTGTACTACTAAAAACAAAAATATCTTCGCTGACAACATCGAAGAAGTACTAAAGGACATCAAGAACCTAATCGCGAGTTCTAGCCAAATCCCACGAGAAGTACTTATCGAGCAAACCGCAGGGACAGCAATGGATATCCCTAATCTCCAAGCTAAGCTCCAACGCATCCTCCCAGCTAATCGAATTAAAATCGTATCCGCAGACCCACAAGTCGCCATAGAACTTAGAGACTACATCGGAATCTGCCTGCGTTAAATAAAACGGACTGTTGCAAAAATAAAATAATGCCACACAAATCTCACCACCGCTGTGAGAACAGTTGGCATAATTTTTGCATTTAAAAAATAAACAAAGGGTATGGGGAGATCACACTACTAGAGGAAGCGAATGATAAGTGAAAACTTCTTACCCCCAAAATCACAAGTAAAAAAGAGAGAAAAAATGACAATATTCAAACCAATCAAAAAAAGAAGCAAACGAGAACTATCTCAAGAAGAAAAACAAGAAATTAAATCCTTGTTAGAATCGGCGTTGAAGAAGATCTAGGACATAATCATCTAATCACTAACACCCCGTCACTCCGTGCCACCCCTCTCTGAGAGGGGAATTAGTGAGGCGACATCTATCCAATAAAAAAGTTAGCCAATCCGAAAATTCCCCTTCAGTGAAGGGGTGGCACGCCGGATCTTTAGCGGAGGAGGGACGGGGTAGTTAACTCTTCGTAGGAACCAAAACCTGAAAGTAAACGCGATGTGTATGCAGTGACTCCGATACAGAAGACACCTTAATCCCCAAATCCAATTTATAGCCCTTCAAAATCGATAAAATACCTAATCCAGAGGAATCGCTTCCATCACCCAAAAATGACTTTTCAAGTTGAGACAAAAATAAGGCCTCGGCATCCGTTGTCGAGTGAAGCAGGGTAATAAAGTCCGCCAACCGATTACGGTTATGATCATCCGTGACATTCACAGATTCAATTTGGACATAATCCTTAAAGTGACGGATGGAAATGGTAATCAATTTATTTTGATCAGATGAAAACTTAACCGCGTTTTCAATTAATTCATTAATGATAGTGGAGAGTAAAATCTCAACCTTGCGAGACAAGTAAAAGCTATAGGATTGATACTGAGCCAAATAATCTGAGGTCAGGCTGCATCGTTCCCACTTAACCATAAAATCAAGAGGGAGGACAAAGTCCATGGAGAGTTCAGGATAATCTCTATCCCCAAATTTTGGAGTTTTATATAGACCATACATGATTTCAGAACGAGTATCTAAGTTTGCCATATTATTAAATGTTTTCGATAAGTAACCCATCATACAACCTCTTAAATAATCCAATAATTTTATCCTGCCATGGGCTGGTCTTGGATAGCCTGATGGTCATAGGCTTAGTGGATTGACGCGCGATAAATACAAATCGGCCAAGTGCGGCAATGCCAGAACTATTTAAAAAATCGAGTCCCGTAATATCAATAAGATAAGAACTCTGAGCCGGATCACTGATTCCAGTCAGAATATGTTGAAAAGGCTCTTCATAAGAAGATGGGGAGGGAAGTCTCATTTTGCCCGAAATAACAGCCACTGAGGGCTTTGAGCAATCAACTTGATAAGAATCTGTCTTAATTATCACTCTAGAACTCCAGAAAAAGAAAAACTACATTGTGCATCATAATCAAAGCAAGACTAATCATATTGTACCACCATTTTAAGCAAAAATGAGATATGATTATCAACATGAACCTACATCACAGCGTAAGTCATATTCCAGCCATATCTGCTGACTTAAGCAATCCCCTCGATCAGTTAAAAGAGTGGATTAAGACTGAAGAAGAGCTCTCTAAATTACAACTCCTACAGCCAAATTGTGTGTCAAAGTTAATAATACCCAAAAATAATCAGATTAAAACAATTATCTTACTTCTCCATGGGTTCGCCTCCGGCACCTGGGTTTTCGAAGGCTGGCTAAAATCCCTCCCTCAAGATCCCAACACTCTCATCATCGCCCCAAGACTTCCCGGCAGCGGCTTCATGACCGAAGTTCAACCTGACTCCCAATATCTCCCAGGTGCAACCCAATCCCAAACCTACGAAGACATGGTCACCGCATGGATCAGCATCTGCCAAACCATTGGCGGCGACATCCTCATCGCAGGACATTCAAGTGGCGGCACACTCGCCTACCGCCTAAGCCAACGCCATCCTGTCAAAAGTCTTTTCCTCATCGCCCCATTTTTCGATACCGAAGACCTTCTCCCCAAAATCGTCTTCTCCTCCGTCCAATGGATACAGCACCACCTTAAACTCCCAGTCCACAAAGCCCTCAACCACATCCCGTGGCGACTAAAAGAAAGTTTCAACACCGGGGCCACCGATTTGCCCGGCCACTCCACAATGACCCTTGGCCAGCTTTATTCCATCTACACCTACGCCAACACTTTATTTCGCACCAAAGATCTCCCCCAAACAAATTCCATCTGGCTCACTGCCTCAGAGTACGACACCCGCTCAAGCTTTACCGCAATCAAACGCCTCATCAAACGTCTCAAAAATCCTAAAACCAAAATAGAAACCAATATCACCATCTTCCCAAAATCCCGCCAAGTTCCCCACGCCATGGTCCACCCCCTCCAAAATAATTTAGATGACATCACCGGATTCCTTAAGGGGCAGTTTTTGCAGTGGGTTAACCAAGCCACCCGTTAATCACCCTAACAATCACCTGAAAACCACCTAAAAATCAAAAATTCCAGATTAATCCAAACAATCGTGGGCGTATGCAATACGCCCCTACAATTTTGCATCCTCAACATCATCCAACCCACCCTCACTTTCCGATCCACTCTCCAAAGCCGCTTCCCATCCCTCAAACATCTTTTCCCGAGCCGCATGGCCTTCCTCTAACTTTTTCTTTGCAGCCAACAAATGCGCATCATCATCCGTAAACAAAGTTTTACCAAACAGTAAATTCTTAGGTGCAATTTTCGTTAGCGCCTGATCCCCAGGATGAATAAACCTAAGCGCAATATTCCTCGCCCGCCTGATAAACCCTTTACGAGTTGTACTATTTAAAAAAGCATCATCCAGCGCCTTATGAAATTCATCATTTCGAGAGGCATGAGTAGGAGATTTTCCAAGTAAATTCCCACCATCACTAGTAAACATGGCATAACAATGGCCGCCATTAAGCCGATTACGGTTTTCCCCAATTCCTTTAAAAAGGATACTCTGAGTCTTAGATCTCAACGTTCTTTGAATTTCCAACCAGCCTTTTTTTCTCTTGTATTCAGCCTCTCTCCGAGCCAGTTTTACATCACGTTCCACAATATCAATAATAAAATGGCGTTCCAAAAACTCATGATCCCCATCTTTCTCTGCTGTCGTAATATCCTCTTTCAATTGAGCCTTTAAATCCGCCTGATGCTCTTTCAAAAGCGCATATTCCTCACTATCCACATCCAAAGAGTCCTCCACCATCCGCTTCAAAAACTCATAAGCCCGATCCTTAAAAGTACTACCAGGCACCATCTTAGGACCATATCGAGCAGCCCGCCAGTTTTTAGGGGTAAACACCTCCCTAACCACAGGTGATCCTGTAGGCGTCACATCGTCAGAAGGCTCTTTTTTAATAGGTGTTTTGGGAGTAGGGGGATGAGATCCCGTAAGAACCCCACTCCATTCATGATCGGCGAGTGGGCCTAATCCTTTAGATGCAAGGTAGTTATTTAAGTTGAATTTGATGTCATCAAGAGGAACAGAGCGTAGGGGTGAAGTAGCAGTAATTTTTGAGAGCAAGGGGATTCTCCGAAAGTAAATTTTTACCCAATGGTAGTGGAGAGGTCGCGATTCTTGTAGCCCCTACGTTCCCAAACTACCCCTTCACTGAAGGGGAATTTTTCGGATTGGCTAATTTTAAGGATTAGATGTCGTCTTACTAATTCCCCTCTCAGAGAGGGGTGGCACGGAGTGACGGGGTGTTAGTGACTGAATTGGCTACCTGAGTAACAGAAAATCGGAGTAAGGCCCTTCGATACACCCGCCGTCGCCAAGGCTATGGCGGGCACTCAGGGACCTTTTCGGTCTACTTCGAAATTCTCTAGATCAGTGAGATCAAACAACGTCAGTGATACCCATATGGGATTATGGATTACGGGAATAGTGTAGGGGGGAAACTTGTGGGTATAAGACTATTAAAAAACATATGCAATCGAAACCTCATTAAGACCAATTTGAAGAGTGAATGGATTAGTATGATGGTACTTATTCTTCATATGCATTTCAAAAGTTTTCTCTGAACTTCGTTTCGCCTGATCGGATTTAAGAAACGCACCAGCAAAAACAGATACTGCACCACTTAAATACAGCAGATTTTTAAGAGGACGATAATCTTGCTCTATACGAGCAATATCATTTTCATATGTCGTTTCAGTATTTTTAATCTGAGTAGTGATTAAAAGAGTCATGATACCAAATGCAATAGAAAGATTGCCTTGACTATTACGACTTTCTTTTTTTTCAATTGCATCATTACGAATCTGTAATTCTTGTAAATCAAGATCTTTTAGATATCTTTCACTATAAGGATTAAACTGACTTTCAGTTGCAAAAGAAAAAGACTTAGCAAATAAATTTGTACTTGAAATTGTAAATATCAATAATAAAACCATAATTATTTTTTTTCATTAAATTCAAACCTCAGGTACTATATTTCGTAAATTTAGGAGGATTATTACGCGATATTGTTCATATGGCAATATCAACTCAAACCACCTTCGCCACAATAAACGTCACATCATCATGAAACACCCCAGCCGAAAACTCCTCCAAATCCTCCACCAATTTACCCTTAATAGCTTCCGCACTCTCCCCCAAATTCGCCAAAACCACATTCTTCAATCGATCCTCTCCATAATATTCAGCATCAACATCACCTCTGGCCACGGCCTCAGTAATCCCATCTGAAATCACAAGCAGAATATCCCCAGGATTCAATCCAAATTCAATCTGCTGAAAGTCGGCTGCAGTCAAAATATCCGTAAATCCTAACCCCAGTGGAAAATGATCGAGTGCAATGGTCTCAAATGAGCCTAGGTTGGCGCGATAGATGAGTAGGTTGTCATGACAGCCGCTAGCGACCACTTGGCGTGTGGTGGGGTCAAAACGGAGTGATGCGATGGTCATGGGGCGTTGCTCTTGGAGTCTTTGGAGGTTGGCGTAGAGGATTTGGTTGGCGGCATGATTGAGGTCTTTTGGCGAGATGGTTGGGGTGGAGTGGAGGATGGAGGTGATGATGCTTTGAACCATGAACATGACTAGACCAGATGCGAGGCCGTGGCCGGTGACATCGCCTAGAAAAATCCAGGAATAGCCGCCGACGTTGATGACATCGTAGTAGTCGCCACCGACTTCATCTGCGGGTTGCATGAAACAGGCCAAATCCATGCCGGAGATGGTGGGGGATTTGGGAAGGATATCCATTTGGATATTCTGGGCGACGGTGAGTTCTGCGGATTTTTTGGTTTGGACGATGCGGTCCAGGGCTTGGGGGATTTGGAGGCGAACGGCGTTGAATAAATCGATGTCGTCGGAGTTGATGGGGTCTTCGCTTAATTTTTTACCGAGTAAGATCAAGCAAATTAAATCGCCTGAGGGAGAAAAACAGGGGATGACCGCATGTGCCCCTAGCAACTTAAGAGTTTGTACATCATGGTCAGAATCGCGAGTAGATAAAGTGGCATTTGCTTGGACCATCGCAGTTAATGCCGGATATTGGGAAATAGTAAAAGAGGATTCTGGATGTCTAAAATCGACAAAACGATCTTGGGTCTCATGCTTCATTTCATAAAATTCAGGAAACGCGACTCGGACATCGGAGAACTCGGCATCATCCCCAAAGTGGGTTTCAACCACATGAACCACATCTTCTAAAGAAGTCGATTTTGAAAATCCGTCAGAAAATTTCCCGAGTACTACCCTAAAACTATAGTGCCCCCTCAAAAAAAGTTTTTCTGCCGTCGTAATAATACGTAATCGTAATTTTTCAAAGGTAAAACCAGTGGTAAGTAACAGGATAGAAACGACCATAATTAGTGAAAACGTAATATATTCAGAAATATAAAATCGAAATAGAAGAAGAGTCGTGATGGCCACAGACAAATAAATACCGGCAGACACCAGGTTGGCCATGGTTCTAGAAATAATCAAATTGATATCTAAAAGCTGTTTCTTAGTGAGCGCATACATAATCATGCTGACATAAAGAACGACACAGACATTATCGAATCTAAAATTAGCGTTTTCAGCTATACCCATAAAAAAAGCAACAACGGAGACCATAATAATGACAGTTCCCCATAAAAAATACCGCATTTGATCACGTAAGTGGCCCGTACTATTTCTGAGTCGCCAAATGGCAAAGCCCAAAGCCAAAATCGCAACCGAAATCACATAGACCGAAAATAAGTCATACACAACGCCAGTGGACATCGTAAGCGTCGGGTGACCCTGCGTATATGTAACAGATTTAAAGAATTCAAAATCAAAAATATTGGATAAATTGAAAAAAATCGCCAAGCCATAAGACAGATAAAGAAAGATAGGTTTAAGCCTAGTTTGAGTAAAGTGGACGATAAAATGAAAGTAAAACCCAGTACATAATGTGGCGCCAAAATGGGATAACTTATACCAAAATAATGGGGTCTGATATGCAATCAGAGGCGTTAAAAAAAAGATGTCTCCAAAAATCCATAAAGTAAGCATCAACAAAAATACAGAAAAAAGTTGATGCAAAAAAGACTTTGGATGCTGAATAAAGATAAAAACGCTTAACCCGAATGTAAATGAGAGGGCAAAAATAGAAGAAAGTAAAAAAGCGTCCATCTCTAACCTCTATCTGAAGGCAGAAGAAACTACTTTAAGTGGAGAGAATTGAGCAACAAAAGAAATACAATTCACGATTTTGAGGGCCTCATCTTTGGTTAAAGTTAGTGCGGGTTCGATACGCACAATATTACCACTGTTTAGGGTAAATGCGACCAAAACCGGATACGGCGCCAATTTCATACATGCCCCACAAAAAAGTGCAGAAACATAATCTTTTAATGCCGACATCTGAAAGGGGAATTTTGAGTCATCCAATTCAAGCCCAATCATCAGTCCTTCGCCACGCACTTTTCGGATCAGCGACTTGCCTTCAAGAGATTTGAGAGAGGAGATAATAAAATCACCCATTTGTTGGGCATTGTCTTGCAAGTTTAAGTCCTGGGCTTTTTTAAGCGCATTTAATGCAACAAAAGCACCCACTTGATGATTAAAGTGAGAATCGGCTAATGCCATATACGGGGCATTGTTTTTCTTGGCTTCACGATAAACCGGGTCACTCACTAATACACAGGCATTAGGGAATGTCATATCGCTTAAGCCTTTGGCGACAGTGATAATATCAGGAGTAAGAAATTTACGCTGAAAGTTAAAACAAGTTCCCGTGCGATATAAGCCGGATTGGATTTCATCGAGTCCAATTAAATAATGGTGGTCTTGTCTGGCTTTTTGAATATGCTCAATCACTGATTTGGGTATCGGTCTAATCCCGGCTTCACCTTGGATCAACTCAAACCACACTAGTCCAACCGGATATCGCTTAATAAGGGTATCAAATTGACTTGTGAAATCGGGTTTCCATGGGTCTAAAAATAAAACATGATCATAAAGCGGCCCAAATGGCGTACGGTATTTATCTTTGGCGGTACCGCTTAGAGACAATAACGTTTTACCTGCAAACCCACCTTTAAAGACAATAATATAAGGCTTTTCTGGGCAGGCAAGTAATGCCATCGACATTGCCATATCTACCGCACTTGCACCGCTGACGGAGATAAAACAGCGAGACAATCCTGATATCCGGCACATCTCTGCTTTAAGCTGAGAACTATAATTGGTCGCTTGATTAAATGTCGCCAAATGATCTGTCATATCAGCTGGGCTATGGCCACGTAAGCTGCATCCAAAACTACCCAAGGCATCGATACATTCCACATCTTGATTTTGCTTATTTCTAATCTTAAGGATGCTCTGATGGGCACTGACCACCATATTAGCCATCCCAATCGCAGTCAGAAGCAATTTAAGTTTAGGATTAATATATTTTTGATAGTAGGTAAGCGTCATCTGATGAGAATCTCCAATCTCATTCATCTGATTCAAAATACTTGCAGGGATTGTTACCGACGTCGTAATTGAACGAATAATCGATATCAAAAGCAATAAATTGTAGGCATAAGTGGAGGTATGCAAAATACAATTATCGATGGTATTCCATGGCTTATAGGTAGTGCTATCGACACAGAAAACCGCCGATGGAAGTTGATAATTTGTGAGCGTCGGTCCTGCAACCATTCCCGCAAATTTAAATGGAAGCACCGGAAGCTGGTCTAATGACAAAGACGAAATATCAATAAACATCGGGATACGAAACGACACTAGTTGACGACTGCTCTCTTTGATTTTCTCAATGGAGTCTTGATCAGTAAGTGTCATCAACACCCCCGCAACCAAATGCGGCGTCTTCTGAATTCTAGCCATTAATTCTGGAAGGGTTTTAAAAAAACTAACTCCTGGGCGAGTATCCAAATCAAAGGAGGCCAGCGGCTGGCTCATCGCCGATAAACTACCATCAGGATCAAAACAACAAAATTGATGTCTCGTTTTAGACCCTTGCCGACTTAATTTGATTAATCCATCAACAGCTTCATATCTGGAACTGCAAAAAAACGACTTAAATGGACGTCTAAGCGGTTGGGTGGATAGAGATTGAGCCAAATGATCTAGCAACAACCCTGCCTGCGCACATTCCTGATGAATAAAGGACTGTAAAATCGTCGGTCTCTGAGTCTGATTAAGCGTTAAAATCGAGTCAATGACATCATTCATACTTCCTGTATAAAGCGCGGGCTGAATAGCAGGAAGTGTCACGAATAACTTTTCAATAATACGCGCAGGCTCTAAAAGATACGGACTAACATCAATAACCGAAGTAAGCCCATCTGTCTGAAATGGTTTTTCACTAGGAAACACCAAATGCCTAAGCGAAAACCCTTCTTGCTGAAATAAAAGAGAAAAAGAATATTCTGGCACAGTTTCACGTAGATAATCCGTAAAAAGCGATACCCATTCATCAAATGGAACTGTCATGACAGGACTTAACCGGCTCGTCAGTTTTTTCAAGGAAATCAGATCATAGTGATTGGGATTTACCACATTAAAAATGTCATACCCAGTTGATGCTTTTTGAGCAATCGCAACAACCGCATCCCGTACAAAATTAACGGGGCTAAAATCCAATTGAAAATCCACATCCGGGAAAATTCGGCGTTTCACACAAAATTCTGGAATATAATTAAACAGATCCTGAGGATTACCAATACCAGTTTCTAAGTCAGTCATGACATTACCTAGGCGTAACACAGAGACGGAAATCCCTTGTTTAGCCGCATTTTGAAGCAACTTTTCAGCGACCCACTTGGACTTGATATATCCCAAATGCATCGCAAATGGTTCATCGGGTAATGGCGCTTCAGAAAAGGGCTGATCGCTGGATACACCAAACGATAGCATCGCCGAATAACTGGAAATAAAATTGAATTTTTTAAGCCGATTCAAGATTGCAAATTTAAGGAGATGTTGGGTAGAGCCGAGTGCCGTCCCACGGATCATCGAATACGAAAATGCAAAGTTAACTAGTCCCGCACAATGAACGATCGAATCCACTAAAAAGGAGAGCGCGCGATACGTATCTACCGGCAATCCAAAATAATTTTCAGATAAATCCCCTTTAAATACAGTAATTCGATGATCATCACCCTCATGCCAAAGTCGACGGGATTTCATACTCATGATCAAGCGAGACTTGGCATGATCTTGAGAATCTCCACGTACAACACAATAAACATGAGCATCCGTTTTCCTCAAATAAGAAGACAAGACATGAGACCCAACAAACCCAGTTGTGCCAGTTAATAAAATGGCTTTAAAAGGGGGAGTAGGGGGCGTCCTATCCTCAGGAAACTCCATCGAAAATGAGGTGTCCGATTTTAAAATATCTAATTCAGGTTCACGCTGGTCGGTATCAATAGAATAACGCTGAGCTTGTTTCAACTTTTCCAAAATTATTGTTTTTTGTGCGGGAGACAAGCAATCAAAAACGCGCTTAAAATCCTCATTTAACATAGCTACCCTCATAAGATGTGATTGACGTCAGTGGTTTAATCCCAAGTTCAAAAAATACTCGATTGAGCAACGCAGGATCGGCTTGGCTCAATTTACGGGACTGCTCTTTGGATACTAACGCTTCAATATCGGCCACGCAGTGAGTCCTAAGGAGATCATCTAAAGAAATAGAGATGGAAAATCGGATATCCAGTGTCGTCAAAAACTCAACAAATTGCATAGATGAAAAACTATCCCACTGGATCGGGGCATTAGCTGATGTCATGGCCTGAGTGAAAATAGAATTAAAAATATCTAGGATATCAAAGTGTTCAGTCGATTTATCTTCAGAAGACCAGACGAAAACCGACTCGATTTGCCCACTAAGACATTGCTCTTTAATAAATGATCTTTTTAATTTACCACTTGATGTTTTAGGCATAGATGCTGGTTTAATCAAAATTAATCGACCAAGGCTAATCCCAAATTCATCCTGTATCGCAGCTTTAATTAGTCTGACAATCGGAGAAAAATCCGCAAGATGAAGATGCGAGCGCTTAAGCTCAGCCACAATCCCTACTTGTTCAGCAGCTCCTGATGTAAACGAAAACGCGACGACGCCATGACAATAAAAGGCATCGCCAGAGTCTTCACAAACTCGCTCGATATCATGAGGGAAATAGTTTTTTCCATTCACAATAACGACTTCTTTAATTCGGCCAGTTACATGAAGATGTTGATTGTGATTAAAAAAACCAAGATCGCCAGTACGCATATAGGGACCAGCCCCAGTCGAGGTAAAGGCATGAAATGTCTCCTTTGTTTTTTCAGGATCATTCAAATATCCCATTGCTACCGAAGTCCCTGACAACCATATTTCGCCAATGGTATTGGGCGCGCATACCGTTAATGTATCAGGATTAACAATTTTAACCGTCATCTCATCGTAAAAAATTCCAGACGAGACGACATTTTTATAGACTTGGCCATTCCCTAAATCGAGAGTCGTGGCCATCGGATCTTCAAAAAATGGCTTCGCAGTAACCATCAAAGTTGCTTCCGCTAACCCATAGGATGGACAATGCGCCGACCCAGAAAATCCAAACCTAGAAAATGATTCTGTAAACCGATCAAGTGTCCCCATATGAATCGGCTCTGACCCATTATAAGCCGAGGTCCAGCACGATAAATCGAGCGAAATATCCGTATCCAATCGCTTAAGGGCTTCAACACAATGGTCATACCCAAAATTAGGGCCTCCCGTATGATTAACCCGATATTTTGAGATAATTTCTAGCCATTTCAATGGGTTTTTAACAAAATGCGCCGGCGTCATTAAATGGGCAATATGGCCGGTATAAAGAGGCTCTAAAATACCGCCAATCAACCCCATATCATGAAATTGAGGTAGCCAGGAGGCACTCACAGTCTCAGTAGTGAGTCCAAAAGACTTTTGAATATATTTCACATTCGAAAGTAAATTACTTTGCGATACCATCACGCCTTTAGGTGCGCTGGTAGAGCCAGACGTATATTGCAAAAACGCCAGAGAATTCGCGTGGATATCCGGCATCACAAACTGAGACGCAAGTGACAAATCAATACCATCGGTAGAAATCAATCCAAGTGACTCAGAGAGTTCTGAAAATTTTTGACTACAGTGTCTTAGTGTTGCCGCATCAGTAAATGCCAATGTGGCACCGGCATTGTTGGCAATTAGCATTAGCCGATCAATTTGCTTGCGATTTCGAGGAGGGTAGGCCGGAACTGCAACCGCACCCGAGTATAGGCATGCGACAAAGCCAATCACGAAGTCGATCCCTTGAGGGTATAAGAGTAAAATGGGTCTTCCCAAAATATCTGGATACTGCTGAGTGAGTAAAACCGCCAATGCTTTCGCTGTTCGGTTTATCTCAGAAAATGTAATAGATGTTTCATTTAAAGATTCAGATAAAAAAGTGAATGCAATGGACTGATCTAATGCGTCAAAATGAGTTAAAAAATGTGATGTGAGTGTTGAACTTAGTGTATGTGCGTGACAAATAGGCAACAATAATCCCCCCTTCCCATAGGTAGGCGCACTATATCAAATTAAAAATTCCTAAACAACACTTAAGCGCGGATCGACAAAAATATCCGATAGATCACTTCATCCAAATGGTCACACCCACTAGATAAAATAGGAAGTACTTCCGCAGGATCACATTCTCCCTCTCTCAAAAGCGTGCTCATCCCCACAATGACATGAAGCGGCGTGCGTAAGTCATGACTCATTTGCGATAAAAAGAGGGTTTTCTCATGATTGTACCTCCTGGCCATCTCCATCTCTTCCCTAAAAGTCTTAAGCTGAGAGCTGACCATTTCTTCTAGATTTTGGTTAAGCCTAGTCAACTGCCGATACAAATCTCGGGTAGAAGAAATAGTTAAAATACGCTCCATCACCACTTCAAGTTGGCTCCTAATGACATACAGCCATCGGGTATCCCCTGGTCGAACTGGCAAAATAATTACGCCATGCAACTGATGATTGGCGACAATCGGACATAGTAATTGCGCGCCTTCTAATCCTAGTTGATCAAAAATAATATTCGCAGAAGTGGAGATATTTAGTAACTTCGGCCATTCATCTTTTTGAATAAAATAGTGAATTGGAGAGTGGCGAAGTAAACAAGAATGTTGACTCTCTTCCTGAGGGGACACTCGTACAATATCCCCCGTTGATGTGGATTCTGGCCGAAATAAAACATAGGCGCACCAAGTGTCAAAATACTCCGATAAATATGAAATAACCGACCAATAGGCATCATCACATTCTTCTGTATGCAGCAGCCTCTTAGAAATTAACGCAATGACACCCTCAGTAGTAGCCAAAAAACTCATAAGGCATTACCTAAACAAAGTCTAGAAATACACTGCAAAATATCCTGTAACGTAGCAGGTTTAGAAAGATAGTCATCAAATCCATATGACAAGCACCGCTCTCTGTCACCAGACATTGCCTGTGCGGTTAGCGCCACAATCGGGCAAGGTATCCATCCCTGGATTTTTTTAATGCAGGATAGGGCATCTATCCCATTAAACATTGGCATTCGGATATCCATTAAAATTAAATCATAATGATTCTGACGAGCAGCTTCAATGGCCGCGGCACCAGAGTCCACAATATGCAATTGAAATTCATCTTTTAGCAACAGCGACGCATATTCCCGATTTAGCAAATCATCGTCACATAAAAGTACCGACAACTGGCGATAATCCGGATGAGGGAAAACGGCTTCTTTCGCAAGCATCACCATTGGTAGTCCCACATGAGAGTGATGCATTGGGACATGAAAATGCACACGTGTCCCCACGTCGGCGGTCACATCCACCCAAATTTGCCCGCCTAATAACGAAATAATATCCACGCAAATCGATAACCCCAACCCCCATCCGGTCACTTCCGAGGCATGATCCGTCAGCGGCTCAAACAAATAAGGATGAAGTGCGTCCGAAATCCCGCAACCCGTATCCTTAATACAAATTTCCAAGACCGGTTTGGGGGAATCTCCATCTCTAATCCAGGTACTGAGCCCAATACGGCCAGACGAGGTATGTTTAATCGAATTAGACAGCAAGTTCATAATCAGCTGATTTACTTTTACTGCATCCAAAAAGTACCGTGACTCCAAAGAATGATGATGCATTACCTCATATTGAACTGGTTTACCTTTTAAAAGATGTGAAAGCGTCTGATCAATTTCCCCAAAAAAAGCACGAAGTTCGACCTGCGTATAATCAATTAAATGATGAGAAGTAGGAGGCGCATCAAAATTTAAAATATCATCTAACAAATGTCGTAGCCGATCGACACTACCACCTAATAACGCGACTGCGTTAGGAACTTGGGGAGGATCAATTTCCTTTAAAATCATGGCCTGAGTTAACCCTCTGATGACTTGTAACGGAGTTCTTAAATCATGAGTAATTTTGGCTAAAAAATCAGTTTTATATCTGGCTTCATGGCGATGCAAAAGTTTGGCCTGATTAAGTTCTACTGCTTGTGTATTCATTTTCTTTTGGAGTTGAGAATTAAAACGTCCCAACTGACGATTAGCTTCCTCCAAATCCTCTAAAGATAAAATTCTCTCAAAAACCAACACTAATTCTGCACATAAAACCGATAAAAAGTTCAATTCATTTTCAGAAAAATCTGATTTAGACTTTGGGGGGCCTATCAAAATAATGCCATGGAATGTATTACGGGTCCTCACCTGAACACATAAAAAAGACTCCTCCAAAGAAAAGTGCGGCAGAAAATCAGAAAGAGACTTTGGAAATAACATAGCCTCCAGGATCGGTGTATTAGAGATTGTCGGTAAAAGGGATTCCAAATGTTTTTCATATTCAAAAGACATAAGTTGAGTCGGGATATCTCCTGCAAAAATTGGAGAATAGTGTAAAAACCGCTGCCGAAATCCATAGGAAGACGGAAACACAACCACAAAACGAGGAGATAATAAGGTCATGATTTTCTGAGAAATCAATTCAAAAACACGTGATCTGTGCTTAAGTGGAACCAGTTGAACAATAATGGCAGAAAGCTCTGCAGATAAATCAAAAGCCATAGTCAAAAAGGATAGCACAGATACGTCGCGTCACAATAATAAGATGTTGAAGAATAAGTGACCGGTAAATATAATGGCAATCTATGCAAAATGAAAAAAAGCCAGCCGTATTAGTAATCGACGATGACACCTTAATTTTAGAGTCCATGATATTGACCATGGCCGCCCGCTACACAGTAAGTACGGCAGAATCCAGCGATTCCGCAATGGAAAAAATTAAAGTCCAAGCTTTCGACGCTATTTTGCTCGACGTCAAAATGCCAGAAAGTAATGGAGTTGAACATCTTAAGAAAATCAAGGAAGCCGTTAAAGAGGTTCCCGTTATCATGTTCTCTGGAGTATCAGACATTGCGCAAGTCATCGATTGCATTAAATCGGGTGCATTTAGTTATGTAGTTAAAGGTAGGGATTTAAAAGAGTTATACGAGGCCATCGACATTGCCATCATGTCCAGCAAGCCCGAGCCAAAAAAAAATACTCAAAATACCTCAAAAAGTGAAAACGCAACCTGTATTATTGGTAAATCTTCACAAGCCACCATGGCATTTGAAGTTGCACGAGACATCGCACCTGCCAGGGACATCAGCATCCTTATCACAGGAGAAACCGGCGTGGGTAAAGAGGTTCTCTCCCGCTATATCCACGAGCATTCAGGGTCAAAAAACTCACCATTTATTGCCATCAATTGCGGTGCTATCCCAGAATCTCTCATTGAGTCCGAACTATTTGGGCATGAAGCAGGAGCCTTTACCGACGCACATCAAAAACGAATCGGTAAATTTGAAGCGGCCAATGGAGGGACTATTTTTTTAGATGAAATCAGCACAATGCCCATCCATCTTCAGGTCAAACTTTTGAGAGTCCTTCAAGAAAAAAAGATCGAGCGCATTGGCAGCTGTAAATCCATCCCCATCGATGTTCGACTCATCGCTGCCACCAATACCAATATCGAAACCGAAATCAGCGAAGGAAAATTTCGCCAAGACCTCTACTATCGGATTCGAGGAATCGAAATCCAACTCCCCGCACTAAGAGACAGATCCGAAGATTTTGAATTATTTTTAACCAACTTTGTCACTTATCACACTAATAAATATCAATTGCCTACTAAAAAAATATCCAAATCCCTCATCAATCTTCTCAAAATGGCCCCATGGAAAGGCAATATCCGAGAACTCTACCAATTCGCCGAAGTCCTCGTTTTTCTACTCAAAAAAGAAACCGAAATCACCATCCAGAATTTCCCAAAACAATGCTTAACCAGACTATTGATGGATTACAGTATGCTCAAAAAGAATGATATTTCCGTCCAAAAAGCCATCATGAGACGCACGATTGATGCGTTTCAGGGAAATATCACCGCGACGGCTCAATTTTTTAATGTAGATCGATCTACGATCTACCGGTTATTGGGGGACGAAATTCCGGCGGATTCGCCTTAATACCTCACTGACTTAAGTCCACTAGTCCCAGATAATACTCACCCCTAACCCCTCTCTGTTCCAAAGAGGGGAATAAAAAAAATTCCCCTTCCAGGAAGGGGTGGATCTGCCATTGCGTTAGCGATGGCAGAGACGGGGTAGTTACTTGGTATCGCTGAACACCCCGTCACTTCGTGCCACCCATCTCTAGAGGGGAATAAGTAAGTAGAGCCTCCCTCTTTGGAACAGAGAGGGGTTAGGGGTGAGTATTATCTTAGATCAAAAGAAGTAGACGCTTATTAGATTAATTACCCATCAACCCAACATACCGCGCCGAAATATCCGATTGGTAAAATTTCGGTGATAGTAGAGACGCCCAGATTGGGCGTCTCTACGGGGATTGTGAAAATTCCTTTACCCGATGCTTTTGTGGTGGCTTCTTTTTTTGTCCATAATTCAAAAAATTTATTTTCTTTATTTTTGGGAGAGGTGGTCCTTAATTGGGTTTGGTCTTGTGCGGAAAACACTCGGGCAGCGACGGCGTCCATTGAATGGACTGAGCGTTGATATTCGATATCGATACCGACTTGGTGGGATGAGATAACGATTGCGATCAAATCTTGGGCATGACTCATATTGAAATGAAGATGAGAGGCTTGGGAGAGGTAGGGCTTCCCTAATGAGGTGTATGAAAATGAAATAGAAGTAGGGGGGCAAGATAATTCTTGGGCCAAGACCGTTTTTAAAAAATAGCGAGCAGCTAAAAATCGGCGGCCAGCCTCTGAGACTTTAAATGACTCGTATCTATTTTTCTCTAACTCATCTAAATAGGAGAGGGCGTCACTCTCAGACCATTTTGATCGAATATCACATAAAAAAAGATGAGAGTTAAACTGAAGCGGGTGCCGCGTCATCACATACATGAAGAATCACCAATGTCCGGTCATCGTCCATCGCCGCACCCCCAGAAAACTCAGAAACACGGTCTAAAATAATTGTCTTGGCATCGGCAGGAGAAAGCAAGTATGTATCTTTAAAAATTTGAATTAAGGCATCCGTACCCAACATTTCAGACTCTGAGTTTTTAACCTCAAGTAATCCATCTGTATAAAACATCAAGCGATCACCAGGCATAAGCTGGATTTCTTTTTCCTCATATACTTCATCAGAAAACATCCCTAAAAACACACCTTCGGTTTCTAAGACTAAATGACTTTCATCTTTTCTAATCACCACACAAGGATGATGCCCTGCCTTGGTATAAACAAACCGTCGAGTTTCGATACTAAGTACTCCAAAAAAAGCAGTCACATAGGGGACTTCAGAATTAGAAATAAACTTACAAATGACACTATTTGCTTGTCGTAAAATCTCTGCAGGAGAGCTTAAATTAGCGCATAATTCCCGCAAAATACCCGAAGTTAGCGCCATCACCAATGCAGACGCAATTCCATGCCCAGCAACGTCACCAATGGCAATTCCAAGTTGTTGCGACCGGGTATCCACATACTGAGTGACACCTGGTAATGAATGGGTTTGGGTAGTTGCGGAAATACGATTACGACTAACAAGGGTATAAAAATCACCACCCACATTTTCAGCGGGTATACAGGCCATGGCAAATTCAATTCCAGGGATAGAAGGGATCTCAGCCGATAACAATCCCTGTTGAACGTTCTTCGCCATTTGTAATTCTTTATGGTACTTATCTTCAATTTCATGGATACCGGTTGCAAAAACGCCGCTTCCTTCCAATCCTTCTAATATTGACGAGGGAATCACTTGTTTGGAGTCATCCAAAATCTCATCAGTTTCTCGATTAGAAGGCTTTTCTGCAGGAACATACTTAAATGACACCACAAGGCCAATTAAAAATAAAAAAAATACCCAACGGGGAGCGTCAATAAAGTCGGTAGCTATATACCCACCGGTCAATAAGACGATAAAGAGAAAATCTAATTTTGAAATCATTTGATTTTTCCATGATGGAGGCGGCGCCCAGATTCGAACTGGGGATAGAGGTTTTGCAGACCTCGGCCTTACCACTTGGCTACGCCGCCAATAAACAACAAGGTTAACCGAAGTCTATTGGATTAAACATGATTAAGCAACAAAAACACGATTAAAAATATCATCCACATGACGCGTGTAAGAATCAAAACTAAAAATGTCCTCTAGCACCTTGGCAGACAAGCAAGATGTTATTTCAGAATCTGTTTTTACTTTCTCAAAAAAATCTACCTGTTCCACAAAAGCTGAGATGGCATTTCGTTGAACTAATTTATACCCATCTTCACGGCTCATCCCAGTGCCAATTAACTTAAGCAGCAATTGTTGAGAGAAAAAGACATGATAGGACCTAGAAATATTAACTTTCATCTGATCCGCATTGACCGTCATATCACGCACGACGCGGGTCATGACCCCAAACATATAATCAAGTGCAATCGTCGCATCAGGAAAAATTACTCGTTCTGCCCCAGAATGAGAAATATCTCGCTCATGCCATAAATTTTGATTTTCAAGCGCTGTCATAGCATACCCTCTAATCACACGGGCTAGTCCTGTCACCCGCTCACATGAAATCGGATTACGTTTATGAGGCATGGCCGAAGACCCTTTTTGCTTGGATGAAAATGGCTCAATCACTTCATTAAACTCTGTTTTTTGCAGGGCTCTGATTTCAGTCGCTAACCGTTCTAAAGTTCCAGCGGTAATCGCAAGCGCATTCATAAACTCGGCATGACGGTCCCTCTGTAAAATCTGAGTTGAAGACCGAGACGCCTCAACCCCAAGACGCTCACATACAATCGCTTCAAGCGCAGGCGGCATATGGGCATAATTACCCACAGCGCCCGATACTTTACCCACTCTCATTGTTTTTAGGGCGGCTTCAATACGAGTCACATTGCGTTTCATTTCTTCATAAAACACAGTCAGTTTAAGACCAAACGTAGTCGGTTCTGCATGCACGCCATGGGTACGACCCATACATAATGTAAAGCGATGCTCTTGCGCCCGCGCTTCAAGCACACGTTGAAACTCCGCAATATCCTCTAGCAAAATCGCACCAGAATCCTGGATTAAAAGCGAAAATGCCGTATCCACCACATCAGAAGACGTTAGCCCCAAATGGATAAATCGAGATGCTGGCCCAACATACTCGGCCACATTGGTTAAAAACGCGATGACATCATGTTGGATATCGGCTTCGATTTCATCGATGCGTTCCACATTAAAATCAGCCTTAGCAACAATCGTGTCATAATCCTCTTGAGAAATATTTCCCAACTGAACATGGGCAAAACATGCCGCTAGTTCAACATCCATCCATTTTTTAAACTTATTGGTGCTTTCCCACACCGCCGCCATTTTAGGGCGAGAATATCTTGAGATCACTTAAAAAAAACCTCCGTAGAAAACTTTGAACCATAACTGTACAATACAAACATGAACAAGGTAAAACCAAACGCATCTATGACCATTGCCTGTATCCAGCTTAATGCAACGTCTGACAAACAGGCGAATCTCAAAAAAACAGAATCCCACTTACTACAAGCAATTTCGTTCGGCGCATCTCATATCTTTTTACCCGAAGTCTTTAATTATCGGGGTCCTAAAGCAACTCTCGCAGCAAATGCCGAATCTTTAACAGGGCCTAGTATTAACCTCCTCAAAAAGTTTGCAAAAGACCATCAAGTTTGGATTCACAGTGGCAGCATCTGTGAGGTAATCCCAAATTCAGAAAAAATGTACAACACATCCGTCGTCATTAATCCCGAAGGAAAACTCGTCGCAAAATACAGAAAAATGAATCTATTTGATGCAACTGTTGGTGATACCGTCATTACAGAATCAGAGTATTTTGAAGCCGGAAAAGCCATTGTCACTGCTGATATGGGCGGCCTGAAACTCGGATTAAGCATTTGTTTTGATTTAAGGTTTGGAACCATTTTTGAAAAATTAAAGAATAACGATGTTGAGGCAATTGCAATACCCTCGTCCTTTACAACTCCAACTGGAAAAGCCCATTGGGAAATTTTAATCCGCGCTAGAGCCATCGAAACACATGCCTATGTGATTGCTCCTAACCAAACCGGATTTGGCTCATCCAATGTCCCGACATATGGAAATAGCATGATCATTGATCCTTGGGGTACCATTTTAGCCAGGGCAAGTGAAGATTATGAAGGCGTTATTACGGCGAATATTAGCCCTGAAAAAGCGCATGAAACCCGAAATATCTTTCACCGAAACAGAAAGTAGTCATCATGGTCTTTGATTTTTTTCGGAATACATTAAGCAAAATCACCCCCTATATCCCAGGGAAATCCATTGCAGAAGTAACCGAAAGCTTGGGTATTACGGATGTCATTAAATTGGCATCAAATGAAAACCCATTAGGATGTCCGGTTAAACTCAACCATCTTGCGAACACATTTAAAAAAATTCATTATTATCCGCATCAAGAATCAGCCCCACTAATTCAAAAATTAAGTGAAAAATTTGGGGTTAATAAATCTCAGATCGTCCTAGGTAATGGTAGCGACGAAATCATCCAAATGATTGCCGGTATCTTTTTAAATCCAGATGATGAAATTATCACTTCAAAACACACATTTTCAGTCTATCAATTTGTCGCTTATCTGTTTGATGCGTCGGTGATCGAAGTCCCAATGCAATCCTACCGCTATGATTTGGAGGCCATCTTAAACGCCGTCACACCTAAAACCAGATTAATCTTTATTGCCAATCCCAACAATCCAACTGGCACCATCATCACTCATGACGAAATTACAGAGCTTTTAAATCGACTAGACCCTAAAATTATTGTGGTCCTCGATGAAGCCTATGCCGAATATGTCGATTCTCCCTACTATCCACGTGCGACAGAATTAATGCGGTCTCACCACAATCTCATCCTGCTAAGGACATTCTCCAAAATATACGGACTTGCCGGGTTAAGAGTTGGCTACGGCATCGGATCCGAAGAAATCATACGGGCAATGCAAAAAATCAGACAACCATTTAACCTTAATTCTTTGGCACTAAAAGCTGGAGAATTGGCATTAGACGAAGCGTCTCATATTGAAAGAAGCCTTATTTTAAATAAAAAAAGCAAGATTTTTTTATACAAAGAGCTAGATCGACTTGGACTCAATTATCTAAAATCAGAAGCCAACTTTATTTGCATTTTCCTGCCAATCAGCGGCAAAGAAGCCATGGACCGACTGCTTCATGAAGGAATTATTGTCCGCCCTCTAGAAAGTTTTAAAATTGAAAATGCAATCCGCGTCACCACGGGAACATTGCCCCAAAATAAACGCTTTATCCAAGCGCTTACAAAAATACTTGCCCCCAAAGGAGACGATGAATAATGGATGCACATCAAGTCAAAACGACTCACCTCAATAAAGTTCATAAAAAAATAGGGGCCAAAATGACGCCATTTGGCGGGTTTGAAATGCCCGTTTGGTATCAATCCATTGCGGCCGAACATTTAGCCGTCCGTACCGATGTCGGGATTTTTGATATTTCTCACATGGGTGTCATTGTTATTACAGGACAGGACGCTTACGACTTTATCCAAAAAATCAGCTGTAATGATGCCCAAAGAGCCAGAAATAAAAAAATGATTTACTCCATGATGCTCAATCAAAAAGGCCGAATCTTAGATGATATTATGTTTGGCGAACTGAGTCTCAATCAGTGGGTTATGGTGGTAAATGCCTCTAATCTCGAAAAAATATTAACCTGGATACAGCCCAAAATGACAGGCGATGTCCAAATCGAACAACGACTCAAAACCCATAGTTTTTTTGCAATACAAGGCCCCAATGCCATTGCAAAGCTTTCAAAAGCCTTAACTATTGATTTAAGTGCAGTTGAAAAATTTGGACTGACTGAAATTAAATTGCTCAATCAGGAGTGCGTCGTCATGAGAACCGGCTATACCGGAGAAGATGGTGTAGAGCTGTCACTCCCCAATGCCATCGCAGAAGAAATATGGACAACATTAGCATCCGCCGGCATTACCCCTTGCGGATTAGGTGCAAGAGACACCCTTCGTCTTGAAGCCGGCCTCCCACTCTATGGTCAGGAACTATCTGAAGAAATTACGCCTCTGATGACCAGATACCGCTGGGTAGTGAAATGGAATCACCCCTTTATTGGAAAAGAACAACTATTACTCGAAGAAAAAAGTCCACAACCGTTTGCCACGGTCGGCATTAAAATGTCAGGAAAGCTGATCCCAAGAACCGGTTACGAGATTAAAGAAGGAGGAAGAATCACTTCTGGAACATTATCCCCAACACTAGGCCACCCCATCGCCATGGCATTGGTAGATCCAAAATATAGTAGCGAAGGACGCCAACTAACTGTTATGATTCGTGGAAAAGAAGAAACAGGAATTGTAGTCCAGCTTCCTTTTATTTAACGATAACGACCCCAACCCCCTCAGGAGGCCATAAGATGTCAAAACGCGCACTTATTTTACTAGCCGATGGATTTGAAGAAATCGAAGCTATAGCCGTCATCGATATCCTACGAAGAGCAGAAATCAAAGTTGCCATCACATCACTCGACTTCAAATTAGTCGCAAGTGCACGCAAAATGATGATTAAAACCGATTATTTAATCGAAACTCTCCCAGATTACGAATTTGATATGCTAGTCCTCCCTGGTGGAAGTGAAGGCGTTAAAAATCTTGAAGAAAGCGAAGGCGCCAAAAGTTTAATCAGACGCTTTGAAGCCGAAGGGAAATATGTTGCCGCAATTTGTGCCGCACCATTAATTTTAGAACATATGGGCTTTTTAAAAGGCAAAAAAGCCACCAGTTATCCAGGTATTGCCGCTGAGTTAAAATCATGTGAGTACCAAGCCAACTCAACAGTTGTCGTTGATGGAAAGCTGATTACCAGCCAAGGTCCGGCAACGGCCATCGAATTTGCACTGACTTTAGTTGAAGTTTTAAAATCAAAAGAAGCAAGAACTGCTATTGAAACGGCCATTATCTATAAGGGATAACCTATAACAGAATAAAGGCTAAACACATGCGATAAATCCCAAATGGGGTTAATCGCAATCGTGTAAGCATCTTTAAAAACCATTTAATAGCCAAAATCGCCACCCCAAAAGACACCGCAAACCCAACCCCAATCAGCTGAACATCATAGGCTGTCAAAGTAGCCGCACTCTTAAGCAAATCAAAACATACAGCCGCCATCATCACGGGTACCGAAATAATAAATGAAAACTTAGCCGCAGTGGCATAATCCAGTTTCGCCAAAATCCCGCCCACAATCGTGGATCCAGACCGGCTCATCCCAGGCCAAAGGGCGACACATTGGCATAGCCCCACAATCAACGCCTGTTTGAATGTAATCTGAGCCACATCACCCGCAGTCGGCTCAATCTTAAGTCTATCCACCAAAATCATAATCACTCCACCCACCGCCAGTGCATATACCACCGTCGAAGATCCAAATAAAAGCGATTTAATCACATCATGAAGCAATGCCCCTAAAATAAGAGCCGGCGTAATCGCGACCAACACCAATGCACTTTCACGGCTAAACCAATGTTTAAGTGAGAGATATCTTTTAAAAAAACTCCAATACACTATGACAACCGCCAAAATTGCACCCAGCTGAATCGCCACTTCAAAAGTAGCCGCATGATGACCAAAGGATAAAAAATCCCCCATTAAAATCAAATGCCCCGTCGACGATACCGGAATAAACTCGGTTACCCCCTCAACAACACCTAAAATCGCTGCTTTAATCACATCATTTATCATATATAATTCATAATAAACCAAAACAGGGGGAAACAGAATGGCAATCCGAAAAGCAGTAACAGAATTACCCAAAGCAGTACAACGAGTAATCCCAAGCGTGAGACACCACTCCACTCATCAAGAAAAAGCAATCCAAATCGCAGCCCGCATGCCTGTACAACGGGTTGTGACTCAATTCACACTACAATGCGCAATACGACATTTGAGAAGCGCAGATCAAACTGTGGGAAGGCAAGTCACTTCAACACTGGTCGCTGCAGGAATGAAAGTCACAAAACCACTATGGAAAGGGTTATTTTATGCCGGAGAAAGTGTAAGCGATTTACACAAAGCCGCCCAATTTTATCGAGACCATAAAGTAGGCATTATTTTCCAAGGGGCTCGTGAAGCTAGTTATACTCAGAAAGAATGTGTAAAAGCTGCTCAGGAATACATCGACGCCATCAAATCAGCAAAATCTGGAGATTTAATCGCAGTCAAACCAACGGCACTAATTTTAACTGATGACATTATAAAAATGAGCAAAGGGGAGTCTCTAGACCCCAAAAATCCTCAACTCGCTTTGGCCATCCAAGTTGTTACCGAAGCCAAACAAAAAGGAATCAGAATATTATGGGATGCCGAAGGCGCTCAAATCCAGGACACCATCAACCATGTAGGATGGACGCTTCAAAGCGTGGCAAATCAAGATGGCCCATGCGTTTACAATACCTACCAAATTCATAAAGGCAATACCCCCGTCCAAGAGGGGATAGCTCTCGCCAAAGCCGGTGGATACTGTCATGCTGGAAAATACGTCAAAGGGGCCTATGACTACAAACTACCCAATGTCCAAGCGGCTTTTGATGCCTACCAACAATGGGCAGAAACGCTTCCAAACACGCCCGAAAGTGCCGCCATTTTTGGCACCCACAATCCAGTCCATGTAGAAACTCTCATCAAAAGAGAAATCCCTTTTGGAACGCTCATGGGATTTTCAACCAATCTCGCACTTCAATATGCAGGCCCCACCACAGATGGCTTTAAATCCAATGTGGCTATTTTCTATGGAGACAAAAAGTGTGCCGATTTATTTTTTGGAAGACGTGCCGAAGAGGTTCTCGATATGCACCCCGTCAGAGCCGCAGATCAATACACCTTCTGGAAAGCCGCCGCACAAACCCTATTGAGAGGGCGTCCATAATGTGGCCTAGTCTACTCATCATCGGTATCGGTGGGGCCACAGGCTCCATCCTCCGTTGGCTAATCAGTAGCGTCGCCACGACACCTGCCGGCACATTCATCGCCAACATGATCGGCTGCCTACTGGCCGGCATCGCCATCTCCCTTATCGATAAATCCCAACACCCCTTACTCGCTCAAGGCATCATGATCGGCTTCATAGGTGGACTCACCACCTTCTCAACCCTCAGTGTCGAAACCACAACGCTCATCCAATCCGGAAGATTTTTATATGCATTAACCTATATCAGCATCAGCATTATCGCTGGCATCAGCTTAGTTATGATTGGAAGTTGGGTGGTAGGAATGCTAGAAATGAGTTTGAAATAATCAAACAGGGTACCTAAAATTGCAGCCGATATGCGACGTTCAAAGAAGAGGCATCTCAAGAAGTGGTGCAAGAAGTTCTAGAAAAACTCTCCGCCTTATTACAATTGCGTTTTTAATTAAAAAATGATTTAATTCCTACTAATTCGATAGACATTAGGGATATATGATTTCCACAAAAAGTAAATACGGTCTTATGGCCATGTTAGAACTGGCATCGCAATTTCAAACTGGCCCCACTCAAGCAAAAAGCATTGCAGAACGCCACCAACTCCCATTAAGTTATCTTGAACAATTACTCGCAGAACTCAAAAAAAACGGCTTAGTTGTTAGTTTTCGCGGTGCCCAAGGCGGGTATGCATTATCCAAATCTCCAGAAGAAATTACAGTCTATCAAATCGTCACCTTACTTGAGGGCGACACAAAGCTTTCAGAAGGTCATAAAGGGTGTCTTGGATTAGAGTCCTTTTGGAAGGAAATGGATGCTAAAATAGCAACATTATTTAATATTACGCTTGCACAGCTAATTGTGAGCAAGCAAAGAGAAGAAAAAACACTAACTTTCAGCATATAAAAAGGATAAAAAATGGCCAATATTTATAACAATATTACAGAATTAATCGGGCAAACTCCTCTTATCCGTCTCAGCAAAGTCACACAGGGCTTAGATGCCACCATCCTTGGTAAATGCGAATTTATGAATCCATGCTGCTCCGTTAAAGACAGGATTGGACTCGCCATGATTGAAGCCGCTGAAAAAGAAGGCCTCCTTAAGCCAGACTCCGTCATCATCGAGCCTACTAGTGGAAATACAGGTATTGCCCTGGCATTTGTCTCTGCAGTCAAAGGCTACAAAATCATTTTAACCATGCCAGAATCCATGAGTATCGAGCGCAGACGCCTTCTTAAAGCACTTGGCGCAACACTTGAACTCACACCGGCTCATTTAGGGATGCGAGGGGCAATTGAAAAGGCCAATGAATTAGCAGCAACAATCCCAAATGCATTTATTCCTCAGCAATTTCAAAATCCAGCCAACCCACTAGTCCACCGTGAAACCACGGCATTAGAAATCTGGAATGATACCGATGGAGACGTAGACGCACTTGTAGCTGGCGTCGGTACCGGCGGATCCATTAGCGGTATCGGAGGCGTATTTAAAGAAAGAAAAATCGGATTTAAAGTCATTGCAGTTGAACCACGGGACTCTGCTGTTATTTCGGGCGGCGCACCCGGACCTCACATGATCCAAGGGATTGGCGCTGGATTTGTCCCCGCAAACCTAAATCGATCCATTGTAGATGAAGTCGTCACTGTTTCTAATGAAGCCGCCCTCGCCATGGCCAGACGCTTGGCCAAAGAAGAAGGCTTGCTTGTGGGGATTTCAGCAGGGGCCAATGTTCATGCCGCCATCGAAATTGCCAAACGGCCAGAATTTAAAGGTAAAACCATCGTCACCATCTTATGCGATTTTGGCGAAAGATATTTAAGTACAATTTTATACGACGAATAAGGAGATTACAGATGCAATTATCAATTAACGGCGAAAAAAAACTGATTGAAAAGGATCACCTCACCATTACTGAATTACTCACAATTCAGGAAGTCAAAATGCCTGAAATGGTGACCGTTGAACACAATGGCGACATTTTAGACCGAGCTTCATTTGATACAACGTCAGTAGGTGATGGAGATGAAATCGAATTCCTCTATTTTATGGGAGGCGGCCAATGAAGTTTGAAACCAAAGCCATCCATGGGGCATGTGAGCCGGATCCAGTAACGGGGGCCACAACTTATCCGATTTACCAAACCGCATCGTTTGAATACGAAACCGCTCAGGAACATTCGGATGTGTTTCATGGCCGAAAGTTTGGACACCAATATTCACGTGTGACCAACCCAACCGTAACCTCATTTGAAAGCCGGATTAACCTGCTATCCAATGGATTAGGGACTATCTGCACATCATCAGGAATGTCGGCCATCAGTACTGCATTAATGGCACTCACGGGTGCAGGCGATCATATTATTACAGGCAAAACATTATTTGGCGGCACTCACTATTTATTTAGACATGTTCTTGAAAATTTTGGAGTTGAGTTTTCAATCGTAGCGAGTACTGATGTATCCGCGTATGAAAATGCAATACGCCCTAATACTAAGGCCATTTTCTTAGAAACCATCGGTAACCCAAAACTAGATGTCCCTAATTTAAAAGCCATCAGTGACATCGCCAAAAAACATAATATTCCACTAGTCGTTGATTGCACGACAGTGACGCCATATTTATTAGACGCAAAAACTATCGGAATCGATATCATCGTCCTTTCCACAACCAAATATCTATGTGGAAGCGGCACAACCGTCGGCGGATCCATCACCGATTTAGGCAACTACGATTGGAAAAACGCCAAAAGCGATAAAATTAAGGAACTCACCAAAAAATTAGGTGAAATGGCCTTTTTAGGTCGCGCAAGACGCCAAATCCAGTCTAATATCGGCTCGATTATGGCACCAATGAATGCGTTTATTGCAGCTCTTGGACTCGACACCTTATCTTTAAGGATGGAAAAACATTGCCAAAATGCGCTTGAATTAGCCCAATTTTTTGCTCATCATCCTAAAGTGAAATCCGTGGCGTATCCAGGACTTCCAACACATCCAGATCATGCCATTGCCAAAGCGCAATTCGGCAACCGATTTGGCGGATTAATTACGATTCGCGTCGGCAGTAAAAAAAATGCCTATCATGTAATCGATGAAACCAAATTGGCCAGAACCCTAGTCAATATTGGCGACACTAAAACATTAGTGGCCCATCCTCAATCCACTATCTACCGCGACTTCACGCTAGACGAAGCGGGAGAATTGGGCGCACACGAAGACGCCATCCGAATTTCGGTAGGTTTAGAACATATCGATGACTTAAAAGCCGACTTTGATCAGGCATTACAAGGAATTTAATGATGAGTTTAAGAGAAGATCAAATCGAAAGATATAGCCGCCACATCATCCTCCAGGACATCGGGGGCAAAGGCCAAGAAAAGATTTTAAACAGTAAAGTCTTAATCATTGGCGCTGGAGGTCTTGGCGCTCCGGTCGCACTGTACCTTGCTGCCGCAGGAGTAGGAACGCTTGGTATTATTGATGGCGATGTCGTAGACGCAAGCAACTTACAACGCCAGGTGATTCACTTCACCGCAGATATCGGCAAGCCTAAAGTCCAATCTGCCAAAGAGAAAATCGAGCAAATCAATCCCGATGTCAAAGTCATTACGTACTATGAATTATTTACTTCTGAAAACGCCATGCGCATTTTGGCCGACTATGATTTTGTGATTGATGGTACCGATAATTTCCCGGTAAAATTTTTAATTAATGATGCATGTGTGATGGCTAAAAAACCATTTTCACATGGCGGCATTTTACGATTTGATGGTCAGACATTAACGCATACACCTGGTCATGCCTGTTACCGATGTGTGTTTCACAGCCCGCCTCCAGCAAACGCAGTCCCCACTTGTTCGCAAGCAGGGGTACTTGGCGCAATCGCGGGAATGCTTGGGACCATTCAAGCTGCTGAAGCCTTGAAATTTATAACGGGTGTTGGCGATTTACTTACCAATCGGATGATGATTTTTGATGCCAAAAAAATGAACTTCAGAACCGTCAAAGTTAAAAAGAATCCAAAGTGTCCAGTATGTTCAGAAACACCTGAAATCACCAGTTTAATTGACTATGAACAAGCCGTCTGCGATCTCAAAGACCGTCATTAATAAGGATAAAAAAATGAATATAAAAATTACTAAACAAGTCATCAGAGACATGACCAACCATGCGAAAGCATTAAAACCTATTGAATGTTGCGGGTATTTAGCCGGTCAAAATGGAGAAATCACCACCCAATTTGAAATGACCAATGTCGATAATAGTTTCGAGCATTTTAGCTTTGATCCTAAAGAACAATTTCAAGTGGTTAAAGATGCCAGAAACCAAGGGCTTGAGCTGATGGCCGTGTATCACTCACACCCAGAAACACCGGCCCGCTTGTCAGAAGAGGACCTCAGGTTATTAAATGATCCCAATATGATTTACATTATTGTGTCTTTAATGAATCGGGAAGCAGATGTAAAAGCCTACAAAATCGTCAAGAAATCCGAAGAAGACGTAACGATTGAACTCGTTGCCATCATCGAAATATAACAGGAGAATTAAATGTTAAAATTTTATGAAAACTCAAGCGTTTTAGTCAGTGAACAGGAACAATTTGAAAGAGACATTCAAATCTTTATCAATGGAGAAATGAATCCCATCCAGTTTAAAGCCATTCGTGTTGCTCATGGTGTGTACGAGCAAAGAGAACGTGAAACCTATATGATCCGTATTAGGTGTGCAGCGGGCGGGATTACACCTATGCAATTACGAAAAGTAGCATTATTAGCTGAAAAGTACGGCGCAGGCGAAGTCCACTTTACCACTAGGCAAGAAGTCCAAATCCATGACGCTAAAATTGACCAGGTAATGGACATTATCCGTGGATTAAACGAAGTCGAACTCAGCTCAAGAGGCGGCGGCGGAAACACCATTCGTAATATTTTAACCTCTCCAGACTCAGGCGTTGATCCTGAAACCACATTCGACGTCGATCCTTACGCCATCGAACTCACTACCCGTTTAATCAACGAACCAGATAGCTGGAACTTGCCAAGAAAATTCAAAATCGCAATGTCACACAATTCCAAAGATTCCACATACTCCCAAGCCACCTGTCTTGGATATGTCGCTGAAATCAGAAATGGCCAAAAAGGCTTCAAAGTATTTTGCTCCGGCGGAATGGGCGCACGTCCAATGGTCGGTAACGAATTATTAGAATGGATACCCGACACTCAGGTTTACCACGTGGCCAGAGCGTTAAAATCAATGTTCGACGTTCACGGTAACCGACGAAGCAAGTTTTCCAGCCGAATTAAATTTTTATGGAAAAAACTGGGCGACGATGATTTTAAACGAAATTTTCATGAATATTATGATCAGATTAAAGACGATGCCAGCTTAAATCTAGTGTTACCAGTCGTTGAAAACAAGGCCAATGACACCATCACGCTTCCAGTGATTAACGAATCCGGCGACGCATTCGACACCTGGAAATCCAGATATGTATTTGACCAACTTCAACCTGGATTGAAATCAGTTAAACTCCCACTTAAATTAGGAGATTTACTCAAAGAAGACGCAGATCTATTATGCGACTTTTTAGATCATATCGGAGAAAACACGATTCGATGTGACCGCGCGCAAAATATCCGCCTAAGAAATATCCCAGAAAAATATATCGGGAATCTCTACAACGTTATTACCAAAATGAAAATGACATTGGCCGCATTGCCTCCATTTATCGGCAACATGATCAATTGTACTGGTGCGCAAACTTGTAAATTAGGGATTTGCTTACCACGTGGACTATCCGATGCGATTTGTGATCGTTTAATCCGGACGGACCTCAAATTAGACGAAATTACAGACTTCAAAGTCAACATGTCTGGTTGTCCGAATACTTGCGGAATGCACCACGTTGCCGACCTTGGATTTTTTGGTAAAATTGGCCGAAAAGATGGCGAAATATTCCCAATGTACAATGTCATGGCCGGTGCAAGAACTGGACATGCAGGTGAACTACAATACGCAGAACGCGTCGATGAAGTCGCATCTAAATATGTCCCGGATTTCGTTCACGATTTCCTAGCCGTTTGGATCGACAAAAAAGACGCCTACAAAAACAATTATATTGAATTCCTTGAGAAAGAAGGTAAGGCCCTTATCAAGTCACTCTGTGAGCATTACCGTGACGTCCCCACCTATGAGCAAAACCCTGAGGTTTATCACGATTGGGGCCGTAACCGAAAAATGACATTGGATGACATGGGCGCGGCAGAATGTTCAGCAGGTATGTTTGACATGATTGACGTCGATAAAAAAGAAATTGAAGCCCAAAGCGAAGCCGTTAAAGTAGGACTTACTGGCAATGCACTTGAGGAAAGCCTTTATAATATCGCCTTTCGTGCCTCCAGAATGCTACTCGTCACCCGAGGATTAGATGCCAAAACGGATGCTCAGATTTTTGAGTATTTCCAAAAGCATTTTATTACAACAGGTCTTATCGAAACTCAATTTACCGATGTCACATCACTTGCCAAATTAGGTCTTAAAGCCGAATTGGTTAAACATCAGGAAACAGTTTTAGCACTTGGACAAGCCGTCATCAATTTATACAAAAATATGGATGACTCACTCCGCTTCAAAACCGATGTCAAAGCCGCAGAAGCAACCCCTTCAACCGGCCCAACACAAAAAGACTACCGCGGAATCGCTTGCCCAATGAACTTTGTTAAAACTAAATTAGCCCTTGAAACCCTCACTAAAGGCGATCAGTTAGAAGTATTGTTAGACAATGGAGAACCCATTGAAAATGTTCCTAACTCTGTTGCTCAAGAAGGTCATAAAGTCCTTAAAAAAGAACAAGCGGCCGATGGTCACTGGAGTGTATTAATCGAAAAATGCTAGCCAGTATGGACGCCCTCAATCGCGACTTTGAGCATAAAACTGCCCAGGAAATCGTTGACTACTTTGTAAAAACGATGGGGCAGGGGGTTATGCTCGCCTCGAGTTTGGGGGCCGAAGATCAAGTACTCACCCATATGGCGGTCAATGCATCGCCATCTGTGCGGATTTTTGTACTAGACACCGGACGGCTTCATCCAGAAACGTATCTGGTTATGGCCCAAACCCAAAAAAAATACGACATCAAGCACGAAATCTACTTCCCCAATCAAGATCATGTCGAAAGCATGGTCCGAGAAAAAGGAATTAACCTATTTTATGAAAGTATCGCCAACCGAAAAGAGTGCTGCAATATCCGCAAAGTAGAGCCCCTCAAACGCGCACTCTCCACTTGCACGGCCTGGATTACTGGACTTAGAAAATCCCAAGGCGTCACTCGCACGGACATGAAAGTCATCGAATGGGATGCCGCCCACAACATCATCAAAATCAACCCGCTGGCCAATTGGTCAGAAGAAGAAGTTTGGACGTATATCAAGCAAAACGAAATCCCCTACAACACCCTTCACGACCAACGCTACCCGAGTATCGGATGCGCCCCATGCACCCGCGCAGTCTCCCCAGGAGAAGACGTCCGCGCCGGCCGCTGGTGGTGGGAAACCCCCGACCAAAAAGAATGCGGCCTCCACATCAAAGACGGTAAAATCATCCACCCAACCAAGGATCAAAAATGAACCAATTAGATAAACTAGAGGCCCAAAGCGTCTACCTCCTCCGCGAGGCCTACAAAGAATTCAAAAGTCTTTGCATGCTCTGGTCCGTCGGAAAAGACAGTACCGTCATGCTATGGCTAACCCGAAAAGCATTCTTCGGTCATGTCCCCATCCCACTTGTTCATATCGACACCCATTATAAAATCCCCGAAATGATCCGCTACCGTGACGCCATCGCACTCGAATGGAAACTCACGATGATTTACGGCGAAAACAAAACCGCCCTCGACACCAAACAAACCTTCCCAGACGGCGCCATTGACCGTATCTCATGCTGCAAAGCCCTCAAAAGTGATGCCCTCAAACACACATTATCCGGCACATGGCCCAGATATAAACTCAACCATGACACTCAAAAATATGACCTAGATACCAATACCGCACCCTACACCGGCGTCATCGTCGGTGCCCGCGCAGATGAAGAAGGCAGCCGCTCTAAAGAACGCTATTTTTCTCCACGAGACAAACAAAATGATTGGGATGTCGGAGACCAACCCCCAGAATTCTGGAATCAATACAAAACCGATTTCCCACCAGGAACCCATATTCGCATCCACCCATTACTAGACTGGACCGAACTGAATATTTGGGAGTACATCGAAAGAGAAAATATCCCAATTACCGACCTTTATTTTGACCAAGGCGAAGGCAAACGCTATCGATCCCTAGGCTGCTATCCATGCACCACTCCAGTAGAATCCACCGCCACAACAGTTACAGAAGTCGTCAATGAACTAAGAACCGGGAAATTTGCCAATATTGCAGAGCGTTCTGGCCGAGCGCAAGATAAAGAAGATGGCGGCGGGCTAGAAACCTTAAGACGCGAAGGATATATGTAAATGACCCCCAACAATAAAACCGACCAAATGAATATCGTGATCGTAGGCCATGTGGACCATGGTAAAAGCACGCTCATCGGTCGCTTATTGGCCGACACGGGCTCACTCCCTGAAGGCAAACTCGATCAAATTAAAGCCATGTGCGAAATCAACTCAAAACCATTTGAGTATGCCTTCTTACTAGATGCCCTCAAAGACGAACGCGCTCAAGGGATTACCATCGACACGGCCAGAAGCTTCTTCAAAACAGAAAAACGACATTACATCATTATTGATGCCCCCGGACACATTGAATTCCTCAAAAATATGATCACCGGCGCTGCCAGAGCCGAAGCGGCCTTACTTCTCATCGACGCCAACGAAGGTGTCAAAGAAAACTCAAGACGCCATGGTTATATGCTCTCCATGCTCGGCATTAAACAAGTTATCGTCCTCGTCAATAAAATGGATTTAGTCAATTATGACCCAGAGGTCTACAGCAAAATCGTAGATGAATACACACAATTTTTAGCCCAAATTCATGTCACGCCTAAAACATTTATCCCAATTGCGGCAAGAGAAGGCGAAAATATTGCCTCCAAATCCACAAAAATGCCTTGGTATGCAGGTGAATCAGTCTTATCTCTCATCGACGACTTTGAAAAAGAGAAAGAAAAAGACAATCAGCCATTCCGCATGCCCGTTCAGGATATCTACAAATTTACGGAACAAAACGATGATCGCCGCATTGTCGCAGGTACGATCGAAACTGGCTCCATTACCGTCGGTACACCCATCATTTTCCATCCATCAGGTAAAAAATCGACCATTAAATCAATCGAAGTATTTAATGCAGCCGCCAAACAAAAAGCAGGAGTAGGGGGGGCCGTCGGCTTCACTCTCACCGAAGAACTCTACATTAAACCCGGCGAACTGATGTGCACTCAAAACGAGTTACAGCCCAAAGTCGGCTCCAAATTTAGAGCCAATATCTTTTGGTTAGGCAAAGCGCCCATGATTAAAGATAAAAAATACAAAATCAAATTGGGTGCCGCAAGAGGTAATGCCTACTTAGCCGATGTCGTCACCGTTCTCGACGCATCAAGCCTCGTCAGTGACACGCAAAAAATAAAAATCGACCGTAATGATGTGGCCGAATGTATTATCGAAACAATCCGCCCCATTGCCTTTGATTTAAACCATGACATCGAAACACTCGGCCGATTTGTCATCATCGACGATTACGAAATCGCAGGCGGCGGCATTGTCACCGAAAAAATAAGCGACGAAAACACCGTCGAAAAAGGTGCAGAGCGCCGCAACTTCACATGGACAAAATCCAAGATTTCTCCCGAAAAACGAGCCCGAAACATGGGCCAACGTCCATGCCTGCTCCTCATCATCGGAAAACAGGAAACCGAAAAATACGACTTAGGTGTAGCTTTAGAAGAAGCCCTCTTTAATCAAGGTAAAACCGTCTACTTTTTAGGAATCTCCAATATGCTCCTCAGCATGAACCGCGACGCACGGCGAAGAAACACCGAAGACAGAGACGAACATATCCGCCAAATTGGAGAAATTGCCCATATCATGGCCGACGCCGGCACCATCATGATCAGCGCTATCTCAGAAATCGAAGATACCGAAGCAAGCACTCTCAAAAGCTTGGTCAACCCCTACATGGTCAAAATCATCGCCAACGGCAACACAGATCTCTATGACCAAAAAGCCGATCTCATCATCGATACACAAGCCTCCGTCCAAGACCGAGTAAAAACCATCATTGACTTCCTAAACAGCGAAGAAACGTTTAATCCGAAGGAAATATAAACTTCTACTTACTTATTCCCCTTCCAGGAAGGGGTGGATCTGACATTGCGTTAGCGATGACAGAGACGGGGTAGTTAGTTGGTATCACTGAACACCCCGTCACTTCGTGCCACCCCTCTCCAAGAGGGGAATAAGTAAGGCAGGGTCATTGACAAAACAATTCCATCACTTCAATATAGCTCCCCATGTCAAAACATCTTGTAATTGTAGAGTCTCCTGCCAAATCCAAAACCATCTCTAAATTTTTAGGGAGTGACTATGTGATTGAAGCGTCTTACGGCCATGTCCGTGATTTGCCAGAACACACACTTGGCGTGGATGTAAAAAATGATTTCGAACCTAAATACACCCTAATGGCCGACAAGAAAAAGGTCATCCAAAATCTTAAAAAACAAGCCAAGACGGCCGACACCATTTACCTCGCGACTGACCCTGACCGCGAAGGAGAAGCCATTGCATGGCATGTCCAAGCAGCAATCGAAGCTGATCCAAGCAAAATCAAACGAATCGTATTTAACGAAATTACCGAAACCGCCATTAAAAACGCCATCAATAATTCAAGAGAAGTAAATATGGATTTAGTTGATGCCCAACAAGCCCGTCGAATTCTGGACCGGCTCATTGGATATAAACTAAGCCCAATTTTGTCTTCTAAAATCAGACGCGGCCTCAGCGCTGGACGTGTTCAATCTGTCGCAGTCAAAATTATTTGTGACCGAGAAAAAGAAATTATTGCCTTTATCCCTAAAGAATATTGGTTAATTGATGTCACCCTTGAAAACGACGATAAAAAACAAATTGTCTCACGTGTATTTGCCACACCAAGTGCAGATACTCCAATCGAAATAGATAATGCAATTCAGGCAGGCAGTATCGAAATACATCTCAAAACATCAGTATTTAGCGTTGATCAAATCAATAAAAAACAAACGAATCGTTATCCTCAACCGCCATTTATCACCTCAACTCTCCAACAAGAAGCAGCCAGAAAGCTAAATTGGACAGCCAAAAAAACCATGATGATTGCTCAGCAATTATATGAAGGGGTCGAAATTAATGGTGAGGCCACGGGACTTATCACCTATATGAGAACCGATTCCACCCGTATCGCCGATGAAGCCGTCGCCCAAGTAAAAGGTGTGATTAGCTCTACTTATGGCAACGACTATGTCTCTCATGCCAAACCAAAAGCCTCCACTAAAAAAGGGGTTCAAGACGCGCACGAAGCAATTAGACCTTCATACCTCACACGCCCACCTGAAACACTAAAGACAACATTACCATTAGACCAATTTAAACTTTATAAACTGATCTGGGACCGTTTTATTGCGTCTCAAATGAAGCCAGCCTTAATCGATAATACCCAAATCATCGTCAAAGCAGCCAATGCATCTGACAACTATTATCTAAAAACCACTGGATTTGTCGTTCTTTTTGATGGATTTTTAAAAGTCTATGAAGAAGGAAATGATGAAACAGAAGATGGCGCATCAGATTCAGACGAAAGTAAATTACCTGCGCTAAAAGAAGCTGAAGTTCTCACCAGTAAAAAAATGACAAGTGATCAAAAATTCACTACACCTCCTCGCAGGTTTACAGAAGCCAGTCTCGTTAAGGAAATGGAAGAAAAAGGCATCGGACGACCATCTACCTATGCCCCAACAATTTCCACAATTGTAGACCGAAAATATATTGAAAAAGACAAGAAATCCTTACTTCCAACCGAGTTAGGAATGATCGTTAATGATCAGTTGGTCAAATATTTCGACAATATCGTCGATGTCGCATTTACCGCCGAAATGGAAGCCAAACTCGACGAAATCGCCGAGAAAAAACATCCATGGAAAGACCTTATCAAATCATTCTACACCCCATTTGAACTCAAATTAATCAATGCCAAAGAACAAATGGAAAAGGTGAACACCGACAAGCCAACAGATGAAGTCTGCCCAAATTGCGCAAGTCCAATGGTCATCAAAATCGGACGTTTTGGCGAATTTATGGCGTGTACCAACTACCCAGAATGTAAAACAACCAAATCCATGGCCAGCGAAGTAGGGGTTAATTGCCCAGAATGCAGTAGCGCCATCATCGAGAAAAAGACCCGAAAAGGCAAAGTATTTTATGGTTGTTCAGGCTTCCCGAACTGCAAATTTGCAACCTGGGATAAACCAGTCAATGTTCCCTGCGAAGTATGCAAATATCCAGTCACTGTCCAAAAAGGCAACAAAACTAGTTGCACCAAATGCAACCCTCCAGCTCCACCTAAAAAGTTTGTTAAAAAAGCAAAAAAAGAATAATTTAACCCATTATGGTCAAAACCATTAAATCTTATATCTATAAAATCTTCATCGAAAATTGGACGCTTAAAATCATTGCAGGCGTCATCACCGCCGTCGTCTACCTAATTACACGCTCCCACTAATCCAACCAGGAGAGGCCATGCAAACCGTTTCCACTGTAAAGGACCTCCAGGCTCTCTTAAATCCACTTAAAGAAAAGAATAAGTCCATCGGCCTAGTCCCAACAATGGGGGCCCTCCATAAAGGCCATCTATCCCTTATTCAAGAAGCAAAAAAACACTGCGATATCGTCGTCGTCAGTATATTCGTAAACCCTACCCAATTCGCCCCGCATGAAGATTTAGATCAATACCCAAGACCCATCGAAAAAGACAAGCTGCTCCTAAATGACGCCAATGTCGATATCCTATTCACACCAACAGACATCGACATATATCCAAACGGTAAAATAAACACTACTCAAATCGAATTACCCCATCTCTCCACACAACTCTGCGGGAAAACCCGCCCACACTTTTTCAAAGGCGTCTTAATGGTCGTCAATCGACTATTTGGTATCGTCCAACCGACCCATGCATTTTTTGGAGAAAAAGACTTTCAACAACTCACCGTTATCACCCATATGGTAAGCGACCTCCACATGCCCATCCAAGTCATCGGCTGCCCCATCATCCGAGAACAAGACGGACTCGCCATGAGCTCCCGCAATATCTACCTCTCCCCACAACAACGCCAAAACGCCCAAGCCATCCACCACAGTATGCAAACCGCCAAAGCCCAGTTCGCCAAAGGTGAAACCTCCGCACAATCTCTCATCGCCACCATGTCCAAAATCCTCACAGACGCCAACTTCAAAATCGACTACATCCAAATCATCGACCCCAAAACACTAGCGGATGTAGATCAAGTCCAACCCGGAACCAGAATCGCAATTGCAGCGTATCAAGGAACAACAAGATTAATCGATAATACTTCGCTTCTCTAACTTGCTTATTCTAGCGTTAACACTCATCCCCCTTACCCCTTCTCTGTCCCAAAGAAGGGGAGAAAATAGCCCCTCTTTGGAACAGAGAGGGGTTGGGGTGAGTGTTATGGGGAGTCATAGGCTCAAAGTAAAACATTCTCTGTAATCACCCTAAAGTGCTATCATTACAAAATGGCATTCCCCACAACAAAAGAAGACTATTATGACCGAATGAAAGAGGTTCTCGAAAAAAACCGCTTCATCGTTAATCCCTATCGCCATATTAATTACGGTATCCAATTTATCGTCTTCCAAGGGGATGTGTCCGGTATTGTCCGTATCTACGACGGCAAAAAAGGATTAAGAGCCGACACCTCCCAAGTCCTCGAAGTCAATCTCAAACAACGCATCGATAACCTGCTCAAACCCATCGAATTAGAAAACGGAAAACTACTTCGCTTTACCTCCGACACTATTCCCGATGCCAACCCCGAAGCCCTTCTCGAACAAAACACCCCCAAAAGCGACCCCGAAGAACTCATCGGTGTCGATGAATCCGGAAAAGGGGATTATTTTGGACCTTTAGTCGTTGTCGCGGTCTACACCAACCCCAGCATTTCAATCTCATTAAGAGAGATGGGCGTTAAAGACTGTAAAGTCTTATCAGATGACAAAGTAAAAGTTCTCTCTAAAAAAATTAAAGAATTAACCGCCCACTCCGTCATTGCAATGGCCAATAAAAGCTATAACAGCGTCTATGCTCAAGCGCAAAACCTCAACCATATTTTATCCTGGGCCCATGCCAAAGCCATCGAAACTATTTTGGAACAAACACCATGTAATTTTGCGCTATCCGATCAGTTTGGTAATCCCCAAATGATTAGAGCCCAACTCTATGCCAAGGGCTGTCCCATCACCCTATATTCACGACCCCGTGCCGAAGAAAATATTGCAGTCGCCGCCGCCAGTGTCATCGCCCGTGCGACATTTTTAGAATATCTCGACGAAATCAGTCAAAACATGAAAGTCACCATACCCAAAGGAAGCACCGACATCGCCATCAAAACCGCCCAAAAACTAGTCGATATGTACGGAAAAGATATTCTGCCGTTAGTCGCCAAGCTCCACTTTAAGCTGACAGATCAGATTAAATTCCCAGAAGAAGCCCAGAATCCAGGTTAGGGAATATCCATAACCAAAACGCGACAGTCCGTTTTGGCCAAAATCTTGATGTCATCACGACCCGAAATCCCAATCCCATCACGCAATCCAAGCACCTGATCTTCGACTTCAACAGACCCGTCAATGACCATCACAAACATATTATTTTTAGATGAAATCTTGGTATAAGTAAGGCTTGTGCCTTGAGATAAATTCCCAATACAAAACTGGACATCCTGATGAATCCCCAATGCCTCAGTTGCCGTATCAATCGATTGAACAATCGGTATCCATTGATCTTTAACCGAAAAATCAAATTTCTTTTGATCATAGCGAGGAGTGACATTTTTAGTTTTAGTAATAATCCAAATTTGAAAAAGTTTAACCCACTCTTCTTTGGACGCATTAAATTCAGAATGAGTAATGCCACTACCAGCGGACATGACCTGAACTTCACCAGTCGTAATAATGGACTTATGCCCAATACTATCCTGATGCGCTAAAGCCCCTTCAAGAGGGATGGTAATGATTTCCATATTGTCATGGGGGTGAGCGCCAAACCCCATGCCCGGAGCCACCTCATCGTCATTAATCACTCGCAACACGCCAAAGTGAATCCGCTCGGGATTATGATAAGACGCAAAACTAAATGTATGGGCAGATTTAAGCCACCCATGATCGGCAAATCCTCGTGAAGATGCAGGAAAAAATGTTAATTGAGACATAAAAATAACCTCCTATTGTCTAGGTAAACGGCAGGGATAAAGTGGTGGAAAGTCAAAATGGGTTGACCTAAATGGATTAATATCTAGCCCCCCTCGTCTCGTAAACCGCGCATACACGGATAATGACGTCGGCTGACAGTACTCTAAAATATCAGAAAACATCATCTCCACGCAGTGTTCATGAAATCCCTGATGATGACGATATGAAATCAAATACTTAAGTAGCCCTTCTTGGTTAATTTGCCCACCAGTATAATCAATTTGAATACTCGCCCAATCCGGTTGATTGGTCACCGGACAAGTGCTGCGAAACAAGTGAGTCGTCAGTGTCTCTTCGACTTCTTTAACAGAAGCCGATAAAAAGTCAGGTGTTGGGGTATAAGTAGAAGTCGCAATAGGCAATTCATCTAAACAAAACCCTTCCAAAGAAGTCACCAAAAACTGGGCGCTATCCAGTGGGAAAAGTTTAAACTCGACATCCGCACCAGCCACAGCAGTTAAATCAGCAATCACCAGAGTTTCCAACTCCGCCCAATCGGCCACCTGATAAGAATTTAAGCTATTCAAATAAAGTTTGAGAGATTTAGATTCAATTAAAAAAGGGCTTAAACAAGGTACCGACAATTCAGCAATAGCCACCTGAGGTTTGCCTGAAGGAAGCGCCCACGAAATCTCATAAGCGGTCCAAAGATCTGTACCTTTCATCCCCAACAGGCGAGGGGGTCTTTCAATCGGGCATAATACTGATGGATTATAGGAATCAGGATATGAAGTTTGTAAGCCAAGACTAAAATTTGAATTAATATCCATTATATAGAGAAGTATACTGAAATTTTTCAATAAAGAAATACGATAAGGCGTATCAAATTAAATACGATGGGGGCGGGGCTATCATATTTAGGAGCTATACTCATGAGTCATATGGGTATGACATGGCCGCATTACCTAGGCTACTCGATAATCTAAATCATGAATTAGCAGAAACCGAGTTTAAATCTCCCGGATTTGGGGATGTAAATATTGCAGAGCTTCTTAAGCATTCTGCGATTTCCCCCAAAGTTAAATCAACTCTATTACTAGTCCTCTCTTGTATTTTGGATGAACATCAAAAAAAGGCGAATTCTCAGGGAGAAGAAGACTATAAAAAAGATCCTTCAGTCCCAAAAAAACCAAAATTTGAATGGAAAGATAAACAACAAATATCAGATATCGATGAACTTTTATCTGGAGAAAAAAGAGAGTCATCAGGGCTCCCTTATAGCAACCACTATGTCAGTAACTGGAAACACACCTTAGAAGAAGTAATGCATCTATTTGTGTTTGCAAAAAAACTAACCAATATAATACGCAAGATGCAAGTCAAAATAAAAATCTCGAAAATGCCTTAGTGGCCTCAATATTAACCGACAGTAAAAAAGACCCAGGGGTTAAAGAAGTATTGACCCACCAATTCACACCTCCATTCGTCATGAAAAAAATGGCCGAAATTTTAATAAGTATTCATTCAAAAACAATACAAGCAAGCGAAGCCTTATTTAGTACACAAAAAGAAAGAGACTTCTATTCCCACTTAACCGACACTGTAGAAACTGTATTAGATGCTGCCTATGAATCCGTCAGAATTGTACTTTCAAGAGATCCAGCAAATGCAGAAGGTCCAATCCAATATGCAATCACTGACGATAATAAAGCCCTATTTGATGCAGGTAGAGCAGTCAGTACCAAGTTTTCTGACGTATTTTATGCTCATCACCGTGAGGCAATTAAATATGGAAAATACTTTGTATCCACAGAACGAAGAACCTCTTCAACAGACCTACAGCCACTATTAGATGGAAGTGAAGTAAGAGCAGTTTTTAGAACATTATCGCGAGCATCATCGGGTGCTAACTTGCTAGAAGACCTAATCTTATAAAAACTTACCTCAAAAAAAGTCGCTCAAGTTCCGATTTACCAAAGGTAATAAATAGCGGGCGGCCATGAGGACAAGTGAAATTAGACGGGCTTTTCACCAGATCTTGAAGCAACTGTTTCACTTCAAGATCTGGCATTCGCTTGCCGGCTTTAATCGCGGCCTTACATGCTTTCATTTGAAGCCGTTCTTTTTGGTCCGCCACAATCGAATACTCACTCGTTTCAGATTCCCCAATCGATGCCAGGTAAGTTAAAAGCCAATCCGATAACGACGTCCCTTCCATCAAAGTAGGGATAGCCCGAATCACCACCTGATCCTCTCCAAACACTTCAACATCAACACCCAATCTCTGCAAATCCCCCTGAGACTCCAAAAACACAGACATCAGCGGGGGAGACAGGGCAATCACTTCCGAAATAAGTAATGGCTGGGTCGCAATCTGGACGGAGGCCTGAGCTTTAAACTGCTCATACAAAATCCGCTCATGGACTGCATGCTGATCCAAAATATAAATCAAATGAGACGCTTTCAAGATAATATAAGTCTCTAAAAACTGAAAAAACTCAATATGCTGAGACTCCAAAGTCCTAAGTTCAGACATATCATAAAGCCCCATCGCAGAAGAACTTTCAGAAAGCGATGGAGTGGAATGAGTAAAAGAAGGATACGCAAATGACGGAGAATACCCCTCCGAAGACAAATATGTTGAAGGAGAATAAGGTTGATAATTGACCTGACCAATCACAGCCCTTAGCGCCTTCGCCATCGCGTCATACATCATCCCAGACTGCACAAACCGGACATCCATTTTTTGAGGATGAATATTCACATCCACCGATGCATGGTCTACTCGTAAATCAATCACAGCTAACGGATATCGCTTGGCCGGTATCAAATCCCGATACACATCCATAATACATTTTTGAAGCACTGGATTCTTAATAATGCGCCCATTCACCGCAAGTACTTGCTTGGCACGGGACGGAAGTGTAAATGTTGGAGCCCCGATAACTCCAATGACATGGACAGCTCCGACATGAGTATCCACAGTCAATAATTTTCCACGGGCTTCCTTAGAAAACAACAGCATAATGAGAGTTTCCATATCACTCACGCCAGATGTATTTAAAAGTTCATTCCCTTGAGAAACCAATTTGAAATCAATTTCAGGATGAATCAACGCAAGCTGCAAGACCAAATCATAAACATATCCAATTTCAACAGAATCAGACTTTAAAAACTTTTTACGAACGGGGATATTAAAAAAAAGATCCTTCACTTCAACGGTAGTTCCACGAGAATGAGCCACAGGGACAGGGTCCGACACCACATTATGGTGAGCAATCACATGATATCCCATGCCACCTTCAACCGCCGAAGTCAGGTGCAAACTGGCCACATGGGCCATACTGGCAAGTGCCTCGCCTCTAAATCCATAGCTACTCACCGTCATTAATTCATCAACAGAAGATAATTTAGAAGTCGTATGGGGGAGGGGGGCAATGAGTAAATCATCTCGCTCAATTCCACCCCCATTATCCCGCACCATAATTAAAGTGCGGCCTGCATCTCTTAAAACAATTTCAATCGATGTCGCACCCGAGTCGATACAATTTTCAACCAGCTCTTTGACAACAGACGACGGACGATCAATGACCTCTCCGGCGGCAATCTTAGAAACCGTCAATGCATCTAGTAATTTAATTTGGGGCATATGGTCAAATTATAATACAATACCGGCCATGACACACCCACCGATCACGATATGGATAAGCGCCGGCGAAGTCTCCGGTGATATGTACGGTGCCGCACTCGCGACAGAACTTTTAGCCCAATATCCCAATGTCAAACTCATCGGATTAGGCGGCGAAAAAATGAAAGCCGCAGGCGTCCATCTCCTAGACAATGTCACATCCGCCAGCACCATCGGTTTTTTAGAGCCTATTCGTCACCTAAAAAAGTACTTATCCGCCTATAAAATCACCAAAACTCACCTCAAAAAACACAATCCCGATATCGTTGTCGCCATCGATTTTCAAGGATTCAATATGAAAGTTCTTGGCTATGCCAAAAAACTAGGCCTCAAAACTGCCTACTTTATTTCTCCTCAAGAATGGCAGTGGGGGAGCGATGAGGGCGGAAAAAAGGTCATCAACGCCGCAGATACCATCCTAGCCATTTTTAAACAGGAATATGAGTTCTACAAAAGGCTAGGCGGCAATGTCACATTCGTCGGCCATCCACTCCTCGATACCGTCCATCCCGTCATGACCCGCACCCAATTTAAAACCCAATTTAATCTCCCCGACACCAAAAAATGGATTGCCATATTCCCTGGATCACGAAAGCAAGAAATCACCCATGTGTATCCCCAATTATTAAAAGCCGCAGAAAAAATTCATTATGCTGAGCCCAACACCCATTTAATCATCTCAGTCGCTGAAAACGGACTCCACAAATCAATTCTCGCACTTCTCGAAAAATGCGCAGCCCCTTACACCGTCATCAAAGGACATACCCATGACATCATTACGCATACCGACCTATCTCTCTGCGCCTGCGGCACTATTACTTTAGAACACGCCATCCTAGCTAAACCCTGCGTCACGGGATACCGCCTCAATCCCATTTCATACACTCTGGCATTTGCCATCGTCGGCCAAAAATGGAAAGACCAAGTCGGTTTCATTGCCCTCCCCAATATCTACCTCAAAAAAGCCATCATCCCAGAATTCATCCAAGATGAATGCAATTCCACCAATATCCTAGACGCCGGCCTCAAACTACTAACCGACCCCATTCACTACCAGGCCACCCAAAATCACCTCAAAGAAGTCCAGAAATTACTAGGCCAAAAAGGTGCCACCCACCACGCCGCCAAAATCATCCTAGGTATTATCCAATAATCCTGGATTAACACTCACCCACCAACCTCCCTCTCTATTCTAAAGAGGGAGGCTTTACCCAATACACGTTCCCCACTTTGGCACAGAGAGGGGTTGGGGTGAGTGTTACCTTAGACCAGAGGGATCTGTTAACTTCGCAATATTGCCAAATACCCCCAGACAAGGCATCATATTCCCTATCTATGATCGAATCCTTACTCATTAAACAAGTCCAAATCATCACCCCTTTTGGTAAAAAAGACGGAGATATTCTCATTAAGAACGGGAAGATCCATGCCATGGATTGGAAACTCCCAGACCATGCCCAAGTCATTATTAAAGACAGGGGGTTAACCCTCATGCCTGGCGTCATTGACCCCCATGTCCATTTCAGAGAACCAGGCGCTACTTGGAAAGAAACATTAGAGTCTGGAAGCAAAGCCGCCGTTGCAGGTGGAGTCACTAGCTTTTTTGATATGCCCAACACAAAACCATCGGCCACAACTCGGGAAACCATTGCCGAAAAAAAGAGAATCGCCAAAGAAACGTCTCTCGCCAATTACAACTTTTTTATCGGGGCAACGACCGACAATTTAGATGAACTCAAAGCCATCGAGAATGTTCCAGGTATCAAAATATTTGTTGGCTCATCCACAGGAACTTTATTAGTAGATCAAGAAGATGATTTAAGAAAAATATTCACTGAAACCAGCGCCATAATCTCTGTGCATTCAGAAAAAGAATCCATTATAAAAGCCAATAAAGACATTTACAAAGACAGTACCAATCCACTCGATCATCCCAGAATCCGAAGTGTCGAAGCCGCTGTCCAATGCACAAAAATGCTTCTCCAACTTGCCCATGACACTAAGCGACGACTTCATATCTGCCACCTCACTACAGAAGAAGAAATGCAGATGATCGCAAAGGCCAGAAAAGACACTCCCGTCACTACAGAAGTCTCTCCACAACATCTATTTCTCTACGGCCCCGACATCTACCAAAAAATCGGTAATTTCGCCGTCATCAACCCGCCAATTAGAGAAAAACGTCATGCAGATGCACTATGGCAAGGTCTCAAAAGCGGCGTCATCGACTGCATCGCAACAGATCATGCCCCACATACAATCGAAGAAAAACTACAGGATTACAGTAAAGCCCCATCCGGAATGCCAGGCGTAGAAACCTCTCTCCAACTAATGCTCAATATGGTCGCCCAAAAACGATGCACCATGTCTGATATCGTAAGGTGGATGTGTGAAGCCCCCGCAAAAATTTATGGAATCCCTTACAAAGGCGCCATCCAAATCGGATACGACGCCGACTTAGTCCTAGTCGATTTAAATGCAAAAAGAACAATTCAAAGCGATAAACAACACACCATGTGCAAATGGTCAGCATTTGATGGATGGGAAACCCAGGGCGCTCCGATTGCAACCATGGTCAACGGACGCCTAGCCTATCGAGAAGGCGAGTTTTTCACTGCAAGCAAGGGTCAAGAAATCAGAATCAGAAAACCAGCCCCTAGGTAACTGCATGACACTCATTCAAACGGCCATTTCAACAATTCAAAATAAACAAGACCTCACCATCACTACCGCAGAAGAAGTCCTCACCGAAATTTTTTCAGAGAATGTTCCCCAAGAAGACATCACCCAACTATTGTCCGCGCTCTACCATAAAGGAGAGTCCGTCACAGAAATCATTGGATTTGCCAAAGCCATGCGAGCCGCCATGATTAAAGTAGATCTCCCCAAACCCATCATCGATAACTGTGGCACAGGAGGCACCGGTAAAAGCAGATTTAATGTCTCCACCTCCTCATCCATCGTCCTCGGCTCAATGGGTATCCCCGTTGCAAAGCATGGTAACCGCGGATCCAAAGCCCCCAATGGCAGCATCGATTTCGTCGAAGCATTAGGCATCCCCATCGACTTAACTCCAGCCCAAATCCAAACCTATTTCAACAAAAATAATCTCTGTTTTTTATTCGCCAGAGCCCATCACTCCAAAATGAAAGCGGTCCTAGAAAGCAGAAAACAACTCCCACACCGCACCATATTTAATCTCCTAGGGCCTCTATGCAACCCAGCAAGCGTCACTCACCAGCTCATCGGCACACCATCGCTAGAAATCGCAAAAAAGCTCGCCGAGGCCATCCAAAGCCTTGGCACCCAAAGCACATGGATCGTCGTCGGTGGAAACGATACCGATGAATTATCACCCACCCATATCTCTCAACTCTTCAAAATCACCCCTGCAGGCATCACCCAAGACATCTTCAATCCAAAAGACATTGGCATCACCGCAGACGACACCCAACTCACTGGCAGCACCAGCCAGGAAAATGCCAAAAAATTCATCGATTTAATCCAAAATCGACAAATCGAAAACCCAATCATTCAACACATCGCCCTCAACGTCGCCGCCGCCATATCCGTATTCAACGGAACGCCAATCAAAATCGCCTACAATGATTGTCTACAGCATATCCAAGAGGGTAGGGTAGATTTGGAAGGATTAAGGCGCAACTAAGCTCCAATATTCACAACCAAAAACGCAGTATCATCATCAACAGGTAATGTCCCATGATAGAGCTCCATCTCGGAGATAATGGCGTTTTTAAGGGTTTCCTCCGTCCAGTCCTGGCTTACTAAAAATGCCTCTAACCGTTCATACCCATACCTAGCTTTTCGTTTGCTCTTGGCATCATCTCCAATAGCAGTAGGGGATGACATTTCAATAAACCCATCAGTACTTATAAATAGCAAATCGCCCTTCTCAAGCTGCTCTTCAAATGTTTCGTAAAGTTCTCCCTCTTCAAATCCAGGCTTCATTCCGGTAATCCCCAGAGGAAGTACCTGTCGCTGACGGATAATATAAGCGGTCTCCAATCCCCCATTGCCATATCTCAACAACAACGTTTTCATATCCAAATCTAATAAAAACACATCACTCGCTTTTTTAGTTGCAGGCATTTTGCAAAAATGGGTATTAATTTTACTCATCGTTTCCGATAAATCAGGCACTCCATCAGCATTAATCATCGGTTCAACAATAGTATGGACATGCACCATAACAAGCGCAGCCTCAACACTTTTACCAGTCACATCCACCAACGCATATCTAAAGTGCCCATCACGGATAGCTGCACAATAATAATCACCACTCAACTGCTTAGCCGGCAAGTAAAAGGTAGCAAAATTAATAGTAGGATACATATCATAGGAGTGGGGGATATCCGTGAGATATCGTGATTGCAATTCCTTAGCAAGCTCAATATCCGATTTTTCTTTTTCTACTTTCTCAGCTATTAAAAGGTTTGCTATTTCAAGCTCGTGAGCATGCTGTTGAATCTGAATATTTGCTTCTTCTAGAATTCTATTTTTCTCCTCAATTTTCAATTCATATCGTCGATTAGAAATAAAATAAATCAGAGCTGAAGCAGCAAGTAGTATAGATGCTGTAATAATTGCGCTAATACGGATATACAACAGTATATGTGGAGAGATAAATTCAGTGTATTTAATTAACTGATACCCCCCAATCTCAAGCGTAATATAAAGCAAAACCGGGATGAATACTGTCAGAGTAATCAAGTAGATTTGAGTAATTTCAAAAATCAAAAATGGCAAAGGAATAAGTGTAAATAGCAATAGTTGAGCACCAGAACCAGACGTCAAAATATTGGCACAAGTAAAAAAGCCTGTAGCAGCACCAAAAATCAAAATCACTTTACTTAAGTTAAAGAATTTAAGCCTATTTAAAAAAATGGAAGCAAAAAATATCGCCATAGACAAAATAACTATTACAGCAGAAAGATGCAGTCCAAGAAAAATAAAAAGTGGAGCATATGGAAGCGCAAAACTTAAAAATAAGACAGCCGTCTTATACGAAAGTTCGTTTTTTCTGCTTAATAAAGATGGGTTATCAAGATTACCTAAAAGGAAACGACGTATTCTGCCCGATGAACCCATTCAAAACTATACCCCCAGATTTTTAAGCAACTTAAATAGTATCATCAAATGAATGCTTAAAAAATAGACACGTACATAAAAAATCTACCCAAGAATCTACATAGGCAATCGCTTCTTTCTTAAGTTCAGGATGTTGGATTGCTTCGCATTGAGTTTTCATTTCTGAAATTTCTTTTTGCCAGCCCTCAAAAAAGCGATGATAAACATTAGTTTCTAAGGCAAGTTTGTCAGTAAACTTATCAATTAATTCGACATGTCGTTTGTATTTCTCTAACATTTCTCCATTATGAAGTCGCTCATCTTTGGATGTTTTGGCAAACTTTATTGCCTCTTCTGCAAGACTATCCAGAGAATAGTCAGTTTTTGGGATATCAACACCATCAGCCTCAAACATTTGAACCTCTATTACAACGTTTCTATAAATAGTTCGGCGCAAAGTAAGTAAAGATAGGTAATCAAAATCAGAGCCTGGCTTTTGTTCAAAATAAGTTTCAAAAAAACCATTTCTATATCCTTGATCTTTAATAAAGGCCTCAAATTCTTTTACAAAAGTAGTGCCTTTCTGATCTAAAAGTGCCCTATAGGTAGCATCAATATCAAATGGAAATGGGCTAGAAAGATCATTTTCTCTCAATTCTCTTGAAACCGTAGCAGCTGCATTAGATGAAGCTGCATTTCTCTGAGAACGTGATATGACAGCATTTAATATCAATAGATCTTCTTGCTGGGGCAAGGTTACGCCCTTCTCTTGAGCAATTTTGATTACCAAGGCTTGTTCTAAGTAACGAAAACACTCCACCATTATATTTGGGGCAAGTGTTTCATGGATTACAGGCACCGTGATTTCATCATCATGTGGCTGAATATTCATATGAACAGAGTACTCAAGAGACCCAACAATTGTTTTAAAAATCTCTAAAAACCGAGGCTTCACATCTTGGTCAAAATGAGGTTTTCCAAATAAATTTTCTAATTGAATAAAAGCGTCTTGAAAAATGTCTTTTACAATATCAAAATATTCTAAAAAACGTCCTTTTTTATAGGTCGCTACTGTTTCACGCAATTCTGCCAATTCTGCAGAGGTTGTACAAAAAGGAATTTTTGCAACGCATTCTGTCATCTTCTTATCTTGAACAGTATCAGCCAAATCATCAGCAGCACCTATAAAGAAGATTAAAAGATTTGAAATATCATCTAATAATTCAAATTGATGCTCGGCCTCTTTATTATGGTTAAGCGACTTCAATAAAAGACGAGTCAAAGCATTACGTGTTTCTGTTAGTTCCTGGCGACACCAGGCAAAAAGCTTTAATGATCTTGGTCTTAGCGTAATTCCAGCTTGGTCTCTCGCATCTCTAAGACTTTCAATCAATCTCTCTGTTGCAGCTCTATACGCGTCATACTTACTCTCTCTACTCGCATCCAGCAGCAAGGTGCGCTTATCTCTTGAAAGCATTTTTTCTAATATTTTAGCCAGACCTGGCATACGTTGAAGGTAAAGCTCTTTAATTGAGTCAGGAAGCTCTTTATCCTGAAAAAGTCGATCAGAATGCTCTACTAAATATTTAGAAAAATCACCATCAAAATTTTTCGGCTTTTTCTGAATACTTGTTGCAATATCTGTAAGTGCTTGCTCATACTCAGGGTGGTGCAACTCTGCAGATTGGGACTCATTTGGAGATGATATAATTTTTTTCATAATCCAACCGATATTGGAAACATCAACTTTTTTTTCATTCCTACTAAGTCCTTATCTACATTGCACTACGGTATCTTATCGTAATTTAGGATCCAGAATTTCATATAAAAAGACCTCAATTGGATTTAAAGTATTAAAAAGGTCAGGAAATGGTAATAAATTAATATTTTACAATTGATTTATAGACTAATTTCAAAAAAATCATTCCAACAACGCCCCGCCCTTGGCCCAGGAATCCCTTGGGACTTCATCAATGACGATATAGGTCGCGGATTCGGGTTTTCCGGCAATCCGTTTCATAGTATCCGTCATTTCAGCTACAATCGCTTCTTTTTGATCTCGCGTGAGAGTACCTGCAACTTTTACATTAATGAATGGCATTTTGGTCTCCTATTGATTTATTTCTAATAATTTCAAGTATAGAGTTAATTGCAGGAGAACCGTACCATGAAATCCGTTTGCGCAACAACCATAAAATCGCACAATAAATCAGTGGTCCCGCCACCGCAGGGAGAATCCAATATCCCGCAGAAAGATAGAGAAATAAATAAATCACGCCGCCCATCAATACCGACGCTAATACATAAATCCAATAATCAGTCAGCGGTAACATATGGGCATTCAGTCGTTTATAGGCCACAAAATAAGTCAGCGCAAAATCAATCCACCGACTAATCACCGTTGCAAGGGTAGCCCCAATAACACCCCAGTACACAATAAAGATTAAATTCAGCACTAAGTTAACTACTGCAGTCAAAGAGGATATCCAGAAATTTTGGACTTGAGCATCCAGCGCAAGTAATAACTGGTTAAATAAAGTAGTAATAAAAAAGGGAAGCAAAAGCGCTAAAAACACCATAAACACAGGGATACTGCCCGCAAACTCAGGCCCATATACCGACAGAAATATCGATGGGGCAAGCAAGACCCCCGCTACAGTAAATGGCAACACCACAAACCCAGAAAATGAAAACGAAAACCGGATCAAACTCACCAATTGCTCAGTATCCTGATGCCACTTTGAAAAGAAGGGGTACATCACCGACGCAAACACAAATGGGATTAAGCCTAAAAATTGAATAAACTTATACGCAGCCTGATAAATCCCCACACTTTCAGGCCCGACCATCCAATTAAGCAAGACTGTGTCCGTTGTCGAAATAATCGGATACACAATCGATGTCCCTAGCACCGGCACCCAAATCGGAAATAATCGTCTAAAAATCCCCATTTCAAATCGAAATGTCAGGGGTAAAATATCTTCACTTAATGCAAGTAACACCACAAGCCCCATCAGCGCACCTAAAAAATAAGCAAAGGCGACTAAGGGAAGCGAGGGGCAAAAAAATAAAAATCCAATACCCAAGAAACTAGTCACAAAATTTTCCACACAAAAACTAATACTTTCATTTTTCATCTGAAGACGGGATCGCGTCACCGAAACAAAAAACAATCTCATCGTCCAAATCAGACAGGAAAGAGAAGTCAATATCGCAATAATCTTAAGTTCAGGAGGTTGAACAAAGACTGAGTATCCTAATAAAAGAAGTAGCGTAATAATTGACATTAAGGTTTTGGCATAAATACTCGTGCCAAATAAAGTCGTGTCATCGACGTCCGTACGCTGAAATTCACGCACATAGACTTGGCTGATACCAACATCCAGTACCAAATAAATCAAACTAAAAAGGGATAAAAAATAAGAAAAATGACCAAATGCAGCGGGGCCCAATTGCCTCGCCATCATAATCACTAATCCAAGTTTAAATAGTTTTGCGAGTACATTGGCTAAAAATAGCCAAAGTGTATTTTTAACGAGTAGTTTGCCAATTAAATTCATACTCTTCTTCGTCAAAAAGGACTAACTTGATATGCGTGGGATAAGCAGAGACTTTGAAATTCAAAATACCCTGAACATGATACGCGTCTTTTTGAGAAACGGTAAACGACACCGGCAAAATAGGTGTATCTTCTGAATTAAGATATAACAATACCGTCTGAACGGGATCCTGACGAAGAAATACATGATTTTCATTTGATTCTAAAGTAACTTCAAAATCAATATGGCCATCATTATAATAAGTATGAGGTTTCACAAAAACCCGCACATCATGACCGACTACTTGTTTTTTAGCATACGGCAACTCAACAGAATCGGGAGAAGAAAAAAACAACCACTTACCAATAAAGCCAATAACTAAAGGCAAAATTAAAAGCCAAAAGACAATTCGTCCAGTTTTTACTTCTCTCGCCATTTGATTGAACACCCCATTGATGGATATTGAACTCGGGAGACTGCTTTATGATTCCCCAACCCTAATATCGCGCCCTTTAAATCATGAGACTTTACACTGCTCTCATCCTGCCAATTATCATCAATACGTCCATGATAAACAAGTGACATTTTTGCACTAATCAAATAGATATCTGGCGTACATTGTGCTTGATAGGCCTTCGCAACCGCTTGGGTAGCATCGACTAAATAAGGAAATGGAATATTTTTTTCAATAATCAATTTAGCCATATTTTCGGGAGAATCTTGAGGATAATCAGGGTGAATATTTGGATTAATCGCAGCCGTATTAATCCCTAATCCATAGGCAATTTTAGCCAACCGTCTTAAGCGCTCCCATACTGCCAACGCATAAGGACAATGGTTACAGGTAAAAATCAATAAAAGACCCAGTTCACCCATTAAAGAAGAATCGGTGTAGACATCTCCATACGCATCTTCGAGAGAAAAGGCAGGAAGCCTGCTTCCAAGCGTAATATCTAGAGATTCAGTGAGCGCCATTATGTGTCCTCTTGATTAGGACGAATGACAGATAACATATCATGTACAAATCGTAATTTTTCTCGAGGTTTTCCAACAAGGCTACCTTGTTGCTTTTCATGATCATCAATTTTTTTCCAATCATCAAAACTCACAATGGATAACTTCTCTAGGCGCTTACGAAGCATTGTTGAATCTGGAGTCGGGCAGGGCGTCAAAGTCAAAATCTGAGCAAGCAATGTCGCCACAGTCTCAGCACTATCGCCTTTATTAGTCCCAAGTACGCCACTGGGCCCACGCTTAATCCATCCGGTAACAAATAATCCAGATACAGGCGTACCATCCGTTGTTAAGACTTGGCCTTTATCATTAGGCACAATACATTTTTTGTCATCAAACGGCGCACCTGGGAGAGGGCATCCGCGATATCCGACACTTCTAAAAATGAGGCCTGCACTCAATACATCGCGTTCATCCGTCAACACTGCTTTTTGAGATCCGGCGTCACCTTCTAATCGATTGACACCAAAAGTAATAGATTCGGCCTTATCTTTGCCATAAATCGACATCGGAGTTCTAAAAAATACCACATGGATACGCTTTGGGTTTCCGGTTAACTTTCGTTCGGAAAACTCTTTCAAAACTGCATAGTTTTTTTGAGCTTTTGCACTTTGAGACAGCTCAAGTTCTGACGCCTCATTTAAAATGAGATCATCAGGATTCACCACCACATCGCAGTCATCCAATTTACCTAGCTCTTCAATTTCAAGCTGAGTAAATGCGGCCTGAACGGGCCCACGTCGTCCAATCAAATAAATATCTTCAATCTTGCTATGCTCAAGTGTGGACAACGCATTTTCGGTAATATCCGAAGTCGATAATTCATGAATAGTTTTTGCCAAAATACGAGTCACATCCACGGCCACATTGCCTTGGCCAATAATAACCGCTGCTTTATGAGATAAATCAAATGTACGGCCTTGATAATCAGGATGTCCGTTATACCAGCCAACAAATTCTGTGGCCGCATAACTGCCAGGCAAATATTCACCCTCTATCCCTAAAGATCGGTCAGTTTCTGCCCCATAACTTAAAATGATGGCATCATAATGCTGACGAAGTTCATCCAAAGAGACATCTTGTCCAATCGTCACATTTCCAAAAAAAGAAAATTTCTCATGTCCAGCCACGCGGTCATAATAAGCGCCAACACTTTTCATACGTTGATGATCAGGTGCAACACCGCCACGTAACAATCCATACGGAGTAGGTAAGCGGTCAAAGGCATCAACGATGACAGTGAGACCACTTTTAAAAAGTGCATCAGCGGCATACATACCCGATGGGCCTGCACCGACGATTGCGACTCGTAAAGGACGTTCTGGAGTTCCAAGTGACATAAGAAAGAAGATTGTATACCCGTTTTAAAACGAAAGCTAGAGGGTCACTCCGCCAAAGATGTTCCCATCATAATTGGCCCCGATTTTGCCAAAAATTTAAGTTCATAATCCGAGACCAAAACCACCGTCGATCCCATATGGAAAATCCCTAGTAAATCCCCTTTAGAAACTTTTTTAGGAGACTCAAAAGAAACCGTGCGAGTTTTTTGTCCCCATTGATGCGTGACCATCTTAGAAGAAAGGGGTGTCGTCATCGTCCCCACATTAAGTGCCCCAACCATGACAACCGCCAATCGTCCTTGAGATGTCTTCATCATAATCACCATACGTTCATTGCGGCCAAATAATTCAGGTACAGTCGATACATAAGGCTCTCTCACCGGAACCAAAGCCCCAGGGATAATCGTAATCGACTCTACTTCACCATCCGCTGGACTAAACACACGATGACAATCTTTCGGTGACAAATAAATCGTCGCAACCGACCCAGAAGTAAAGTCTACGCTTTCAGCTCCCAAAAATAACCCCACTGGATAAAAAACACCCTTCGCCTGAATCAACTTCCCATCAGTAAATGATCCAAAAGACGTCAGCTGACCGTCGGCAGGAGATACCAACGATACAGTCGAATCAATCGGACGAGACCCATGCTTAAGTTCTCGCGTAAAAAAAGCATCAAAAGTAGGGTAATGAGGTAATTCGTGCTGAGCTTCAGCCAAATTCATCCCAAAAATCCCAGCCGCGCGAGTCCATAACGATTGTCTAAAAACTCGCGGAACAGGACAAGTACAAATCCCTCTAATAACTTTACTAGTCAGACGAGTAATAAAATATGAGCACCACATTATTTAGACCGGATGACGTATTCAATCAGATTACGCGTCCCTTCACCGGACATGCCTTTCACTTTGTATCCACTGGTTTTGCGGTAATCCATCACACCCGCGATATCCAGATGAACCCAAGGCACATCGCCCACAAATTGCTCTAAAAATTTAGCGGCCGTCACAGTCCCTGCTTCTCTACCTTCGTTACAGTGATTAATATCCGCGACATCTGATTTAAGATAGTCGATATACTCATCAAATAAAGGCAATTGCCATAACCGTTCACCGGTTTCATTGCCAGTCTCAATCATGCGATTAACCATGTCTTGGTTATTGCCTAAAATTCCAGAAATAAATGTTCCTAAAGCCACAATACAAGCACCAGTCAATGTCGCCATACTAATCATTTCAGAAGGTTTTACTTTTTCTACCGCATAGGCCAGAGCATCACATAAAATAAGGCGGCCTTCTGCATCCGTATTGGTAATTTCAATCGTTTTACCATTCATGGCTTTAACGATATCCCCAGGACGCTGTGCAGTCCCAGACGGCATATTTTCGACCATTGGGATAATCGCAGTGACATTACGCTTTACTTTCAAATCCACAATGGCTTTCATGGCCGCAATGACATTGGCACCACCGCTCATATCCGCTTTCATTTCACCCATACCCTTTGAAGGCTTAATTGAAATCCCGCCAGTATCAAAAGTAACCCCTTTACCGACCAAACAAATTGGCGCTTGTTTTGCATTGGGTTTGTAGTCGATGACAACCATATAGGATTCAAAGATGGATCCTTGCCCCACACCTAAAAAGGCATTCATCCCCAGTTTTTTAGCGTCGCTTTCATCAATAATTTTGACAGTCACATTTTCATCAGATCCAAACAATGCACGCGTCCGATCTGCAAATGCTTTAGGAAAAAGATCATTGGGAGGCATATTGGCCAGGTCTCGCGCCAAATTGACCGACCAGGCAATAGAAGTTCCGGCTAAGACTCCAGTATTAACAGAAGCCACTGATTTCTCATTTGAGGCCAGTACAGAAACAGACTCTAATGATCCCAGTTTTTTCTCAGTTTTATACTGATCAAACTTATAAAGTCCCATCCCAATACCTTCGGAAGTCGCTTGGCCAGCAACGCTGTTATCCAATCCAACAGGTAAAACAACGGTCATCGATTTAAACTTATATTGAGTCACAGCTCGCGCCGCATCCCCGATAACAGTACGCCATTTTGCAGACGTGATCTTGGCCTTGTCTCCAAGCCCCACCACAATCACAGCAGAAAACCCTTTAATACCCGCATTCAAAATCGGGACTAAGGATTGAAATTTACCTTCAATAGCTTCAGAATCCACCAATGGTTTAATCAATGGCAACACAAGCTTAGAAACATCTTTCGGATACCCAGTAAGCGCCAGATCATCCGAATAAATGCCAACAACCAATACATCGGACGAAGCAATCGATTCAGATACATTAAATTTCATAATAAAAACTCCTTAATGAGTAACAATCACAGTCGTAACGAGTGTACCATACGGGCACTTTTTTTATAGAGTCCGACCCTGCTTTCTCAGCCACAATTTATGCAGCTTATAATCAGGATCCCGCTTCTCAACTTCCGCCCAAAATTTATGGCTATGATCCATATGAATCATATGACACATTTCATGAATCACCACATAATCAAGCACCCTCAACGGTGCCATCACTAATTTCCAATTAAAATTTAGACTACGGGATGTAGAGCAGCTTCCCCATCTGCTTTTCATGGATTTAATCGAAATTCGAGTCGGTTCTTTTTTAAATTGCGACAAAAAGTAAGCCACTCTCGACTCAATCACTTCCATGGCATATCCGCGATACCATTTCATCCCCAATTTATTGATAGCATCCTCAGTAGTACTAGATTTAACCGTCAGTAACAAAGTTCCGGCTGTAAAAGACGCTTGAAGCTTTTTACCAATTTCAATAACTACCGGATAATCTTTACCCAAAATAGGAACCAATTCTCCAGATAAAAAGAGTAATTCTCTTACCTTCGGGAGTGTCAAAATTTCATCTCTCTTTTTAGAAATCCAATGGTGATACCGATCTAAAATGGAATCCAGATCAGAGGCTTTAAAGCGCAAAGGGACACGCACTTCCACCGACAAATCATGATTGACCTTAATGGCCACAGAGCGTCGTCTAGATTTCACTAAATGAACAGGAAATTCACTCATCAAAGCTCCTCACTCACATGTCGCACATTCAGACGTATCTTCTAACTCAACCGGAGCATCTTCAATCGACGAATCAATAATAAAATCCAAAGTCGAAAGCTCATCCAAAATGACCATGACTTCAGCCAAACTTGCCACTTGAGATAACCGGCTTCTAAAAATCTTAGCGCCTTCAAATCCTTTAATATAACTCAATAAATGTTTACGGATTTCACGGCATCCCACTGCCTCACCCTTACTCTCAATCAACCAGTCCGAATGGGAGCGCATCACCGACAAGCGATCCTGAAGCCTGGGCGGCTTGCCCGTCTCCGAAAACACCCAAGGATTACCAAAAGTCGCCTGTCCAATCAAAAAGCCATCCAAATTACCTAACTTATTAAGTCCATCCTGAAGAGAAATAATCCCACCATTTCCTAAAATCGGTATCCCCACATGGCGTTTCATCTCATAAACCGGGTCAAAGTGGGCCGGTACACGATAGGGCACCTTATAGGTACGCGCGTGGATACAAATCATATCTGCACCCGCAGCCTCTGCACCCTGGCAAAATTCAATTAATCCATCCGCATTATCCCAGCCCAACCGTGTTTTGACGGATACCGGCAGATTGGTTGCTCTGGCCACGGTTTCAATCACTTTATACGCCAAATCTGGCTTTTTTCGTAAGGCCACACCATGTTCAGATTTAACAACTTTTTTTGATGGACACCCCATATTTAAATCAATACCGGTAAAACCCATATCGGTACATACTTTCGCAGCAGTTTCAAAAGTCGCTAGGTTTTTACCAAATACCTGCGCCAAAATTGGACGCTCGGATGCATCAAACTGAAGCCGTCGTTTCACTTTTTCAGCATTGTAATGAATGCCATCCGCAGAGGTGAATTCGGTATATGTCAGGATCGATGGATTAACCAACTTACACACACGCCGAAACGCACTATCCGAATATCCATCCATCGGCGCAACTCCGACAATCGGCTTTGGACAATTTTTCCAAAACGATTTATCAGCAGTTGGCCAAGTACTAAAATTGTACATAGACCACCTAAAGTAGTATAGTTACCCATAATGAGTAAAGAAGAGCCTCAAAAACTCCCCAAAATCGTCCAAAAAAAGTCAAAAGCCATGCGATTAGATCCTGGCGTCTATTATTATTGCCGCTGCGGACTCTCCGACACCCAACCCTGGTGCGACGGCAAACACCAAGGCACCGATTTCCAACCCAAAAAACTCGTCATCGACATGCCCCAGGAAGTTTATCTGTGCATGTGTAAACATACGTTAAAATCCCCATTTTGTGATGGGTCTCATCGGAAGATTTAATTGAACTTAAGGAGGAAATAATGTGCTCAATGCATTAATTAAATATGCATTAAAAAATCGGTTTTTAGTGTTATTGGTTGCGACTTTACTCATGGCTTATGGCGTTTGGGTAGGCTCTCGTTTACCTGTGGATGTCTTTCCAGATTTAAATCGTCCGACAGTCACCATTTTGACAGAAGCCCATGGCCTTGCGCCTGAAGAAGTTGAAACTTTAGTCAGCTTGCCAATTGAATCTGTCATGAATGGATTACCGGGTGCCACTCGTATTAGATCATCAAGCGGTATTGGGGTTTCTATTGTCCATGTCGAATTTGAATGGGGAACGGATATTTACAGAAACCGCCAATTTGTGTCAGAACGGCTTCAATTACTAGGTGATCGATTGCCCGAAGGAATACGTCCTGCAATGGGGCCGATTACATCCATTATGGGAGAAATCCAGTTTATTGGGCTAACGTCAAATGATCCGAATTTATCTCCAATGGAACTACGTACCCTAGCGGACTGGACCATTCGCCCACGACTTATGGGGATACCGGGGATTAGCCAGGTTGTCGTTATGGGAGGCGAGGTCAAACAATATCGGATTTTGGTATCGAGTGATTTATTGCAGAAAAAGGGATTATCGATGGAAGAGTGCAAACATGCCCTTTCTGAAATCAGCAATAATACGACAGGTGGATTTGTCGATATCGGAGACCAGGAGTTTTTAATTCGCCCATTGGGTCGAGTGACTTCTCTAGAAGAAATCGAAAACTCCGTTGTCGGTATTCATCTCGGAAGACCCGTTCTGGTTAAAGACATTGCAAAAGTCGAAATCGGACCCAAACCCAAACGAGGCGAAGCCAGTATCAATGGTCAGCATGCCGTCGTCATGACAATCCAAAAACAACCGAAAGCAGGGACAATCGAGCTTACTCAAGAAATTGAAAAGACACTCAAGGATATCGAAAAAACGCTTCAGAAAGGGGTGGTTCTGAATGCCGACCTATTTAAGCAATCCCGATTTATTGAGGCGGCCAATCATAATGTCATGGAAGCCTTGAGAGATGGGGCAATTATGGTGGCGATCATTGTCTTTATTTTTTTGATGAATACTCGAAGTACGCTGATTACCCTGGTAACAATCCCTATGTCGCTATTACTATCAGTCATTGTCTTTAAGGCATTCAATTTAACCATCAATACAATGACTTTAGGCGGGTTTGCCATCGCCATCGGAGAGCTGGTGGATGATGCCATTGTGGATATGGAAAATGTCTTTAGAAGATTACGCGAAAATGAAGCATTAGGCTCTCCAAAAGGGCGATTACGAGTCATTTACGAAGCGTCGTCTGAGGTCAGAAATTCCATTATCTATTCGACATTCACTGTAATTTTGGTATTTCTACCCCTTTTCTTTTTAGGAGGAATTGAAGGTCGACTATTTAAGCCGCTTGGCTTGGCCTATATCATTTCCTTAATTGCCTCTCTCCTGATTTCACTAACGGTGACACCCGTATTATGCTCGTTTTTACTCAAAGGATCGGCCTTAACTCACAAAGGAGACAACCGAGTAGTGAGATTTTTAAAGTCTCTCCAAAAACGCATTTTATCGAAGTGTATTGATCGTCCGTATCAGGTGATGGTCGGGTGTTTGGTGTTGCTGCTGTTAAGCCTGGCATTAATCCCTCTGATGGGTAAAAACTTTTTACCGCCTTTTAATGAAGGGACAGCGACCATTGGCATTGCGGCCCAGCCAGGGATTAGCCTTGCCGAATCCGATGAATTAGGGACACGGGTCGAAAAAGCCATACTATCAATACCCGAAGTCAAATCAACCATACGGCGTACCGGTAGAGCTGAAATGGACGAACATGCCGAAGGCGTCCACTGGAGTGAAATCGATGTGGACTTTAAAGAAGGCGGTCGCCCAAGAGAGCAGGTACTCAAAGAATTGCGGGAAAAGAGTGAGGCTTGTGGAGATATCTACGTCAATATCGGGCAGCCCATTAGCCATCGATTGGACCATTTACTATCGGGAGTCCGAGCACAGATAGCGATTAAGATATTTGGTAGCGATTTAACGGAGTTGAGGCGATTAGGTCTTCAAGTCGAGTCGAGCCTGAAAGATATACCCGGAATCGTCGATTTAGCGCTTGAACCCAATATCCCCATCCCCCAGCTTAAAATTGCTGTTGATCGAGAAGAAGCCTCTCGGCTTGCCATCCGTCCAGGTGAACTGGTTCAGGATTTAGAGGGGTATCTCAATGGAGAAACGGTTGCACAATTTATCGAAAAGCAGCGACTGTATGACATTGTCATGCGCCTTGACGACTCTTCCCGAGAAACACCAGAAGCCATCGGTAATATCCTGGTTAAAACACTTCCTAACGGTCATATTGTCAAAGTGGATGATATTGCCGAAGTGTATCAAAGTACCGGGCCCAGTATGATTAATCGAGAAAACCTACAGCGGCGCATTGTTATTTCGGCCAATACCCAAGGTCGCGATTTAGGAGGTGTGGTCAACGATATTAAGACTCGCTTAGCTAAAATAATAGTGCCACAAGGGTATCATATTGCGCTTGAAGGTCAGTTTCAAAGTCAGCAGCGGGCCAGTCGGCTGATTATGATCTTTGGCATAATCTCACTTCTTGCCATTACAGGCCTGTTATACGCGCAGTTTAAGTCCATGGCGCTTACCCTTCAAATTATGCTAAATATTCCTCTGGCATTAATTGGCAGCTTAATTGCGATTTATATGACAGAGCGTCAATTTTCGGTCGCAACCCTCATTGCCTTTATTACCTTATGCGGGATATCCAGTCGTAATGGAATTATGATGATTAGCCATTATATCCATCTGATTCAGCATGAAGGGGAAACCTTCACGAAGGATTTTATCTTTAGAGGTGCACAGGAGCGATTGGTGCCGGTATTAATGACGGCATTTACGGCGGCGTTGGCATTGGTTCCCCTGCTTCTATCAAAGGGCGAGCCGGGTAAGGAAATCTTATATCCGGTTGCAGTGGTTATCGTTGGAGGATTATTATCTTCTACACTACTCGATATCATCGTAACGCCCACACTTTTTTATCGGTATGGCAAAAAAGCCATTGAAAAATTGAGTCAAACAACTCAAACGCAACCCCAAGGAGATTGGAAATGAAAAAATTAATTTTAGCCTTAGTACTACTCGCAAGCACAGCCGTATTTGCACATGATGGAGGACATGGACCCCAAGTCACTGATGCCCCGATTCATGGGGGAGCGGTTGCGCCAGCCATTCAGGCCTCTGATGCAAAATTAGGTAGAAAAGCCAATTTAATTTATAAAGGAGAACTTGTCCGTAGCGAAGATGGTACGGTTCGCGTCTATGTCTATACCCCTAAAATGAAAGCGCTTTCGTTATCTAAATTTGAAAAGAAAGGAAAGGCCGTACTCGAAACAAAATCCAAAAAAGGATGGGATAAAAAAGAGTTGGAACTAACTTTAGCGGGTGATTGCTTTATCGGGGCCTTGCCTAAAGGATCGATCCGTACACCGTACAATATCGATGTCTTTGTTACTGAAAATGGCAAAAAACTCTTAATTGCCTTTGATAATTTAGACTAACCATCATATCCAAAAGGAATCCACATGAAATCAATCTCTTTTACCCAAAAGAGTAGTGTCGTATGCGTTTTCGCCTGGCTTCTCCTCACTATTATGGGAGGAGTCATTTTAGCAGAACCAGCACCACTCTCACTTTCCTACGACGATTTAGCACCCATAATCTCGCAAAAAAACACACTCATTAAAAGTGAGTTACACTTAATTGAGTCTGAAAAAGCCAAAACTGGCCATCTAAAAAGGTCTTTGCTACCAAGACTATCCGCATCGGCCGGAACAATAGGGTTTTATAACGGCGGAATCGACGACACAAAAATTCAACCAATAGGCAGTGTAGATGCCGTCATTAATCTTTCTCGAGGCGGGCAGGATCACACTGAGGACAAAATTAGAAACGCCCAAGTCGACTTAACACAGGCTCTCCTTCAAAAAACCATGGCATCCGAATTAAATGATGCCCAAAAATTGTACTGGGATATTGTGTTTACCGAAGAAATGAATCGCAGCATCGAAGAAGTATTAACCCAAACCAAGCGTAATTTTGAGGCCACAAAAAGACGGTTTAATCGTGGATTATTAACTCAAAGTGATTTACTCGCCTTTACGATTTACCAAAACAAGCTAGAAGAAGACATTGAAAGTAATCACCATGAAAAGAAAATCCTCTTAATTAAGCTTAACGCTATTTTAGGACTATCGGATACAGACTTAGTTGATGTAACACTGGAAATGATCCCGCATCTGGATGACTCCGTATTAACAGAAGCATTTTCAGCATCTCAATCCATAGAAATGAAAGAATGGGAAATGCATCAAAAGATGGAAGCGCTCCAAAGACAAAAGCTCAGTCAAAAAAATAGGCCGACTATCGATATTTTTGGAAATTACATTCTGTATACGGAAACCGAACGCGAATATGCAGATTTAGCCGACCGAGGTGAAATCGCAGCTGGAATCAGAGCCCAATTCATCTTTTTTGATGCCAATCAACGGCGATCGGACCTCACTTCAGCCACATTACGAAGTAGCGCACTGACACAGGAAATCGCCTATAAAACCGCCCATATGACATCTACACTACAAAGCGAACAGGAAGAGCTCATCCATCTCCATGAGCTAATTCATCGGTCCGAAGACAGGATTATGCAATCCAAAAAATTACTCGCAGCGATTTTTCAGGACTACGATCAAGGCGTTAAAACCTCCACCGATGTCCTCACCACACTACAATCACATCAAGACATCAAAACCAGCTATATCCGCCAAAAACGAGACTACCAAAAAACAAAGTCCGAGTTATTAAACCGATTGAAGAAGCCGCCCTAAACTCCAGACCTAATCCGAGAAAACCGATCCTCACCTCCCATTTTCATATAAGGATTCGTCTTTTTTTGATGTCCAATCGTATCCGTCGGCGTTTCTCCATAATCATGCCCAGGATAAATCACCGTATCCTCTGGCAAAGACGCAAGCGTTACAGATAAACTTTGGTACATTTTCGCCAAATCGCTATAGGGGAAATCACAGCGTCCACAAGCCCCAACAAACAAAGTATCGCCCGTAAATAAATGAGGCTCAGAATAAAAACATTGTCCACCTGGCGTATGGCCCGGCGTATAAATACATTTAATAGATAGTTCTCCTAGCAAAATCACATCTTTATCTTCAGTAAAAATAAATTGAACAGATTTAATTGGATCCATCAGCACCTCAGTTTCATGAGCAGAAACATAAGTAGGGACATTAAATTGAGAGAGTAGGGGAATCAGTACATTCACATGATCAAAATGAGCATGGGTAAGTAAGATTTTATCCAAGCTGTAATGATGGTCATTAAGACACTTTACAATCGCGTTTACATCCCAAGCCGGGTCAATCACAGCGGCCTTCAAAGAAACCGAATCGGCAATGATATAAACCAGATTTCCCATGGGTCCAACCGACAGAGTATGGATATTTAGCATGATAACTCCTGTGCTTGAAAGTAGGCTAAAAAGCGATTAAGATTGTACCTTCACATAGGGGTATGGAACAGGGGGGATGTGATGATACAAAGTTTGTTAAACCATGACGTCTGCGTACATCTCATTAATTGTGACACTGATATTCAGGACACAATTACCAAAACTACTTCCCACAAAATCGACTATCAAATCCCCAATATTCTCCACCAACTCGACCAGCGCATGGACATTATCATCATCCAGGATCCCACTCAGGAGCAACTCATCCAGAGTCACCAACTTCGTGCACACCTGTGTAAAGTGATTCTAATCTACACATCCGACTTTGACGCTTTAAAGAAAAAAAAAGAATCCAATCCTGCAATTTTTGCCATTCTCAATCACCCCATTCAAGAGGCTGAAATTACTCAAGTGGTCAGCCAAGCACTCGTCCATTTATATACCCATAATGAATATCTAACCTTAAATAAAAAAGAGATTGGAGAACCAGAAGGTATCCATAAAATACTCATTGTCGATGACGAAAACGAACTCGCAAGCAATCTGGCCGAATTACTCACGCCTCACTACCACGTCTATCAAGCCAATACCGGACAAGAAGCGATTAGTCTCGTCGAAAAAATCCCTAATTTGGATATCGTGCTATTAGATATTCATTTACCAGATTATGCCATTGATCAATTATGCCAAATGATTCACTCCACCAGCAGAAGTATCAAAATTATTGCGATGAGCGGCAACCCAATCCTCACTGAGTCAATGAATCAAGAAACGCTCTCCACCATCGAGGCATTTATCGCAAAACCCTTTATTTATCAGGAATTACTCCATTTACTCAAAAAAAGCATTACCCATCATATGATGCAGCAATCGATTAATCTGGCCACATTATCAGGACTATCGTCCCATCAAAACCTGATACACCTTTCTGGAACACGCGAATACAAACACATCTAAGTCATTAAAGTTTCGCTCATCCAACATTCTACGAATCGTCTCAGACTCTTTTTTAAAAAGTGCCAAGACCGTCTCTAATTTACCATCAGGAATAAATTCAGTTGGAAGAGTTTTGACATCAGATGGGGAGTAAAAAGGGAAAAACAATCGAAACGATGTCCCTTTGGATAAAAAAGACTCTACTTCGATCGTGCCACGATGAAATTGAACTAGTTTTTTAACCAATGATAACCCAATTCCAGACCCTTGTTGTTTAGTTGAAAAAGATTTTTCAAATAAATTAGCCAAGACATGTTCATCCATCCCAAATCCAGAATCCTGGACATCAATCATGACCTGACTTTCGGCGCTGAGTGTAATCACTAACTTACCGCTTTCATCCATAGACTGCACTGCATTAATCACCAGATTAAGTAAAACATGATACAAAAAGAGGCAATTTCCTAAAATAAGAGGGGGGGTAAGTGTACAATCCTTAAATTCAATCATCACATGAGAAAAGCTATCTCCAGCATCCGCAACCACATCTTCAATTACTTCACGGCAATCCATGGAGTCAAAGTGAATTTCACCCCCTAAGAGAGCAGCAAAACTGCCCAATCGATCCAAACGGTCCAATAAGCGATGAGAAATTTCTATAAATTCCCCCTCACTCTTATTTGTCACGCGTTCTAGGTGCATCAATTCGCAACGAGAATGAATCATCGATAAGATATTTTTTGCTTCATGTGCGATCAGTTCTGAGATAGTCATAACAAATTGCATTCTAGTATACTGAAGCAACTTATGAAAATCACAATTGCACAAATTAACCCCAAAATAGGGGATTTAGACGAAAACACAAGTCAAATTAAAGCCGCAGTTGAAGCCCATGGTAATGAGAATGATCTGATTATATTTCCAGAATTATGCCTTACCGGCTACCCCCCACGAGACCTTTTATTTCACCAGGAATTTTTAAATGACATCGAAAAGAAACTAGAAGAGCTAAGAGAATTTAGTCTCTCATATCCTAATACCGCCATTTTAATTGGATATCCGAAACGTAATATTAATGGAGAAAAAGGCCTTCACAATATGGCCGGCGTTATCCAAAACGGAAAAAGCATATTTGAACAAGCCAAAACCTTACTCCCAACCTATGATGTTTTTGAAGAAACCCGATATTTTGATATGAACCAATCTCAAAAAGTCTGGTCATTTAAAGGTAAAAAAATCGGGATTTTAATTTGCGAAGATGTCTGGTTTAACAATGCCCCCACGCTTTATAGCCAAAACCCCATCGAAGCCAGCCTCAATGCCGGTGCAGAATGCATCATCGCCATCATGGCCTCCCCCTACGAAATCGGTAAACCACGACGCAGACGAAACCTATTTAAAAAACATGCCTCCACCTATAAAGTCCCCATCGTCTATGTCAACCAAATCGGGGCCAATGATGACTTAATTTTTGACGGGCATAGCGGCATTATCTCCGCGACCGGAAGAGTGATTCACGAATCCAATGGATTCAAAATCCAACATACCACCCACGACTATCCATTTTTAGATGACCCCATTAGCAACAGGGAAGAAAATGACATTGCACAACTCAAAGAAGCACTCGTCTTAGGGATTAAAGATTATGTCGCAAAAATAGGATTTAAAAAAATACTCATTGGATTATCCGGCGGCATCGATTCTGCAGTTGTCACCGCACTCGCAACTGAAGCCGTTGGAAAGGAGAATATCCTCACCATTACGATGCCATCACCCTATTCATCCGAAGGCAGTATTAGTGACTCCGTACATCTTGCTAAAAAACTAGGTATCGAGATTAAAACACTTCCGATTGGCCCTCTAATGACAAGCTTTAAAACCACACTCACCGAAAGTTTTGATACCCCATTAGCCGATATTACCGAACAAAACATTCAAGCCCGAATTCGCGGGAATCTACTCATGGCCTACAGTAATCAATACGGACACCTTCTCCTGACGACCGGCAATAAAAGTGAACTCGCTGTCGGGTACTGCACACTATACGGCGACATGAATGGCGGGCTAGCCGTCATTGCGGATGTCACTAAAACTCAGGTCTACCAATTAGCCAACCTAATGTCGGACATCATCCCCAGAGCCATCATCACCAAGGCCCCCTCAGCAGAACTCAAGCCCAACCAAACCGATCAGGACACCTTGCCCCCCTACGACGTATTAGACGCGATCCTGGCCCTCCATATCGAAAACTTTTTAGAAGAAGACGACATCATCAAACTCGGCTACGACTTAAAAACCGTCAAATGGGTCCTCTCCGCCGTCCATCAAAACGAATACAAACGCCGCCAAGCCCCCACAGGACTCAAAGTCTCCTCAAGAGCATTCGGGACAGGTAGGAGAATGGTGATTACGTCTAAGAATCGGGCAACACTTTGAGAGCGTGGCGGACTTTATGAGAAATCCGACTACCTGTTAAATCAATCGATTTCAGATGCGGTTGTCCGGTCTGATCTAATTAGCTTTTATTCTGGCCAAGAGAGCATTTTGGGATTCAAGAGAAATCCCAGTCTCGTTTAAATTAATCGATTTCACATGCGATAGATCCGGGAATGATGCAATATCATCAACAGTAAGGCCTCTCAGGTCTACACCTGATAAAACCCACTTTTCGACTTTTGTTTTGGCCAAGAAAACAAGGACCTCAAGAGAAATCCGAGCATCTGTTAAATCAATCGATTTCACATACGACAGACCCTGCAATGATGCAATTTCCTCAACGGTAAAGTCTCTCAGGTCTACACCTGATAAATCCAACTTTTCGACTTTTGTTTTGGCCAAGAAAACAAGAAGAACTTTAGGATAAATATGAGCATCTTTTAAATCAATCGATTTCACATGTGACAGACTCGGCAATAATTCAATTTCCTCAACGGTAAAGTCTCTCAGGTCTACACCTGATAAATCCAGCTTTTCGACTTTTGTTTTGGCCAAGAAAGCAAGAAAGACTTTAGGAGAAATCTGATAAGCACTTAAATGCATTAGTTGCACATGCGACAGGTCAGGCAATTTTTCAATAGTACTAACGGTAAGTTCTGTAAAGTCAACATGATGAAAGAGTAGTCTCTTGCACTGTTTTAGTTGAGTCAATAGCGATATAAACAGTCGCGGAGATAGGACGGCTCTGTACAGGGAAAACGTTGTTAATTGATCAAGATTTAGAGTGAGAGCCTCCAAATTAAATGGATACTCCAAATAGGATGCCAGCTGATTAATTTTAGCTTGAATAGTATCTTCAGTAGCGAGTAATTCTTGAAGCAGCCGCTCTAAGATTTCATAATGGCCACCCGCTCCCGCCATATGAAGGGGATCCAGATACCCCATAGTTTCGGCCAAAATAAACTCTCGTTTATCAGCAGGGGATAACTCCATAAACGCAGGGTCAGATAAGACCGTGTTAAGAATTTCTTTACTTTCGGAATGGGCCGCTAAATGCAGCAAGTTTTGCCAATCTTCGGTTATCCCAAATAGTCCTGATTTCTGGGCAAGAACGGATGGGATAGCCTGCTCTCTGTAGAGATTTAGCAGCGCTTCTACCCCGTGATGATTGCCACAAAAAGCAGCTCTAAGAATGGGGGTATAGCCATCTAATCGCTGCTGTAGCTGCGCACTAATACAGAAAGGTAGAGTGTTAATTAAAAAAGAGAGTGATATGCCATCAGGCGATACGACCGCATGATGGATAAGTGAGTAATTGGTATCATTACTGAGAGCTTCTAATATAATTTTTCCGTCTGTAGACTTATTCATTGCTGTGACAATACTATCTAAAATACCCTTATTTCCACCCATTAAGGCTATATGGAGCCAGTACCGTTGATCAGGATCGCAAGGGATCGGTTGAGTCCAATCAATGGGATCATTTAAAGAGGAACTATTCTCAAGAACAGCCTTAAATATGGTTAAGCTTCCCTGCTTTGCGGACGCTCGTAATACCAGAACATTGGCCGGCATATATGTGGCTGGGCTGGTCAGTAGGCGGATAAAGTCAGATATGTTCTGCTTTGGATCAGTGTCACAAAGTTTGACCGCCCAATCGGCTAAGGGGCCTCGATTTCGAGTCACCATCTCGGACTTATGTGCTTCTAAAATGGGTGACAATTTCGATTGAGATTCTTCAATAAGATGGTTGGCTAGACCGCCCAGTTGGTAACGGGTGTTAGGAAGCTCTCCAAGCTCAAAAATCAAGCCTGCGATAGACAGGGGATCATCAAAGTAGTCACAATTTTGAGAAGCAGCAGCTTTAACCATCTCTAGATGAGCCGACTGATAGGGATCCTGGGGAGCGACTACATTACGATGAGTAGCAATAGAGTAAAGCACCGCATGGACGTCATGAACATTAACACCTCCATCAAGCTGAGGGACCCCAATCCGATGAAGAGTAGAGTGGACTTGAATCTGGGCATAGAGATTAGCATGGCTTAGAGAAAGTTGCTCCCAAGTTGGATTCTTTAATTCCCCTAATATCTGATCCCTAATCTCCATTAACCCCCCTTGGCACCCTACAGAACAGAGGTGAGCGTTGAGCCTGGCATGGAGACACTGTAATTTAATATCAAAGTCGGGTTTATCTTTTTCTAAAATCTGCGAGGACAAGTGATCTAAAACGGTCAACTGAGTTAGGCATGCCCCCCAGATCTCAGAATCCTTTTTCTCTTCTTCAGGTGTACGTCCAGAAGGGGTGTTTTGGTTGGCGATGATCGAGGTTCTTAATAATCGAGACTGCTCTGAAGTCTCTGTACAGGAAGCTACGAGCTGATCAGATTGTCCAAACAAGCTGAGCAAAACCTCTTTAGAGATCCGGATTCCCTGTAGACTGATCTTGAGAGCCAAAAGAATTTTCCATAAGGGCAAGTCTGTAAGAGACACATTGTGCCTGGCCAATGAGGACGCGAGAAACACCCTCGCTAATGAGTTGAGGCTATTTCGGGCGACATGTTCCTCTAGAGCCTCTTTGAGATCAGGGTATACTCCATGGCGTAGTTCTTGTTGCGTATGGATAATGAGGGTATCTAAGAAAGATAGAAACTCATTTTGATTGGAGATCGTTTTGAAGAGACTATTGATGAGGCTATCTAGCGTCTTCAAATAGGTCTTGAATTCTTTGTACACCTCATTACTAGGATGGTTGCATTGATCCACCTGAATCTTAACCGGACTAGCTATTATTTTATTCATTTTTACAATTCTTAAGACAATAAATGATATTCATGTATCTGTTATCGTCTTAAAGGGGGGTATAAATTTCAGGGGGTCAATCCTTTCGAGTTGAGGAGCTCTCTCAAACCACCCCAATCTTAAAATCGGCCAAAGTCTCTTCATGTTTATTTTGCGGGAAGGTATTTTCATAAATCAAATACAGTTCGCGAGTGCTAGCAGCATCGGCCAAAGCCCTATGCGCGTTATGGTGATTAATCGCATACTTTTTAGTAAGCGCACCCAAAGAAGCACGTACTTCTCCATTTTTCCTGGCCCACTTAAGGGTACAGGTGACTGGGTTTTGTCCTAAGAACAAATTATGCCGATGGAGAGCCGTTAATAACCAGGGGATATCAAACTCGGCGTTATGGGCGACAAGTTTACCGTCTCCGATAAACTCCACCAATTTAGTCATGGCCTCTACAATATTAGCCGCGCCAACCACCATCTCATTGGTAATTCCTGTAATTTTTGTAATTCGTTCATCAATATCAACCGGAGGTTTAACGAGTTGTTCGTAGGTATGATCATAGCCTTCATGATCAATTTTAAGCGCACCTATTTCAATGATATGATCTCGAATCGGGTCTAGTCCCGTCGTCTCAAAGTCCAAAAAGATAATGGATTCCTGCTTCTTCGCAAATAAATCGCCTTGGCCAGAACACCTTGGATAAAAGAAACACCGATGCGTTAAATTAGAATCTTGCCGATGAATCGTAGGTCCATTGCACCACTGACATCCATGTGCCTTATCCACAACCATACTGTTACTTAATAAATAATGAATTTTTTTAATCGTATAGACACGCTGACAGGCTCCACAGGTAATCCCATCATCCACAATCATGTCAGGGGTAATCGCGGCATCACATAACGGGCAGCAATACTCGACGCTAAACGAGCAGGTCTCGGACTGACACCTTAGAGTATTACCCGTAATCTCAACTGACCCTAGTGCACGGCACTGAGGACAGGCGCGATCAATGATCATCTAAAAATATGCGGCTTCCTACCGAATTGCGTTGTTTAAAATACTTACCGCGATATGGAGACACGGCCGGCTGATCCATTTCACAAAAGACCAATTGGCAAACACGATGACCGGATTCTAATCGAATCGGCAGAGAATTGGCATTATAAAGTTCAAGCGTAATTTGGCCTTCAAAGCCAGCATCCACCCACCCCGCATTTTGGATGAAAAGCCCCATCCGTCCAATCGAACTACGACCTTCAACGAACGCCGTAATATGATTTGGGAGTTTAATATATTCCATCGTTGTCGCAAGTAAAAAGGAGTGGGGGGGTATAACAATATTGTTGTCTTCTATTTCACGATAAATGATAGGATCGTTAAACGTAATGATATCGCCGGTTTTTTCTTCATCCACCACTAAATAATGGTTTCCAATACGGCAATCCACCGACGCCGGCTGAATAGCATTTTCTGCCATTGGAGAAATTTGAAGCTCTCCGCTTTCAATAAGTCGAGTTAAAGTTCCATCAGATAAAATCATCCTTGTATTCTAGGAGAGAGAAGGAAAATAGCCAAGAAAAAGATTCTACTAATGAGTATAAAAATAAGCTAAACTCTCAATATCATGGAAATCAAAAATTACGACGTCATCGTCATCGGATCCGGCGGGGGATCCAAAATTACCCGACCCGCAGCAAACTTAGGCAACAAAGTCGCCATCATCGAAAAGGGCGCTTTAGGCGGGACCTGCCTCAACCACGGCTGTATCCCCTCCAAAATGCTCATCCATCCCGCAGACATTGCAAGCCACATCAAATCAGCTAGCCGCTTCGAAATCGACATCGACACCAACTTCTCCGTCCGCTTCAAAGAACTCGTCTCCCGCGTCACCCAAACCATCGTCGCAGAATCTAATTCCATCCCCGCAGTATATCAAAGGCACCCCAATATCGACCTCTATCAAGGCGAAGCCAAATTTATTGGCCACAAAACAGTAGAAGTAAATGGCCAACTCCTCAAAGCCGATAAAATTTTTATTGTCACCGGAGTCAGAGCCCATATCCCCGAAATTTTTGGACTCAAAGACACCCCATATTTCACATACAAAGAAGCACTTCGCAACACTACACAACCCAATAAAATGATCGTCATCGGTGGTGGATATATTGCCGTTGAACTTGGGTATTTTTATGGCGCAATGGGCACCAATGTCACCTTTTTAGTACGTTCTGGAATGGTCAAAGCCGAAGACAAAGATGTTCAAAAAGAATTTGAAACCGCGTTTTCAAAACAATTTGATGTCCGACTAAGCGCCATCCCAACCGAAGTGAGCCACGACGGTAAGCAATTCACCGTCACCTTTAGCCACAATGGCACTACCCAAACCCTCAACGCAGATTCACTCATGGTGGCGACTGGTGTTGTTCCCAATACCGATATGCTCAACCTTAGTAGTACAGGCGTCGACGTCGATGGCAATGGCTACATCACCGTCAACGATTACCTCCAAACCAGCGTCGAAGGCATTTACGCATTCGGAGACGTTATCGGGCGACACCTCTTTAGACATACCGCCAACTTCGAAGGCGAATACGTCTTTGATAGCGTTTTCATGGATATGTTCGCTAAACCAATCCAGTACCCCCCAATCCCACATGCCATCTTCTCTAACCCCCAAATCGGCGGGGTAGGGGCCACCGAAGAAGAGCTCATCGCCGCTAACACCCCCTACGTAGTCGGGCTCAATCACTACAAAAACAGTGCCATGGGTATGGCCCTCCTCTCAGAGCACGGATTCGCCAAACTCCTTTTTCACAAAGAAACCAAAAAACTCCTCGGAGCCCACATCATCGGAGAAGAAGCCTCAAATATGATCCACATGCTCATCGCCTTCATGAAAATGAATGCAACCTTGGATGACATCCTAGGTACAATCTATATCCACCCAGCCCTCCCCGAAATCGTCCGAAACGCCGCCAGAAAAGCCAAAGCCCTTTTCGATTCTTAGAATTGACACTCAGTCGCAAGAAAGATACTATAGGACCACTGATACTCAGTATCATAAAAAGCATAAAAGGTCCCAAACATGACACTTCAAGAATGTGACAGCGATACAAGCGCTGTAATATCAGAAATTTCAACAGAGTGGGAAGGACGCCTCCGATTTATGGAAATTGGCGGAATTCAAGGGACTCAGATCAAAATTCATAACCGAATCGGTAAAACAGGCTCCATTATCCTGTCATTACGCGACACTAAATTTGCCATCCGGTACCAAGACGCCGAATACATTCGAGTCGCCCAATAGTTCATGGAAACGGCGCCTACTAGCCAGATCATTCTGATTGGCGCTCCCAACAGCGGCAAAACCACCTTATTTAACAATCTCACCAAATTAAGATACAAAACCGTCAACTATCCCGGTTCTACTGTTGAATCCGCGATTGGCTCTCTCAAATATAGCGATCAAAAAAAACATCCCATCACAATCACAGATACTCCCGGCATCATCTCCCTAGTCCCTCAATCAGATGACGAAGAAGTTACCCTTAAAGTGATTCAGGATTTTAAAGACGCAACTATTGTATTAGTCATCAATAGCACCCAATTACAACGCCAACTCGCTTTGTTTAAACAACTGGCCTATATGCAAATCATCCCTCTCGTTATTTTGAGCATGTATGACATCAGCCAATCTGAACAAACTAAAATCAACCAGGCATCTCTCTCAGCCATACTTGGCACCAAAATCTACCCCATCAATGGCACCAACAAAACACAAGTCCAAGCCCTCGCAGAAACTCTCGGTGTAGCCTCCCAAAGTCATCCCAAAACAGACACTAAAAAAATGCCAATCCTCAATGAAGCTGAAATCGAAAGTACCATTCGCTGGGCCGAGGAAATCTCCAAATCTGTAACAACCAACTCATCACACTCAAAAAAGTATGACCCCGATAAGATCTTACTCCACTCCATCTTTGGTCCTATTTTATTTTGCAGTATTTTACTGGCCAGCTTTTGGATAATCTTCTCAGTCGCCACTCCAATTATGGATCAAATTGATGCATTAATCGTCAAAACTCAAATGACAATTTCAGCCATTTCATCGCCTGGAATCATCACCCAAATCATCACCAACGGAGTAGTCCCCAGTATTGGCGGAATCCTGATCTTTGTCCCTCAAATTATGCTTCTATTTCTACTCATCGGATTACTTGAAAGTAGTGGATACCTCGCAAGAGGGGCCGCATTACTCGATCGTCCACTCTCCAAAATGGGTCTCAACGGCCGCAGTTTTGCTCCGCTTTTATCAGGCTTTGTCTGCGCTATCCCCGCCATATTATCCACCCGTACCATCTCTAATAAAAAAGAGCGCCTCATTACCCAACTCGTTATCCCGCTTATGAGCTGCTCCGCACGGCTACCAGTCTACGGATTACTACTCACACTCTTAGCCATCCGCCAGTCTCCACTATGGGCCAGCGTCGGCATGATTGGAATTTATGCCACAAGTATCATCATTAGCGCCCTCATCGCAAAATTCCTCGATAAAGTCATCCCAAGCACAGAAAATACCGGATTTTATATTGAGCTCCCAAAACTCCAAAAACCAGATTGGAAAGGGATTTTAGTCCAAAGCATGCACCAAACCATGCAATTCATCAAAAAAGCAGGACCAATTATCTTTATCGTGGGCATCGCATTATGGGCATTGTCCGAATACCCCAATCCAGCACACCCCTATGCAGAATTCTTAGGAAAATGGCTCAATCCCATCTGGCATCCAATGGGTATCGATTGGCGCATTGGTGTCGCACTCATCCTGTCCTTCGCTGCAAGAGAAGTATTTGTCTCCGCAGTGGCCGTCATTTTCGCCGTCGAAAGCGGGGCATCTATGATGAGCACGCTACAAAACGCCGCACTCCCGGATGGCAGTCCACTCTTCAGCCCTGCATCAATGATTGGACTGATCCTATTTTTCATGGTTTCCATGCAATGTATGTCCACTCTGGCCGTTATTAAGCAAGAAACCGGTAAATGGAAATGGCCAATCCTGATTACAATCGCTTATACGCTTCTGGGCTATGGCTTAGCAGTAGCAGCCTACCAGTTTCTTAAATAATCTTTAAAGATAGGGTTTCGTTTCATTTTCAAGTATCTGTAATCGCGCAGTCAACTCATCACTAAGTTGATTAAAGCTACTGACATTCAGCAAAGTTGCTAAAATCTCTGTAACGCTCGCTTTTTTAGAAAGCATATCCTGACACAGGGTCAAAAATAAAATAGGGAGGCGAATCAAACTAGGCTCCTCTTCTGGAAATACCAATAGGCAGGAGGGAGAGCGGGGGTAACAACCTCAATTCGATCGTCCTCGTCATCTTCTGAAATTCAGATACCCTTAGAATTAGCCCATCATTATCAGATAAACCGCTTAAAATTTTATACATAAAAACAGTAAGGCTTATTAATAAAGTCGAATAGAATCAATCAAAAAGTCAACTTTACCCTTTTCCTGGTTGGCAAATACAACAAATTGAAGCTGTAAAAGTCCGCCAGACCCATCTTTTTTAGACGGATTAAAAATATTATCGCCAGCCTGAGAATTTTCGTCTCTAAAATTAGTGAGGGGGATAATCACAACTCGCCACCCCATCCAGGTCACATCCATCGTATAAATAAACTTATCATCATAAAGAGTCTGAGAGGGAGCGCTACTGCTACGCTCTAAGACCTCATTTTTATTATCATCATCATAAAGCTCAATCTGCAAACTACCTGATTGAGTCCCAGTGCCTCTCACGAGCAACTTCATAAACTGATATTGAGATCCATCAATACGGAGATACGCGCCAACTCCACCCACATACCAACTCGTCGTAGTCCCAGAAAGGCGCAAACTATTGATCCCTAAATGTTGAAATTCTGTAAAATCATTTTGCTTGATTTCAGCAGTCAGGCCACCAAATAAAAACCATTTGGGACCATCTACTAAATTCGCATCCTCAAAGTCATCCAAAATCAACGGACGCCCCGCATAAAGCGAAGATCCAAATAAACAAAAGAATAAACAGAAAAAAAGAAAAAAAGAAACGCTATAACGGCGCAAGGTAAATGGTGTAGTCATCCAGTTGTGCATTTTCATTAAATTTCAGCGCCCCTTCATGAACAGAAACTAAACCTGGTCCCCATAATAATTGATGCTCATAAAAAAATAAAGGTAAACTGTCCCGTTTAAAAGGTAAAACATGACGACTTTTCATCAATTTCCACACACATCGGTCAATTAAAAGCCCTTTCGGCTTATACCGATCCCCATCCAAATACGGCCTTACAGTCACACAAGAGGCATCTGCAGGAAGCTTAATCGTAATCCCATGGGCATCTTCAGGAAGCGATCCTAGGTCAAAATAAACACCAAAACCAAGCTCTGGCAGAAGTAGGGGAGTCCCCAATTCCAAACGATGAGAATAAAAACCAGGTTTTTTCATTCCACGAACAATCACCAGCGACTTTCCATTCCACTCCGAAAACGCATCCGTCGGCAAACTACACCTTCCAAGCATCTTACTTTCCAAACCTTCACACAATCGAGAGACATGCACCGACGAAATCCCCCAATAGGGTGGTAAAATTCGGAAATGTCGATGAAAATATGCCCACGCCAAGGTCAGTAACCTCACACCTATATGGGGCAAAAACACCGGAGAAATTGACGCCATCCCCACCTTAGAAAACTCCACAAAGTTCTCCGAAAAATGACAATACTCCGATAAAATCCGGTCCACTTCAGCAGAAATCGCAATCGCCTGCTTTCTTTGAATCGAAAAAAATCCAAACAACGCCCCCCGATAATCCGAGTTAATCCGGCTCGCCTGTGGTAAAAACTCATGTCTTACCCAATTTCGCGTATAATTCACATCCGCATTCGTCTCATCGATCGAATACGAAAGTTGATTAGCATCCAAATAGGCCAAAATTTCCGCCTTAGAAATCTCCAAAAGCGGACGCACCCAAGTCACGCCATACGCTTCAGTCCTCTCCAAAAAAGGCCGCCAGTGAGATCCAGTCCCACGAAATAATTTCAGCATCATCGTTTCAATGTCATCATCCAAATGATGCCCCAAAACCACTTCTTTCTTTCCAAATAATTTAGAAAAGTGAATTAAAAAACTCTTCCTCAAACTATGGGCGGCAGCCTCAAAAGACACCCCGTATTTTCGCTGGTACCCAGCAATTGGCAATTTTCTAAAGCAACACTTTAATCCTAGTTCAGCAGATAATATCTTAATCGCTTCAATTTCATCTTTCGCTTCAGGTCTTAGTCCATGGTCAAAATAAATCAAGATAATCTGATCAGGAGGGGTGGCCTTCAAAATCAGATCTAGTAAATACCTGCTATCCGGTCCGTGAGAATACGATAAAATCACATTGACTGAGGGGCAGAAATCCCCAAAATACCAAAGCACTCTTTAAACACTAATTGCAATTGTTTCAAAATAATAATTCGCTGAGCTTGTTGATGAGGTTCAGCTCTCAAAATCGGGTTAAATTCATAAAATAAATGAAACGATTTCGCCAAAATATACGTATAATGCACCACTTTATGAGGCGACAGTTGAAGCGCAGAATGCCAAATCACATCCTCAAACCGCAATACTTCTAATACCACGTCTCGCTCACTTGGAGACAATTCAATCCCATCCTTTTTAATGGCATTGAGTTGACCATCATCCAGTTTCGACAAAATATTACAAATCCGGGCATACGCATATTGCACATAAAACACCGGGTTATCCGATGACTGTTTTACGGCCAACGACAAATCAAAATCCAAATGAGTATCCGGGCTTTTTTCAAGTAAAAAATATCGGGTCGCATCTACTCCAATTTCGTCCATCACATCTTCAAGCATAATCATATCGCCAGTCCGCTTGGACATCCGCACAGGCTGACCATCTCTAAATAAATTCACCAATTGACCAATGATGACTTTAAAAGTCACATCATCAACAAAATTAATTCCTTTAAATGCTTTGACACAAGCCTTAATTCGATGAACATACCCATGATGATCTGCACCAAATAAATTAACCAATCGAGTATAACCACGAGTCAATTTTGTATAATGATAGGCAATATCCGATGCAAAATAGGTATAACTACCATCTGCTTTAATGACGACACGGTCTTTATCATCCCCAAAGTCCGTCGATTTAAACCAAACGGCCCCCTCTGACTCATAAATAAATCCAAGACCTTTTAACTCAGAAATTGCCCGTTCTACATTATTGATTTGGGGTTGGATTAAAGAAGATTCTTTAAACCATTCATCAAACTCAACTCCCAAACCCTTAAGCACCTGCCGCTGAGAGGTAAGCATGGCCTGGAGTGGATCCTGATCAGATTTCGCAAGCTCCGCAATATAGGCTCCATGGTACCCATTTTCAGGCACACCCTTACCATCGCGGACGCCAGTCACACTCGCGTAAAACAAATTAACCTGATTACCCGCATCATTAATATAAAACTCAGAGTCCGCCTTAATCCCAACCCGCTTAAGCAAGTGAACTAGCGAACTCCCAATTACTGCCCAACGGCCATGACCAATATGAAGTGGCCCTGTTGGATTAGCAGAAACATACTCCACTAAAAACCGATCATCAGACTCAGGAAAATCCATTTTATCTACTGACCAAGCAAAAAATCGCGTCCACAATCCCTGATTATTAAGCGCAATATTCACAAATCCATTTAAAGGAGAGGCTTTCCCAAGCTCAGAAAATCCAGAATCCTGATTCAAAATGCCACAAACCTTATCTGCAATCTCCATCGGAGACCGCTTCAAAGTCTTGGCCAATTGAAAAGCCACATTCGTCGCATAGTCCCCATGCTCAAGAAAACGAGGAGCTTCTAAAACAATTTCAGATGAAAATCCAATATCCGATTTGGATAAAGAATTAGTAATAATACGTTCAATTTCACGCTTTAGCATAATTCACCTAATAAATAACTTTGCGCAAACTGTAGCATAGAAATCCACCTCATCCCACACCTCCTACATTTACTTATTCCCCTTCCAGGAAGGGGTGGATCTGGCATTGCGTTAGCGATGGTAGAGACGGGGTAGTTACTTGGTATCGCTAAACACCCCGTCACTTCGTGCCACCCCTCTCTAGAGGGGAATAAGCAAGATATAAGTCAAAGAAGAATGAGTAAGTATACAGCCCAAAAATAAGGAGGTTGCCCCAAGGCATTTTTTTTACTACAATCATGCACTCCTGATAGGCCGGCGTAGCTCAGTTGGTAGAGCAACTGATTTGTAATCAGTAGGTCGGAGGTTCGATTCCCTTCGCCGGCTCCAGAAGGCCAGATAGCTCAGTCGGTAGAGCAGAGGACTGAAAATCCTTGTGTCGGTGGTTCGATTCCGCCTCTGGCCACCACTTCATAATAAAAGAGCAATTTATGGCAAAAAGAAGTCCAGACCAAGACAACCTTCCCAATCCTACCAATACCGGAATATTTGGACTAACCTGCAGCCAAGATGAAGCAGAATTTATCATTATTCCAATTCCTTGGGATGTCACAGTTAGCTATAAAGACGGCACTTCCAAAGGGCCAGAATCCGTTATCAAAGCATCTCCTCAACTCGATTTATTCAATCAATCACTCCTTGGTAAAAATATCAATATCGTTTATGCCGTCCCCGTCAACGAGACTTGGAAATCAGAAAACACCCGTTTAAGAGAAATTTCCACAAGACTCATCAAAAAAATGGAAAACGGAGATATTTTTTCTCCCGCCGATCAAGCAGAACTCGATGACGTCAATAACAGCTGCGAAAAACTCCATCAAGAGGTAGAAAAGCTATCCGAAAGCTTCTTAAATCAAGGCAAAACCGTCGGACTCCTCGGTGGCGATCACAGTACCAGTCTTGGAAATATCCGTGCCGTGTCCAAAAAATTCCCTGGCTTAGGCGTCATTCAAATTGATGCCCACATGGATTTAAGAAAATGTTTCGAAAGATTTCCATATTCTCATGCCTCCATTATTTACAACTCACTTTCAAACCAAAATATCTCCAAAATTATTCAAGTCGGCATCCGAGACTATTGCGAATTTGAGTATGATCAAATGGTTGAAAGTAATGGCAAAGTCCAAACTTTTTTTGATCTCCAATTAAAAGAACGCCAATTTAAAGGGGAGTCATGGCACCAAATTTGCCATTCCATCATTAATGCTCTCCCACAGCAAGTCTATATTACATTTGATATTGACGGCCTCACTCCTGCAGAGTGTCCAGACACAGGCACCCCAGTCCCCGGTGGATTCACTTTTGCAGAAGCAGCTTATTTACTAAGGCAAATTAAAGAATCCGGACGAAAAGTTGTTGGCTTTGATCTTGTAGAAGTCGCCCCCAGCCAAAACGAAATTAATGTCATTAACGGCGCAAGAGTCCTTTACGAACTCATTAAATCAAGTATGCAGGTATGAGAAAATTTAGAAATATACGGCTGATCAGTATATTTCTATCCCTCATGTTTTTAGCCACCCATACAGGAGTATCGTCATTACTCATCTCCCAGATATCCGAGTCTAAATCCCCCAAAAAAGACGCCTGCCAAACCACTTGCTGCTGCGCGCCCGGCAACTGCCACTGCGAGCATCACGAAACACCCAGCGGCCAAGTCCTCAGTATCGAGTCTCCGGATTGTAGCCCAATCAAAAAAGCAGCATCACTATTCCCAAATCATAAAGATGTGCCAATTTCTCCCTTAATCACTCTAATTTGCCCAATTTTAACCGAATCTCATAATCAAACAGTTGAAAAAAAAATCGTAACGGACACAAGTTCCCCGCCTTTATTTAGGCCACCGATTTCCCAAGTGTCTTAAGCTAAACACCCCGTCACTTCGTGCCACCCCTCCGAAGCGTTAGCGTAGGAGGGACGGGGTAGTCTCACATTTTCTCAGGAGCAAAATAATGAAACACAAATCCACACTATGGATGTTGTTAAGCATGGTCTTATTTACATCCCAATTACAAGCAACATGCGGTGCATATACCTGTCCAATACTTAATTTCACGCCTATTCCAGAGAAAAAGTTTGAGTTTGGGGTCGCTTACGAAAGTATCCATCAAGATCAAGTCTATGTCGGATCTGAGCGATCAACGGTAGGGGCCATCCCTCAGCATCATGATGAAAAAGAAACAAACACGCAGCACTATATTTTTTCTGCCAAATACAGATTAAGTGATACATCCAGAATTAGGGCAGAACTTCCCTATATTAACCGGTCACATGAGCACATACATAATCACCACGGAGAAAAAATACTAGATAGCTGGAACATGACAGGGGCAGGAGATGCATCACTTTTTTATGATAAGGTTTTACATCATACAGAAGTATCCAAACTAGCGCTCACAACCGGAGTCAAATTACCCACAGGTAAACGAGAAATTAAAAACGAAGACGGAGACACCGCCGAAGTCCCTATTCAACCCGGCACAGGATCTGTGGATTACTCCTTAGGACTGTTTTACCACCAAGGGCTATTTACAGTGCCCAATCTAGATGGGGATCAAGTCCTTCTCCCACTCAAGATTGGTGTCGGTTACACCATGAACGGAATAGGCACTGATGGCTGGCAATTTGGAAACCAATTTTTAGGAAGCCTTGGGACTAGCTATTTAGTCTCCAAAAAAGTATCCCTGCACCTCGATACTATCTTTAGAACCCAAGAAAAAGCAAATGCAGGCACAACCGGAGAACACACAGAAAGTACTGGCGGCCAATGGGTCTACTTAACACCCGGAGTCGAAGTAGCACTTAATGACTGGTTCTCAATCAAAACCGCAATGCAATTTCCGCTATGGCAAGATGTCAACGGCATCCAACTCGTTTCTCCGTACAATATCAGAATCGACACAGCGATCAGATTCTAATCCACACAATCGGGGGCGTATGCAATACGCCCCTAGGGGTACGATTATTTTTTCGTGAAATTCACATTACCCAATCGGGCTTTGAAATCTTCATACGTAAATGTGCGATCCAAATGGAATACGCCATCCTGATCCACACGGCCAATGGATGGAAGAGGGATACCATTAAAAAATGTACTCTTCACCATCGTATAATGCGCCATATCTTTAAAAATTAATTTTTGACCGATTTGAAGGGGTTTATCAAACGAATAGTTTCCAATCACATCACCAGAGAGGCATGTCGTGCCGCCTAAGCGATAGGTGTATTCTTTCTCGTTAGGTTGTGCCGATCCTTCGATTTCAGGACGGTAGGGCATTTCAATGACGTCTGGCATATGTGCGCTAGCGGATGAATCAATAATGGCGAGGTTCATATCGTTGTACATTAAATCCACAACAGACGCGACTAAAAACCCAGTCCCAAATACAACGCCTTCACCTGGCTCCATAATAAAATCGACATCAAACTCTTTACGAAATACATTAATCAACCGGATTAAGCGATCAATATCATAATTAGGATAAGTTAAACCATGGCCACCGCCACAATTTACCCATTTCATATGATGCAATAAATCAGAAAACTTTTCTCGAACCACTTCAACCGTACGCTCAAGAGAATCCACATGCTTCCCACAAAGGGTATGAAAGTGAATCCCATCTAATTTTGTAAAATCAAATTTGGATTTATCCATTTCTTCTTTAGTCACGCCTAAACGAGAAAATGTGCAGCATGGATCATAAAGCGGATAATTCACTTCAGAATGCTCAGGATTGACCCGTAGCCCAATTTCAACATGTGGATATTTATCTCTTAAATAATAGTAATAACGGTCCAACTGAGACAAAGAGTTAAACACGATATGATGAGCAAACGAACATATTTCATCAATTTCATCCGGTTTATACGCAGGAGAATACACGTGAATTTCTTTTCCAAAAGTTTCATTAGCCAACCGCGCTTCATTCACAGAGCTTGCAGTTGTCCCACTCAAATATTGAGAAATTAAAGGGAAAGTTGAATAAGTCGAAAAGGCTTTCAAGGCCAAAATAACCTTGGCACCAGATTCCGTTTGAATTCGATTTAAACGCTCAAGATTAGACTTTAAACGTCTTTCATCAATAACGTAGCAGGGGGATGGGATATCAGCTAAGGGCAACATGGGCAATCTCCTTGTAAGGTAGTCCAAATTTTTCGATACGAGCCATAAATGGATCTGGGTTTAATTGCTCCAAATTAAATACGCCTGGAGCATTCCAAGACCCGTCCATCATCAGCACCGCGCCCAATAAGGCCGGCACGCCGGTGGTATACGAGATTGCCTGTGACCCCACTTCGAGAAAACACTCGTGATGGTCACATACATTATAAATAAAAATAGACTTCGGTTCCCCGTCCTTAACGCCAGAAATCAAACATCCAATCGATGTTTTACCACTATAGTTTTCAGCTAAAGAAGTAGGATCAGGAAGAAGTGTTTTTAAAAATTGAATCGGGATAATTTCTACCCCATTATGGATAACCGGATCAATGCGAGTCATCCCGACATTCTCAAGAACTTTAAGATGAGTTAAATAGGATTCTGAAAAAGTCATCCAAAAACGGATACGCTGAACGCCTGGTAAATGAAGGGCCAAAGACTCAAGCTCTTCGTGATACATCAAATACGCAGATCTAACCCCAACTCCAGGAAAATCAAAATCAATTTTCACAGAAAGGGGATCAGTCTCTTTCCACTCACCATCTTCAAAAAAGCGACCACGCTGGGTAATCTCTCTAATGTTGATTTCAGGGTTAAAATTGGTGGCAAACGGATGCCCATGGCTTCCGCCATTACAATCCAAAATATCAACAGTTTCTATGGAATCAAAATGATGTTTAAGAGCATGTGCACAATAGATATTAGTCATTCCTGGATCAAATCCGCAGCCTAAAACGGCCATTAATCCAGCTTGTTTGAATCGTTCTTGGTAAGCCCATTGCCAGCTGTATTCAAATTTTGCGGCATCTGGCGGCTCATAGTTTGCTGTATCCAGGTAATGAGACCCCGATTGTAAACAGGCATCCATAATCGAAAGATCCTGATAGGGGAGAGCAAGATTAACAACCAAATCTGCGTTGGTCTTTTTAATAAGCTGAGCCACGGCGCCCACATCATTTGCATCAACTTCATAAGTATCAAAAGGGGAAGTGCATTTAGAGCGAACTGCATCGCAGGAAGATTTCCGACGACTTGCAACATGAAGGGAAAAAGGTTTAGGATCTAGTAAATCCCATTTACGGACAAAGACTTGGCCAACGCCACCAACGCCTATCAATAGGACGTTTTTGATCATAATTACCTCCTTCGAAAAATCAGATGCGTACTATAGCTAAAAACCCCCCCGTTGTGTAGTAGAATTTTAGCTATGAAAGATAACATCCTCCACTGGGTCATTAGCCTATTTTTTCCACAGCAGTGTATTGAGTGCAAAACCATCCAAAAAAACATCATTTGTAATGAGTGCCTCCAAAAGGTCACTCAAAATACTTCAGTAAAAAACATCACCCAAAAAATCTCAATTGACTACTATTTTTCTTATGACTCCACGATTAAAGAAATTTTGCACCAAATCAAATTTAAAAAGTCTATTGAACTTGCCCAAGAATTTGCCAAAGAAATCGCAGCCTTACCGCTTCCCCAAGAAATTCAAGATAAAATAGAAGATCATTGGATTGTCATCCCAATCCCCAGTCACCCAAAACGAATTAAGAGTCGAGGATTTAATCATGTATCCATTCTTTTTGGAGACTGGATTGTCGAAAAAAACCTCGTCACACTTCCACTGTTAAAAAGAAAAAAGCATACTCAGGCCTTATTTAATCTCAATCCCAAAGAAAGAGAAGATGAAGTCAAGGATGCATTTGAGCTTCTCTATCCAGAAAATGTTAAAAACAAAAACATATTACTCATCGACGATATCGCCACTTCCGGCACAACGCTAGCAGAAGCCCACCGCTTACTCACATGCCATGGCGCTAAAAAAATTAAAGCCCTCACCATCGCATACACACCAAAACCAGGATCATAATGAAAGCACCATTAATTTTAACGAAGTCACTCACGCCAATCACGCCTCAAGAGATTTCCACGCAATTAGTGGCGCTTGACTATGAAAGAACCGACATTGTGATTGAACGCGGCCAATTTACGATTAGAGGCAGCATCATCGATATTTTCCCAGTCAATCACTCGCATCCTATCCGAGTGGAAATCGACTACAACCAAATCGAAAGAATCACTTCATTTGACCCCCATACCCAACGCAGTATCTCCAAAATAATTCGTACCGAGATCAGCACCAATACCAAAGAAGAAATCACCTCATTTCCAGAAATCCAGCCCACCGAAATCCCGCTCATCCTCACAGAATTCAAAGAAAACGATTATGTAGTCCACGAAACCTACGGAATTGGTCAATTTAAAGGCCTCATTCGACTCATTCAAAATGGGTATGAAGGCGAATATGTTTTCATCCAATACAAAGGTAAAGACAAAGTCTATGTCCCCATTACACAACTACAACTGCTTCATCATTATTCAAAAGAAGAAGGGCATCCCAAACTTAATAGCCTCAATGATGGCGTCTGGAAACGTACTAAGGAACGCGCTCAACGTGCCGTCATCCTCATGGTCGAAGAAATTTATCAACTCAGCAAAGAGCGGCTAAACAAAATCGGATTTAAATATAAAGAAGACAGCATCCACCAATTAGAATTTGAGTCCCAATTTCACCACCAACTCACAGAAGATCAAATCAAAGCCATCCACGAAATTAAACAAGATATGGAAAGCCCTTATCCCATGGACAGGCTATTATGCGGAGAAGTCGGATTTGGCAAAACCGAAGTATTACTGAGAGCTGCATTTAAAGCCGTTGAAAACGAAAAGCAAGTCGCAATCCTAGTCCCCACAACAATTTTGGCTGACCAACATTTCAAAACATTCAAAGCACGATTCAAAAACTTTCCATACCGGATTGAATTACTATCTCGATTCGTCGACGAAGACACCGAAAAAAAGGTCATCCAGGACATCCCCAAACATCGGGTCGACATCCTCATCGGCACTCATCGCATTATCCAGGACGATATCAAATTCGCCGATTTAGGCCTCCTCGTCATCGACGAAGAACACCGCTTCGGGGTCGCCCACAAAGAGCGCCTCAAACAACTCACCCCCAACGTGGATATGATTACCGTCAGTGCCACCCCAATCCCACGCACACTCTACACAGCACTAACCGGCGGCCGCCATATTTCTAGCATCCAAACCCCTCCCTTTAAACGAAAGGCTATCATCACCTATGTGAGTGAATATTCAGAAGACATCGTCAAAGATGCCATCAGCTTAGAGATAAACCGCAACGGAAAAATCTTTTACCTCTACAATTCAGTTCAGCATATTTATAAAAAATACCATGCACTACAAGCCTTATTTCCATCATTAACCATTACCATCGTTCACGGTCAAATGAGTAAAATTCAACTCAAAAAAGCCATGGAGTCATTTCTAGGATCCGATGGCCAACTATTACTATGTACAACCATCATTGAAAACGGACTCGATATCCCCGAAGCCAATACCATCATCATCGAAAATGCTCATGAATTAGGCCTGTCCCAAATCCACCAATTAAGGGGTAGGGTAGGGCGAACCGACATCCAGGGTTTTGCCCATATGCTCACCCCAACCAATCGAAGCATTAGTGAAGACGCCGTCAAACGGGTTCAAGCAATCAAAGAATATAGTGCCCTCGGTGCAGGCTATAAACTCGCCATGAAAGACCTAGAAATCAGAGGCGCAGGCACACTTCTAGGTAACGCCCAATCCGGACACATGACCGCAGTCGGATTTGAAATGTACTGCCAACTCCTCGAAGACGCCCTTCAACTCGCAAGAGAATGAAAAATAAAACGAAACATCCCACTCCTCAAAGAAGAGTATTCGGCCATCCCCGACGACTATATCCAAAACCCCAAAGAGCGCTTAGCCATCTACCAAAAACTAAACAAAATCAAAACCTTCAAACAGCTCACCGACATCGAAGACGAATTCAAAGACCGCTACGGCGACCTGCCCACCACCGTCACCGCAAAAGGCTTTTCCGTCGTCTCGAGATCATCAATAACAGTTTGGGCGACTACAGGATCTGGTGGTTTTGATATGACCACAATAATTTGGGTAGACGCATCTTGGGCAAGAAATCGAATACCTTCGCGCATGCTAAGGGCGGCAACGTCACGAGACAAATCACGGCTTCCCGTACCAATAGCGTGAGAAATTCCAATACCCATACGATATAATCATCGCCTGAGGGGGTTAATCCTGGCCCAAGTCCAATCAAACTTTCCAAGGACTGAAACAACTGTTGCTCACCGATGGCGTCCAAGGGGATCGTATCGAGGTGAATCGCCTGTAGAATCGGAGCCCAAATGGGTGTGTTATCTAAATTAATGTGGTCTCCATTTTCAAAATAAAGCCCGTCTTTTTTCCAGCGGACGCACATTCCAATGGGCCAAGAAAAGGGGGCTTTGACTCGAATGGAGTAGGGATTGTTGCCATAAATTGGAGAGAGAAGACCTACTAAATGGTGATCAAATTGAAGGTTGCAGGCATGATCAAAGACGCTATGAACGATTCCGATTTGGCTAGTTTGGAAAATTTCAGAAAGGAGAGGCCCTACTGAGAGGGTAATAAACGTTTGTGAATCCATGAGAAAATGGTTTGTCCTTGAAAAATTAAAAAGACGCCGAAGCCGATAATACTTGCCGCAAAAAACAGTCCTTTATTTAAAGGTTCATGAAGAAAAACAAAGGCAAGTATGAAACCTAATACAGGACGAAAAAGTATAAATGAACTCACGGTACTCGCAAGATGTCGTTTTACTAGCTTTCTATCCCCCATACTAAACTAGACACATAAACTCGAGAGGATTGAACCCCAAGGGGTGGGGATCCCAACCCCTTGGGGTTGGTTCAAGAAATCGGGTAAAATTGTAAAGAATGAGGGTATCTTAATGAAGCAAAAAAAGTATAGCGTTGACGAGAAAATGGCAGTGGTGATGGCCATCATGAAAGGTCAAAAACCTGTGAGTCACATATGCAAAGAGTATGGGATTAGCGATGGCGAGATGAGGCTTTGGACAAGCGAAAACAGCGACATCAGACCCCCGATGCAGAACGGGAGCGACTCCTGAAAATCATTGGTCAACAGACCGTAATCATCGACTATCAAAAAAAAATTTCACAGGAGCTCTCGCTATAGCTCAAAAGCGTGAGCCTGCCGAAAAGCTTCATAAAGCAACGGGTGTTTCTGTAGAAAAAGCAGCAAAAGCAATGGGGTTAAACAGAAGCAGCTGGTATTACACACCAAAGCTATCTCAGCATAAAAAATCTTCTAGGCCCCTAGATCAAAATTTAGTCAGCCGCTTAACCCATTTAAGCGGCTACGAGCTTACGCTTGGCTATCACAAAGTATGTGCGTATTTGCGTACTGTATATAATGACTACTTTAACCATAAAAAAGTTTACCGTCACATGTCTGTACTTCATCTTCTTCAACCCAAAATTATTCGAAAACCAAAAAAGAAAAAGCTCCCCAGTGTTCTGTTTTACTGTCCTCTACAAAGTAACTTGAGATGGGAGTCTGACTTAACACTAATCCCCACTGAAGAAGGCTTCTTATACCTATTCACCGTCATCGATGCTTTCGATAAAGAAGTCATCGGCTCTTGGTTTGGATTTAGATGTCGCCGTCAAGAAGCCATAGAAGATCTGAGTCTTACCTTACGTCTAGATCGAGGCTGTCAGTTTACAGCTCAAGACTTTGCAGCTGAGGCTAGAAATCTCAATATCTCTATTGAATTCCGTGATGTTCAGGCTCCAAATCAAAAACCTTTTGTCGAATCTTTTTTTGCCAATTTTAAACGCGAAGAAGTCTATCGAAATATCTACAAAAATTCATTACAACAACGACCGCCATCAGTTCCAAACTTAAAAAGTTTGGGAATAGATGTTTATCGGGTGTTATTAGGTATTAATTTCAGCCAAAATTAAGGACATGACCAAATCTGGCTTGGCCTTACCTTGGGATTGCTTCATCACTTGTCCCATTAAAAAATTAGCAGACGCCGTTTTGCCGGACTTCACTTTCTCAACCACATCTAAATTTTCAGAAATCACTTTGCGAACAATTTCAAGTAATGTAGATTCATCCGAAATCTGACCGCCGCCCAAGTTGGCCATCAAGACATCTGGATCCTGATCGGTTTCAATCAGCTGAGGCAACATCTCTTTGGCCATTTTTCCAGAAAGCGCCCCGGATGAAATCAAGCGAATCAATTTTACAAAATACTCAGGAGAAAGCGAAAGTGACGGCCCAAAGCCACCCTTTGGCTTAAGTAGTGCATTTAAATCACCAATCACCCACTTACTAATTTCTTTGGGAGATATATCCTGGGCACAGGCCAAACAGGCTTCAAAAAATCGGCGCATTCCAATTTCTTCAATCAAAATATCTGCATCCGCCCGGGTTAATCCCAAGCCCTGTTGATAACGTCGGCAAATCGCATGAGGCAACTCTGGCATCGCGGCGCGAATCGACTGAATCCGCTCATCCGTTAGCAATAAAGGCAGTAAATCCGGCTCGGGGAAATACCGATAGTCATGCGCATCTTCTTTATCCCTAAGCGGCGTCGTCGTTTGTGTGTCATCATGATAATTACGGGTTTGCTGCACAATACGCCCGCCTGACTCAAGTACTTCCTGCTGCCGAATAAATTCAGAGGCAATGGCCCGATCAATACTCCGAAACGAGTTTACGTTTTTAACTTCACATCGGGTCCCAAATTGAGTGGCGCCCACATGTCTAAGTGAAATATTGATATCAACGCGAAGGCTGCCTTCTTCGAGGTTACCGTCATTAACCCCAATGGTTCTCAAAATTTGTCTCAAGGTTTCCACATACGCTCTGGCTTCCGCAGCAGATCTCAAATCCGGCTCAGACACAATCTCAATCAGCGGCGTACATGCCCGGTTTAAATCCACCAAACTATAAGTAGAATCCGCAATCCCCATCGCGCCCTGATGGAGCAGCTTCCCAGCATCTTCTTCCATATGAATCCGGGTAATGCCAATCCGCTTAACCGCGCCATCAACCTCAATATCCAAAGACCCGCCTAAACATACAGGTAATTCAAATTGGCTAATCTGATAGCCTTTCGGTAAGTCAGGGTAAAAATAGTTTTTTCTCGCAAATACAGATTCATGTTGAATGTCACAATTAAGCGCCACACCCGCCTGAACCGCCATCGTGACCGCGTCACGATTAAGCACCGGCAAGGCCCCCGGCATCCCCAAACAAACAGGACACACATTGGTATTTACATCAGCACCAAATTTGGTGGAGCATCCACAAAATAATTTAGTATTGGTACTTAATTGAGCATGGACTTCAAGCCCAATGACCATTTCGTATTTAGGACTCATGAGGCCACCTGATTCATCGACGGCTGCTTTAGGTGAAAATTGGTCACACGTTGATAGGCATCGCCCGCTTTAAGTACGGTCAGCTCATCGTAGGCCTTGCCTAAAATCTGAAGTCCAACCGGCAACCCATCTCGCGAAAACCCGCACGGGATGCTCATACCCGGTAAGCCCGCCATATTGGCCGGTATTGTTGCAATATCTGCTAAATACATCGCCATTGGATCTGAGGAATGATCCCCAACCTTAAACGCAACCGACGGAGACGTTGGCGTCATCATGACATCATAGCGACTAAAAAAGTCTGCAAAGCCATTTTTAATCAAAGTTCGCACCTTTTGGGCACGCAAATAATATGCGTCATAATATCCAGAACTTAAGACATAAGTCCCAAGTAAAATCCGGCGCTGGACTTCAGGCCCAAACCCTTCACCACGAGACCGGGTGTACATTTCCCGCAAATTGGTCGCAGACTCGGAGCGATATCCATATCGAACCCCATCAAATCTCGCCAAATTAGCGGACGCTTCCGCAGGGGCAATAATGTAATAAGTAGAAACCGCATAGTCAAACATATCAAAGTCGACAAATTCAACAATGGCCCCTAAACTTCGGTAAACATCCAGTGCCTGCTCAATGGCCTGACGCACATCATCTGCAATTTTATCGCCCATCATTTCTTTAGGGACTCCAATACGTAGGCCTTTGATATCCTTGCCAAGGGCAGTAGAGAAATCAACCGGAGGCAACTCCGCCGATGTCGAATCCATCGGGTCCGGTCCGCAAATCACATTTAAAATATGAGCCGCATCTTCAACCGTGCGCGTAAACGGTCCAATCTGATCCAAAGACGATGCAAACGCCACTAGTCCATATCGGGATATCCGGCCATAACTAGGTTTAATCCCCACAATTCCACAAAACGCAGCCGGCTGCCTGATCGATCCGCCCGTATCCGACCCTAGCGACAAAAACGCTTCTCCACATACCACCGCCGCAGAAGACCCTCCAGACGATCCGCCAGGGACTCTCTCCAAATCCCAAGGATTTCGCGTTGTAAAAAACGCAGAATTCTCAGTCGAGGACCCCATGGCAAATTCATCTAGATTAGTTTTACCGATAGAAATTAAGTGATTTTGATGAAGCTTCGTCATGACAGTGGCATCATAAGGCGCTACAAAATTTTCAAGCATTTTAGAGGAACACGTTGTCCGATATCCCTTAGTACAAATATTATCTTTAATCGCGATTGGCACACCCGCCAAAGGCCCAAGCTCTTGCCCAGCATCCAATAGGCGGTCTACCGCATCGGCTTGGATGTACGCAGACTCCGTCATCAGCGATATAAACGCTTTCACCTGATGATCCACGGCATCAATACGTTGGTACGTCGCATCCACAATCTGGCGACAAGTCAAAGACCGATTTTTAAGACGTTTTCCTAATTCAATTGCAGATATAAATAAGTCTTTCATACTTGGTTATCCTAAAATTTTAGGAACACGAAACGAATGGGCTTCCCATTGCGGCGCATTCAATTCGAGAGGTAAATCAGGTTGAGGAACCACCACATCTTCTCTCAAGCGAGTCGATTGATTAATGGCATGGCTGGATGGTTTTACATCATCCACATTCAGGCGTTTCAGCTGATCCATATATCCCAGTACCTGCTGAAGTTTTTTAAGATACATATCTTTACGGGAAGGAGAAATCTCCAAATGAGATAACTTAATCACATGATCCAGATCTTGCATTGATAAATCAGACATGAGCGAGAGTATAAGGGCAAAAAAACAAAGAAACAACTCAAAAAATCAACACAACCATTTCACAAAATCGATTTAACATCGGCATATCCTTCGAAGATCACATGCAAAGGTTCCTGGTTGATAAGCGTCCAGAAGAGCCAGGTTGACAGACAATGATATCCTTAAACCATGGATAAATCACAAAAAGACACATGGAAAAATGAAGCCGATCAACTTAAAAAAGACCTAAATAGTCGGCCAAAAAAAGTGATTAGACGAGAGGTTGAGGTAAGATTTCCAGGAACACCCGCTACACCTTCAACCTCACCAAAATTTCAATCCAAAAAACCCACTAATACAAAATTAGCGAGCGATTTTTTGAGAAGGCAATTAGGGATTTAAGATGCTGGAGAATGCCGATCCTCTAAAATTCTTTCAACATCTTTAAACGAAATTCCACGCGCCCTTAATGTTACGAGTAAATGAAAAATTAAATCAGCGGCTTCATTTTTAAGCTCGCTAATATCCTGATTTTTAGCGGCAATAATCACTTCGCCAGCTTCTTCGCCAATTTTTTTTAAAATCCGGTCTAATCCAGACTGAAATAGCTGAGTGGTGTACGACCCTTCGGGCATTTCATCAAAGCGCTTATGAATTAGCGTATCCAATTTAGAAATAAAACTCATAAAAAAATCCTCCAAAAGGTCAAATTGAGGCTCAAGTATAACACTCTTATTTTTACGACGTCGCAATCCAGGTACAACTCGTCCCAAAAAGCCCCTCAACTTGCCCTAAACACAAGGCATCATCAGTCACCCAAAACCGCTTATGCGCCAAAACCGTCTGATCTCCCACATGAAAAAACACCGGCATGGCCCCACGATGTCCCCGACAAATTCGCTTAAACTCCTCAAACAAGGCCAAATTATCCAGCAATTCAGCATCAATATGCAGCTGCCGTTGATGAACAAAAGAATCAAGCAAACTAATCGTGTCACATCTAAGCGACATTTCATCTTCAGAAATTCGCAATCGTCCCCGCACCTTCACTACATGATCGTCTTTAAATAGCTGAACATTTTCTTCAAACTGATCATTATGAAAAATCAAAACCCGCAAATCACCTTTAAAATCCGTCATAGTCCCAATCAGCATTTCACTCTTCGATTTCGTCATCACACGCTTACAATCGGATAAAATTCCAATCATTTCAACCATTTTATTGTCATCTTCAGGCGTACATTTACCCAAGTTAAACTTCATACCCTCAATGCGGCTTCGGTGCGCCTCAAGCGGATGGCCTGAGATATAAAGCCCCAAAAGCTCTTTCTCCATCCTCAACCGCTCTTCATTGGTCAAGACATCATAATCATCTGTATCTTCCACAAACTGCACGCCATTTCCCATGCCAATTTGAGAAAACATACTGGTTTGACCATTACTGCGTTCTTTTAAAATAGTCTGCGCCTGATCCAACACCTTTTCATAAGTGCCAAGTAATTTAGATCGGTCTCCCAACTCATCCATCGCACCACTCTTAATCAAACTTTCAAGCACGCGCTTATTCACTTGTCTCAAATCCACCCGCAAACATAAATCCGACAACGACTTAAACGCCCCAGCCTGACGCTCTTTCACCAGACTATCAATCGCGCCTTCACCCACGTTTTTAATCGCGCCCAAGCCAAACCGTATCGATTTCCCCACCACCGTATAATCCGAAAATGACTCATTCACCGACGGCGGCAACACGGGCATTTGCATCTGCCGACACACATCAATATAAAGCGATGTCTTATCACTGACACCAAGCACACTCGATAACAACGCTGCCATATACTCAACAGGATAATGGGCCTTCAAATACGCAGTTTGAAACGAAATTAGCGCATACGCCGCACTATGCGATTTATTAAATCCATACTCCGCAAACTTGTAACACAATTCAAAAATACGCTTCGCTTTACCCTGATCAAACCCTTTTTCCTCAGCACCCGACATAAACGCATCGGCCATCTTATCCATTTCACTTTTCTTTTTCTTACCCATGGCTCTGCGCAAAACATCCGCTTGCCCTAAGCTAAATCCGCCCACAGAGCTGGCAATCTGCATAACCTGTTCTTGATACACAATCATGCCGTAAGTATCTTTGAGAATCGGTTCCAAAATATCCAAATCATATTTGACCTGAGTTTTACCCGATTTATTAGACACAAACTCACTCACCATTCCAGACCCGAGCGGCCCAGGACGATACAAGGCGAGTAATGCGATAATATCCTCAAATACCGTCGGATGAAGATCTTTAATCAGCTGACGCATCCCACGACTTTCTAACTGAAAAATCCCAGCAGTCTCACCTGTACACAGCAATTCATAGGTTTTAGTATCTGTGACATCTAGCGTGTTCAAATCAATTTTGACACCTTGATAGGTTTCAATAAGCCGGCAGGCATCCTGCATCACCGTTAAGTTTCTCAAGCCCAAAATATCCATTTTAAGTAAGCCGACTTTCTCAAGTTCAGTCATGGCATATTGGGTCGTAATTTGTCCGTCATTCAAGGCCAGCGGAACCACCGTCGACAACGGATCTCTCGAAATCACCACGCCCGCCGCATGGGTAGAACTATGCCTGGCCACCCCTTCTAGCTGAATCGCAATATCTAGCAATTCCCTAATTTCATCAGAATCGTCATACAGCTTCTGCAATTCAGGAATCTGAGTCATCGCTTCCGGAATACTCGTATACTGCCCCGGTGTCGACGGGATCAACTTCGCAATCCGATCCACCTCCATCAAAGGCACATTCAATACCCGTCCAACGTCCCTAATAACCCCTCGAGACGCCATCGTTCCAAACGTAATAATTTGAGAGACACAAGCCTCGCCATATTTTTTAACAATATAGGCAATCACTTCACCGCGACGCCGGATACAAAAGTCCAAATCCACGTCTGGCATCGACACCCGTTCAGGATTCAAAAACCGCTCAAACAGCAACTGATATTCAATCGGATCAATATTCGTAATATTCAGTGCATAGGCCACAATCGACCCTGCCGCCGATCCCCGCCCTGGCCCAACCGGAATCCCCTGTTTAAAACAAAAATCCAAAAAATCATAAATAATTAAAAAATAAGGCGCATAGCCCATTTTCATAATGACAGACATCTCAAATTCCACACGCTCGCGCACAGACTCTTCACGTCCTGGATACCGGCGAGAAATCCCTTCTTTCACAAGACGTTCCATATAGGCTTCCACCGTCAAGCCATCAGGGCAGTCAAACCGTGGCAAATGCACTTGGTCCGTCTGTAAAGTCACATTACATTTGTCGGCAACCTTACCGGCATTCTCAAGTGCTTCTGGATAATCCGAAAAAATTTCAGCCATGGCTTCTGGCGATTTAAAATAGGATTCTCTACCTAAAAATTGGCCTCGGGTATCATCCTCAAGCCGCCGTCCAGTTTGAATGCAATTTACAATTTGTCTAAGCGGCGCATGCTCAGCTTTGGCATAATACACATCATTGGTCGCCACCAATTCAATGCCAAGCGCTGTCGACAACTTCACCGTATGCTCGTTTACGGTCTCTTCAAGCGACACGCCAACCCGTTGAATCCCCAAATAAAAATCAGATCCAAATATCCCCTTCAACCGGTTCGCCCGCTCCGTCGCCACATCAAACTGATGTCGTTGCAGCGGATACCCCACAACACCATTCAAACCAGGAGAAATCGCAATCAATCCGGTCGCATGCGCTTCCAAACACGCCAAATCAATCCGAGGCTTATAATAAAACCCCTCAAGGTGAGACTTAGTCACCAGCTGAACTAAACTCTGATACCCAACATAGTCCTTACATAAAAGAACAATCTTATCGAAACCACGTTCCTTGGCCCGCATATCCGCCGCCACATTCAATTCACAGCCAATAATCGGCTTCAGCCCAGCTTCTTTAGCCTTCAAATAAAAATCAATCACACCATACATCACGCCATTATCGGTAAGTGCAATCGCCGACAAGCCCTGCTCCTTCGCAAGCGCCACCATATCGGTCAACCGAAAGGGGCTCTCCAAAAGCGAATATTCACTATGACAATGCAGGTGGGTGAAAGACATATTGCTAATATTGTCAGTTTCCCCCAAAACAGGCCAGTAGAAAAGTAGAGAAATTGACTATAATAACGACACTATGACAACGTCTAATTTTATGAAAATAGTTAAAACGATCCGTTTTCGGGTTCTGATTGGGATAATTGCAATCATCCTCTATGTCGGATATTTCATATACCAATATTCAACGGCTCCGGATTCTCCAAAATCAACCACCCCCATTTTTTCGCAAAATGGGGGATACATCGACGATGCAAGTCATCTCAATCAAACCAAAATAGCAGGGCTAGTCAAAATCAGGACGGAAGAAGATATTCAAAATGCATTACGATTTGCATCAACCCACGGGTTAAAGATCAGCATTGCAGGTAAACGTCATAGCATGGGCGGCCAGACGTTTACTAAAAACGGATTGGTTTTGGATATGATGGATTTCAATCATATTGAGTTAAATAAAAAAAAGATGACAATCAAGGTACAAAGTGGGGCAGTGTGGGCCGATATCCAAAACCTTCTGGATAAAGAAGGACTTTCAGTAAAAGCCATGCAATCCATCAATATTTTTACTGTAGGTGGAACCTTAAGCGTCAATGCTCATGGTATTGCACACAATCCAGGGCCAATTTCGTCTACCGTTCGATCAATGCGCATCATGCTATCCAATGGAGAAATAGTGACTGCAAGCCGAGAAAAAAATAAGGAATTATTTGGACTGGTCATCGGCGGCTATGGTTTATTTGGGGTAATCCTTGATGCTGAAATTGAGGTCGTCCCAAACCAGCCACTCTATCGCATCACCACTCACATGGATTATAAAGATGTAGCTAAATTTTACAACCTCCACATTAAAGGCAATCAAAATGTTGATTTATTTTATGGCCGCTTATCTGTCTCTCTAGACTCCTACCTTTCTGAAATGGCGATTCACCATTTTTATCGCACAAAGTATGACCTACCAATTAAACCGTTAGAAAATCAACAATCCATTTGGTTTCATAGACTTATTTTCAAATTATCAAAAACAGGTGCCGCTGGACGCTGGCTACGATGGCAGTTAGAAAAGCATTTTGAGCCACTGCTCTACAAAGAAAAATGGTATAAAAATCAGCCAAAAGTAATCTCAAGAAATCAAGAAATGTATGATGATATGGCATATCTCCTCAGCAGAGGAAATGATACCGATATATTACAAGAATACTTCTTAAGCCCAGAAAATATGGGGCTCTTTATAGACGGACTTAAAAAAATTGTTACCAAAAATAAAGTAAACCTATTAAACGTGACGCTTCGAGTCGTTCATAAAGATACAATCACTGCATTGCCGTATGCCAAATCGGATCGCTTTGCATTTGTTTTATATTTTAATCAAAAATTAAATAACTCCGAAAGGCTTCGATTAGAACAAGCAACCAAAGATCTCATTGAGTTAACCCTATCACTTAAAGGGACCTTTTATCTGCCCTGCCAGCCATATTATTCAAAAGACCAGCTACGACATGCCTATCCAGAAATTGATCACTTTTTTTTAAAGAAAAAACAGTATGACCCGACATGTCTTTTGACCAATAAATTTTATCAAAAATATGGGGAGAACTAACCCCTTAAGAATTAAATGCCGATTGATACTACAGTCCAATCAAGGGGTATAAAAAGAAAACCCACCAGCACTAACTTGATCACAATCAATATAGTCACTAGTATTCAGCTGCCTTAATGTCACACAAAAATAAACCACAAAGGATGCACTAGATGAGTCATTATTTAATAGTAGGGGCTTCAAGCGGTATCGGACAAAAACTAGCAACCCAATTAGCCGATAATGGCGACCAAGTCACTGCCACTTTCAATCAACATAAGCCGACAACATCACATTCCAATATTCAATATCATCATTTAAATGTACTCGATGATGCGATTTCTTTAGATTTTTTACCAGATGAATTAGACGGGCTGGTGTACTGCCCAGGGAGCATCAACCTCAAGTCATTTGAAAGAATTAAACCAGCAGATTTTGAATCAGATTATAAATTACAAGTTGTTGGGGCTATCAAAGTGCTGCAATTAGCATTACCGCGACTAAAAAAATCTAAAGCAGCATCTATTGTTTTATTTTCTACAGTGGCAGTCCAACTAGGCTTGCCCTTTCACTCACAGGTAGCGACATCTAAAGGCGCCATTGAAGGGCTGACTAGAGCACTTGCTGCAGAGTATGCCCCAACCATAAGAGTAAATTGCATTGCGCCATCATTAACGGATACCCCTTTGGCGATGTCTCTCTTAAATAATGACCAAAAAAGAGAAGCCAATGCATTAAGGCACCCGCTAAAAAGAATTGGCACCCCTCAGGATTTGGCCAATATGGCCACATTTCTACTGTCTGACAAAGCCAGTTGGATAACCGGCCAAATTTTAAATGTTGACGGAGGAATGTCTTCTTTAAAAACATAATCCAATGACCGACACTTCCAAAAGCACTAATTACCAATGGAAAATCAACCTAGCAAAAACCCACCATCCTCATTGATTATCCAGTTACAACCGTCACTCAACGACGTAAGACTCTCAGCGACCTATCAATTTTAGTAAATTTACCGCAAATGGGCTCATTTACTTATATGGGCCCATCACACAAACGCCGTCAAAAACTTTGAGGCCGAGATCACGCGAATACCATCCTTAATAAAATCAACACCCTCTTTCCGAATTACCTGAAATACATAGGGGATTTCCAAGCGATCCTTAAAATAATAAAGACTCGAGTCAATCGTTTCTGCATTCAACTTAACTTCACAAGCAAACCAAGGCTTTCCATCCACCACAACCACAAAATCCACCTCGCGCTTATCCACATTACGCAAAAATTGTCCTAAGTGTCCTAAGGGATCGGAGGTATAGTACCGGAGCTACATCAAAAAATTACAACCAATCTGTCAAATTTACACACATAATGAGCAGGAACTTCAAGATAAAAGTCCCTCTTTTGAAAAGAGAGGGATTTAGGGTGAGTGTTATCTTAGACCATAGGAATACGAACGAAGTGTTAATGCTGGATTCAGACTTATGGGTAATGGGTAGCTCGGGATAGGGGGGGGTGGTCGCTTACTTTCGCCTATCGGTATTCACGTTAAAAATAATAAACAGTTTTTTTATTTTTAAAAATAAAAAAGAAGGATTAATGAGTGACTGATAGGGGTCGGAGAGTAAGTACCCAAGCTAAACTCATCTTTTGGAAAGAAGTTGAATATGTTACCCTTAATAAAATGAATTTCCTCAAAAATGAAGCCGTTGTCATCGGAATAATCCTCACCCTATTCACCGCAAGCGTCCTCATCGGGGTCAGCCAACAAATCCAATCTAAATCTAAAAACGGAGATTCCTTACTTAAATCCCCTAAAAAAATTGGCCTCATTTACTTATACGGCCCCATCAGTATGGACGGAGCCCCATCCGCATTTAGCCCTAATACCGCAGAATCCGTCATCGAAACCATCTCAGAGTTCACCAAAAACAATACGATCCAGGCCCTCATCATCCGCGTCAACAGCCCGGGTGGAACCGTGGGCGCGTCCCAAGAGTTATACAGCGAAATCATTCGCTTCAAAAAAGAAACCGGCAAACCTGTCATTATTTCGATTGGCGATGTCGGTGCCTCGGGTGCCTATTGGACAGCCTTAGCGGGTGACGTTATTTTCGCAAATTCAGGCAGCATGGTCGGCAACATCGGTGTCATCATGTCCAATCTCAACTTTGGTGAAGCCGCCAACAAATGGGGCGTTAAAATGAATACTCTTAAAAGCGGACCCTACAAAGATATTCTTTCTAGTTGGCGAGATATGACTAGTGAAGACAAAAAAATCCTCCAAAGCATGATTGACGATGTCTACGACCAGTTTGTCACAGTCTTAGCCAAGTCCAGAAAGCTCAGTTACGAAGACGCCAAAACCCTCGCAGACGGCCGAATCTACACCGGCAACCAAGCCAAACAAGCCAACCTTATCGACTATACCGGCACCTTCTCAGATGCCATCGATTACACCAAAAAAAGAGTCGGCATCAAAGGCGAAGTTGAGTTTGTCACATCAGACACTCCTCCATTCCAAGAATTCCTTCAACTCTGGAAGCGCCACTCATCCATCGCATTCAATATTCCGTCCCTATTTAACTCTACAGAGGCCCCGTCGCTGAAATAATATGCTTCGATTTCTCTACAGCTACATCACCAATCCAAAAAGCGTTATCGACACCCATACTACCCAACAATTAGGCCTCCCAAGCCTCATTATTTTAGGCTTAGTCGCTGCAAGCTCTCTCGCCACCACACCCACCTCATCCATCGCAATTTCATTCCTCACCCAATTTCTCCTAGTAGGGTGCCTTCTCATCATCCAATCCATCATCACAGACTTCATCGCCCAGCTGACAGGCAACCCCGCCAACAGCCTCAAATTATTTCAATTAATGACACTGAGCCTTCTTCCATTTTTAGCAGAACCCGCACTCAATATCTTAGTCTCCATCCCAGCCCCCCTCATTCAATTCCTCATCAAAATTCTCAGCTTCAGCTTATTTATCTATTCTGGCTATCTCCAACTCATCAGCGTTAAAAGCCTCTACCAAGTCAGCGCTGCTAAAGCCCTCCTCATCTACACCTTACCCGTCATCCTCATCCTCCTAAGCATCGCAGCCGTCATCATCGCCATGGCCTTCCAGGTAGGCTTCCTATGAGAATCGGCCACGGATACGACGTCCACCAACTAGCAGAAGGTCTCCCCCTCATCCTAGGCGGCATCACAATCCCCCACCACAAAGGCTTATTAGGCCACAGCGACGCCGACGTCCTCACCCACGCCATCATCGACGCCCTAGTAGGCGCACTCGCCCTAGGCAACATCGGCACCTTCTTCCCCGACACCGATGCCCAATACAAAGGCATCTCAAGCATCGTCCTCCTCGACAAAGTCATGGAGACAATAAAAGAAAAGGGCTACAAAATCGGCAACATCGACTGCGTCATCGCGGCTCAGCTTCCTAAGCTTAATCCTTACATCAATGACATGAGAGCCAAGCTCGCCCTCCACTTGGACACCACTATCGACAATATTTCCATCAAACCGACTACCACTGAAAGGTTGGGTTTTGAGGGTGAAGAAAAGGGTATTTCGGCGCATGCGGTGGTTTTGCTTTTACAAAGCTAAAAGATGAATACTACCGACGATCAGATCATAACTAGATATCTTACCTTATCAAAATTTATTGATTTACTGACAAACAACCGTCTTTTTCTTCCATCATTACAGCACTTAAAAAAATCAGAGAAGTTGGAGGGAACTAGAACTAGCCTGAAAAAATTTTTTGATGATGGAATGTCTGAAAATCTTGACCATTTTGTAAACAAAGTGTCTCCGTGCCTTTTTGCATTTAATCCAAGGGATCAAGATATAAAGCAAATAAAAAGCAAACCCGAAAGCAAGGACTATCAAACGCCCTTCACGAATTTAAATTTTAATGGAAACCAGTTTAAAGATTTTCGAAAAGTTTTAAACGAATCATATTTTATTTCATGCTGGCATGCTTCAGAGGATGAAAACATGGCAATGTGGAAAATATATGGCCAAGAAGACTCTGTAAGGGTAAAAACAACAGTGAAAATTTTAAAGGGCCTGCTAAGTAGCGATCTGTATACATTAGTAGTCAAAAAAATAGATTATAAATATAAGGGAGACACAGAAAACGGAGGCCCTCTAGAGTGCGGAACAAGTGATGAGTGTGAAGATCTAATTTCACGACCACAAAAGATCCAGATAATGGCATCTACCTTAAAGTAGATATTAAAACTTTAATTAAGGACATTCGGCTCCCACCTAACTGTTCAACACTCTTTAAAGAAATCATAACAAATTTAACAAAAAAATATTTAAAGATTGAACCCTCACAATCAACCTATGACTACGAAGATTAATACCCTCGATTGACCAACTCACCTACGGATTCCATATTAAAAAGCAGACACCAGCTTTATTTGAGCTCACTGATCTATCGCATAGGAAGTAAAGCAAAAAGGTCCCTGAGTGCCCGCCATAGCCTTGGCGACGGAGGGTGGCACGAAGTGACGGGGTGTTCAGCGACACTAAGCAACTACCCCGTCACGCCAATGGCGCGCCACCCCTTCCCAGAAGGGGAATTTTTTATATACACATAATTTCAAAAAAGCTTAAAACAAAATTAACAACATATAAATTGTAAAAAAAAACTAGTTTAACAACACATATATTGTGGTACAATAAAAAAATAACAACATATACATTGTAAAACAACCTATTCATGAAAAACAAAAACCAACTCATTAGAAGCCAACTCAATCATTCACTCACCGCCTTTAAAAGCGCAAGCCTAGCCCATCGCCCCGTAAAAGGCTGGATAAAGGCCCTCCGTAACGCATTAGGGATGAGCGCAAGACAGCTTGGTGAAAGAATGGGCATTAGCCAACAACGACTCACTGCGATTGAAAGCAAAGAATCAACTGATTCATTAACTATTCATACTTTAAAAAAAGTGGCAGAAGCCACAAATACCCACTTTATTTATGGATTCGCACCTAAAACAGATCTTGATACCATCGTTAAACAACAAGCAGAAATATATCTTAAAAAATACTTAAATCGGGTAAAACACAGTATGTCATTAGAAGGGCAATCATTAACAGAATCAGAGTGGCAAAACTGGCTAGAAAATGAAATTAGAGACTTAATTGCAACGAATCCTTCTAAAATATGGGATGTAAAAGAATGAATTTCACCTATATTGACGGTCAAACACCCATCGATGAAGATGAAGCATCCGACTTAAAACTAAGTCACATCAGCACTATCAACGAACTCAATATTTGGGAATCCATCAATATCCAAAAAGCCTTGGATTGGTCACTCAAAATAAAAAATCGAGAGGTATTAGATGATCAGTTTCTAAGAGAACTTCACAAAAAAATGTTCGAAGATACGTGGAAATGGGCAGGAAAATACCGAATCACCAATAAAAATATCGGTGTAGACAAACATTCAATTCCCGTAGAAGTAAGAACGCTATTAGAAGATACAAAAGCCTGGATAAATTATAAAACATACCCAAATATCGAACTCACCGCTCGGTTTCATCATCGATTAGTATCCATTCATCCATTTCCAAATGGTAATGGCCGGCACGCACGGTTAATGACGGATATTATCATCTCAAAAAAATTAGAAATGCCTCCACTCACATGGGGGAATAACAAAAATTTAACTAATACCGGAAATCACCGAAGCGATTACCTAACCGCCCTCAGATCCGCAGACAAAGGAAGCCTAGATTTACTAATCAAGTTCTTAGAAGTATAGGTGTATCAATATGAAAGTCACGACTTCAGACCAAAAGACCAAAAAGGTCCCCGAGTGTCCGCCATAGCCTTGGCGACGGCGGGTGTATCGAGGGGCCTTACTCCGATTGTAGATGATAGAATTCTGGCTCCGTTCGGGCACCTAAGAACTCAATTCCAATACCACCCCAAATGAATGCAAATAATCAAAAAAACAAGTGCAAATCATCAAAATTTATCATGCAAATAATCAATTTGTTTGATTTTAAGCGAAAAACGGGTAAACTATCCTCATGATAAAAAGAACAATCGAAACCAAGATCAAAGACGCACTTCTCAAATACCCAATCGTCACTTTGACAGGGCCACGTCAATCTGGAAAAACCACTCTACTTAAAACCGTATTTAATCAGTACCAATATATCTCATTAGAAAACCCAGACATCAAAGACTACGCAGAAAATGACCCAAGGGGGTTCCTAAGCGAATTTAATAACCATATTATTTTCGACGAAATTCAACGATGTCCCCATCTCTTTTCATACCTCCAACAAGTAACTGATGACCGAAGGGAGCCTGGACAATTCATCCTATCTGGCTCTCAAAACTTTCTATTAATGGACTCCATCAGTCAATCACTAGCTGGACGAATTGCAATATTTAAACTCCTTCCATTTTCGATTGAAGAACTCAAGCAAAACGATATTAAGCCAGATCTTAATACGATTTTAATCAACGGCTTATATCCACCAATCTATGACCGAGGACATACGCCATCCGAGTGGTACCAAGACTATATCGAAACATATTTAGAAAAGGATATTCGGCAAATCAAAAATATCCATAATCTCTCTCTATTTAGAAAGTTTTTATCCTTATTAGCATTAAGAAATGGGCAAGTCTTAAATGCCACCAATATCGCAGAGGATTGCGGTATTTCCCCAAACACCATCCGAGACTGGATATCCATACTCGAAACCAGCTACATCATTCATCAATCAACCCCATATTCCACACAAGAATCCAAAAGACTCATCAAGTCCCCAAAAATATTTTTTTACGACCCCGGATTACTCGCATATCTATTAGGTATTACTCCAAACAACCTCATGACAATGACCCAAAAAGGATCCCTCTTCGAAAGCCTTATTCTCTCCGAATGCGCAAAATATCATTACAACCTAAAAAAAAGGTTTAACCCGTTATTTTATCGAGATCGAAACAATCACGAAATTGACCTCATGTTTAGCACCAACATTACCCAAATATTAATTGAGCTTAAATCTTCAAGCACAATCTCACAGGAATTTTTCAAAAATTTTGACTATGTCACCCAACGTTTAGAAAAGCCATCAAAAACCATCGTTATTTATGGAGGAGATACTCACCAAAATCGAAGTGCTGCAGAAATCTATCCATGGAATCACACTTTCAAACTTCTTGAAGATCTTGGAATATAAGACTTCAAAAGCTGTCCCCATTTCTTAATTCGATAGTAAAAGGGGTCGGCGGTTATCTAGACCCAGACCCTACGCACCTAATTCGCGTAGATACTGATACACACCCGGCCGACTCATTTGAAGGCTCTCGGAAACAAGCTGGACAGATCCCCTTACCTTAAAAATACCCTCGGCACTTAAAATCTGAATAATGGCGGATTTATCTTTTTTTGATAATTTTTTCGCATGAAGATTAAGCCGGATAAGCGTATCTTGAATCATCCGGCGCATTTCTTTTGATGATTCTAAAAAATGAAAATCTTCTTTTTCTGGACTGCCTTCAATGACATTTGTGTGAAGAAGTATTTGCAAATGGGACTGAATTTTTTCGTATAAAGAAACATCAATATTAATCGCCAAGGCACCAATTAAATCGCCCTCTTCATTACGGATTGCCAAGCCAGATGATTTCAATAACTCACCCTTGCTGCCTTGATTAGGGTAATTGATCGCAATATCCGGAAATGTCCCAGTAAGACGTTTATACCCCACATCAGAAGTGCGCCCCCCCACTTTTCGATCTGTCACATGACCATTAAATATGGCGACAATCGAACTTCCCGGCTTTCGATAATCATGGACTACCGCTTCAATATGGGACCCAAATACAGCGGCAATAAATTCTGCAACTTTGATGTAATGCTCTAATAATTGATCTGCATGCTTCATATTTTTTTATTTTACCACCTCCAAATTTAACACAATATCTCACTAGTGTCCGGTCTTTTCAAAAAAAGTTAAGTATAAACTGAGCACAAGAAAAAGGCAGGTAGGCTCTGAATTTGGGTAGGTAAGAGAAGTGGCCTTCAAGTAAGATGTTGGTATCAAACAGACATCAGAAAGAAGGCCAGATT
>CAMCZW010000002.1 GCA_945888435.1 bacterium UBP8_UBA817
TAAAGTTGCACCTGCACCCTTTACATTTATATCGCTGCTTTCCAAGTGCCTGACCGTTCTTAACTCTATCCTTAGACCCACATTTTGGACACTCCATGGCACACCCCTTTTATCTTTAAGTAGACCATCAGTATTTAATTAGCAATCCCCTAAACTTGTTCTGTATTTGATGTAATAATTTCTTTCTTTGAAGCTTGCTAAAAATAGAGCGAGATTGAAGGTGGGGGATGACATTCCCTTTGATCTATTAATTGCCTTTGCTGTACTCTGTATTATTTTAATGAAATTTATAGTGTGCATGATTTGTTTTTTGATGATGGTGGCGGATGCTTTTTGTGAAGCTCCTGTTCAACGGATTACCCAGACTTGTGTGATTGAGGGCGGCCAGGGGCCTGTTGTTATTTCTGTGTATCAAGACTTGAGCCTGCCGCGAATATTTTGTTTTCAACGAATGGAGACTGATGGAGCCGAAGCTGCGTTTGGGACTTATCAGCGATATTACTTTTTTGGGGTGCTTGCCCATGGGGGCTTATTTGCCGCTGGAGGTGTGAGGTGAGTCGATTTTTTGTGATGCTGCTGCTCATTATGGTGAGTGGGAATGAGATGTCGGCAACGCCTCTTTATTTAGAGCCGAGTTCTCTGATGGTCGTGCCGACGATGTCTTATATGGTGGTGTCTCCCACTGGGCCTGCGATATATATCCAAGTGCGTGAACCTGATTTAACCCCGTTAACGGGAACATTTAATGACTTTCTGGATCGCTACTGTTTGTATTGGGTTGTATTTAATTTGATGATTGCTGGAAAAATTGCATGGCAGTAGGTCGACTTTGTGTTATTTGTCTGCTGCTGATGGCGTCTTATGTATGGTCGTTGCCTGAACTTACGTATAAACAGGGTGTGATAGCGGATAAAGAAACTTGGCAAGGAATCGTGATTTTGACAGGGGATGTGGTTGTGCCTACCGGTGCAGTGCTAACTTTAAGGGCTGGGACGATTGTGGTATTTCCAGATGTGACTCAGGGATCGAGCCCTCAACGGCCTCCAAAATTAGCTGTGTTTGGATCGGTGAATCGACCGGAAGTCCCTACAAACTCGGTTAAATTTGTGTCTATTCATGATCCAGAATGTCAGGAATTACGTGAGTATTGGGGGGCTAAAAAGTTGGTTGTTGCACCCGCTAAGGTAGAGACTGAAAGGCTTGCGTCTTTGTGGGATCGGTATCGGCATCGATATGTCATGTCTTGGCTTTTAACGTATGGCTTGGTATTTGTAGTGTTATGAGAATTTTTTTAGCTATTGTGATGATTGTGGGCTGCTTTAGCCAATTGACTGATGCAGAGGGTTTTCGTTCGGGGAAAAGTGCGTCAAGTGAAGTGTGGTCTGGCGATATTTATCTGGTGGGAGATTTTAATGTCTTGAAAGAGCATGCTGTGACTGTGAATGCAGGGACTCATATTTATTTTGCAAATTTTGATACTATCCGTGGAGGAAAAGATCCCACACGGCCAGAGCTGGTTGTCGATGGAAAAATGGTATTTAATGCAACCGAAGAGGCGCCAATTTTATGGTTTGGTAAAGGGAATGATGGCGAATATCATCGTATTCCTACCGGATCCGAAGTTGTTGAGTTTAGATCTTACCAGGTTGATGTTGTGCCGATGCAGCGCAGTTTTGATAAGTTTAAATGGACGTATTTTTCGTTTTGGAGTTTGGTATATGCGCTTTGGGTTTTACGTTAGTTTCTTTGTGCTTTTGATGGGGGGCATATTGGTGTCCGAAACTCCGACATCGTCTATTATTATTGACCGACCGATGATTGTGATTAATCCTGGAAATCGACCTATTTATGTACAAGAAAAGACGGTGTCTAGTAATGTGGTGAGTCAATCGGTGAAAACTCATTATACTCGAGATTTTTTGGTTTATGGTCTTACTTGTTTGACTGTTATTTTTACCTTGGGACGATGATATGAATCGATTATGGATACTTATTTTTTTTATTTTTGAACTTTCTTTAAGCGTATGGGCGGTTGATCCTTTATTTGGGATTAGGGTACAAGGAGGGATGCTCTCTAATCGGGATTTTTCAGCAAAGACGATTGGTGCTTATTGTGATGTACAAACAGGATTCTTGCCGATTTGGGTGACTTTAGGGGCTGACTTCTGTCTTCCTGATACTGCGAAAATACCAAGGTTGACAGTGCAGAGGATGATGGTGTCTACGCGATTTAAATTAGGACTTCCCATGTGCATTGGGGCCGGTGTATTTAGGTCATATATGATCGATGATGGATTTAATGCTGATGACAAGCGAGGCGAATTTCTACAGTGGATGGTGCTGGTGCCTAGGGGAAATCATAGTTACTTTTTGGAGCTTAATTCGACGGATACAATCGTGACCTTACCTGGGAGTGTCAGTGAGGGGGCGGTGATGGGGGTCAATCTGGGGTGTGGATGGTATTTTTGAATCTTATTGACATATTGGAAATCCTCGGTAGTTGCGTCTTCTCCAGGCTAATTAGCTTTGTTGTGGGCTACATTGCTTTCTAATAATTCTTACAAGTTGCCAACTCAAGTAGTTCTCGGAAGTAGTCTTTGCCAAAGTGAGTGCCATTTTTGAGGCGAGAATCATCTACATGGTGTAGTCACGAGATTTTTAGCCACAGAGAAATACATCGGATATGAACAGCTGCTAAAAAAGAGGCTATAAATACCCCTGTCGTACTCTCTCTGTATTTTTCTGTTTTTTTTGCTTGCTCAATAATGGCATCTGTATCATAGCCACGATCAGCAAGGAGATTTTGGGCCATTTATCAATTCCTACCTATCAGATATCAATACGATTGGGTTAAGGATGTGAATTACCGCTTTCCCCTTTTGGATATTCGATTAATTGAGTTTATTTTGCGTATTCCACCGTCTCAGAGACATCCCTCGGGGTCTCATCGGTATTTGATCCGGCAGGTGATGAAGGGTCTACTTCCCGACTCTATTGTTAGTAGGCGAGATAAAGCCGGGATGATATTTCCGTCGACCTATTATCGATGGCAAAAGTATTACGAAATTGAAACTGGCATTCAACCCTCTCATTTAGGTCCTGATTTGAGGTAGCAGGCGTTTTTATTTGATAAGGCATGGCGCGCTGTGGCCGATGATATAGTCTGCTTCCCTGGCAACTCTATGCCAAGTATTTTTTAATAAATACTCTTATCTTCAAAAATGGATAAATAGTCCTTGTAGACATAAGATTGTCCATATTTTTTGTCCTGATTTTTGGGTGTTAAAATGCCCATGGCTACGAAGCGATCTACAACGCGTTGAGCTCCTCCTTTGGTGAACCCTGTCCAATTTTTAATTGTTGTTACATTGATAATTGGTTGTGCGTAAAGCTTAGGTAAAATTATTGCCGCGCTTTGAGATGCACGGACTCCCAGTTTTTGTATTTTTGGTAAATCTCTCTCTCTTAAAGCTGTGATTTCTCCTACGATGTTGATGGCTTCTTGAGCAATCTCTGCAATTCCGTCAAGGAAGAAGTTGACCCACTCTGATACCTTTCCATTGCGATAGCCTGAGAGTCTTTCATAGTAAAGTTCACGATTTTTTTGAAAGAATGATGATAAAAATAGGATGGGTTTTTCTAGAAAATCTTCCTTCCATAAATAAAAAGTAATTAACATTCTGCCGGTTCTGCCATTTCCATCTAAAAAAGGGTGAATGGTTTCAAACTGCGCGTGAATTAGTGCGGCCTTAATTATAGGGAGTGTTGAATCCTCCGAGTGAATAAATTTTTCAAGATCATTTAATGCTTGATTCATTTCGTAAACAGGTGGCGGGACAAATTGAGCATTATCTGGTCTGGTTCCGCTTATCCAATTTTGACTTTTACGAAATTCTCCTGGATCACAAAAATGAGTGGCACGGGCTTTATCCATTAATTTTTCATGGAGCTCTCGTATAAATCGCAGTGATAGGGGGAGTTGGCCCGAGCTGATTCTTTTCAGCCCATAATTTAATGCTTCAATATAGTGCAGAATATCGTCTACATCTTGTGGGATGTTGGTCTTTATTTTTAGTTCAGCTTCAATTGCATCGACCATAGTCGCCTGCGTGCCTTCAATTTGGCTAGAGGATGCAGCATCTTTTCTCAAGCACATGAGTAAGAAGAAATCGACATCTGGTAATAATTTTGTAATTCCGTCTAATTTTCCAAGCAGGCGTGTTGCTTGATCATTTTTTTTGTAAATTTTTGCATCAAAATTAAATCCATTTTGAGGAGGAAAGGGGTTTGGGATGAATGCCTTGAAGCCTTCTTTTTGTGTAATTATTTTTCCAATTTCGAAATTTGTCATAATTTGTATCCATCTTCTTTGAGATGCGTACAAATATAGGCAGTTTGTATCCATTCGTCAATATTCGCGTACAAACATGGTAAGTTTGTAGTCATTTTTTAATAAACTCGACCAAGCCTGAGGTTTATTTGTTTTTTGGGCTCGCTGATGCTGGTGTAGGTGACTTTCGTAGGGGAGAGCCATTGGGCGTTTTGGACGGGGATGGTCGTCGCCCATTCTTGTGTGACTTTTCCTTTTTTGATGTGGAAGATTTTGAGGCCGTTTTTTTGGGTTAAAAATCGTTGGTTGTCTTGGGAAAATTGGGGGAGGTCGGGCAGGTTTGTGATCTGGCCGGTGGTGTCGTGGATGAGGAGCCAGCCGGAGGTTTTTTGGAAATCGTAGTGGATAAGAAAAAAGCGAATAGATTTGAGATAGAGGACAAAATTGAATTTTTGATGAGAGCGAGACCTTGGCCTGATGCGGTTTATGAGGGAGAGGCTGTGTCCGTTTTTGAGTTGGAGGGTTAGGGTGTGTCTGTATCGAGTGACCGTGGGGCTTTCTTTTTGGAGTTGGATGGCTTCAATGGTGTCGAAGTTGGAGTTGTGGGTAGTTAGCAGAGTTGCAATGGCGGCGTTGAGGTTTTCTTTTTGGTAAAACAAGATGGCGAATAAAGCGAATAAGGGCAGGACAACGCAAAGCAGGATGATTTTTTTCATGACTGGTATAAGAGTGTAGCAGGGATTTTTACACCTAATTAGAAGTTTAAGATCTTTAGTCTTGACCGTGCGCTAGCATCTCGCTAGTTTCTAGCTATGACTCATCTTCCTTCTTTAATTATTGACCTCGGGGTAATGCTGGTTGTGGCCGGTGTGATGAACCTACTTTGTAAGCGGCTTAAACAGCCGGTGGTACTGGGCTATATTTTGGCGGGGTATTTGGTTGGCCCTCAGACGTCGTTTTTACCAACGGTGGTGGATGTTGAAGGGGTTAAAATCTGGGCCGAAATCGGTATTATTTTTTTCTTGTTTGGCTTGGGGTTGGAATTTAGCTTTCGTAAATTAATGCGAGTGGGGCGCAGTGCATTAATTGCCGCCACTTTTGAAATGTCAGCCATGATTTTACTTGGGATTTTGGCGGGCAAGCTGTTGGGGTGGTCTACGACTAATTCGGTATTTTTGGGAGCAATGGTATCGATTTCGTCCACCACGATTATTATCCGTGCTTTTGAGGAGTTGAAACTTAAAACCCGTCAATTTGTGTCGCTGGTATACGGCATTTTGATTGTGGAGGATTTACTTGCGATTTCGCTATTGGCCATTTTATCGGCGTTTGCGATTGATCAGACTTTATCCCTGACGGTCTTTTCAGTTTCTTTGATTAAGTTGCTCGTTGTGCTGTTGTCTTGGTTTGCGTTAGGCATTGTGCTGGTCCCTGCGGCGCTTAATTATTTTCGTCAGTATTTAAATGAAGAAGCGCTTTTGATTTTATCGATTGCGATGTGTTTTTTGATGGTTATTATGGCGACATCGCTTGGGTTTTCTCCTGCATTAGGTGCTTTTGTGACGGGCTCTATTTTGGCTGAAACTAAATTTAGGCATCGTATTGAAACTTTAATTTCACCGATTCGTAATTTATTTGGAGCTGTTTTTTTTGTATCCGTTGGGATGGCATTAGATTTAATGGTGATTAAGGAGCATTTTGCTGCAATTGTACTTATTTCACTGGTGATTATTTTGGGTAAAAGTTGCTGTATTACGGCGGGGACTTTGCTTTCTGGAACTCGCTTACGGCATTCAATTCAAACTGGGTTGAGCATGGCTCAGATTGGGGAGTTTTCTTTTATTATTGCGGGATTGGGCCTTAGTTTGCATGTCATGGATTTATCGATGTACTCTATTATTGTTTTGGTGTCTGCGATTACGACCTTTACGACGCCGTATTTAATTAGATCTTCTGACTCAATTTGTAGATATGCGGAGGGCATTTATCCCCATTCTTATGAAGTTAAAGCCCCTAAGCGCACAGGATTTAATCCGTATTTTTTAAAATCGCATGCCCCTAAGCTTTTATTTAACCTTTCTCTGATTGTGACCATTAGCTTACTGTCGAAGCAGTGGTTATTGCCGTTTCTTGATCGTTATTTTGCTAACTCGACTCTAATTTCTTGGTGCATTGTAATGCTCATTTCTTCTCCTTTTATTTGGGGATTAATGTTTGCTCAGCCGTATCAAAAGGATGGCGTGCATTCGCGCCCATTTTTGCTTTTTCGTGTTGGGTTGGCTATTTTTGTTCTTGTCATTTGTGGGGTCCAGTTTGTACCTTGGTCGGTTGCAATTCTGACTGCCATTGTATTTACGGCGGGTATGCCTCTAATTTTATTTATGGGTTCAGAGCCAATCTATCGATTTGTTGAGGCTCAATTTAAGATACAAATGGCCTCCTCATCTGAAGACAGGCAAATGGTTCCATCGGCTTTGGCACCATGGGATGCTCAGCTATCTTCTGTGGAAGTGACTGTTCACAGCCCCTTTTTGGGTAAATCGTTAAAAGAAATTCAAGTGAAAGAGAATTTTGGACTGACGATTGTGATGATTAAACGAGGGCCTCAGTATATTTTTGCGCCCGATCGGGACGAGGTGATTTGGCCCCACGACCGCTTATATGTGGTGGGCTCGGATACGGAAATCGAACGGGCTTATTTGGCGTTAAATCCAGAAGTTGAAGAGAGTGATGGGGATGATCATGATTGGGGGAAATTTCATCTATTTTCAATCCATTTGGATAAAGGCTCTCCCTATTGTTTTAAAACTATTCGGGATAGCGGTATTAGAGAAAAAACCAAGTGGCTAATTGTGGGGATTGAACGTGCTGGTGAGCGGACGCTAAGCCCTGATTCGATAACGGTTTTACAGCCCAATGATTTGCTTTGGATAGTGGGGGAAAAGTAGCGCTATTTTCCAAATAGTTCTTTTATTTTTTCGGTAGGATAATAGTAAATATTTCTGCCATTTCTTTTTTTGATTAAAAGGCCATCTTTAACTAATTTTCCTAAATCTTGAGAGGCGGTCATTCTAGTTTTGATTTCACTATTTATTGCGAGGTGTTGAGCTAATGTTGTAAATCTTTGTGCATCTTTTGCTAGGTATTGTAGCAGCTTTAGTTGGCGTTGATTTAACTGTTGGTCATCCTTGATGATCGCTGCAATATGTTTGTTTTCTGAAATTTTTCTTTTAAGATATTCCTGAAAATGCTGTTGGGCTAATTTTAACTTGCTAATGTTGTAATGAATAAAATAATTTAAATCATGGCCATCTTGCTCGGTATTGATAAATGCCATTGCATATTGATTTGGAGATTTTAGAATTCGTTCTGAAAGTGATAGATACGAAAATCCCCAATATCCGTTTCTTAGCATGTACCAATAAAAGATAATCCTAGCTAAACGGCCATTACCATCTTCAAATGGGTGTAATAATCCAATCCAGAAATGAAGTAAGATGCCCTTAATTAGAGGGTGGATAAAATTATCTGCATCGTCGTGATTGGCAAATGTAATAAGTTTTGGAAGCTCGTGCTCTACAAATTCTTTATCTGGTGCTTGATAAGCGATTTCTTCATCGTTCCAAGGCTTAATTACTAACCGATCTCCATTTTTACCAAAGGTCTCTCTAAGAGTTCCTTGGTGAGCTTCATCGATTGTTTTGATGGTTACCATTTGATGAAGAGTTTTCAGCAGCTCAATGGTGAGAGGTTCATTTTTTAAGCTACTTTCTATTGCTTGAAGTGCTTGGTGGTTATTTACAATCATTTGCTCGCTTTTATTTTTTGGAGGAGTACCTTCGGATAGTAATTTTTTTGCAGCTTCTCTTGGTGTGTTTGCGCCTTCTAGTTGAGAGGACGCAATTGATTCTTCAATGATATTTTTACTAATGAATCCTTTTTTATCTGATTCACTAAATCCATCTACCCTCATTAGGGTTCCTCCCAATTCAAGATCAATTTGGTGAAGAAATTTTAAATGTATCGTGGGGTTGTATTGAAAGTTAATTCCGTTTCCATCTATGATTTGAGTTTTTTGGTTTTGGATTAATCTCCATGCTTTTAATGTTGCCCAAACTTTTTCAGGAGTCTTGGTTGCCCAATCTTTATGTTTAAACTCTTTCCAGGATAAATATTTTTCCTGGATTTTTTTTATTATCGCTTGGACTTCGGGTTCATTTAAATTTTTAATTATTTCTGTAAAATCATATGAATTTCCAAGATTTGGAGTTTCTATTTTGTATAGTTTTGCCACTTTTCCTCACCTGGATATGTATAATTGTATACATATTTTTTACATATCCTAGACTAATTGTTATTTGTATTCAATGCTAGGTATGTTTTGAACATATTTTATGTTTCCTTTTTTTATTTATTTGCTACAATCGTAAGTATAATTTACTAAATTAGGAGGGTTTTGAAATGAGCAAGTCAAAAGATGTTAAGAAAGAAGTAAAAAAGAAACCAGAAAAATCTCTTAAAGAAAAACGTGCAGTTAAGGCAGAAAAAAAGAAAAAATAACTTTAATTAGGTTTTTCTAAAACAGATACCCCAATAGGGCTTGAGCAACTAATTTGTTTAAGCCCTTTTTTGTCTCTTGAAATTAGATTCTCTTATTTGCGATAACCCTTGTATGAAAATTTATTTGTTTAAAGTTTTGTCGGCTTACCAGCTGCAACCTATCGAAACCGCTCATCCTGCTTTCCTGGAGCTACTTGTGAGCCTGGTTTGTTGCAAGTTCCCGAAAACCCTCGGGAAATCTATCAAGGTGTTTTAAAGGATCATCCAATTCCTGTTGAAAAAACGATATCGACTCTTAAGCGGTGGCTTGATGGGTATCAGAGAGATGTGAAGCCTAATCTTAAAATTGGAGTTGAGATTATTGATCTAATACTTACTGCATTGTCAGAGGAGTCTCGAAATCAACTTTCGGCTATTGTCCATGTGATGGAGTCTCACCGCTATCCAGTGCCTGTTCTATATCGGTTTTTACTCGATTTAATTGGGGGAAGACCTATTAAGCACGCTGGAGGAGACCATGTGAATTATCAGTGTGGAGCAAATCTTTTGCCCCTTGCTCACATAGCGATCGATCAGGCTTGGAATGGGCGAGATTATCTTCATTCCAATAACGTGAGTGCGGGTGAAACTTGTTGGGTTCTTGAAGAAATCCAAAGTCGAGTTCGGGATTTTCCGGATGTGCTTTTGGCGGATGCTACCGAGAGTGGTTATTTTTTTAATAATGAAGCTATTGGCATAGGCGGAGGGTGTAAACTCTGGGTGGCGCGGTATTTGCAGGAGTTGTTGCAAAACCCGATGATGTCTGATGCGGATATCATCAAGTTAGGTATTAAAGTTCCTGATTCTGTTGATAACTCGAAAGCGAGTCAGGTGAGTGATTTTGTGAATGATCATGTGTTTCCCTCTACGATTTCTTGCTATGACGAGGGGGTATTTGATGAGACTAAAATCGGGGATGTTCGGACAATGATACCTTTGACGGTAGTCTGTCGGTTTGCGATTGAGCAAGGGCTTTTAATTGCTGCTGAGGACCGGCCTCATACTTTAGATCAATTTTCTTCTTGGATTAAAGTCCTTGTTCAGGATCGTTCCCAGTTATCTCAATATTCTGAAATAGATGCTTTTTTGATTGCTTTGGCTCGCGTAGATCATAGCCTTCTTCCATCTCTGGATTGTCCACTGGCTAATTATCCTACTGTAGGGCATTTATTGCAGACGCATGCGCCTGAAATCTATCAGGTAATGCATTAGACCTGTTTTTTGATGCTCAAACTAAGCGTGATGTTCAGGTTGATATTCCGTTTGAATTGATATTGACTACTCTTGCGACGAATCGGAATTATGAAGTTGTCCGAGATATGCTCTCACGTCCTGCTTTTCATGCTTATATTCAAAAAAGTCAGTCTTTGGACGTCTTGATTGATGTGCTTATTAAGTATTTTAATGGTATTTCTTATGATAAAAGAGCTGCCGAGGGGTATTATACTTTTGTAAGTCAGATGCTTGCTCGAGGCTTGTATGTGGTTGCGACGCCTCTTTTTGGGCAGGTTGGCAATTCAGGGGCTGGCAGATTGGACCATGACAAATTTTGGGCTAGCGCGACTTCTTCTAAAGAGGCCATCACTCTATTTGATAATAACTTTTTGTGTGAGGTCTTTGAGAAGATTAATAAGGATGAATTTATTAGCCAATTTTTTAATGGTTCTCATGGAATTTTAACTGATTTTAATGAACTTCTACGTGAGGCTTCCCCCAAAGTGCCATTTATTAATGAGATTTATGGTCGATTGTTTGAGTGTGGATTAGATCGTCTTACTGGTTCTGAATTAGATGGGTGTTCTTTTTTTACGCTTCAGTCTTATAATGCGATGTATCTGTTTTGGTGTTCAATTGATTCTGAGAAGGCATCGGATTGGCTAAGTCGGTTTACCCCTCAAATTCCTGCGCTTATGGATAAATTTTCAAGGATTTATGCGTCGTGTCTTAATGGGTTCTTTAATGCTTTTAATGTTCCTTTTCGACTTACCTTTACTGAAGCCGAGCGGTCTCAGATAAAAATATGTATCAAACAATATTTGCCTGATCGACCCGCTGGTTCGCATCCTAATGAGGCTTTATTGCCGGCATTGCTCTCGACGGGGATTCTTACAAGCAAGTCTAGCTTAACTAAGGTGCTTAGGCGTCGTCGGTAGACAGTTTTATCGGACTTGAATATTTAAGCTGGCACCTTGCTCGATGATTGTATCTGGATTGATGAAGATATCTTGGCCCGCTTGTAAATTGGCTTGAGATGTTGATGTAAATTTGGAGTTGGTGACTGTGATTTTTTTGTTGGCGATATAGCTTTTTTTATCTTGGATGGTGAGGCTATTGAGTATTAATTCATCTTTATCTGAGAGCGCAATTGTAATTGGAATCGACACTTCTGGTGCGGTCGGATCGTCTGTGCTTAGGATGAGCGTAAATTGTGCCGATGATGATAAGCCTACGGTTGAAGCGGTTAGTATGGTTGCTTTGCTGTCTCCTTTGTTGATTTTGCCGGAAGATGACGACACGCTAAGCCAATTTGGAAATGCGCTTATATTTTTAATGGTGTACTGAAGCGTATTACTTCCGCTGTTGGTTAAACGTAATTCTTGTGTATATGTGGGTGTATTCTCTAGCGCTGTAATGGTGATTGAAGTTGGCGATAAACTTAGTTTTGGGAGTTCTATTGGGGAGATTTCGACGGCATTAAAGCTTTTTCTTAATTCGGTAACTTGGGGGCTTCCTTCACCAAATAAATCGACAGCGGCTAGGGCAAGTCCTAGTCTGGCTCCTGAAAAATCCGTGGATTGAGTAAAGTAGGTTGTTAATGCTCGATAATATACTTGTTCGGCATCAGATTTTCCGATGGCGGTGGCATATAGGTAAAATGCTTTGTTTGGGATTCCGCTGTTGGCATGGACGCCTCCGTTATCAGACTCGGTTATGTAGTAATTAGACATTAATTCTGGCTGGAATCCTCTGCTTGGGGCATCCATGTATCTAAGTGCGTCGCCAGGGGTGTTGGGGCTGTAACAATCTTCACCTACCATCCAATTTTGGCGTTCGATTAAAGCTCCAAATACATCGCTCATGGATTCGTTAAGTGCACCAGATTGGTGTGCATAAGTTAAGTTAGCAGAGTATTTAGTGACGGCATGCGCAAACTCATGACCTACAATGTCTAGCGCCTTCCCGAGGGGGCCAAATGTGTATCCATCTCCATCTCCAAATATCAGCAGGTTATACGGGGGGCCATAATAAAACGCATTATTTCTGTCATACCCATTATTGTAGTGGACTGACCCTCTGACTAATGCGTCGTTGTTATCAAAACTATTTCTTCCAAACGTGGTTTTGTAATAGTCATAGGTTGTACTGATATTTTCATGTGTCGTAATTGCGACATTATCAGTGGTTAAGCTGGGCTCTGAATTTTTGAGAATTAGTGAGCCAGGTATAGTCCAGCGTCCTCCTGACAAAGTTGCGTGATGAGTTTGATAAGATTTTGCATCTGTGATGGCATTAAATTTAAAAATGAACGCTCCTGATTTAGCATCAATAAAGCAATTCCATTCTGCGAGTGGATCCATTGTAGCGATGGTAATGTGCCATGCAAGTATGGGGGCTTCTTCTTTCATGTAGATGACGAGCTTGGATTGAATCGTAGGAGGGCTTACGGCGAGTTCAATATTATTTTTTGCCGTAGTGATTGCGTCTTCGCTTGTAATAGCGGGAGTTGTGCCTATTGAAAAATTATATACCTTACCGGATATGACCGTAATCTCATTATTTGGGTTGATATGAACAGACACATCACTTCCAAAAATGGGTATATTATTGAGTCTTTGCTCGACGTGGATAATGTCGTTTTTGTTTAAAGTATCTTTTTGTTGTTTGAGTGTCTTAAACTGTAATCCGGTTTCTGCTGTTGTAGAAAATGTCGTGGCTCCCATAAGTTTTTTTTGTAAAAATTCTTTGGCCATACTTTCTTTTGATAATTTAGTATTTCCTTTGTACTTCCCTTGAATAAAGTAAGGGGTCTTGGTCTTATTTGTGTGGATATTCATGGTTCCCGCTGCGGATTGTCCGAAGAGGGGGGTAATGCCAATGCTAACGCAGAGTATCGCTATAACATAGTGCAGTTGTTTTGTGATATTCATGGATTAGCGCCCTTGTTTCAATCGATTAATTTCTTTTTGCATGGCGTTTATTTCTTTTTGTTGTTCAACGACATAGATGGTGAGTTCCTCAATTTTTTCGAGGAGTTTCATTTGCATGTCGCCCATATCTACTTTTCCAGATTTTTTGATTTCTTTTTCAGATAAAATCCCTGGAAGATGTTTATTGACTTTGTAGTAGGCCTCGACTTCTTCTAAGGGCAGTAGGTTGTAATCTTCTTCAAAGACATAGTCCGGGATATTTTCTGGGGCTTTGACATTGATTTTGGATGCGATTAGGCCGCCTTTGATGGTGAGTTTTTCGGTTGGGCTGACTGTGCCAATCCCGATATTCCCGTTTTGGAGTATGACGAAAGCGGGAGAGTTAAAGGTTGTTCCTCCGACGGTGGTGGATGATGAAATTTCGAAGCCGGTATCGACCTTCTCTTGTGTGGAAATTTTCCAATTATAATGTGTATTGCCTGCCTCTGATTTGATATAGAGGCCACTGGCATTTCCGATATTCTGCCCTACTAAAACTTGCCCTTTGACTTGAAGTTTTTGAGTAGGATCTTGTGTGCCGATTCCCACTTTCCCAGACGAATCAATAACCAATTTTGAAGAAAAGTCGCCTCCAGGTGTTTGAAAATGGAGAGCCCCAGAACTATCGTTTCCAATGAATGCATGTTGTCCCGCCGCATTCTTGAGTGCGATGTACGCCAAGTTTGCCGCACTAGTAGATTCAAAAGTTGAAATTGTTGTGCCGGATGAAACTACGTGTAAGCTTGTAGAAGGGGCAGCAGTCCCTATACCTACCTTACCTATACTGCTTACTATCATTCTCCGACTTGGAGAGCTACTCCCGAGTTCCTTTGTCCAAATCTCTAATTGAGATGGTGCGATTCCGTCTCCGTTTGCTATAATAACTGAAGCTTTTGTAGAAGGAGACCCATCTACATTTTGATAGCACATAAGCTGTAGACCTTCAATAGCATTAAAACTCATAATTTCCTCGTTTACCACACCTGTGTATGTCCTGAAAGCTGGGGTTTTGCTCCCGTTCCTTTCAATTGTAAGTGCAGTGTCAGGTCTAATTGTACCTATACCTACATTCCCGTTTTCTGCTATTTTGAATAATGATGCATATTTACTTCCTCCGGCGGCTTTTCGATAGACGCCAAATTCGTCGCCCCAGCCTTGGGTTCGGTCAAGTCCGCCGATGTCGACGAACCAGGAGGAAACGCTGGTATTTCCTTGTGAGCCATCACTTTTTTGGTTGGAAAATAGGCCCATTCCGTTGTAAGTATTGCTATGCCCGCTGTTGACGGCAATGGCGCCCCATTTTTGAGGATTTCCGCCGGGATTAAATTGGAGAGTTTCAGTTGGGTAGGGAGTACTGGGCCATGACCCTGATGTGCCGGTGGGGAGGTTGGTTAACCCAGAGCCATCTCCGATAAATCGGGTTGCAGAAATTGCTCCGGCCACTTCTAGTTTTTGTGTTGGATTGGTTATGCCAATGCCCACATTCCCACTGCTATTAATTCTCATGCGTTCAGTTGCATAACTTCCTGATGACAAAGTGCTAAATAATAGTGCTCCCGTGTCTCCATTGGTATCTCTAAATGCAGTGATGTTTGCGGCTTGTTTGATTCGAGTGCCACCTCCAATATTATCAAGAGCCATTACAAATGAAAGGAGTCCAAATCCATTGCCTACACCTGGGGATGGATTGGTGCCGCCAATTTCTACTACCCCAGCTCGATTGCCTAAAGGATTAAATACGGTGAATGATTTAAAATTAGTGGTTCCAAAATAGCCGACTTGAGTGAAGACTGGGGATAATTTTCCAACTCCAACATTGCCGTTGGCGAAAACAATATTACCTCCTGCATCTGTGGTCCATTGGCTATTACCGATTGGTAAATTGGTGATCCCAGATCCATCGCCGATAAATCGAGTGGCTTGGATTGTTCCGTTACTGACTAGCCCTTGTGTGATTGTTGCATTTCCACTGACATGGAGTGTTGTACTTGGATTGGTAATGCCGATCCCTAAGCGTCCGTTAACGAGTGCCATTTCTTCCTTGTATCGGATGCTGGGTGGATTGTGTTGGTAAAATCGAATGCCTCCGCTGGCATCTGGTGTTGTATAGGCGAATTTTAATGATCGCCCTCGTTGATAAAGATCGTTGGTGAGCCAATCATGGTATAAGCCACAAAAAAGTGGGGATGAGAGGTCTGTATATTGGTTAAATGCAATTTTTCCAATTTTGTCTCCGTCTGGGTTTGTGATTTGGAGTCCGGTTCCGACAATGGATAATTTCATTTGAGGCGTAGTAGTGCCTACTCCAAAATTGCCGTTGTTATAGTAAATCTGTGAGGGGTCAGGTTCCACCGCATGGAGTTGGGCTGTACTTGCGAGAATTATAATTAGTAATAGCGCTTTTATCTTTTTCATTATAGTAGTCTCCTTAAAAACTGGTTTTGATTCCGATGCGGCTTTGAGGGTCGAGGTGGTCAACGGCGGGTTGGGTGTAGGAGAAATCCAATTGGATTCCGATGAGTTGAAGCCCAAGCCCTGTGCTCCATTCTTGATTATTGACTCCTGCTCTGAGTGTTAATGCAGGGTGAATTTTGTATGTGACGCCAGTTTCAATCCACTGAGTTTGGGAGTCGGCTTGGATGTCGGCGGTGAGTATCCATTTAGGGGTTGGACAAAGGCCTAGGCCAAGAGAATAAATGCGTCGTCCCTGGTCGGATTCTGACGAATTGTCCCATTTGAGTGTGGGTTGAATGGCATTGAATATGTTCACGCCAGTGGAGAGCCAAGGTGTTAATTTTAATTGAGCTCCGATGTCCATCCCCAGTCCGGTGGCACTTGCTTCTCCCGCTTTTTCTGTAATCGATTTTAGGGTGACTCCGATAGTTCCGTTTGGAATCAGCTCAAGTGCGCCGCTTAATAAAAATGCTTGGGCAGTGTAGTCAAATGTGTTTCCGGTTTTAGATACTCGGTCTCCTAGGACGGTTTCTTCAAATCCTTCGATACTGGAGTTGATATAGCCTGCGCCGACCGCTACCTTTCCAAATGATTTTGAGGCGAGTGCAGAGATGAAGTTGGTGCCTAGGTAGGTGTAAGAGGACGCTGCGATTTCGGTTTTGGTGCCATTGATTAACCCGCTTGAGTTTGAGAGTGGGGCTAACGCACCTTTGGAGATTGCGGTATCGGCATTGCCAATAGCGACCGATTGAGGATGCAGAGATGCTTCTAAAAAGGCGGCGGCACCTTCTGATGCTGAGAGCGAGTGTGAGGTCGTCATTATTAATACACTTAGTATGAGTAATTTTTTCATTTGAGCACCATCGCTTTTATTTTGGTAGTTGAGGAGTTGCTGCCATCTTTGGCGACGATGAATATGTAATACGGACCATTGGCGACGATATCCCCGTAGCGATCACGGCCATCCCATTCCACTTGATTGTGGCCGCTTGCGCCGCCGTTTTGGCCAGATTGGAACTCGTTTCTGTAAATGAGTCGGCCATTGATGGCTAAGATGGTGAGTGCAACATCGCAATTTTGAGTGAGTTGGTAATCGATGGCGGCGGTGCCTTGATTGGGGTTGAATGGATTGGGGCCGATGAGTGCGTCTGCGACTTTGAGTTTGTTTTCTATTTTGAGATTAGAAATTGTTTTGCTGGATGTATCGCCATCTAAATTTCTTGCGGAGATGACGATAGAGTAGAGGCCGGATGCTAGCGGAGACGATTGTAAAATGGATGCTGTTGCAGTGAGTGTCTCTGGGGAGTCTTGTTCTTGGGCAGCGACTACCGAGTCTGAGTTGATGATGGAAATATTCCAACTTGTGATCGCGCTACTGGATTGGATGATCGCTTGAAGCGATGGGTTGCTTGAAAGCCGATCATTGTCCATAACTTGAGAGCTGCCACTAAATAGATCTCCAATGGTGATCTGGTCAGCCTGACTGCTTAGATTTTGAGAATTGAAGGAGAGCGTATTTCGAACGGCGGGTCTTGGAGTGTTGATGCCATCATTCACTAATACTATTTTTGGGGAGGCCTCTATGTAATGTGGAAGCAATAGGGCTAAATATAAGAAGGCATTTAAAGTAAGTATTTTTTTTCTATCCAATTTTCAGCTCCCTCCGTCTTGAAATTATTGTTTAAATTATAATTTTTTATTAAATTATATAATTTTATACTTTAATGTCAATCAATACTTTGATAGCTCCCGTTTTTGAAAACGCAGTATTTCCATCAATTTCTACTTTTTCTCTTGGATTGGTTGTCCCAATGCCAAAATTGCCATTGTTATAATAAAGCTGAGATGAATCATCATCGGCAGCGTAGCTTTGTGGTGTTGGTGCAAGGATTATCCTTAAAAGGTTTTATTTTCTTGCGACACTAACTTTTGTGCGTGGTTTAGTAGTGGCTATACTATAATTATCTTAATTCACCGTTGTTTTCAGGCCAGATTTTTATCAGAGAGGGATATTCAATGCAGTATAAAATACTTTCACAGACGCCTTCATTTACACTTGAGGTTTATCCAAAACCGGATTCTAAGCCTGAGACCCACCCTGACATTAAACCTACGACTGGTAAATCCATTAAAAATATTTTTGCTATTACGAGTGAGGAACGGCTTAAGGCTGCACTTGATACTATTTTGGCTGAACTTGGTATGTCATCAACCCCTGGTGTGACTGAAGCTAACCAAGTTGTTTTGGATAAAGATCAAAGGTGGCAGGCGGTTGTTTGGCAACTCCATGATAAAGGGTTGGCTGACAAATTTTTAACTATTTTGATGCGACCTGTGATTGTTGAAGTAGTGCTGGAGCTCTCTTCTTCTACGGGGGTTATTCCTGGTCCGCTGACAGCGCTTCAAGGAGTGTCTGATCCGGACGTGACAGAGTTTGCCTCTGTTGAAGCGCCTGGTGATGGGCTTCGTACAATGGGGATTGTCGCGTCCAAACTTATTAATGGAGTGGCTTCTGTGATGACCTTGGGAAGTGGGTCTTTGTTAGTGCAAAAAAAAGATGGTCAGCTTGAAATTTTGGATATTGCTTCTTCTGAATTTTCTCTCAAAAAAGTTGCTTTATCAGAGGTAACTCAGATGACGGCTTTATTTCCGTCAGTAGATGGCAAAACTGCTTTGGGCATTATTAATGCTGGGGATACTACGGATATTATCCGATATGAATTGGATCAAACGCCTGCCAAGCAGTCAAAGGTTGCAACGGTAAAGGGTCGGGTAGACTCTTTAATTGAATTAGAGACTGCTTTTGTTGTGTTGAGTGCCGGTAAGCTGATTCGATTGGATAAGGTAAAGCCGGATGCAATCCAAACCTTGGCGTATGCCGATGCCAATATTGTTGATATTACGCGGGATACGGTCAAAAATACCCTTTATTTTTCGACAGATCAGGGTCATCTCTATTCATTAAACTTGGAGGGGGGGCAATTTGCTTCGCGATTGATCCGTAAGTCTGATAAAGGGTCTATGAAAATGCTTCGTGCAATTGATAATCACGTATTTTTTTCGACAGACCATGATGTTTTCACTTCTTCTGATATTTGGGTGTATCGGCATCAGTCTGGCCTTAATGATTTTCAGGTTTTTCATATCCCCACTCTTGATGGGGTGATTGTTGTTTCTGGTGGTAACGATGTGGTGATGACGCATCTGGTCAATCATTCCCGTGATGTGTTGTGGAAAAGCCCAAAACCGAACGATTCAAAGTTGCAGATCCCGGTTTCTTCTATTTATGCGCATGGAGAGGGGGAGTCGTTATTGTTTGTGGTGATCCGTGAAAATAAAAAGGCGGGAACCGTTCAGGTGGAACTTTTTCAGCCAGGTGTTTCAGAGCACGCTTGGTCGCCTCAGTTTGGGCAGCAGGTTGCGGATACCGTTAAAAATCTGACAAGACATGCGTTTGTGAGAGGTGCTGATGATGTGGCGACTGCCGCTGCGGATGCGACAGTCGCTGCTGCGGGATTTCTGGCTACTGGGGCACGTGATGCAGTTACTTATGTCTTTGGTCGTAATGCAACCGATTCGTAAATTATCCTGATATTCCTTGTTCTGATGAATCAGAGTAGAATTTGGGATGCTTGAATACTATTTTATAGGAGATGATGATTATGCCAATGATTAATCCGTATTTAAATTTTAACGGTAATACTGAACAGGCTTTTCTTTTTTACAAATCGGTTTTTGGTGGAGAATTTGTTACATTTCAGCGATTTAAAGATGTTCCAGACCTTCCAGGCGCAGAAGATATGTCAGCCTCAGATTTAGAAAAAATTATGCATGTGGCCTTGCCGATTGGGGATGACAATATCCTCATGGCGACGGATGTTTTGGAGTCTTTTGGACACCCTAAAGTATCGGGTAATAATATGTCGATTTCTGTAAGTGCGGATACTGCAGAAGAAGCCCGTGATATTTTTGATAAATTGTCCAAAGGCGGCAAAATCGAAATGCCTCTTGAAGAAGCCTTTTGGGGTGCTTTATTTGGAATGTTTACTGATAAATTTGGCGTGCAATGGATGGTTAACTACCAACAAGACGAAGAATGAATAAAACGGTTACCATTTTAGATTATGGCAGCAGCAACTTGCGTAGTGTTGCCAAAGCCATCGAAACCGTTGGATTTACGGTCAAAACAGTTCGAAGCCGTGCTGAAATTGTCGCGGCAGATGTTCTGGTGTTGCCTGGGCAAGGGGCGTTTCAGCAGGCGATGGCCGAGCTGCAGGGCTTGGATGTCATTGATGTGATCCGTGCTCATATTCAAAATGGAAAGCCGTATTTGGGGATTTGCCTGGGATTTCAAATCTTATTTGAGTCGTCTTCTGAAAATGGAGACCATGCGGGTCTTGGTGTATTTAAGGGTAAAGTCCAACACTTTGATGAGGTGTGGAGCCCTGAGGTGAAAGCCAAGGGCTTAAAAGTGCCTCATATGGGATGGAATCAACTTCAGATGAAGCGGGATCCGATTGGGGTTTTTGTGGATGTGGAGATGCCGATTTCCACTTATTTTGTGCACTCCTATGCGGTTTTTGATACCGAGCATCAAGTTGTTTCAACGACGACAGAGTATGGCGTGCCGTTTGTCTCGAGTGTCCAGACGGCGAGCTTGTTTGCGTCTCAATTTCATCCTGAAAAAAGCGGTACTTTGGGGCTTAAGATATTGAGCTCTGTTTTGCATCAGTTTTAGAGTACGTAAATTTTCTACCTAAGGTAAATATTTACCTTAGGTAGAAAATTTACGGTGATTCAGCGCCCTTGTAAATTAATAATATCAGATATTATTATCTTGATAAGTTAAAAATATCTGATATTATTATCCTGTGCTAAAAAGACATGTTGAATCTGTATTGTATCAAGAGTTAGATAATCCCAAGGTTTTATTGTTACTTGGGGCTAGGCAAACTGGTAAAACGACATTACTTAAAAAAATTCATGCTTATTTGGATAAGCATGAAAAAACTGTGTTTTTGATTACACTTGAAGACCCCGAAATTTTGTCTATTTTAAATCATCATCCCGAAGGTTTATTTAAGATTGTTCCTAAAGATCAGCAGATAGCCGTGTTGATTGATGAAATCCAATATCTTGCAAACCCAAGCAACTTTTTAAAATATATTTATGATTTATATTCGCCTACGATTAAATTAATTGTGACGGGGTCTTCTGCATTTTATATTGATCAAAAATTTAATGATTCTTTGGCAGGGCGAAAAATTATTCATCATATTTATCCGTTAAGTTTTAGTGAGTTTTTGGAATCTAAAAATGAAGACTCCCTGATTGCGTTGATTGAGAAACAAATTTCTTTTCCATTTCAAAAGAGATCCTTTTTATTGTTTGAAACACGACGTCTTCGTGACTACATTGACGAATACTTAACGTATGGGGGATATCCAGATGTGGTGTTATCTCCTACTTTTGAGGAAAAAAAGTTAAGGCTACAAGAGTTGAAAGACTCGTTTTTGAAAAAGGATTTTTTAGAATCTCGGATTAAATATGAAGATAAGGCCGTTGCTCTTCTTAAAATATTAGCGTCTCAAGTGGGTGAATTAGTTAATACTCAAGAGTTGTCGAATACACTTGATATCTCACATAGTGCGATTGAAAATTATTTATATATCTTTCAAAAGGCATTTATTATTCAGCTAGTTCGGCCTTATTTTAAAAATATTCGAAAAGAGCTGACAAAGATGCCAAAAGTATTTTTTTATGACATGGGTTTTTTAAATAGTCTTCTTAATCAGTTTGATCCTCCTCAAAATAGGCCAGATCGGGGTGCAGTTTTGGAAAATTTTGTGTTTCAGTCTTTATTGTATTATCCGATTCAATCCGTCAATTTTTGGAGAACTCAAGCGAAGCAAGAGGTTGATTTTATTATTGATGATCATGTCGCGTATGAGTGTAAATGGACGGCGGCGATGTTTAAAGAAAATCGGTATAAAGTCTTTTTGGCGGCGTACCCTGCTATTCCTTTAAATGTGATTACGTATGCTGATGATCTGCAGATTAATGTTTTGGATGTTGTGAGGTAAAATTGACCGATGCTCACCGAAATCAAAATTATTGGGGCGAAAGTCCATAATCTTAAAAATGTCAGCCTGACATTACCTAAAAACGCACTAATTGTTTTTACCGGTCTCTCCGGCTCGGGTAAATCCTCCCTCGCATTTGATACGATTTATGCGGAAGGCCAGCGCCGCTACATGGAGTCCCTATCTTCGTATGCACGGCAGTTTTTGGACAAGATGGACAAGCCCGATGTGGATCATATCGAGGGGTTATCTCCGGCTATTTCGATTGATCAAAAATCATCATCCCATAACCCTAGATCTACGGTAGCGACTGTCACCGAAATTTACGATTATTTTAGGCTGTTATTTGCCAGTATCGGGGTGCCGTATTGCCCTCATTGTCACACCCAAATTCAAGGGCAAAGTATCCAAGAAATGGCGGATATGCTGATGACTTGGCCGGAAGGGACGCAGATATTGCTACTAGCGCCACTCATGACTGAGCAAAAGGGTGAACATAAAGGTATCTTCGATTCTCTTAAAAAATCGGGATTTACCCGCGTTAAAATTAATGGCGACCTAGTACGATTAGATGAAGACATTAAACTTGAAAAAAATAAAAAGCATACGATTGATTTAGTGGTAGATCGCATGGAAATTAATGACGAAAATCGCGCGCGACTGTTTGAATCGATTGAGACGGCTGTAAGGCAATCCAAGGGGCTATTAAAAGTGGATGCGGGAGATAAAACTCATCTCTTTTCAGAGTCATTGTCTTGCACTACTTGTGGGTTTAGTTTGACTGAACTGAGCCATCGCCTTTTTTCTTTCAACTCGCCGATGGGGGCTTGTACAGAGTGTAAAGGCTTGGGGGACAAGCTGGATTTTGATCCAGAATTGGTCATTGAGTATCCCAATAATCCGGTGTGGACATGTACCGGTAAAGTACTTAATTTAGATCATACTTCTTATGGGAATGAATTGAATAATACAGCTAAAAAATATGGATTTACGGCGGATATCCCGTTTAATCAACTGACAGAGTTTCAAAAAAATATTGTGCTGTATGGCAAGCCTGATGCAGACCGGGATTGGGAAGGGATTATGACCAATCTTAGGCGCAGGTATACCACTACTCATTCTGAAATGATGAGATACTTTTTTAGAGGGTTTATGAGTGCGAAAACCTGTTTTAAATGTCAGGGGTTTCGGTTGAAACCTGAAGCTTTGGCAGTAAAAATTGGCGAGGAAACGATTGCGACTGTGACGGCGAAGAGTGTGAGTGAGTTGATGACCGTTTTTGCGACATTGGCACTTACTGAAAAACAGAAAGAAATTTGTCATCTGATTTTAAGAGAAATTACCTCCCGATTGTCATTTTTGAATAATGTGGGATTGGGGTATTTGACCCTTAATCGACGGTCTGGGAGTTTGTCGGGTGGGGAGTTTCAGAGGATTCGGTTGGCGACCCAGATTGGGGCGGGATTGACTGGTGTTTTGTATGTGTTGGATGAGCCGAGTATTGGCCTTCATCAACGGGATAATTTGCGGCTGATTGATACGTTGAAAGCACTTAAGGATATTGGAAATACTCTTATCGTGGTGGAACATGATGAGGATACGATTAAAATCGCTGATTATATCGTGGATATTGGGCCCGAAGCTGGCCGCAAAGGCGGCGAAATTGTTTTTGCTGGCACTTTGGACGAGTTTAAAAAATCGGATGGCCTGACGGCGCAGTATATTACAAAAAAACGCGAAATTGCTGTGCCTAAAATACGCAGGACCCCTAAACCTGATCAAGTCATTACGATTGAAAATGCCAGGGAAAATAACCTTAAAAATTTGACTGTGTCATTACCGTTGGGTGTATTTATTGGCATTACGGGGGTTTCTGGGTCGGGTAAAAGTACGCTGATTAACGATATTTTACATTTGGCCTTGATGCGCCACTTTTTTAACTCTAAGGAAAAACCAGGTCTTCATGATCGGATTACGGGACTTGAGCATATTGATAAGTTGATTACGATTGATCAGTCGCCGATTGGGCGGACACCGCGGTCTAATCCAGCGACGTATACGCAGGTGTTGGGGCCAATTAGGGACTTGTATGCCGAGACGACGGAGGCCAAAATCCGAGGATTTAAAGCGGGGCGATTTAGTTTTAATGTGAAGGGTGGCCGTTGTGAAGCCTGTGAAGGTGATGGTCTTGTCAAAATTGACATGCATTTTATGTCAGATGTGTATGTGACTTGCGAAATCTGCAAGGGTAAGCGATTTAATGATCAAACCTTGGAAGTTAAATTTAAGGGTAAATCGATTAGCGATATTTTACATATGACGGTGTCGGAGGCCATGGAGCATTTTGCCAATATTCCGTCAGTGGCGTCTAAGCTTAAGACTTTAGAAGAAGTGGGCTTGGGATATGTCCAGTTAGGTCAAAATGCGACGACATTATCGGGTGGTGAGGCTCAGCGGATTAAGCTGGCTAAAGAATTATCCAAACGAAGCACCGGAAAAACCTTGTATTTATTGGATGAGCCGACGACGGGGCTTCATTTTGCGGATATTGAAAAATTACTTCATGTCCTTAACCGATTGGTGGACAGTGGCAATACTGTAGTCGTGATTGAGCATAATCTAGATGTGATTAAGACAGCGGATTACCTAATTGATCTGGGTCCTGAAGGGGGGTCGGGGGGAGGGCTGGTTGTGGCTCAGGGGACTCCTGAGCAGGTGTCACAGGTGAAGGCATCTCACACGGGGCACTTTCTGTTGGAGTGCTTACCACTTTAACAGTTTCTTCAAGCCTGAGAGCCATGACTCTAAGAGGGATATCTGTAATCTGTGGGCTTTAGAAGAAATTTGGGGGGGGACTGGTGGGATTGTAATTACTTTATATACTGTCATATCGATGGTGTCGTTTTTTATAGAGAAAAATTTCAATCATTATTAGAGACGTTTTTAAAAAACTTTTTTTTACGCTTAGAGGGAAACTGTGTACAAAATAATGGCCGTGCATGGCCAATTTTATGATTTATGCTTTGGGGCGACTTTGTCCTGGTATTTAGGGTTGCCGCTGACTCATGTGAATGTAGTGACGTCGGTTCAACAGGCTCATGTCCATCATGCTCTATCGGGGCATGCGATTTCTTTTTTACCAGGGGTTCTACAGTGTAAGTTGGGTGTCATAGAGGATACTCCGACGGTATGGGGAGATTTTATGACGGTGACGGAAGGGCCTCTGCTCTTACCTCATAAAAAAATTTTAATGATGAGGACTTTATTGGGAGAGGCCATTCATATGGTTGGTATTGAGTGCCAGAGCCTAGGCCAGTGGCTAGTATTTGATCCTTTGACAGACTCAGTCCCTGGGGTGATATGCCAGGGAGATTTAGCTCAGGTGGTGGATAGTCTTACACAAAAACACCATGTCTTACCTAGTGATTGTTATTATCAATGGTTGGGGTATTTACCGCGTGAGGTTACCAGTCGCTAGAGGAGGGGTTCACTCCATTGGCTTTAGCTTTTTCAAGTAACTCAGCTCTTTGAGCAGTTGTTAATACCCTATTAGTTACGTGTTTATTGAGGCTCATCTTAAGGTATCCCCATAACGTACCTTCGCTTCCCTTCATAGGGTCATGACCGTCGATAATATCGATTAAAAGGCCGTTTGGATACTGGGCATTGACTGCAATATTTTCTGGTTTAATATCACATATAAAAGGCGTGGTTGTTGCCCATGAATTGATTAGCTTCATATACATTTTAAATACGATTTCTGATTGTTCTGCAGAATTTTTTGTAGATAATAGGTCTCTTTTCTCTACAAATTGAAAAACAAAATTTCCATTTTTTCTTACTTCTTCTTCTGTATTTAGAATGCGTGAAAACTGAATGTCTGTCTTATCAAGTAAATTCTGTAAATTATATGCATGGCTGACGAGGTCGTTAATTTTTCTTTCTTGGATTACAGCACTATCTTTTTTACCTCTTCTTTTTAACGCATCTCCTTCTAAATTTGGGCTTTTTAAGACTGTGTTGGGATCCCTTCTTGTTACAATCATAAAACTTCCGGTGCCAAGTACAGTGCGGTCTCCAGGACTTCCGGGACTATTTGGGCTTGTTGGCGATATTTGCATTTCATGAGAGGGTGAAGGAGTTCTAGATCCTGAGACTCTTTCTAAGGACCCCCATGCTGGACTAATTTCTACTGGAGGTCTTCTTTTTGATTGGTGTTCGGCTGTTGGGCTAGCTGAGCGGCGGTAAGCGATTAATTTCATTTTCATTTTAGGAGCCTACTTTCTTTAAATTCCCACCTCCCAATGATTACTTTTAAATTCTTTTAAGTATCGTGTTAATTTAACTAAAAATTTCAGACATTTTTAAATCTGGGTTTCATTTGAAAATGGGTATACAATAGCCTCCTTATGGCAGAAAAAATCCCACCTCAGGACTTAGAGGCCGAACAGTCCGTTTTAGGCGCGATGATGCTTTCGAAAGATGCGGTTGCATTGGTTTCGGGACAGCTTCGGTCTGAATTTTTTTATAAAGATGCGCATGGCCATATTTTTACGGCCATCCTGTCGTTATACAAACGCAATGATCCTATCGATCTTGTAACGGTATCGGACGCCTTAAAAAAGCAAAATAAATTAGAAGAAGTGGGCGGGCGTAGTTATTTGGCCGAAATTGCGGACTCTGTTCCCAGTGCGTCCAGTGCGGTTAAATACGCCAAAATCGTTTTGGAGAAGTCTACGGCGCGTCGGCTGATCGAAGCGGGCTCTGACATCATTTCTGATGCCTTTGACGATGCGAATACGGTTGATCAAGTCCTCGAAACTGCGCAGCGTCGGATTATTGATATTTCCAAAGACCGGATTGAAGAAGATTTTGTCCATATTGAAAGTGTTTTAAGTACTGTTTTTGAAAATATTCAAAGTATTGTGGATAGTAAGGGTGAGCAACTCTTGGGAGTGCCTTCTGGCTTTAAAGACCTGGATGCCAATACGGCTGGGTTTCAAAAATCGGATTTGATTATTTTGGCGGCTCGTCCGGCCATGGGTAAAACCACGCTGGCCATGAATTTTGCGACCAATGCCGCTGTAAAATATAAAATTCCAGTGGCTGTATTTAGCTTGGAAATGCCTAAAGAGCAGTTGGCCATGCGGTTATTGGCTGCAGAAAGCGGTCTAGATTTAAAGCATTTACGTACTGGTAACCTTCATGAAAATCAGTATAAAAACCTGATGCATGGATTGGGCGTGCTATCCGAGGCACCGATTTATATCGATGATTCGCCAGGGATTACCCCCCTCGATTTAAGGGCTAAAACTAGGCGACTTCAGATGGAAGCCAATGTCCAGTTGATTGTGATTGATTATTTGCAGTTGATGAAATCAGGATCCCGGCGGATTGAAAGCCGGATGCAGGAAGTGTCTGAAATTGTCCGAGAAGTGAAGGCGTTTGCCAAAGAATCTCAAATCCCAATTATTGCCTTGTCCCAGTTAAGTAGGGCGGTTGAGCAGCGTACGGATAAGCGTCCGATGTTAAGTGACCTTAGAGAGTCTGGGGAGATTGAGCAAACCGCGGATATTGTGATGTTTATCCACCGTGAAGATTATTATGAAAGTGGTGAAAAACAGCCTAATCAGGCTAGTCCTACAGACTTAATCATTGCCAAGCATCGAAATGGATCGACGGGTGAAATTAAATTATTGTTTAGAAAAGATGTCTCTAAATTTATGTCCGTAGATCGTCATCCGGCTCCGGTTGCTCCACCTCCACAATAAGATGCGGTCAGTGGGTTTAATTCTACTGGTATTGATGGCGGTTGTATTACCGGTGTCAGCGGCTACTACTGCGGTGGTGGGCACTGCCAATGAGGGTGCTATCGAGATTACTGGTGAAAACATCACCTATAATCATATGGATCAAGTGGTGGTGGCAACTGATAATGTATCGCTTAAATTTCAAAATATTAGCGCATCGACCAATGCCCTTTCCTTTAATATTTCTGAAAAGAAAGCGGTGTTTCCAGGTATGGTGACTATTGGAGACGAAAAAACCTTGGTTACGCTCGATAATTTTAAGTATGACTTTAAATTACTTGCAGGTCATGCCGATGAATTGCGTGGAAAAGTAGAGCGTCTTTATATTAAAAGTACTGATGTAGACCTGAGTTCTCAGCGGATTAAACTAACCAATGCCCAGTTTACGACTTGTGACCGGGAAAAACCACATTATTTGTTGATGTCTAAGCATCTGTATTTATACCCTCAATTTGGCTTTTTAGTGGCAGTGGATAATTGGTTTACTAATCAGTTGATTCCGATCCCGATTTGGGTGCCCACTTATGTGTATGGGTCTCACAAATATAGTATTTTGGCTACTCCGCTTCCAGTGATTGGATCTAATCCGCAGGAAGGGCTTTTTATTAAGCATAAGTTAGGGTATTTCCGTAACCAACGGTCTAATGGAACCTTTGATATTGGTACCAGTGAAAGATTAGGAATGCTAGTTGGATTTAATCATAATTACCTTCTGACTAATCAGACTCTTTTAAATGCTCAGCTCCATACTACCCATTTTGTGGGGCTTGAGGGTAGTCTTTCATATCAATATTCCTTTAATAAAAAAGATCTTCAACTGCCTTCTAAAAGTAGTAACACCTCTTGGCTTAATCCGTTTTCAAGTGTTAAAAATAATGATTCTCTTGGACAGCTTTTGGTGAAGGTGGGGATGAATGAGTTAATTTTTGATTCTCGAGTGGATGTGACTCCCGAAATCTCTTTTAATAAAACCCCATTTAAACTTGGGCGTAGTCTTGTAGTGGCCGAATTTAATACAAGTATTGCCAACGTTTTAGAAACCACCAAAGATGATATCGAGCACCAAGATTATGTTACCCATTTTACAGGATCTTTAAAGCGACCTATAGAGCTTTCACCTAAATGGGATCTTTTAAATACTCTCACGCATATGGCCTATTTATATCGCAAGGATGAATCGTGGCAGAGAACTCTTGCAGAAGCCAGTTTTAGTTATCGCTATCCTCTGCTTAATCCTGTTGTTGCCTTTAGAAAAGTATTTGTAAATGTTGGAGAAAGTCAGTTCGATTTTCAACGTATTTATGCGATTGATCGGGATGAAGTTGGGCTTTCCCTCAAAAATCGGACTGGAAAAGTAGAGACTAGGTATGACGCCAACTTTTTTACTCATGGCGGAGGTGCGAGATCCCAAGAAATTAAATTTACCTATTTTATGCATTGCTGGAGTATTTCTTTGAGTTACGAAAGCGTCCGGTCTAACACGAATTTTGGCTTTTCATTTTTTTAGACCTTTCCTAACCTTCTTCTGAGTTATCTGGAGGCTATTGGTAACTATTTTAGCCCCAAAAATTTATGAGTTTGCGGAATCACACGGACGTCGGGTAGGCTTTTGAGGAGTTCGATGGCGCGGAAGATGTCGCTTGGGCTTGCTGGGATGGTGACTTCGGCAAACGGGGTGACGGGTTGGAGGATGACGGGGAATTGGGGATATTTTTGCATGATTTTGGCGAGAAACTCCATGTGGGCGTCGGGGAACCTACTGGTGAGGACGTATTTGACATAGACATTGGGCGCGTCCTTTAGGATGGCCATGCTTTCTTCAAAGGCGGGCTCGTAGCCGGGTTTATAATCGACGCTGAAGTAGGTGATGATGTCTTTGATTTCGGTTAAACGATCAGGAAGCGTGACATTGGTTTCTAAAAATAGAGGGGCTGGCATGTGAGGGTAAAGCTCACGGATGGCCTTGGTGTGGAGAAGAGGTTCTCCTCCAGTCATGGATACGGAGTGAAGGGCTTTCCCTTTAAATGGTTCAAGTTGGCTTAGGACCCACTCTTTGGATTGGTTGACTTTGTCTTGTTCAAAATCGGGTTCATCGCAATAGGCGCAGTGAATATTACATCCAAAAAATCGAATGAAAATCTGAGGTTTACCGACGTAAACGCCTTCACCTTGAATAGAATAAAAAATATCTTTAACGTACATCCCGTCGATTTTATCATTGCGGGAGGGGTGTTGTCCTTAGATTGTTCCAAAGAAGAATGTAACTTACTTATTCCCCTCTCTTAGAGGGGTGGTACGAAGTGACGGGGTGGTCAGCGATACCAAGTAACTACCCCGTCTCTGTCATCGCTGACGCAATGTCAGATCCACCCCTTCCTGGAAGGGGAATAAGTAAGTCTTACTCAGGCTCGTCAATAAAATATTTTCGGATGATGGTGTCTAGGCTAAATTTTCCGGGGCCGGCTGAGAAAAGGAGTAGAAATATGAGGAGATAATCAAATTCCTGTAATCTGATGAAGCTGGATATTGAGTGTAGAGCTTCGGGTTGCGCAGTTAAAATGGCGACGATCATGATGATACTTAATGGGATTGAAATGAGACGGGTGGCTAATCCTAATACCAGAAGGCATCCTCCGATCAATTCTGTGGAACTTGCCGTTAAGGCGTTTATTCCTGGGAACGGTATCCCTAAATCAGCAAAAAACATCGTGGTATCACCCAAATGGGTTAATTTTCCTAGGCCGGTTTGAATAAAAATAAGTCCAATCGTAAGCCGTATCACAAAAAGAATGATGTCGGGAGTTAACCCCCCAATATAGGATTTTATTTTATTAATTAATGGCATTGGATTCTCCTTTAGAGTATTAGACTCTCTTTGTTAGCCATTGTAACTGCACTGTGTCTTTAAACAAAGTTTGAAGTGTACTCTCAGTGGTTTGGGCTTCTTTGGGAGTGAGTTCTGAGAAGGCTTTTTCGATGGCCAGGTGAAGCGGGTAGCCTTTGTCGATTTCGGTTAACAGTAAATAGCCGCCTTTGGTCAGTGTGTACGATTCAAAATAATCATTCTGTTGAAAAATGGCTAAGTAACACTCTTTTTTCTTGGGTTTTTTGAGGGTGTCGTTGCTGATCCAGGTTGGCCAATCATAGGTGAGGTGCAGGAGGGAAAGGTGGGGTTGCAGTCTAAATCTCATTTGAGTGAGAGCTTTGGGGTCTTGGTGGTATTTTTTGCTGTTGAAGGCAGGTTTGTGGGGTGCAAATGCAGCAAATAGAGTGGCCCATTCATACCTAGCGAGTTCGATGACTTGAGCTTGGTCTCTTTGAGTATAGGCGGTTTTTAAAAATGGGAGTAAGTCTTGGCCGAGGTGAGAGAGTGTGAATGACCTTGATGGGTAGGCATCGAGGTACGATGTCATCCAGATCCTAAAATTTTCGTTACCCATCCATCGTCTTAGTCCCGGGAAGTCGGCTTCGAGTGCATCGAGACATCGGGGCCAGTAATCCGAAATATAAATTTTTAGCCGTTCCTGAGAGTCTAAAAATGTGGACCTTGTGAGATAGTGGCCGGATTCCGCATCGGCCAATTCACGCTGGATTGGGTCAAGAGTTCGGATGGCTGTAGATAGCCATTGTTGGGTTTTGATTAGTGATGCTGGTGGTTTAGGTGGGTGCATAGATGTTTTTTGTATAGATGGCCTTGGCGTGATTGAGTTCTTCTAATAGCTCAGAAAGTGGGGGGATGTGATCGTCACGTTCAATCATGACAGAGACATCTCCCATTAATGGTACAGTTTTGGCAAATAGGTCCCATACTTCGTCTCTTACCGGGCGGTCATGGCTATCTAATACATAGGTGCCGTGATCCTGGTGGCCCGCAATATGATATTGGATGACGCGGTTAGCGGGGATGCCACGGACGTAGTCCATCGGGTCAAAATGGTGATTTCTGGAGGATACATAGATATTGTTTACATCTAATAAAATTCCGCAATCGGCGGTTTCGGCAATGGCTTTTATAAATTCCCATTCTGTCATTTCGGATTCTTGAAACTCAACATAACTGGATAGGTTTTCGATGAGAAATGGAATGCCCATGGTGTCTTGGATGATGGCGATTTTTTTTGCGACATACTCTACGGTTTCTTGGGTGTAGGGCAGTGGAAGTAGGTTATGCATATGGGCGCCACCAACGCCGGCCCAGCAAAGATGGTCTGAAAACCAGGGGGGATTTAAATAGGAGAGGAGTGCTTTTAATCTTTTGAGATGGGGTTTATCAAGTGCATCTGCGCTACCCAGTGAAAGAGAAACACCATGTGGAATGACTGTGTATTTTTCTTTAAATGGGGCGAGCGTATGGGGGCCTTGTCCGCCGTCGAGCATATAGTTTTCCGATATAATTTCTAGCCAATCAACCTGGCCAGAAGACGACAAGAGCTCCTCATAATGAGGAGCTCTAAGTCCTAGTCCGAATCCTAAAAATGGAACATCAAATCGTTTTTTGATTGCCATTTAAATAGAAATTATTTTTTTGCTGCTGGAGCTGCTTTCGCTTCTGCTGCTGGAGCTGTTTTCGCTGCTGGAGCTACTTTAACAGTTTTTGCAGTTGCTTTTGTTGCTGGAGCGGCTACTGCTGCTTTACATCCATTAGCGCCTTTGCATTTGTTTTTATCTGCTGGAGCTGCTTTCGCTTCTGCTGGAGCTACTGTTGTTGCTTTAACTTCAGTTGCTTTTGTTGTTGTTTTAACAGCAGTTGTTTTTGTTGCTTTTGCTGCTGCTGCTGGAGCGTCTGCTGCGTGTGCAACTCCGCCTAAAGATACTAAACCGGCTAACGCTAACATGACTAATTGAGACTTTTTCATTGTATATCCTCCTGGGGAAATCGTTTAAGGTGTTCAGTTAGGCTGAACAATTGCTCACTATACTACTGCTATTCACAAACCTCAATTGCTGGAATCAGGATATTTCTCTGTTACTTGTCATGTCTAGCTAACATTCATACAATGGGCTTTATGGTAAGCATTTGTCTATATGAGGATGATGGGTATCGAGGGCTTCACCCCTTTACCTTTTTAAGGCCAGCCTATTCCTTATTATTAGGGGCTGGAACCTTGTATGATAAAGCGTCCGATTTTTTTAAATTTGGCAATTTGAGTCTTCATTGCAGACCTCTCCTTAAACCCTATTTGCGCCGATTATTTCCCCATCACATTATTAACGATATTAACTTAGGCGCTCCTTGTTTATTTGTGAATGGCCGCTTGGCAATGACGCAAACCGTATTTGATATTTTAAATGAGTCTTCTAAAAAAAATGACATGATTTTTACCCATCGTGGGCAAGTTGTGGCTTTATATTTAAGGGATGACTCCTTACGACGAATGAAAGCTATTCTCGAAGCGGGGACACCATCTTCTCAGGACTTGATTAGCGAATTTCGTCAGACTTCGGCGGCGAAAGAGATGGATGATGTTGCCCTTATTACTTATCCATGGGATTTACTGGTGCATCAGCAACAAATTTTGAGCCAGGATTTTGACCGACTTTCTTTGGGGGGTATTGTCAAAGGGGATATGGCGCCTTATTCCGTCATTTATAACGAAACTCAAGTTTATATCGGCGAGCGGTGCCAGATTGAGGATTTTGCCTTGATTGATGCTCGTAAAGGGCCTGTGATTTTGGCTGAAGATGTCATTGTTCAGTCTGGATCTCGATTGGAGGGGCCTTTATATATTGGACCTCATAGTCAAATTTTAGGGGGCTCTATTAAATCGTCTTCGATTGGCGCCCACTGTAAAATTGGCGGAGAGGTTTCTCATTCAATTATTCATGATTACTCTAATAAGGCCCATTATGGCTTTTTGGGACATTCGATTGTGGGACAGTGGGTTAATTTAGGGGCGGGGACGACTACTTCTAACCTTAAAAATACCTATGGAACCATTAAAGTGACCTGGAGCGATCATAAGTTGGATACTGGCCTTCAGTTTTTAGGTGCGATTCTTGGAGATCATGTGAAAGCCTCGATTGGGACTTTGTTTTCTGCGGGGACTCGTGTGGGATTTGGGACAACGCTACTGGGTAATATGATTCATGATCGGGATGTTCCGTTATTTAGGTGGGGACAGCCGTCTGCGTATGAGCCATATCCACTAGAAGCGTTTTTAACTGTGGCTAACCGAATGATGAGTCGGCGTAAACTTGAGATGAGTCCCGATGAATATGAATTAATTACGTCTTTATTTTTATCACAATGATTTCTCAATACCGCGCCATTACTGACTTATCTGTTTATCCTGAGTTGCTTAAGACTGCAGCCTCTCTTCCCCATTTATCGTCGCTTATTTCTCGTGATCGAGTGAGTCAGTTTTTACTTAATGCGCCTCAATTGTCCTTTTCTTATGTGGGGGCTTGCGTTACTGAACCTCTTTTGGATTTATTTCAGAAGGCCAGCGATGAGCTTGGATTGAGGTCTCAATTTCAACAGGTATTGGCTGGAGATATCATGAATTTTTCAGAATCTCGATCTGTCCGGCATCATCAGACACGATCTCAAGTGGATGCGGGTTGGTATGGGCAAGAACGTGAGCGTGTTTTTGCATTTGCAACCCAGGCACGCACGCAATTTAAGCAGGTATTACATATTGGAATTGGTGGGTCTGACCTAGGGCCTCGGGCGATGTATGAGGCTTTGCGTCGGTATGTTGCTGTTTCTGGTGACGAGATTTTACCTGTGCATTTTGTGTCTAATCTGGATCCTGATGATTTATTGAGTGTGGTGTCTCACCTTTCTTTAAAAGATACGCTTATTGTGCTTGCGTCTAAAAGTGGGACGACACTTGAGACGACGATGAATTGGACATTGCTCACGGAGATTGCCCAGGCTCAGGGAATTTCTCTGGATCAGCTTGTGAAATCGACGGTTACTGTGACTTGTAAGGGTGCCATTTTGGATGATCCAAAACGGTACAGGGAAGTCTTTTATATTGATGAAGCCATCGGCGGCCGGTTTTCTTTAACGAGTGCGATTGGTGCAGTGGGATTATCTTGTGCGTTTGGGCCTGAGATTTTTCGTCGGTTTTTGGCGGGTGCTGCTCAGATGGATGCGCATGCTCAAAACGCGGATGTTACTCAAAATGCACCACTACTTAATGCGTGGATTGGGGTCTGGGAGCGTCAATTTTTAGGGTATTCTTCAAAGGCTATTGTGCCGTATGCTCAGCCTTTGTCACTGTTTGTATCGCATTTGCAGCAGCTAGAATGTGAAAGTAATGGAAAGTCTGTTGATCGGAATGGTCAGTCCATTTCATACCCCACCTGTCCAGTGATTTGGGGTGGGCTTGGTAGTATTTCTCAACATTCCTTTTTTCAATGGTTACATCAGGGGTCGCATGACTCTTCTATCCAGTTGATTGGAAGTTATGAGTCTCAATTTACTTGCCCTCAATCACATGAGGCTCTTAATCGTAATTTGGCGGCCCAGCTGATGGCGTTTATTCGTGGAGATGCCCATCCTGAGTCCCCACAACGGCATTGTGATGGTAATCGGTCCACTACTCTTGTCATGCTTAAGGATTTAAGTCCTGAGTCATGTGGAGCTTTGCTTTCTTTTTATGAAAACACAGTCATGTTTCAAGGGTTTATTTGGAATATTAATTCTTTTGATCAGGAAGCGGTCCAGCTAGGTAAACGATTGGCGGTGCAGTTGGAAACGGGGGAATCGGATCCGATGTTGAACGCGATTTATTCTTTGGTTCGATCTAGGTAACCCTCCCCGCCCTTTAGGCACCACTCCCTAGAGGGGATAAAGAGAGCGAAAATATCTCCTCCTTGGAGGAGTGGCGCGCCACCGGCGTGACGAGGAGGGTAACTTTATTTGGATTTAAATTCTAGGGCGAGAGAATTGACACAGTAGCGTTGACCTGTGGGTTTGGGGCCGTCGTCGAAAACATGGCCGAGGTGGGAACCGCATTTGGCGCAGGTGATTTCGGTGCGTGCCATGCCTTGGGAATAGTCGGGATGGGAGATGACGTTGCCGCTGACCGCATTCCAAAAGCTGGGCCATCCGGTGCCGGAGTCAAATTTGGTGGTGGATTCAAATAGGGAGGTTTTGCAGACGGCGCAGAGATACTCCCCTTTTTTATAGTGTTTGTTGTATTTTCCGGAGAAGGGAGGTTCTGTCCCTTTTAAAAAACAGACCTGGTATTGCTGGGGTGGGAGATGTGCAAACTTTTCGGGGGCTTTATGAGGGGTGGTGGCCATCTGGTGCTCCTGGTGCGTGTGCTAATTTGCCAATAATTGCTCCCGCAATTGTCCATCCAATGGTGTAGTCTAAAATGGTAATGATCGTGTAGTTGATATCAAACCCAAAAAAGTTCCAATAGGGGACATGGCTTCCAAATCCAATTAAAAATCCGATTACGCCCACATAGCCAATATGGCTGTAGTAGTTCAATCTAGCCACTCGATATAGTAGGGCCCCGGTGATTAACATTAAGAAAATTTGAGTGATAAAGCTGACTCCCATCATTTTGGTCATGCTCATGTCGCTTAATGACGTACTTGGGATGATGCTGATAAAGGCGGATGTAGCACCGTCTGAATTGGCTTCAAAATCGTAAGGTAAAAAGTAGATGCCTTTTTGATGAGCATTGTCTTTTAATACTTGGGAGACTTGCATTTCGTTGATAAATTGATGGCTAGTGGCATTGTGCCAAGGTAAGACTGTCCATGAAATGATGCTCCAGATGAATAGTGACGCCCCACCAATGAGGCCTACTTTTAAAATATAACTCAACATATGTGTGCGATCTTTTAATAAAAAATTCATCATAAAATTATTCCCTTTTTTTTGCTTCTCATTTTCTTTTCCCAGTCCATGACTTGGTTGTAGCTGCCTTGCCCCCGATTTCTGATGCTGGTCGTATTAATATCGATGGTTTGGATATTAATGGTGTTTAAGTGGGCCGAAACTTTAGGGATTTTAATGCCGGTAATCATGATTTTGATCCGGGTGAGTTCTTCTTCTTCTCGTTTGACCTTGTGGGTCAATGAGTCGATTAAGACCTTGGCCATTTGGTTGAATTTTTTTAAGATTGGGAGAAGTGCTTTTGTTTGGTGTTTTTTAAGTTTTTGAGGGGCGCCTTTTTTTTGATTATCCATATTATTGGTTTTGGCGCTTTTTCTCTTGTTCAATGATTTTACTGTAATACTCTTTTTGCTCATTAATTTGTTTAAGCTGACGTCTTAGTTGTCTTAATTTAGACATATTGTGGAAAAACTCTTTGATAATACCTCTTTCTTCTTCTTCGACATGGCTTTCATCGATCATGCCTTCGAGGGCTTCCATTTCGGCCATCTTTTTTTCTAAGAGGGTAATGGTTTTCTTTTTCTTTTTTTTAACATCTTCGCTTTCTTCTGATGCTGCGGCGGCCCATATTTCGGCGGCGCCACTGGTGGGGGTTTCTGCTTTTTTGGTAGAGCTACTTTCACTAGAACTTTTGGTTTTAACACCTAATTGAGATCTGCTAACCCCTTGGGCTTCACTATCAAATACTTGAGCTGCTTCTTTAAACGCATTGGTTGCAACTTCAATATTTGTCATTAACCGACTGACATTGGGACCTTCTGGTCCGTGATTGCCTTGTGGTGGGGGTGTTATGCCTTGAATTGGTCCTGCCATTTCTTTATCTTAACAAAAGTCCTTTGAAAAGGACAATCTGCGCTTAACTCTCCCCCAACCCCCTCCCTGGAGGGGAGCTTTTCCAGTATCCAATAATCCCCGTGGTGGTGGCGACATTGAGGGACTCGATTTTAGGGGACATTGGGATGTGGATTGCGGTGTGGGGGTTTTCTAAAATATAGGGCGTTATGATGCCGTTTCCTTCGGAGCCAAATACAAATGCGGTAGGGCCGGTTGGCTTAAATTTGGTGAGCGGTGTTGTGGCATTGGTATCCAGGGTGACGACTTGGAATTTTGGGGTGACTTCGGTGGTCCATTTTTGCTCGGTGAGCTGGATGATGTCGACTTGGTGGAGTTGGCCGACGCTGGCTTGGACGGATTTGGGGTGGGTAGGGTCGGTGGTGCCTGGAGTGAGGAGGATAGCGGGGATGTTGAATGCGACGGCATTACGGATTATCGCGCCAATGTTGGAGGGGTCTTGGATTTGATCGATTACCCAGAGTGTGGAGTAGCTGCTGAGTGGCGCGGTGGGGATGTTTTTTTTAAGGATGGCCATGATGCCGGCTGGTGTTTTGAGGCTGCTTGCATGAGACATGATGTCGGGACTGATTTCTTGTGTCGGAATGTCGGTTTCAAATGGAAGCGGGATACTGTGAATGAGTTGGGAGACGAGGTGGGGATGAGAGGTGAGGATGTCTCTAATATTTTTGGGATTTTCGAGGATGTATTCGTTGTTTTGGGCGCGATAGTCTTTATCGATTTGGAGTTTTTTGATGTGGCGAATGAGGCTATTTTCTTTGCTTGTAATGATCATGAGTGAGAGACCACGGTTATTTTAGTACAGACTTCATGGATGAGTTTGTTTTGAAAATTTTGTCTATTTTCTAGGAGGGTCTTTATGATTGTGATGAATTCTGTCGGGTCTAAAGGTGTGAGGGGGATATGAATTTGCTTTAACTCCTCCGTGAGGGCAATGAGTTTGGGGTCATCGGATAATGCGATAAAGGGAATCCCTTTTAGACTTGCCCATACTGCTGCGTGGTAGCGCATCGTAATCAGCAGATGCGCGCTGAGTGCTGTGCTTTCGATATTGAGATGATCTTGAAGTGTCCAATATCTTGTATTTTGCAGGGTTAGGATGCTGACTTGTGTGTCTTCTTTAGTGTCGGCGATAAGGCCTTGAGTTTGGATATTTTGCTCAGTAAGTTCAGTTATCGCTTCGCTGAGCTGCTGGGTAATCGCTGACGGTTTAATCGAGAAAAGGAGTAAGGGGTTTTGAGGCGGATCTGATGGGGAGATTGATTGGTTGAAATAGGCGAGGTCGGCGGTGACTGCAAGAGATTTTGGGATGATGCCGAGTTGTTCTAGTTGTGTGTAGGAGGCTTCGTCTCTGACGGTGATATGGCATTTTTTGAGGGCTATTTTGAGTAGAAATTTGGTTATTTTTCGGTGGATAGGGCCGATGCCATGGCTGATGAGGTAGACCGGTTTTTTATGGAAATTGGCCCATAAGATTAGGCTCGCGTAGTAGGCGACGCTTTTGAGGGATCCAATATCTTGAAAGAGGCTTCCCCCGCCAAAGACGACGATGTCTGATTGTTTGATTTTGCTGAATGTGGCGAATTTATCCTGGCAGGTATGCTCGATTATGGAGGTATGCGTTGGGAATCTTTCGGCAATCCATTGTTTAATCTTTTGATTTAACCAGATATCCCCGGCGTTATATGAGCCGTAGTAGCCGATGATGGTTATTGGGCCCTGGTTCCCCATAACACTCATCCCTCTAACGCCCCTCTTTGGAACAGAGAGGGGTTGGGGGTGAGTGTTAACGCTTTGCAGGTTTTTCAACATTAAAGAGCGAGTTTGCCTTCATATACCAGTTCCGCGGGGCCGGTCATCCAGACGTGGTTTGTTTCTTCGTCCCAGTGGATATCGAGTGAGCCGCCGGGGAGATTTACTTTGACGGTTCGGTTGAGTTTATTTTGGAGGATACCTGCGACGGCGACGGCGCATGCACCGGTTCCGCAGGCCATGGTTTTGCCAGCTCCACGTTCCCAGACGATGACGTTGACTTCGTTTTTAGAGAGGATTTGGGCAAATTCGATATTGGCTTGGTTGGGGAATGTGGCGTGGGTGCTGAGCCCTGGGCCTACTAGATCTAGGTCAATTTTGGAGAGGTCGGTTTGCCAAATAATACCGTGTGGATTTCCCATTGAAATGGGGATGATATCGACTGTGATTTTGGGTGTGGAAATGGTGAGGGGTTGATCGTCTAAAATTGGCTCGCCCATATCAACTTTGATGGTTTTGATTTTATCGTTTTCGATAATGAGTTCTGGATATAAAATCCCGCGTCCGGTTTCGATGGACATGGATGGGTTGAGGACTTGGCCGGTGAGGTAGACCCATTTTGCGAAACAGCGGATGCCGTTACCACACATTTCGGGTTCGCTGCCGTCGCTGTTGATGACGCGCATTTTGATGTCCGCGATGGTGGATGGGAGGGCTAGGATGACTCCGTCGGCACCGATGCCAATGTGTCGGGCGCATAGTGCGGGGGTGTGCTGGATGATGGCGTTGATTTGGGTGTCGGTGAGGTGGGCGGTATCAATCAAAATAAAATCATTTCCAAGGCCATGGGCCTTTGTGAATGACATCATAGTATTTTAGCTCCTAGCGAAGTTAGTTTTTCTGGGAGATTTTCGTATCCGCGTTTTAAGTGGTTCATGCCGTGGACGGTGGTGATGCCTTCGGCGTTGAGGCCGGCTAGGATGAGGGCGGCGCCGGCGCGTAAGTCGGTAATTTTGACTTCGGCACCTGAGAGTCTAGGGACTCCGGTTACTATGGCGGTATGGCCATTGGTTTTAATGTTAGCGCCCATACGTTTGAGTTCTTCGGCATGCATAAACCGGTTTTCAAAAATGGTTTCTTCGACGACGCTGGTCCCTGCTGATACGGTGAGAAGGGTCATCATTTGGGCTTGGGCATCTGTAGGGAAACCGGGGAATGGCATGGTGTCAAAGTTGACGGCTTTTAAGGGGCCATTAAATGCGGCGGTAATGGTGGTGTCATTTTCAACGATGACTTCGCACCCTGCTTCTCTTAATTTCATAACAACGGGTTCCAGATGACTAAAAATGGCGCCTTCTACAGTGACTCGGCCACCGGTGATGGGGCCTGCAATAAGTAGGGTTGCTGCTTCAATTCGGTCCGGGATGACGCGGTGGGTACAGCCGGTGAGTCTTTTGACGCCATTGACGACGATGACGCTGGTGCCGATTCCGCTGATTTGGGCGCCGGCGCGATTGAGATAGTTGGCTAGGTCGTCGATTTCGGGTTCTCTGGCGGCGTTTTCAATCACAGTTTGGCCATCAGCTAGGCAGGCGGCCATCATAATATTTTCGGTGGCACCAACAGATGGAAAATCAAGGTGCATACGGACACCCTTGAGTTTGGGACATTTTAGTTCTACGAAGCCATGTTCCATTCGTACTTCAGCGCCCATGGCTTTAAAGCCGGTGAGGTGAATGTCGATAGGGCGTGATCCAATGCTGCAGCCTCCGGGCATAGGGACTTTGGCATAGCCGGTTCTGGCGAGAATGGGGCCAGCCACAAAAAAGGAGGCTCGCATTGCAGTAACTAGGTCATAAGGCGCAATATGGCGTATTTTACGGTTATTTCTGATTTTAAGGATATTTTTGTCAGGGTAGGGTTCGGCGACGACATCGAGTGAATTGAGCATTTTAATCATCGTGCTGATGTCTAATAAATTGGGAACATTTTCGATGAGGGAATCGCCTTCGACGAGGATGGTTCCCGCTAAAATTGGGAGGGCTGCGTTTTTAGCGCCGGATACTTTAACTGTTCCGTTGAGGACATGGCCGCCTTCTAAGCTTAATCTTGACATAATAATGGGTCCAGTATGCGATCAAGTGCATTGTGAAGATGAGTTTCGTCGCGGTTGTTATTAATAATGGTATGACAGTGTTCTAGCGCTTTTGCAATATGTTGGCCAGAACTTTGGCCGCTCATTTCGATGGCGTCCTGTCTTTTGAAGGTTTCAAAGTCGATTTGATCGGTGGAATCCTGTCTCAGTTGGATGCGGTGATATCGGACATCCAGTGAGGCATCGATGCCTACGAGGAGCGTGTGGTTGGTACTAAGGACTTGGCATTCGGCTTCGTTTCGGATGCTATCGAAGACGATTTTTGAAATACCGTTTTTTTCGGCAAATTCGATGGCTTTTTGGGCAAGGACGGATTGACCCCCTTCTTGCTTGAGGCGATTGCCGGTCATAATCAGGTTTTCTCTACTTTTTTCGAGGCCTAATCGGTCGCATTCAAGACGAATGATGTTAGAAAGGGAAAAGACTTCAAATCCTTTCCCTTTTAGGTAGGCGCAGGCGGTTGATTTGCCTGCGCCATTAGTTCCAATGAGTCCTAGTCGAATCATTTATTTTACAGCGATATCTACTGTTGGTCTTAGTGTTTGGCAGACGGACATGGCTTGGTGAACGGAGTGGGTTAGAAATTGGTTCACTAAGTCGGCGTTTTCGGCTTTTCCGCTATCAATTGCAGGGAATGCCAATTGAGTGAGAAGGTAGTCGAATCGTGGAGCCCATTTTCTTGCGCCTAATCGTGCTGTGGTTGAACAATTATCGATCATGTATGCGACGCCTTTGTAGTCCATGTAGGGATTAAGCGAATCTACTGATTCGATAACCGATTCGTTGATGACTTCGGAGTATGCATGACCTTTATGAAGAAGTAAGTCGATTTGAGCCATCATCATTCCAATATAGACGCCTGCAGAAATTGGGTTAATTGCAGGTTCTCCGTTTTTAGCACGTTCTGACCGTACTTTTTCTCCGGTAATCCAGGTTTCTGTCCCGTCGATTTTGCCCATTGGGTATTTTGCAAATCGTTTTCCGGCCATGATGACACTGTTGATTTCGTTTCCAGAAGACACTTCGTCATAGATTTCCCATAAAATTTCGTAGGATGGGTGGTAGGCATGAGAATATGCTTTTCTAAAAATTGCCTTATCAGCGTCGGATAATTTATCGTAGACGGCTTTAATCCCTTCTTTAGAAATGATGTGTGTAATAGGGCCTGTGATGGATTCTGCAGATTCAATAAAGGCTTGATCCTGAGTTCGTCCATTGGCTCTAAACCATCGGTAAAGGGCTTCGATGAGTCCGTGAACTCCACCTAATAAAATACCGCGCTCGCCGAAAATGTCGGATTTGTATTCGCTTTCAAGTGTTGTTCTAAAAGAAAACGGCGCGCCAATAGCGACTGACCAGCCTAGTGCGATTTCGGTTGCGTTTCCGGTGATGTCTTGGTGGACAGCAAAGCTGGTATTAATTCCTGCGCCGTTGATTTCTTTTCCTTGCTCATATAGACGTCGTACAGATGGCCCCATTCCTTTTGGGCATACTGCGATAACGTTGATATTGCTTGGGAAGGACTCTCCTCTTCCTTTGAGGTGGCCTAGTAAAAATCCATGGGATAGTCCTAGAGTCGCATTTGGTTTTAGCGCATTAAATATTTGAGGATAAAGTTCTGCTTGTGCAGAGTCTGCGATTAATAGAAGTACTAAGTCAGATTCTGAAATGACATCATACATTTCGCCTAAGGTGCCTGTTCCGCCTGTAAATCCAGCGACTTCAGCAGCTTTAATCGAGTTTGATCCTTTTCTAAGACCCACTTTTACTTTAATGCCAGTCCCTTCAAGTGAATCTCTTAGGTTTTGTGCTTGCGCAGGCCCTTGAGATGACCAGCCGATAACGCCGATTTGTTTAATTCCTTTAAATGCTGCGGGCAGAAGGTGAAATAAATCTCTTCCGCCTCGGACGATATATTCTTCTGTATTGGCCAATTTAATTTTTTCTTTTTTAAATATTTCGGTATTGAAATCGTAACTTGCTGTAGTCATGTTCGGTTCCTCCGTATTTTTTTGTTTATTTCTATTTGTTTCTTTATTAGTTTTGAGAATGGTATCAGGGTTTATTGTTTATTAATATTGAATAGTTCTGAATGGTTTGTTTTGTTTTTGTGAATTATTCGTATCCCGTAGGGGCGTATGCAATACGCCCCTACGGGGGTGTTTTGAATTACTGAATAATAACAATAATTTATTCCGAATTACGAATTTTGTTGATATCCTCTTCTTATGACGATTGAAGATTTGAAAATTGTGACTTATTTGGCTAAGTGTTTGCACTTTCATGAAACGAGTGTGGCATTTTTGATGAGTCCGTCTAATTTGACGCGGCGGATTCGCCAGATAGAGACTGAATTGGGGATTCGGCTATTTGATCGGGATAATCGGAATGTGCGGGTTAATCCGGATGCGGCTTCTTTTTTTGAATTTGCGGCCAAAACTGCTCATGATTATGAACTTACCCTGGATGGGTTTAGGGCGACGGACCGGCCATTGGGTGGGGAGTTGCGGATTTATTGTTCGGTGACGGCGAGTTATGGGGTGTTGCCGCCATTGCTTCAGCGATATCGGTTGGCTTTTCCTCAGGTTCAGGTTCGGCTTGAAACTGGGGCGGTGCAACGGGTGTTGGATAAACTTCATAGTCAGGATGCCGATATTGGGATTATGCCGATTTCGGGTGGGATTCCGGACTCTGTGGTTTTTGCACCTGTCGGTCGGATGCCGCTGGTTGTGATTGCGGCGCGAGATCATGGGGATGAGGTGGATTGGGACTTGGATACGCTTTTGTTACCTGAAAGCGGGATTACACGAGAAGTCGTGAATGATTGGTTTTTGTCGTCTGGGATTGTGCCGAGTCGGATTCAAGAATTGGCCGAATTTGAAGGAATCCTATCTCTAGTGAGTGCTGGATATGGGGTGGGTATTATTCCTTATATAGTGTGGGAACAGAGTCAATTATCCTCTCATACCAAAGTGCTTAAAATTTCTAATCGATTACCTCGTCTTAAAATTGGCGTTTTCTCACTTAAAAAACGGATGCATTTGAGGCGTATTGACGGATTTTTTGAATTATTTAAAGGGCCTATTACTTAAGTATATTTTTTTTATTAGGAGAACGATTATTTATGGCATTGAGAATTTTTACTAGAAAACCTGAAAATAGAGAGGATACGTATCGGCGAAAATTTACTCCGGAACTGAGGGATATTCTTACCCGACTTGATCGGGCTGTTGGATTAGGAATGAATTCTTCAAATTTTTTTGCTTTTGATAGTTCTAATCTGATTAAGAAGCACGCTCTAAAAGTAATTTCTCAATCAAAAGATAAGAGGTTTATTAGCAGAATTCAGTCGCTTCTTTCAGAGATGCCGCTTACTCTTAAATCGGGTAATGATAAATTTATGATTGAGGATTATTTTTTGATGTTATCCACCTTGAAAAATTTGGTTAAAAACCGTTTGTCTACTATAGATATTGAACTTAAAGATGAGTTGATACGAAAAAAAGATTTAGAAGAACTGAGTCGCAGGGGTTTATTCCCGACACATTTTAAATTGAAAAGTGAGTTGGAAAGTCTTATCGCAAACTATCGATCTCGTTTGCCTCGTAGTGGATGTCCTGATGGGTGGATCTCGATGTTCCGCAAATCAGAAGACCTCATCAGGGTTTTAAATAGATGTGAACAATCTGCATCTGATGTGCAGTCTCAATTTGAGACTTTCAAAGTGTCGATTGAAGCCTCTTATCGAGAGACCTGTATGTATTTTTATCATCGGCCTGATCCTCGAATTTCTCGTAAAAAGACGGAGATCAGAATGGTTAGAGACAAATCCTATTCTTTGTTAACTTCATCAGATCTTCAAAGATTGCCTTCTATGACTGACGATGTTGAATCGCTTCAATCCTCTATTTCGGTGCGCGCTATATATCCGTCGACTGCATGTAATAGTGTTCGGCGTGTTGAAGACTCTTTAGAAGAGGTCGAAAAGGGGGTGGGTTTGAAGCAAACTAGACAGAGCGAACGAGCGCCTCAATTTATACCTGCTTCAACAATTATGGATAATTCTAACTCTGCTCCAACTTTTTGGGATTATCAGAAGACTCCAGCTTTGCAAGCTTTAAAGCATACTGATTGGAGATTAGCTAGAGATTTGACTCACGCTGCGTCCACTGCTTATGGATACGAGCAACAGTATGGAGATATGGCAACGCGATGTACTAATCCTACAATGCATAAGAAATATGAAAAATGGGAAAAAGAAGCTCGATCGCAAAGATGGGAAGCTGAAACTGCTGCAAAGGAGGCTTCCGGTACTAATGATGAGTGTGTGATTTCTTAGTGTTAAAAATTGACATTTATTTGGGGGTAAGATAATTTGCCCGATTATGTCTGAAATTATCGTTCAAAAATATGGTGGCACTTCGGTTGGATCTCCTGAAAGAATTCAGGCGGTGGCCAAGCGCGTTCAGCAATTTAGAAAGACCAATCCTTTTGTGGTGATTGTGGTATCGGCCATGGGCGATACGACTGATGATTTAATTGCGTTATCCAAACAAATTTCAACTTCTCCTAATCCTCGAGAATATGATGCATTGATTTCAACGGGTGAAAATATTTCTGCGGCGTTAACCGCTATGGCTCTTCAAGCGTTGGGGGTTCCTGCGATTTCGCTGACTGGGCCACAAGCTGGGGTGATTACACAGGGTATCCACAGCAAATCTAAAATTGCCAAGGTTAATACAGATCGTATTTTGGCAGAACTTAAAGAGGGTAAAGTCGTTGTTGTTACCGGATTTCAAGGACTTAATGATGCCAATGATGTTACGACGATTGGCAGGGGTGGATCTGATACCTCTGCGGTGGTGTTGGCGGCGGCGCTAAAAGCACCTATTTGTGATATTTGTACGGATGTCGATGGGGTGTATACCACTGATCCACGTAAAGTGGCGACTGCGACTAAAATTTCAGAAATCTCATATGATGAAATGCTTGAACTCGCGTCTCTGGGTGCTAAAGTGTTGCATCCTCGCTCGGTAGAATGTGCGAAAGAAAATGGAATTATACTGCATGTCCGATCATCGTTTAAAATGGATGAAGGGACTTATGTTAAGGAGGCCAGTGCTATGGAAGTTAATCGTCCGGTAACGGGAGTTACGCTCAATTCGAGTGAAGCCCAAGTGTCTATTTGTGGCGTCCCTGATTCTCCAGGTGTGGCGGGTAAAGTATTTACTCGGCTAGCGGACGAATCGATTAATGTGGACATGATTATCCAGTCTTTAGGGGCAGATGGTAAAAATCAGATTTCATTTACTGTGGACCAGGATGACTTGGCCAATGCGAAAGTGATTACTGAGCAAGTTGCTAGAGAACTTGGTGCCGGATCTGTTGAATGTGACGATGAAGTCGCTAAAGTGTCGATTGTCGGTGTTGGGATGATGTCTAAACCGGGCGTGGCGGCGACATTGTTTAGAACTTTAGGCGATCATGGCATTAATATCCGGTTGATTTCAACTTCCGAGATTAAAGTGTCTTGTGTCGTCCCTAAATCAGAAGGCCAGCGTGCCCTTGAGCTGCTTCACTCTGCATTTGAGTTAGGTTAGTTAATGTCGGAATTTATTTTTTTAGCCTTGGTCTTGTTGGCGGTGGCATTGCCTCATGGTCGCTTATTTGAGTCGATGTATTATCACTCTAAAGCGGTTTCTGAGCGGTTAGACCATGCTAACTTTTTCTTTTATATGGCTAAATTGCCCTTTGTGCGGGCCCTTTCTTATTTAACTGCGTCCGTAGTTGGGTTTATGGCCTTGTATGTTGAACAACTTTATTTTGGATATTTTTGGCTTCAATTGTCGGTACTGATTGGGGCAACCTTGGTCTTTATCTGGTCACCGTTTAATCGGTTTAAACCCAGAGGCGTATTTTGGTTTTATATTGGGATTTATGCATTTTTAGGCCTCCCGATGTTGGCCTATTATCTTATTTTGCTTGGGATTACCGTGGCGCTTACTAGGTCTTGGGTATTGGGCTTAGTCTCTACTTTTGGATTGATGTTTGTGGTGTTGGTAGTACAAAATGCTCCGCCGGAGTACTTTTTTGTTCAATTCTGGTTGTTATTTGTGGTTGTACTTCGGTACTTGGACGAATTGGTTAATGTGATTGAAGGGCGGAGATATCCGACACTGGATCGCGCTTACTTCACTCGATAAGTGTCTTACAAAGCAGGCGGAAGCTTAAACGTTAATCGCTTACCGGTGACGGGATGGTTAAATCCTAACTCAATGGCTTGGAGCTTGTGGATGGATTGCGGCTTTCTGGCATAGGCTGGGTTGTACATCGTGTCGCCGATAATGGGGTGGCCGATGTAGGAGAGGTGGACCCTGATTTGGTGGGTGCGGCCGGTTTCTGGGGTGACTTCGATTAGAGTTTGGGTGCCGAATCGTTTAACGACCTCAAGAAAACTAATTGCTTCTTTGCTGATTTCTGTGGGCTGGGAAACGACCTTCATTTTTTTAGTCGATTTTTTGGTGGCTTCCATATAATTATGGATGGTCATGTGGTCGCTGATGATATTGCCTTGTGCCATTGCCAAGTATTTCTTGTGGATGGTTTTGTCTTTAAATTGGTTTTTGATGGACTCAAATGCGAGTTGGGTTTTGCAGATGAGCATGAGGCCTTGGGTGTTTTTATCGAGCCTGTGGACAATGCCGGGTCGGATGGGGTGGTCGCCGACGGTGGCCATTTCTGGATAGTGGTGGACGAGGATATTGGCTAAGGTGCGTTGCTCGGTCATTTGGGTGGGGTGGACACTTAATTGGATGGGTTTGTTGAGGACGAGAATATGGGCGTCTTCGTAGAGAAGGTTGAGTAGTTCGTTAAACGGCGGAAGTGTTTGAATTGTCATTGTGAATGCCTTTTTGTGAAAATAGCCTCTGCTAAAAAGCAGGCTACAGCGACGTTGATTAAGATATCGGCAATATTAAAGACTGGGATGATGTGAATGTTAAAAAAATCGATTACATAGCCTCTAGCGACTCGATCGATGAGATTTCCAATCGCACCACTCCACAAAAATAGGAGTCCGACTGCACTCCATCTGGATGTCGCAATTTTGGAATAAAAAAACATGCTCCCAAAAATGACGACAGTACTAAGGGTGATTAATAGCATGCGCTGGGTGCTTAATATCCCATAGGCTGCCCCATAGTTATGGACTAGGGTAAGGGATAATACCTTTGGAATAAGCACAATGTCACTGCCATACGCTAAATAAAACGAGGCTGCCCATTTGGTGAGTTGATCGACAATGACGCCGGTCAGCACGATTGCGGCGCCGCTTAGTTGAAATTTCATTACCTAGTGAGATAAGAGTTGGACTAATAACTCAATTACAGAACTAGATCTGAAAGCATATAACAATGCAAATATGACGGCGATGATTCCTGTTGCAAATCCAATTCCTCTGATGAGACCGATCATGAGATTTAAAATCATCATCCGGCTTGGGTTTGAAATGAGGAGGGCTAATTCATCAAAGTGTGATTTTTTAAATACGGTAGAGAGCATATCGACGCTGTGAGAAAAAGATTCCATAAGAAGCCATTTTTGCTCGTTGATTTCTTTGAGGTTTCCCCGATTGAGCAAGTCTTGTTTGGCTTTTTTGGCTTCGTCGCTAATCACATGGCTTTTATGCGATAGATTTTCGATGGTTTTTGCAAGCGATGGTTCCATTATTTGTTCTCCAAAATTTCAATCCCTGGCAACCCTTTTCCTTCTAGATACTCAAGTGTTGCTCCCCCTCCTGTGGAGACATGGCTGATCTGCTTTTCAACACCGGCCTTGGCAATCGCGGCTCCAGAATCTCCGCCACCGACGACTGTAAACGCATGACTTTTCGCTAAGGCATGGGCGACTTGCATGGTGCCTTTTGAAAAGGCGTCGATTTCAAATACACCGAGTGGGCCATTCCAGATCACGGTATTGGCCGAGGCAATACTTTCCATGATGTCTTGGGTGGTTTTTGGACCGATGTCGACTGCGATTTCATTTGGTTTAATTGTATCTGAGATGCGTTGGGCTGCGTTTCCGTTAAATTCGGTGACACAGACATGATCGGTTGGGAGAATGAGCGTGGTTGCGGATGCTTTTGCTGCGTTTAAAAACTCTTTGGCATCTTCTAAAAGAGTATCTTCACAAAGTGATTTACCAATTTCTTGGCCTTGGGCTTTGAGTAAGGTGTACGTCATTCCGCCACCGATAATGAGAGTGTCTACTTTACTGAGTAAATTTTTAAGTACTGCAAACTTGCTGGATATTTTAGCGCCACCAATGATGGCCACTAAGGGGCGTTTTGGGGTGGTGAGCACTTGATCAAGAGTAGCGATTTCTTTTTCGAGTAAAAGCCCTGCATATGCGGGTAAATAATCAGCAATTCCTGCTGTTGAGGAATGGGCCCTATGTGCGGCTCCAAATGCATCATTCACAAATAAGTCGCCTAAGTTGGCCAATGATTTTGAAAAGCTGGGGTCGTTTTGGGTTTCTTCTTTGTGAAGCCGGGTATTTTCTAGCAGGACGATGTCTCCGTTTTTCATGTGAGAGATCATGTCTTCAACTTTTTGACCGATGCAATCGTCGAGTTTGGTGACGGGGCTTTTTAAAAGTTCAGCAAGCCTGATTCCCATGGGGTCTAATTTAAATAGGTCATGGCTATCCGCTGCTTTTGGGCGGCCAAGGTGGGATATTAAAATGACTTTGGCCCCGGCATCCCTAAGGTATTGGATGGTGCCTATGGACGCTTTGATTCGCGCATCATCGGTAATGGTAGTGCCGTCCATGGGGACATTAAAGTCCACACGCACCAGCGCCCGCTTGCCTTCAAGCTGGGCGCGATTTAGTGACCGAATGCTGGCTTTTTTCATTGGTTAGGTGCTTATTTTTTCGACGAGGTCGACCACTCTTGTGGAGTATCCGATTTCATTGTCGTACCAGGAAATCACTTTGACCATATTTCCGATGACCATTGTGCATCCTGAATCAACGATTGAGGAGTATGGTTCGCCGACGATATCGATGGAGACGATTGGATCTTCGGTGTAGGCTAAAATCCCTTTTAATGTGGTTTCGGATGCGGTTTTAAATGCGGCGTTGATCTCTTCTTTAGTGACATCGCGTGATAGTTCGCAAGTCAGGTCCACTACGGATCCATCTGGAGTTGGGACGCGCATTGAAATCCCATCTAGTTTTCCTTTAAGTTCTGGAAGCACTAACGATACTGCTTTTGCAGCGCCAGTTGATGTTGGGATGATGGATAATGCGGCCGCTCGTGCACGTCTTAAGTCGCTATGCGGAAGGTCTAAAATTTGTTGGTCATTAGTGTAAGCATGGATGGTATTCATGAGGCCTTTAACAACGCCGAATTTCTCATGAAGTACTTTGACGATTGGCGCTAAGCAGTTGGTTGTACAGCTTGCATTGGAGTAAGCATTGATACTTGGGGAGATGACATGGTCATTAACACCCAATACGACGGTTGTGATGTCGTCTTTGGCAGGGACGGTCAAAATGACTTTTTTAGCTCCTGCGGTAATGTGGTCAAGGTATCCACCTTTTGGGCTTTCGGCTGCAGTAAATACGCCGGTGGACTCGATGGCGACATCGACATTTAACTCTTTCCATGGGAGCGCTTTTGGATCTCTGAGGGCATAAATTTTGATTTCGGTTCCGTTAACGATAATGCTATCTGCGGTGGCTTGGACGGTGCCTTTAAATTTGCCGTGGACGGAGTCATATTTGAGGAGGTGGGCCAGTGTTTTTGGATCGGTTAAATCATTGATGGCGACGACTTCCACATTGGGTCTATTTTGAATAATTTTGAATACATTTCGTCCAATACGCCCAAAACCGTTAATTGCCACTTTAATTTTTTTCATGATGTTGTCCTTGTGAAGAGTGAAAGTTATTGTTTTTTTTAGGTAATGGGGGCATTATAAGAGATTTATGTCAAAAATTCGATTACTTTTTCAGAGATGGAAATCATTTAAATTACGCTTACAAACCACCCATCGCTTGTGGTTTATAGTTGTGGATACGATTGAGATGATTATTGTGGCTTTGTTTTTTGCACTTTTGATCCGAAAATTTATTGTCCAAACCTCCGTTATTCCTTCCGAATCGATGGTGTCGACCCTCCAAATTGGCGACCGTTTATTTGTGGATAAATTGTCTTATCGATTTTGTGATCCTAAACGAGGCGATATCGTTGTGTTTAAATCCATGGAGCCCGGCGATAAGCGCGAGCTTGTAAAACGATGTGTCGGCTTACCTGGTGAAACGATTGTGGTTGAGCGTGGTGTGATTTATGTGGATGGTAAAGCAGTCTCATTTCCGGGTGTCGTGATTGCACGTGATTATGATTTTTATGGGCCTTATCAGATCCCTCAAGGAAATTATTTTATGATGGGGGATAATCGGGCTTATTCTAAAGATTCTCGTTATTGGGGACCGGTTTCTCGGGATCATGTCTTGGGTAACGCCTGGTATGTGTTTTGGCCATTTTCGAGAGCCCAGCTTTTACATTAATTTTTAAATGACGATTACGGTTAATGGTCAATCATTGATTTTGGAGACAGGTTTCAAACCTGTCTCTACATTGGCTGGGGTTTTAGAGACATTAGGGATTGATCCTGCCCGTCGTATTGTTGTGCATAATGGGGTTGTGGTGACGGGTGATCTTAATGTCTTGCTTCAGGAAGGCGATGATGTTGAGATTTTACACTTTGTCGGGGGTGGGTGCCCGTCCTAAAGGTAGATTATTCTATACTCGCCCCATCATTGTTTCGCTTGGTTTGATAGATCTGGATTTTTTTGGAGGGTGTGAGCGGTAGGTAGATTTCTGTGATGACGCCTTTGCCGCCCGGTACGCTTTTGACTAGGATATTTCCATCATGGGCGTCGATAATTTTAAGGGCAATGTTGAGCCCTAACCCGGAATGACCATATTTGGTGGTGTAATACGGGTCAAAAATAAAGGCTTTATGTTCTGGTAAAATCCCACACCCTGTATCCTGGATTGAAATTTTAACGCCGTTTCGGTTGTCGCCGTCGATGGTTTTGTAGGATTCGTATTGGGTGCTGATGCTGATGCTACCTCGTGACCCGATGGCTTCGATGGAGTTGACGATGATATCAAAGAAGACTTGAGGCAACATATTAGGATCAAATGAGATTGGTTGTAATTTGCTGGGGTTAAATTGGACTGTGATTTGGTGATGGGTACATTCGGCTTTGGCGATGTCGATGGCGGATTGGATTGCGGCATTTAGGTCATTAAAGCCGATGTCGTGGATGAAGCCAGCTTCTCCGTATTTGATCATATTATTGGTGATTCGGGTGAGGCGCATGAGGTTTTCTTTGGTGGTTTCACAATACCGACCTACTTTGACGGGGTCATGGCTGTTATCGGCTAAAAGCTCGATGGAAGTGAGAATCATTCCCATTGGATTTCTGATGAGGTGGGCAATCCCTTGAGAGAGCGTGGCAAAGGCTTTTTGTTGAGACGCTTTTTCAAGCATATACCGTCGTTTTTTGGCTTCTTCGTAGAGTTTTTGGACTTCCTGGTGTGCTTTGGAGAGGGCTTCTTCTGAGGTTTGATTGGCTTTGTGATACATGATGATGGCCATGAAATTGATACATATAATTAACGAACAGGACGTGATGTAGATAGCGGTTTGTGTGAATGTATTGAGGGGGATAGGTTGAATTCCTAATGGGCTATAGCGGGTGAGTTCGAGATACACCCAGCTTCCCATTGCAATTAATGATCCGCTTACAATTTCTTTTTTTTGTGTTTTGAGGTCAAAAGCAGCGGTTGAAATGGTAACGAGGACTAAAAATAATAGATTTAACCCCGATTCTTTTCCTAATGCGGATGAATAGATAATGAGTGCAAAGCAAATCGCCGAAATTAAAAATAATTTAGATAATGTGGGGTGATGGTATTTATTGAGAATTAAACTTAGCGAAAACAGGCCTACTACTGGAGGGACGAGTATGGCTAAAAAATAGAGCTTTAATCCGACAAAGATGACCCCGTAAATTGAGGATAGGGCAATAATAATCGCGCAAATTTGGTTGGTCAGTAGAATGCGTCGGGCGTCTTGGCTGGAGGTCTTCTTTTTGATTCCCCAGGACGTAATTTTGTGAAGTTGGTTGAGGATATCCTGCATGGACGGCATTGTACCGGTTTTAGGGCTATTGCAAAATACCGTTATGCTTGGAGTTACGTAGGTATGATGATTTGTTCTTGGGGGATTTGAACGAGTGCATCTAGAATTTCTTGGTAAAGGGTTTCTGGAGAACTTAGGAGAGTTTCTTGTTTTTCAATTTTTCGGTAGACAGCTTCGATTTTTTCTCGCTTGATCCCTTTGTAGCAGACTTCCAATGCTTTTGTGATAGAAAGGATGTTTCTGCGGATTTCTTTCCATTGGTCGGATTGCTCATCATGACTTACAGGGTCTTCCTTAGGGGCGGGTTGACTTTTAATGAGTTCAATTGATGTTTCGATGAGTTCCTGAGTCATGACGACATGTTTCTTTTTTAGCTCAGGTATGAGGCTATCAAAATTTGCTCGATATCGTCCGCTGGCTTCTGAGAAATCAAAGTTTTTAACCATCCACCTTTTGAAAAACTCTGAGCTTAAGCTGATAGCGGTTTTTTGTTTGGTTGATTTTACGAATTCACTATGTAGGTCTGCTAGAGATCTGCAAAACCCATCGACCATTTTGTTGACGGTCGCGATGGTGTCTTTGAGTTGTTTTTCAACGACTCCAATGTCATTTTCAATGACGTAGGTATAGACGTCGATGAGTTTGGCGCTTGATCCATTTGGTTTTGCTGCTTGGGCAATATTCACGATGGAGTGATTATGGATGTCTCCCGCCAGTAATTCCCTGACAAATGAAAATGGATCATTGATGAAAGAGACGACTAAATTGGCGAATTTTCGGATGAGTATGTAATGTGCATTTTCTCTGATGTCTCGCCCGAGTAGGATACCATATAAGGCTAAGCCTAGTTCAAAGCATGGTAATACGGCTCCAGTGCTTTCTCTTAAAATTTGATAGCCATTCATATCTGGGATCGTGTCTTTACTTCGGTGGTCAGCTTCGGAAACGTTTGCGCTGAGATAGGCTTTTAGCCCAATTGTAAACTGCTCAATTAGGGCTCTTTTGTTTCTATTTCCTTTGAGTTCGTTTTCTAACTCTTCATAAATATGGTGAAGGGTGACTGCCGTCTTGATTGCAAATTGCAATTCACTTGTATCTAATATGGGGTGGCCAGAGTAAAATTGATCGTGGATGACGGTAATAGATGCAAGTGGGAGTGTGCTGAGAGAGGTCTTGAGATTGTCATCGTCTCCTGCGATTTTGGTAGCAAGGGCAGTAATTGTTTCTACATGGGCTTCTCTTAATTTTCGTTCGGTGATCGGGGTCAATATTTCATTGAGGGCTTCGATCTTTTGTTTTGATTTACCAATTGTGGTATCCCCCTTATCTCGCTCTTCGTCATGGAAAAATAGCCAAGCAATAAACTTGTAGACAATCTTTAATTGAGATTCAGGGAGGCCATCATAGGCTTCAATTAATTTCCAAAACTGGGCGCCGATAAACTTTTTAAGGCTGGATCCCTCAAATAATTTTTGCTCTTTGACCCAGTCTAGGGTCACTTTTGCAAAATCGCTTTCAGCACTAAAGTGGGCAGTTTCTCCAATTTGAGGGAGTATGCAATCGATGGGAATTTTGATATCGCCAGAGCCCATGGTCGCGTGCCTTCGTGAGGGTTTTGATAGTGAGGTTGTTCGAGCTCTAGGTGTTAACTCCGTTTCTTCCAATTCGAATTCAAGTATTTCTTGGCTAGACCTAGACGCTGTGGATGACCTAGAGCTTGATGAACTCTCGTCGTCTTGTCTTAATCGATCATATGCACAATGTGCTAAGTCATCTAGGAAAGCATCTACTTTGGGGGACCCAGTTATAATTACTTCTGTATCTAAACTTTTTGGAGATTGATTCCTAGGTGAAGATATTACCTTCCTCATGGAATTATACGGTAACAGGTGCCTGGCTGCTTCTTAAGTGGTCAACTTGTTTTAACATTCGAATTACTTCATCTAATACTTTGTCTGCGGGTAATTTTCTTGAGCCTAACAGAAGCCGAAGTTTTAGTATTGCGCTTAATTCTAAGTCTAAGGGTAGCTCTTCTGATATTGCGGCAGCTATTCTGGCTGAATTGTCTAGATAACTTGGTATGTTTGCGGCTGTCGGTGGAAAACTTGGAGGGGCGCTAACTGGGCGTGTATTACCTATCCCTGCTGTAGCACTATTTTGACGACGCCGTGTCTTGTGGGGGGCTGTTGTTTTTCCGGCAGCTTTTATGGCGGGTAGAGGATTATATTGACTTCCAGTTTTTTGTGTTAGTGCTTCCACTTTCTATAACTCCTTTGTCAATTGAGTCTCGATTATTACTCTAATTTTACTATTTTGTCAAGTTTTTTAATATCTATAGTGATCAGGTTTGTAGGGTCCTTCAGTAGAAATTCCTAAATAATCGGCTTGGTCTTGGGTGAGTTGAGTTAGTTTGATTCCTAATTTATCTAGGTGTAACCGTGCGACTTCTTCGTCTAATTTTTTAGGAAGAATGTGGACTTCTTTAGTGAGAGTGTTTTGCCATAATTCGATTTGAGCGAGTGTTTGATTACTGAATGATGTGGACATCACAAAAGAGGGGTGTCCTGTGGCGCATCCTAAGTTAACTAAGCGGCCTTCAGCTAATAAAAATATACGGTTTCCGTTAGGGAATTGGTATTGATCGACTTGGGGTTTGATTTCGGTTTTGATAATGCCTGGGTAGTCGTTAAGGGCTTCTACTTGGATTTCGTTGTCAAAATGGCCGATGTTGCAGACGATGGCTTGGTCTTTCATACTCGCGAGATGCGTGATGGTAATGACATCTTTGTTGCCTGTAGTGGTGACAAAAATTTGACCTTCTGCCAATGCGTTTTCTAGCGTAGTGACTTCAAACCCTTCCATGGCGGCTTGTAGTGCGCAAATGGGGTCGATTTCGGTGACGATGACGCGGGCGCCAAAGCCTTTCATTGAGTGAGCACATCCTTTACCGACATCGCCATATCCGCAGATAACGACGACTTTTCCGCCGATCATGACATCGGTGGCCCGTTTAATGCCGTCTGCTAGAGATTCTTTGCAGCCGTAGAGATTGTCGAATTTGGACTTGGTGACAGAGTCATTGACGTTGATGGCAGGGCATAATAATTGGCCTGCTTTTTGCATTTGATACAGTCTATGAACTCCGGTAGTGGTTTCTTCTGATACGCCTCTTAAGTTGGCTGCGGTGGTTTGCCAAAATGTTGGGTTTTCTTGGTATCTCTTTTTGAGAAGTGCCATCATGATGGCCATTTCTTTGTTATCTGTTTTTTCATTGAGTAGGGCTGGGTTTTTTTCGATTTCGACGCCTTTGTGAACCATAAGGGTTGCATCTCCGCCATCATCCACAATCAATGTCGGGCCTTGTCCATTTGGAAATGTCAGGGCATCTAAAGTGCATTCCCAGTATTCTTCCAAGGTTTCGCCTTTCCATGCGAATACGGGGGTGCCGGTGGCGGCAATGGCTGCTGCGGCATGATCTTGAGTTGAAAAAATATTGCAGGATGCCCAACGGACATCTGCACCTAGTTTGGCTAGAGTTTCGATGAGGACAGCAGTTTGGATAGTCATATGAAGAGAGCCTGTGATTTTAGCCCCTTTTAATGGGAGCGTTGAGGCATATTTTTGTCTAATGGACATAAGGCCAGGCATTTCATACTCAGCAATGGCGATTTCTTTTCGGCCAAAATCAGCGAGAGTGATGTCTTTTACTTTGTAGGCAGCTTGTGTCATGGTGTTCATTAGTCCTCCTCAAGGATGCCGGCTCTCATTTTATCCACTAACTGTACTAAAAAATGGACATTGTGAATACTCATCAGTGTGAGTGCTAAAATTTCTTTGGCCATAAATAGATGTCTTAAATACGCGCGTGAATAATGGGCGCAGCAATAACAAGCGCATGTTGGGTCGATGGGCGAGGGGTCTTTTTTATGGATTTCGTTTTTAATCGTTAGTTTTCCGCCGGGTATAAAAGCTTGGCCATGTCTGGCTAATCTTGTTGGGATGACACAGTCAAACATATCTACCCCGTGTTCGATGCCAAATTTGAGATTTTCGGGTAGTCCAATTCCCATGACATATCTGGGTTTATTTTCTGGAAATTTTGGGATGGAATGGCCGATAATTGTTTCCATTTCTTGTCTGCTTTCTCCGACACTGACACCGCCTAAGGCAAAGCCTGGAAAATCCAATTGAGTCAGGAAGTCGATGCTTTGATCTCTTAAATGGGTAAACATTCCGCCTTGGACGATGGCGAAGAGTTGATTTTGGACGTCTTTACTTTTCCAGTGGAGGTAGGCTTCTTTTTCCCAGGCATGAGTAATGGCGAGATCGTTAATGATATCTTGTTCGGTGGCGGTGTGAGGGCTGCAAATGTCTAAGGGCATGAGGATGTCGCTATTAAATTTAAGCTGCAACTCCACGACTGATTTTGGAGAAAAATGATGCACGCTTCCATCAATGTGAGATTTGAATGAGACACCTTCGGGGGTGATTTTACGCATATTGGAGAGTGAGAAAACCTGATATCCCCCAGAGTCAGTTAGGATAGGGCCTTTCCAATTCATCCAAGGATGAAGTCCGCCAAAGTCATTAATTAAATCTGCACCCGGTCTTAGCGATAAGTGATAAGTGTTGGCCAATATGATTTGGGCCCCACACTCTTTGACCATTTCGGGCGTCATGGCTTTGACGGTACTTTGCGTGCCTACTGGCATAAAGACGGGAGTATGGATTTCTCCATGAGGGGTGGTGAGGATGCCGGCTCTGGCCTTGGACTTGGATGATTTTTTAATAATTTTAAATGTGGATGACATTAGTAGATTAACCTTTCGAGGATACTATCGAGGACTAACTGTCCTTTGAGCGTGGTTTTGATATGGGTAGGTGTTTGTTCGATGAGCTGGTTATTACGCATTGCAGATAATTCGCTGGCTCTTTCTTTTGTAAAGTCGATGTTGAATCTTGCATTGAATCGGTTGATGTCCATGCCTTCTCGTAATCGTAGGATTGAGGTGAGGGCATCATTTAATTGGCTTAGAGTGCTTTCTGGCTCTGCAGGCATGGATGGCTCGGGAGAGTTGATATATTGGGCTAAATCGCGTGGATTTTGATAGTGGTAGCCATTGTAGTAGGACACTGCGCTTGGGCCGATGCCAATATAGTTATCTAAAGTCCAATAAGTCAGATTGTGGGTACATTCGTAGCCTGGTTTTGCAAAGTTGGAGACTTCGTATTGGTGGTAGCCGGCATCGGTCATTGTTTGGATGAGATGGTCGTATTGGGCTTTATCAGGGTCGTCTTCTGGCCATGGGATATTTCGCTTTTCAAAGGCTGTTCCACTTTCGATACTCAGGGAGTAGGCCGAAATATGGGGTGGGTTTAGGGCGATGGCTGTTTTTAAGGTGGCGGTCAGACTTTCGACTGTTGAGGGAGCGGTTGAGAATATTAAATCCAGATTCCAATTTTTAAATTGATGATGTTTTATTTTTTCTACTGCATCGAATACGGTTTGGATGGAGTGTGTGCGGCCTAAGTAAGTGAGTTCCGTTTGATTAAAGGATTGAACGCCCATGCTGATGCGATTAATGCCATGTTTTTTTAATATTTCCAGATTTTCATCCTTGATGGATTCAGGGTTCATTTCACATGTTTTCTCGATTCCGCTAGGGAAATCAAATGTTGTATGAAGGGCGTTGAGTAGAGGATCTAATATATCGACGCTTAATGCTGATGGAGTGCCTCCACCAATGAATAGACTGGTTACTTGGATATTGGGATGAGTGGTTTTGTAAAAATCGAGTTCTTTGAGGATGGCGTCTAAAAATTGGACTTCGTTTTCTCTGCTCCAGGGCAATTTATAAAATGCGCAATAGGGGCAAATGGAGTTGCAAAATGGGATATGAATATAAATTGCGGAGGTTAGTTGAGCCTGAGCTTGTTGTGGCATTGGGTGCATTCGGAAACATTTCCGGGATTATCGGTGCCGCATTTAGGGCAAAGGATGGATTGGTTTTTAAATCGGGAGGATCTTGAGCGGGGTTCACTTCCAGCAATGACCTGGACTCGGTTTCGGAATAAAAAATATCCGGGGGCGACAACAATGGGAAGGATAAATGTGAACATGGCCAATAGTGCCACGTAGTACAGCGCCATGTTTCTCTTATGGGCATCATATGCAACAAATAAGGCCAAAGCGATACGGGTGAGTAAAAAAGGTTCCATACGGATTTCTTAATCGATGGCTTGATTTCTCTGTAAAGGGACTGCTGTAAGTGGTTGATTTAATGGGCGTAGTTTTGACATCCGGATGGAAGTGCCTTCGTTTGGAATTGTTTGAATTTCAACTTCATCCATCAGATTTTTGATAAATGTGAGGCCTAAGCCTAAGCCTAATTTTTCTTCGGAGCGTTTTTTTTGTTCTTCGGTTCCTAAAATGCCTAAGTTAAATCCGTTTCCAAAATCTCTAACCAAGACTTCGAGTCTGTCTTCGTCGATGGTCATTTTGATTTCAATGCGACCTGTTTTGACATGATTTTCGTAAGCATGTTGGACGGCATTGGTGCAGGCTTCTGAAATCGCAATCTTAATATCTTCGATATCTTCTACTGTAAAATTAAGCCGGGATGCAATCCCTGATAAGGATAATCTGGCGACACTGACGTATTCAGATGTTGCGGGCAGATTGAGGATGATGACATTTTCTTTGATATCTGAAGTTTCGTTGTAACTCATTGTGTTACCCCTAATGCAGCCTCTTCGCTTTCAACCATGTTTACATTTTTTTGACTTAATCCTGAAATTTCAAAAATTTTTCGAATTTGAGGTTTATTGCAGACTAACTGGATTGTTCCGTTGGAATTGGAGAGTGTTTTGGCGGCATGGGCGATTGTGCCAAGGCCAGTACTGTCGATATATTGGACTCCATCCAGGTTGATAATGAGGGAATGATCGTTTTCTTTTAATACTTCGGAGAGAACTCGATTGAGTTGAGGACAGTTATGAATATCTACTTCGCCCCATATCCTCACGATAGGAACCTTATTTTGGGTGCTAATTTCGATATTAAAATCGCTTTGCATTGATGGAACTCCGTCGTTTTTTGAGATAAATCGAGTATACCCTAACAAACATCTATTTTAAATAGTGGTTAAGTAAAATAAAAAAAATGCGCCTCTTGAACCAAGAGACGCCTTTAAATTTGAAAGAATAATTATTATTTGAGTTGGTATTTTTTCTTGAATTTTTCGATACGGCCTTCAGTATCGAGAATTCTGTTGTCGCCGGTGAAAAATGGGTGACATTTTCCACAAATATCAACACGGATTACTGCGAGAGTTGATCCTGCTTTATATACTGCGCCACATGCACAACTGACGGATGCGTCTGAGTGGTATTCTCCGACTTCAATATTTGCTTTAGTGCGTTTTTTGATTTTGACTGACATGGTGGTCACCTTTTATATAAACAATTAGCCCCATTTAAACGGGGATAGGGCTTTTGAGTTTAACTATAAATTAAGTTAATGTCAATATTGGTTATCCCACCGCAATCGCGACGATTGTCATATCATCTGCCTGTAGGGCATTACCTTGAAAGTCCTTTAATCGGTTACGCACATACCTTGCCATATCCACACCCGGCTTTTTACTGGCCTCAATCAAAATCGGTATCAATTCTTCATGCCCAATCGTTTCTCCCTCAGACGATTTTACATCCGTACAGCCATCGGTAATCAAAAACACAACATCCCCAGGCTCTAAGATAAATTTTGTACCTACATACACTTCATCCCCATCCATCCCCACCGGTGCGCCGCCTTGATCAAGAATGATCACTTCTCCTGACTTTTTAACAATGATACTAGGCTCATGTCCTGCGTTGACGTAGCTAAGCTGGTATTTACCATCCTCAAGCTGGGTCAGCACCACATAAATCAACGGCACATACTTAGAAAACAAATGAGAGTCTAAAGAAATTTGATTAAGCCGAGTCACTAATTCCTTCGGGTCAAACCAATGCTCATGAAGCAGTTTAAACACCGTTTTAACACTAAACATCTCAAGGCTTGCGGCCACGCCTTTTCCAACAACGTCGGCGACAACAATCCCTAGCTGTTTGACAATCACTGTTTCTTTTTGATCATCATCATCGTAGTTGTCATCATCCCCATCGTTAGGTTGGTGAATTTTTTTAGGATTTGGAATTACGGTCGCTGTAGTCATATTAGGAAAGTATCCAAAATAGTCCCCACTCAGGGTTTTAGCCGCATCGAAGGCATGGCTGATGATGACGTTTTCTAAATTGGGTGCAGTTTGGGGGATAACGGAATTTTGGAGTTTACGGCCTTTTTCTAAATCTGCTTCCATGGCTTGTTGCGAGCGGATTTTGCTGATCATTTGTTGGATACGGCTGTAGTTTTTGGTTAGGCGGTTGTTGGATTTTAAAATTTTATTTTCATAAGTTTTTCTAGATTTATAAAAAAGAAAAGCAGATAAAATGCTAAATGAAAAACCAGTAAACATCGCAAATGCATGAATAACTTTTGCAGTCCGAACGGACAAGTCAACTGAATTTAATAAGAATTTATAGTCCACCCATTCTAAAAAATAAGCTGCAAAAACTGGGATCAGAATTACAAGGAAAATCCGATTAAATCGAGATTTTTGGTACAACAATATCGGGATACTTACAATTGAAAAAAAAACTAAATAAGCACCTGATGACTTACCCAATATAAGCGAATAAAAAGTGAGTACCGTAGTTGCTATAATAACTAAGGAGGTATTTGCAGATTTTTCAAATCCGTTTTTTGATAAGATGACAGGAAAAATGAATGCAAGACAGAAAAATAAAATCATATTTCCGGCGAACAAAAACCCAAAATATCTAAAAACAAAAAAGTAGGGAAAAGATAGTAAGGCGCACGCCAATGAAAATCTCTCTACTAGCTTGAAAGTCTTCAAAAATCCCCCCATCAAGTGATATCGTTACATATCTGATTTAAACAATAGATACATTACAAATAAGTTGTAAACCCCGTCAATATATAAATTCAAACCCTTCACTCCAGCTTCATCAGACAAAGTTTTTATTTTATTAAAATCTCCATTGATTCTTTCGTAATAAGAGCCCAGCGCATTTAATTTTGGATCTTCGAGTATTAGTTTAACTATCTTTAAAATACTAGCCTTCATTTTTAACTCAGAAACTAACATTGTAAACTCGTTAGCACTGCTTAAGTCCATCCTTTCAGATACCAATCTATCAATAGATTCCAGATCATCAATCTCAGAAACTTCTCTTATAAAGGTATTAAAATCTAGTTGAAATTTTTTACATAACTCTGTTGCTAACTTAAATATTTTCTGATTAGATTTTGAGCATTCTGTAGTGAAACCTAAAAAATCTGTCGCCTCAGGAATTGATATCTTTTCCTTATCTAAAACTGATGCAATATATTGGTTAAAATTGATCCCCCGGAGGTCGAGCTCTACTTTTAATTTTGCATCAATTATCAAAATTAAAGTATTTGAAATATCCCCATTTCTTATTTCTCTCATAAAAGTTGCTACGTTATTTCCCGAGTGACCTATAATTTCGCCTGTTGAAAATATTTTTTGGAGTATCTCTTTAAGTTTAGCTGAAAAAATTTCACCTTGTTCCTTTAAAAAAGCTGATTCAATTACCTTAAAAAAAGTCATTAACATATTAACTGCTAATGTTTTCTCTACACTTTCATAACTACCCTCGTATAACCCAGAGGTGTCATTGATTGCAACAGAAAGAAGCATGCTTTTCATGACCTTCTGGATACTCTGCTTAATCTCTTGCTCTAAAGATGATCCAAATATTTCTTCATCTATAAAAGTATTAACCTCTTTTATCGTCTCTAACCAAACTTCGTGGCAAAATTTAAAAAACTCTACAAAGTGAGAATATCCTTCACTTTCCATCCTTGAAACTTCTTTTAAAAGGGTTTCTTTAGTGAGATTGGGGACTGATGTGAAAAAGCTTAATAATTTTCTATCCTGCATAATATCGGCCACATCATCAACAATTACTATAAATAGAACAAATTTTGAAAGGGTAGCAAATAGTTGATCTAATTTTTTCTTATTTTCAACTCTATAATCTTGATCTTGGAGCTTATCAAGTAAAAGAGGGTGCGAGGTAAGCTCAATAAGAACTCGACACCAGTCAAATAAAAATTCTTTTCTTGGCTTAAATTCTAATGCTTTATAGTCTTGCTTTTTAATTAAACAATCTTGAATTTCTTCAACGAGTTTATTGTATCGACTCAAGAGTACTCTTCCATTATTGAATGGCTCAGTACTTGTTTTTTTAAATACAATTGATAAAAAACTTACAATATTGCCATTAGATAAGTAGGGTTTCATTTTTTCTGGGATACGACTATCCGGAATTAATGTATCTAACGAGTAAGAAACCACACTTATAAGCTTAATAATTAAAGGTAAAAATGATTCAGGAATATTGGAGGGATTGATATCATTTTTGGTACAAAAAGAATAAATCGACTTGACAACTTCTTCTGGATTTTTTGCATTTAAAATAATTCTTCTCGCCTTATCTAGGCAAATTGGCGATTTTCCAAAAAATGATTTTAAATCAATATCAATTTGGCTAGGAGTATTTCGAGAGGTATGCGATAGGACTTTCTTTTTTTGTAAATTCATACTGTTTCTTATGGAACTCTGTTTATATTGAGATAATTTGTATTGGACTTTTGCATAAGTATCGAAGGAATTTGAAAAAAATTTCGCTTGTTATGAGGGAAGTAACTTTTGTTTCTGCTTAGTAGCTGAATTATCCCACCACACCAAACAATACAAAAAGCTTACGTGGACGTAAAGCTTAGTAATGACTTTTGCTTGTGAGTTTTTCGTCTTTGTCTTAGGATTTGGGGACTATGATGGACTTTATAATTGATAAAATGCCTCCAATTATTGCTCACTTTGAAGATATTGAGCGCAAAATCTCTGATCCCGATATTATTTCGGATAGAGCGCGATATCAGGAATTTCTTAAAAAACACTCTGAACTTGAACCTGGAGTTGTATTGTTTAAACGATATCTTAAACTTCAGGATGAAGTTGTTGAAGCGCGTCAAATGATGTCGGACCCTGAGATGAAAGAAATGGCCAAACAAGAAGTAGACGGGCTTGAATCAGATATGTCTGGTATTGAGCGTGAACTTCAACTGTTTTTATTGCCTAAAGATCCTGATGATCTTAGAAATGCCTTGATTGAAATTAGACAAGGAACAGGCGGAGATGAGGCTTCTCTTTTTGCGTATGAATTGTATCGAATGTATGTCCGGTATGCCGAAACCCAAGGCTGGAAAGTAGAAGTGTTGTCTGAAGCCTTGACTGAAATGGGCGGAATGAAAGAGGTTATCTTTTTTGTTGAAGGCAGAGGTGTTTTTAGCCAAATGAAATTTGAATCTGGAACCCATCGAGTGCAAAGGGTGCCTAATACTGAGGCGTCGGGCCGGATTCATACTTCTGCAGCGACCGTGGCGATTATGCCGGAAGCTGAAGAAGTGGATATTGTACTCGATAAAAAAGACCTTAGAATTGATACTTTTAGGGCAAGCGGTGCGGGTGGTCAGCATATTAATAAAACGAGTTCTGCAATTCGGATTACGCATATCCCGACTGGCGTTGTTGTGGAATGTCAGGATGAACGGTCTCAGTTTCAAAATAAAGATCGTGCGATGACCATGCTTAGAACACGTCTTTATGATGCTCAATTAGAGTCTCAGCGTGCCGAACATGCCAATATGAGAAAAGTGCAAGTGGGTACCGGTGACCGATCTGAAAAAATTAGAACTTATAATTTTCCTCAAAGTCGCGTGACTGACCATCGGATTAATTTTACAGTGCATAATTTGCCCGAAGTGTTGTCGGGGAAGCTAGAGCCGTTGCTGCAAGCGCTAATGGCTGCCGATCAGGCCGAACGGATGAAGGCTGCGATTTAAATAATGCCCACTTATCATGAGGTCCTGTCTAGCGGACGTCAGAAATTGGCCGCTTTTGGGGAGGATGCCTCTTTAGAAGCCCAGCTTTTACTGACTTATGTGACGGGGGTATCCCGATCAGGGCTACTCGCGTCGTTATCTGATCCTTGCCCAGATGATGTGGAGAGGCGGTTTTGTGAGGTTATAGATCGTAGGTTAAGTAGATACCCAATTCAGTGGATTTTGGGCGAGACGGAGTTTATGGGGCGTACTTATCAGGTTTCCGAAGGGGTTTTAATCCCAAGGTCGGATACTGAAGTAGTGGTTGAAACCGCCTGTGAATTATTAGATCGCTATGACTGTGTGATTGAGTGTGGATTTGGGTCTGGTATTATTTCGATTCCACTTGCTCTTCATCGCCCGGACTTTTTGATTGATGCTTGGGATATTGACCCGTCAGCGGTAGCACTCGCGCTTTGTAATGCAAATCGTCATGGGGTGACTACAGTGAGATGGCATCTGGGTGATTTTTTTGAATCGTCTTTATTTATTCGTCGATTGGCCAAAACTCATCGGGTTCTTTTAGTGAGTAATCCACCTTATATCCCGACTGCGGATATTGCCGAATTGGATGAGACAGTTAAAGGTTTTGAACCTCATTTGGCATTGGATGGTGGGAGTGATGGACTTAGATTTTATCGGCAGTTGATGGGGTTAGTATCCTCATTTTCTAATTCATTTGGCGTGGTTTTAGAGGTTGGGATTGGGCAAGCGGAATCCGTAGCAACATTGATGGCTGATTTGCCTGAGATGAATGTACGGTTTGTACAGGATTTATCTGGAATTAATCGGGTTGTTGTTGGCGAGTTTACGATTACTCGTTAAAGACGCCCATTGATCTAAATTTTTTGTATCGATCATCTAACAATTTAGTGATGGATAGTTTTTTGAGATCTGTTAAGTCTCTTAAAATTACTTTTTTAATATTATCGGATGTGACTTTCCAGTCGTAGTGCGCTCCGCCCAGTGGCTCTTTAATAATATCGTCGGCCACACCTAGTTTAACAATGTCTGGCGCTGTGATTTTGAGGCTTTCTGAAGCGATGGGGGCTTTGCTAGCATCTCGATATAAGATCGATGCGCACCCTTCTGGAGAAATAACAGAGTAAACGCTGTTTTGAAGCATATAGACTCGATTTGCGATTCCAATGCCTAAGGCGCCACCGGATCCGCCCTCTCCAATAACAAAGGAGATGATGGGGACTTTGATACCGGCCATGACTTTAAGGTTGGTGGCAATGGCTTCGGCTTGGCCTCGCTCTTCGGCTTCTTTGCCTGGAAATGCGCCTGGAGTATCAATAAATGTGACAATCGGAAGCCTAAATTTTTCAGCTAGTCTCATTAGCCTTAGGGCTTTACGATAGCCTTCAGGGTGGGGCATTCCAAAATTTCGGTAAATATTTTCTTTAGTGTCATGGCCTTTTTGGTGGCCAATAAATATCACTCGGTGGATTCCGATGTGAGCAAATCCAGCAACAATTGAGGGATCATCTCCATATAAACGGTCACCATGGAGCTCTATAAATTGGTCGCTAATGAGTCGGATTAATGTGGTGGAATCTGGGCGATTTGGGTGTCTTGCGATTTGAATAATTTGAGCTGGTGTCAACTGAGAGTAAATTTCTTTTTTAAGGGTAACTGCTCGGGTTTTGATTCGTTCAAGCTCTTTGGTGAGATCGACGCTTCCTTCTTCTGAAAGTCGCTCTAACTCTTCGATTTTATCGTTAAGCTCTTTTAGAGGTTGCTCAAATGGAAGTATTTTCACTTTGTCAATCCTTTGTCATGTATGAGCAGACATCGTAGAGGGTGTCTCTCATTTTTTTTCTGTGGACTACTAGATCGAGCATGCCGTGCTCAAGCAAAAATTCGGACCGTTGAAACCCTTTTGGGAGTTTTTGTCGGATGGTTTGCTCGATAACGCGAGGGCCAGCGAACGAAATTAAGGCGCCTGGCTCGGCAATATTTAAGTCGCCTAACATTGCAAAACTTGCACTGGTTCCACCTGTGGTAGGATCGCATATGACTGAAATATAAGGGACGCCTTTCTCGGCGAGTCTGCATAAGGCAGCGCTGGTTTTACCCATTTGCATTAAGCTCATAATCCCTTCTTGCATTCTGGCGCCACCAGAGGCTGTAAAGATGATGACTGGATGTCCATTTTCAATGCCGGCTTCGATGACACGGGTGATTTTTTCTCCAACGACAGATCCCATGGATCCTCCCATGAAGTCAAAGTCCATTGCGCCAACGTTAATGGGGATTCCTTTTAGAAATGCTTTTCCGATTCGGACGGCGTCATTGAGGGCTGTTTTAGCCCGGGCAGCTTTAATGCGATCGTCGTATTTTTGAGTATCTTTAAAGGATAGGAAATCAATGGAAGTCATGTCGGCATCGCTTTCAACGAAACTACCTTCGTCAAAAGTGATTGCAATTCGATGAATGGCGGACATGCGGAAATGATGATTGCATCCCGAGCATACTTTAAGATTGACTTCTAAGTCTTTTTGAAAAAGTACTAAGGAGCACGTAGGGCACTTTATCCAAAGGTCCCCGGGTATGTTGAGCCGTTCGCTAGCGGAATGGCTCTTTTTTTCTCGCTTAGCTAACCAATCTAATATTGACATGAGTAAAAATTGTGGGATATCATCCGCATATAAATATGCTAACAAAACCCTGAAGGAATGACAAATGGCAAATACCAAATCAGCTAAAAAAAATGTGCTTATCAATCAGCGAAATAGATCTCGAAATCTTCATCATAAAAGTAGAATGAAGACTTTGATTAAAAAAGCAGTATTAGCCATTGAAAATAATATTGAAAATAAACTAGAACTTTTAAGAGATGCACTCAGAACTATTGATAAAACAGTTTCTGCTGGCGTCATTAAAAAAACGACTGCGGCTCGTCGAAAATCTCGTCTAACACTTCTATTTAATAAAAGTGCTTCTGGCCAGACTGAAGCGACTACTGAGGCTCCTGCGAAAGCATCTAAAGCTAAAGCGGCGGCTCCTGCTAAGAAAGCGGCTCCTAAAAAAGCAAAACAAGCTGCAAAACCTGCGGCTAAAGCAAAAGCGAAATAAGGTTATAAAATGGCTTTCCGTCGATTTTTTTTGGCGGGAGGCCTTTTTTGTTTAGCCGGTCTTCTCCTCTTAATTATCTCCTTTTTTGGATTATCCAACTCTAAATACATTTCACTTGATGGTGTTATCTATCGGGTGTCCCTCGCAGATACTCCTCAAACACGTGAGCTGGGCTTGATGTTTCAATCCTCAATGCCAAGATCTCAGGGGATGTTTTTTGTTTTTGACCGTGAAGATTTTCATGTTTTTTGGATGAAAAATACTTATATCCCATTGGATATGCTTTGGATTGATTCTCATTTTAAAGTGGTTGATTTTTACCGCAATGCGAAACCCTCTTCTGAGTTGCTGATTGTCCCTACTTGCCCTTCGTTATATGTATTAGAGCTAAATGCTGGCGAAATTTCTGCTCATAATTTTCGCCCTGGGATGACGGTTAAAGTGAATGCTCCTTTACTCAGCGTCTATTACTTTTTCCAGGAAGGCCTGAATTGGTTCCGTCGATTTTATTAATTCTTGGTAAATTTCTTTAAGTTCAGCTGTGGTTTTTGTGCTTTGAATGGTATCGAGCGTGCAGAGTAATTCGTAGAATCGTAACGCCCATGGGGTATCTTGCTTCATTTCTCGATCAAATAAAATTTGAAAGACATCAAAAAATAGTCCTTTTGAAATAGACTCCCCTAATTCTAGGCTTACCCTGCAAATGACGATGGGGGAGGTGAGGATGTAACTCCATATGGTTTGATCTCTTAAGATGATTAAAAATAAATCGATGATTTCCTGATCTGTTTTGGGTGTTTCGATTTGAGTGGTGAGGACTTGATTGTGGGTAAGGGTTTTTTTCCAAAATCCTCGATCGTTGAATGTGATAAATTCTTTTGAATTTTCTGAATTAATAAAGTCATTTGTGAGATGTTGATCAAATTCGACAAAGTGATGGTCAAAACTTTTTAGCCGGATGCAATGTTTGGGGCCGTAATAAATATTGATGAGTTCCCCTTTTTGAATGGAGGTGGTGGTGAGCACTAAAATCCTGGGTATGCCTTTCCAGTTCCATGAAATATATTTACTTTTTGGAGGGGCATCATTAATAAATTGAGCGCAATTTCCGTAATCCCTACTGTCTAAGCCCGAAAAGTTTCGATCAGATGGTGTGTAATCGATGGATTCAACACCTGCGTATTCGATGATCGTTCCTGCTGGGATGTCTTGTGTTGCGATGAGATCGTATTCTCCTGGGATCCTTGGTGAGTCGATGATTTCTACGGGAAGAGAGGAGGTTTGCGTTGAGAATTCTTGCGATTCATACGTCGCGTATTTGTGATTGATGTATGTGGTGAAGATTTCTGTAATTCTTTTGGATTCTTGTGATGTGATGGTTGAAAATAGGGTGGGGCGAATGACCTGGAAATTTGTGAGCCACAGTTTGGGAAGATCTTCAGGTTTAAAGCAGAAAAAAGGGATAAACTTTTGAAGTGTTTTTGAACTTACTTTCATATCAGGACATAGGTAGGTGGCGAGATTTAGGTGGGCAATGTCTTGGACGGTGAGGCCTTCATAGGTCGCCGTTTCGATTGCGCCTGCGTTTTTGAGGATGATCTCTTTATTGCCTAGTCCAAATAGACGGCAAATATGGAGGGCAGAAAACCCACGGGTATCCAGAGTATTGGGATCGAGCCCCATTGAGAGTAGTTGTGTTAGGGTTTCATCTGGAGATTTGAGTAGGACAATAAATAAAAATGGAATGAGATGGTTTTCGAATTCGGAGGCATTGGCTAAATCAAAGAGGGGTAAGTTTAATTCTTTAAAAAAAGATTTTGATAATTTTTGAGTTGAAATCGTGTGAGTAGGGGGGTGATTGGTTAAACTGTTTTTAACGATATGAAGGTGATCAATACTGAGGTGTACCGAGTCGTTACTCTGAAATTTGGCGAGTCTGATATGAGAATCAACATACTCTTCAATATGTGTAAGCCAGCTTTCTAATGTCATCATTTTATTGTGTGTAGAATACGCTATAATGCGATAATGGCCAAACAATTAAAACGATCGTCCTCTTACTCCGAAAAATCTCCACAACAGGATCATTCTGACTCTTCTTTTTCCCCTTCTTATGATGTTCTGGCAGTTATTTTGTCGGTGATTGGCGTTTTTATTGTGATTAGTTATTTTTACCCTCAATCTGCTGGATTGGTGGGGCGTATATTGAAGCGAAGTGGCGAGATTTTGTTTGGACGGTCGTTCCCTTCCATGTCGATATTTTTATTTTTAGCATCCTATAGTTTGGTGTCTCTTCGCTCAAAGCGGGTGGCATTGTGGGCCCTGGTAGTGTCCTTTCTCTGCCTTGGGATGGCGCTGGATTTGAGGGCTTATTCTGTGCACCATCTGACCTGGCCGATTCCGTATGGCGGCGGTGGGGTTTTTGGGTATTTACTCACTTGTTTTTTTGAATATTTATTAGGGCCATTTGGAATTAGAATGGTGATTTTAGGGAGTTTTTCTGCGACTGCCCTAGTGTTATTTAAGCCGACGATCCGGCGGATTTTTAGCCGACTTTTTGAGTTGATTTTCATCCCTAAACGGGGATTTGTGGATGATGTGTTTGATCGCCCTGAACAGCACCATCAGCCGGAGCCGCAGATACAGAAAAAGTATGCGCCGATGGTGGCCCAGGCGGATTTTCCTAAGGCTGCTGAACCTATTAAGCAGACCCCGCTTCCATTTATTGAGGATGTTAAAAAAGAGCCGTCATTTACGATTACAGAGCATCCAAAATTAACTGTTAAAAAAACGGCTCAGCCACAGGCGACTAATTCTTTGCCGTATCAATTTCCGCCACTAACCTTATTTGATAAAGGGACGAGTATGTATATGAATCCTAAATCGATGCAGGTATTACATAAACAAAATGCCGCTTTACTTGAAGAAACGCTGGCGAGTTTTCATGTGGATGCAACGGTGGTTAATGTGACGCCTGGGCCAACGGTGACTCGGTATGAATTGAAGCCTGGAGATGGGGTTAAGATTAGTAAGATTACGGGCTTATCAAATGACATTGCGCTTAAGTTGGCGGCCCCAAATGTGCGGATAGAAGCCCCAATCCCTGGGAAGTCTTTAATTGGAATTGAAATCCCGAATACTAAGACGGATATGATTTCCATTAGGGATATTGCGGAGCGTACAGACTTTTTGGATCATCCTGAAAAATTGTTGGCGGCGCTTGGAGTTACGATTTCTGGGGAGCCAGTCATTCTTGATTTATCAAAAATGCCACATTTGTTAATTGCAGGTGCAACCGGATCTGGAAAAAGCGTGTGTATTAACAGCATTATTGTGTCGCTTTTGTTGAGAACGAGCCCAGATGAAGTGAAGATGCTAATGATTGACCCTAAGAAGGTCGAGTTGAGTCTTTATAACGGAATTCCTCATCTTTTGGCCCCTGTAGTGACGGATCCTAATAAGGCGGCTGCGACGCTTAAGAGGTGGGCATTGACGGAGATGGAAAATCGATATGAGATTTTCTCGAGAGTGGGGGTTAAAACGATTGCCGGATTTAATACTAAAATTGATGAATTAAAACAGTTGGCTTTAACCAATGAAGCGGCAGCTAAAAAACAATGGGATCATTTGATTAACCAAGGCGATGAGTCGATTGAGAGTATTACTTTTAATCCAAAAAAACTGCCTTATATTGTGGTTGTGATTGATGAGCTTGCGGACTTGATGATGGTCGCCTCTCAGGATGTTGAGAGTACGATTTGTAGGTTGGCTCAGATGGCGAGGGCGACTGGGATTCATCTTGTGATTGCGACTCAGCGGCCGAGTGTGAATGTTATTACCGGACTCATCAAGGCCAATGTGCCCTCTCGAATTTCGTTTTATCTACAGTCTCAAATAGACTCCCGCACAGTATTAGATATGGGTGGAGCTGAAAAGTTACTAGGTAAAGGGGATATGCTTTATTCTCCGGTTGGATCTTTTAAGCCTCAGCGTCTTCAAGGGGTTTTTATTAGTGAGAAGGAAATTAAAAATATTGTCGATTTTGTCAAAACCCAATCCAAGCCTGAATATTTGAGTGAAATTATTGATATTGAACCTCTGAATGTAGATAGCTCTTCTGATAATAGTGAAGAAGATGAACTTTTTAGTCAGGCCAAGGAAATTATACTGAGTACTCAGTATGCGTCGACATCGTTTTTGCAGCGTAAATTACGGATTGGATATAACCGCGCCGCTCGCTTAATGGATGACCTAAAAGCGAAAGGGATTGTGAATGAATATACCTCTCAATCGAAGCCGGTTGTCAAAAATGATGGCCTGAGTTAGATTGGGCCACAAATGGTTCAAATAGGGTTACTTGGCTTTGGTAATGTCGGTGAAGGCGTTCACGAGATTTTAGTAAAAAATGCGGTTCGAATTCAAGAACGGTGCGGTCAGCCTGTTCGAATTAAAACGGCCCTTGTTCGAGATTTATCTAAGCCCCGCTCCTCTGCGTCTCAGGGGATTTCTTTTACAACAAACCCGGATGATATTTTAAATGATCCTGATATTTCGATTGTGGTTGAAGTTTTGGGCGGTGAAAATCCTGCGTACTCGTTAATTTCTCGAGCGTTAAAATTTAAAAAGCATGTTGTAACCGCTAATAAAGAAGTCATTGCTAAGCATAAAGAGACTCTGTTTTCTTTGGCGCGCGATCATCAGGTTTGCTTGTCTTTTGAGGCGGCTGTGGGAGGCGGTATCCCGATTATCCGATCTTTAAAGGTTGGGCTCGCGCCTAATGAGATTGAGGGCATCTACGGTATTTTAAACGGGACTACTAATTTTATTTTGTCTCGTATTGAAAATGATAAACAAGAGTTTAACGTGGCGCTTGCAAAGGCCCAAGAATTGGGGTTTGCAGAAGCTGATCCTTATATGGATGTTTCTGGATTGGATACGGCCTATAAACTGGTGATTTTGGCCTATGTTGGATTTAAAGTGAATATTACATTAGACCAAGTGGCGTATGAAGGAATTACGTCGATTAGCCGTACTGATATCGAATCCGCTAATCAGCTGGGATATACCATTAAATTGCTTGCGATCGGACGGCGGGATAATGCTGGGAATCATGTTTTTAAGGTACATCCAACTTTGATTTTAAAATCTCATCCTTTGGCGTCGATTCAAAATGAATTGAATGCGGTCTTTGTCAGGGCGAACGGTCTTGGCGAATGTTTATTTTCGGGTCCAGGTGCAGGACCGCTTCCGACTGGATCGGCGATTGTGTCGGATGTGATTGATACAATCTTTGATTTTGGCTGCCATAGTAGGCGGCATGTGGAGCCTCCGGCGAAATCAGTGGTTCCGTTACAATCGGCGACTACAGAATCCCAGTTTTTTATTCGGCTTACAGTAGCGGATAGTGTGGGTGTTTTAGAGACTGTTACTAGATTATTAGGCAAACATAATATTAGTATTGCCAATTTAATTCAGCAAAAAAATCACAAAGATACGGCGACGATTTTAATTATTACGCATCATATTGTGGAATCTGAAATGAGAGCCGGTATTTCTGAACTTGAGAAAGAAACCTGTTTGAAAGTAGATTCTGTGATTCGAGTTGGATTTTCCGATTCAATTGAATAGCGGGTAGCTAAATAATATCGATGGCTTTTCCTAAGTCTTCCATGACTTGGATTTTTTTGGCTTTAATAAGTCCAGATGTATCGATCAATCGAATGATTTGAGGTTTGCTACAGACGATAATCAATTTTCCACCGAGGTCTTGAATGTTTTTGCTGGTTTTGACGATGACGCCTAAACCAATGCTATCCATAAATTTGATGCTATCGAGATCGATAACGATTCGACGAATTCCTTTGTCAATTTCAGATTTCAGGTATGAAAATGCTTTTTGAGCGTTAAAATCGTCTAAATCACCTGATAATTTGATGACGAGGATATTGCCCGATCTGGAGCTTTCTATATTAAGGTCTAATGTCATCATGATGCCGTTGTTCTCCTGATCCTCTTAAGTCGACTGCCACTGGGTGTGTCTTCGATGGTAACCCCATGAACTTCGATAAGTTGATTTCTGATGGTATCGGATTTTGCAAACTCTTTTTGTGCTTTTGCTTTTGCCCGATCTTCTACCAATTGTAATACTTCTTTTGAAAAAACGTCATCTTCTAATATAGATTGACTGAACAACCCTAAGAGTTGGCCTGAATTTTTGAGGATGTTGTGGAAATGTCCTGTGCTATTGATGATTTTAGTGAGTTCGAATAAGTATCCGATTGCTTCGGCGGAGTTGAAGTCATCACACATTGCTTTGTGAAACTTGGCTTCGAGATCAACGACTTCTTTTTGAATACTTTCTTCTGGCAATTGGGAGTGATTGGATTCTGGATTGTTTTTAATCGTATCGACTAGCCTTTGATAGGCATTTTGAGCTTCTTCCAGGCCTTCATATGAAAAGTGAAGTGGGGTTTTGTAGTGGGCTTTGAGTAAATAAAAACGAAGAACATCGCCTGATACCCGTTTTAGAATTTCTTGGATGGAGATAATATTTTTGAGAGATTTTGACATTTTTTCAGATTGAATCGTGACAAATCCATTGTGGAGCCAATACTTGGCCAAGGGCTTTCCAGTGAGACATTCGGACTGAGCGATTTCGTTTTCATGATGGGGGAATACGAGGTCTGCGCCACCTGCATGGATGTCGATGGTTTCTCCTAATTCATGCAGCACCATTGCAGAGCATTCAATATGCCATCCGGGACGGCCGTCTCCCCAAGGGCTTGGCCAAGAAGGTTCGCCTGGTTTTGCGGATTTCCAGAGTACGAAATCCATTGGGTTTTGTTTGGAATGAGAAATATCTACCCGAGATCCTGCAATAAGGTCCTCTAATATTTTTTTAGATAATTTCCCGTAGTCTTTAAATGATGGGACGGAGAAGCAGACGTCTCCACCTGCGACATAGGCATGGCCTTTATCAATGAGTTTTTCAATGATTTCAATCATTTGGCTGACATAGTGGGTGGCATGGGGATAGGCGGTTGCGTCTTTGATATTGAGGGCTCTCATGTCATTAAAATAGGCCTCAATATATTTGCTTGTAATGTCATTTACTGGGAGGTCTACTTCATTGGCTTTTTTGATGATTTTGTCATCGATGTCTGTAAAGTTTTGGATAAATTTTACTTGATAGCCTAAGTGAGTCAGGTAGCGTCTAATGGTATCAAATGCAACGTATGCTCTTGCGTGTCCGATATGGCAGACATCGTATACAGTGACTCCGCACAGATAAAAGGATACTTTTCCCTCTTGAATAGGGACGAAACGTTCTTTTTTACCTGACAATGTGTTGCTTAGAAATAAATCCATCATTTTATTTTGGGAAGTGACCTGTTTTTACGTCTTTTGAAAATGCCTGAACAGCACTTTTAAAACGGGTTCCAAGTGTATCATATTGTTTGACGAATTGTGGAACACGGTCTGGGGTTAATCCAACGACATCATGCGTGACTAAAACTTGTCCGTCACAGTGGGGGCCGGCACCGATACCGATCACCGGGATTGAGATGCTTTCTGCGATGACTTTTGCGATTTCAGAAGGAACTTGTTCTAATAAAATGGCAAAACAGCCATCCTTTTCTAGCTTTATTGCGAGGTTAGTGAGTTGCTCTACTTCTTTTTCTGTTTTAGCTTGTTCTCTGTAGCCGCCTAATTGGTAGACGGATTGAGGCGTCAGCCCTAAATGGGCGATGACTGGGATACCAATTTGGATAAGCGCAGGTGCGACTGGGTATGTCGCAGAGTTGATTTCGATTTTAACAGCATGGGCACCTGCTTCTTGCATGAGGCGACCGGCATTTTGTTTCGCACTCTCGATGGAGATGTGATAGCTCATGAATGGCATGTCTGCTACGACCGCTGCTTTGGTGACACCGCGAGTGACTGCTTTGGTATGGTAGATCATTTCGTCGATGGTGACGGGTAGTGTGGTTTTATAGCCTGAAAAAAGGTGGCCGAGGGAATCTCCAACTAAAATAAGATCAACTCCACTCTCATCGATCAATCGTGCAGTGAGATAATCATAGGCGGTCAGCATGACTATTTTTTCGCCTTTTTGCTTTTGGTCTTTAAGTTTTCGTGTAAATGAAACTGACATTATAATTCTCCTCGACTGAATACCGATTTGATCTTGTTTTTGACGGCCGTACGCGGATTATGTTGGGATTCTTGATACAGATTAAATAATCGTGTTTCAATGGCTTCTCTAGTCATGTACCTGGTGAGGTTCCCACGCTCAGCAAGACTGACAATGCCCGTTTCTTCTGAAATGACAAAAATGAGAGCATCGGTGCGTTCTGATAATCCAATAGCGGCACGGTGCCTTGTTCCTAACCTGCGGTCTTGTAAGCGCGTGTCGGTGAGGGGAAGTAGGCATCCTGCGGCTTCAATTTTATTTTCTCGGATAATGACAGCGCCATCATGGGTCGGTGCATCATGCCAAAATAAGGTGGCAAGTAAGTCTGCTGATACAGGCGCTTTGATGGCGATGCCAGAATCCATATACTCTGATAAATTGTAGCCCACTTCAACGACGATTAATGCGCCTAATTTTTCTTTGGATAAGATATCGATGGATCGTAATAGGTGCTTAATCATAATGACATGGTTGGCTTGATTTCCGGATAAAATAGGAGAAAAAAACCGGCCGAATGACCCGATTTTTTCTAAAAACCGGCGAAGTTCTGGCTGAAAAATGATAATCAGAAGCAACAACATGACTGTGGAAATTTGTTTGATCACCCAATTGAGCATCGGAAGATGGGCAAAATAGGTAATGAAATACAGTGATAATACAACTAAAATTCCGCGAATTAGTTTAAAAATGTGGCTATTATGAGCCCAGAGGAGCAAGCGATATGCGGCATAGTAGATAATAATGATATCCGCGTAACGGATGATTTCTAGGTAATTTCCGATGATTCCCAGCATACTAATCCCCTGTATCTAACCGGAGGAGATCTTCATCCGTTTCACGTTTTAGTAATTCGATGATCTTACCATCTTTGATCATAACCATCGCGGGTCGCCCTACACGATTGTAGGTGGATGCCATGGCATAGTTGTAGGCTCCTGTGACAGCGACAACAATAATATCCTCTTGCGAGATCTCTGGGAGTGGTACATTCTCAGCTAATATATCGCCGGTCTCGCAATATTTTCCTGCGATTGAATAGGTCTTGGTTTTGGGAGTTGTCATGCGATTACCAACTTCAAATGTGTACTTGGATTGGTAAAGCGCTGGACGCATGTTGTCGGCCATTCCTCCGTCTACAAAAACAAAAGTTTTAATATTAGGGATTTCTTTAATTGTGCCTACCCGATATAGGGTTACTCCACTTTGAGCGATGAGGGATCGTCCCGGTTCCACAATGATTTTGGGGAGCTCTACCTGGGTTTCTTTGCATTTCAGAATAAGCTTGGACACCATTTTTTGAAGGTAATCTGTAATGTTGGGGATTGCATCGGACTTAGTATAGGCGACCCCAAATCCTCCGCCCAAGTCTAATTCTTTAACAGGTAGTTGGTAGTTGAATTGGAATTTTTTAAGATAATGACTCATGACATCGACTAACTCTAGATAGGGGAGTAATTCTGTAATTTGTGACCCAATATGCGCATGGATTCCTAAAAAGTTTAGGGTGGAGTGGGCTCGGATATACTCTGCAATCTGATCTAAATAGATGTCATCAATGCCAAACTTTGAATCTGCTTGTCCAGTTTTAATGTAGGCATGGGTATTAGTATCCACACCTGGTTTTAGTCTTAATAATATAGATGCTTTTTTTTGAAGTGAGGTGCAAATCTCATGTATTTTCTCGAGTTCACTTTGGTTGTCTACGACGATGCGAATATTATTTTCGATTGCAAAGGCAAGCTCGGGTTTAAGCTTGTTGTTTCCGTGAAATACAATGTTGTTTGAGCTCACTCCGGCCTTTAAAACTGTTTTTAATTCTCCTGAAGACACGACATCAAATCCAACGCCTAAGTCATTTAATTGGTGTGCGAGGCCAGTGGTTAAGTTGGCTTTGCATGCATAGCTAATTAGATAATTTGGGGATACTTCAGCGAGGCCTTGTTGATAAAGGGTTACCTGGTGAGCAATGGTGGCATGGTCTAAGACATAAAGTGGGGTCCCATAGGTCGTTGCCAATGTTTCTACAGAAATTCCTCCAATCGTTAATTGTCCGTTGGTGGCCGTTTGGCTGGATATGGGTAGGAGGTTATTCACTCGGTTCCTCCGATGAGCGATCTATTATTAATATACCGTCTAAGTGGTCTAATTCATGTTGAATAATTCTGGCAATGAATCCTTTAAAGATAGTTTCATACTTAATTCCATCTATTGTCTGGTATCGGACTGTGATATTTTTTGCTCTTGTAACCATTCGGGCGACATTTGGAAGACTAAGGCAGGCTTCTTCTAGGACGACTTCTCCTGAAGCGTGAATGATTTCTGGATTGATAAAGTGAAGAAGTCTTTTTCTGAACTCCAGGACAAATAGTCGACTCATTATACCGACTTGCGTTGCGGCTAAACCAACACCATTGGACGCTCTCATGGTTTCTGTCATGTCTTCAACCGTTTTAGATAATTGAATATCAAATGCTGTGACTTCTAGAGCCCGCTGCCGTAAAAGTGGATCTGGGTATTTAAGTACTGTTAGTATTGCCATCGCTTAACCTCAACCACTGCCGAATTTTAAATTTAGGAGAGTTATCATAGCAAGTCGGCGGCCTCCCGCAATAGTCTCTTGTATAGTTCTTGCTGAAAATGGTACTATCTCTAGCCTAAATCGGCTGGGAAATTGTATTCCAACCTGTTTTTGATCTCATTACCTAATTTATGGTGGGATGAAAAACATGTTGGCCCGGCTATAGTAAGGAGAATTTAGATATGACTTTAATCGGCGCAAGAGACAAAAAATCAATTATTGAAGAATTCCAAGTCCATGAGAAGGACCAAGGATCATCTGATGTTCAGATCGCGGTTTTAACACATCGCATCAATCATTTAGTTGAGCACTTGAAACTTCACAAGAAGGATCACTCTACTCGTAGAGGTCTTTTAATTCTGGTTGGGCGCAGACGCAAGTTAATGGCTTATTTACGCAGGGAAGACCGTGGCCGTTTTGATCTGCTTGCAGCGTCTCTTAAACTTAGAGTAAAAGAATAGTTTTAGTCCTCGCTTTGGTGAGAAAGGAAGTTCCTAATGCTTAATAAAACGTATTTATCCCAACGAAAAATTGGTACCGAAGACATTATCCTAAAAACGGGCACTATGGCGAAACAAGCCGGCGGATCTGTCACAATTCAATGTGGAGACGCCTTACTTTTGGCTACTGCGACTGCTGCAAAGCATCCTAGACCTGATGCAAGCTTTTTCCCTTTAACTGTTGAGTATGCTGAAAAAATGTATGCTGCTGGTAAAATCCCAGGTGGCTTTTTCAAACGTGAAGCACGACCTCGTACTCAAGCTACTTTGGCAGCTCGACTGATTGATCGGCCGATACGACCTTGTTTTCCTGAATACTACTTTAATGAAGTTCAGGTGATTGTGACGGTATTATCTTATGATCAAAACTATTCTCCAGAATTTTTAGGAATTACCGCGGCTTCTGCGGCTCTTACTCTTTCTGATATTCCATTTAGCGGACCTGTTGCAGCTGCGTTTGTGGCCTTGGTGGATGGTCAATATGTATTTAACCCTACTAATGATCAACTTAGTAAAAGCCAACTGGATATCGTAGTTGCTGGAACTCGTGATGCCATCTTGATGGTTGAAGCGGGGGCGAGTGAGGCGAGCGAGGCTCAAGTGATTGATGCGATTAAATTTGCACATGAATATATTAAGGAACTTATCGTTCTCCAGGAAAACTTGGCGAGTCAGACTCGTAAAGAAAAGCGACCAGTTCCTGTGGCTTTAAGAGATATTTTAATCGAATCAGAAATTAAATTGATTATTGGTGACCAGATCGCAGATAATATGAAATCTGGAAATAAACAGGATATTGATCAATTTTTAACCAAACTTGAAGAAGATGTGGTTAGTAAATTAGTTACGACTGAACCTGATAATAAAGGTCTTGTTAAGACCTTGTATTCTGAAATTAAAAAAGACCAAATTCGTAATGCAATTATTAAGAGCAAAATTAGACCTGATGGGCGTGCAACGGATGAGATTCGTCCGATTGAAATTGAAATAGGATTACTTCCTTCAACTCATGGATCTGCACTATTTACTCGAGGTGAAACTCAGAGTTTGGGCGTTGTGACCCTGGGTACAGGAGATGATGAGCAAATTGAGGATGGCTTAAAAAGAATGCCTAATAGTTCTTACTTCTTCCATTACAATTTCCCTCCATATTCTGTTGGTGAAGTTGGAATGTTTAACCGAACTAGCCGTCGTGAGCTTGGACATGGCGCTTTGGCTCAACGTGCGTTGCAATCGGTACTTCCTGCCCGAGATAAATTTCCTTATACCATTCGAATCGTTTCTGAAATTTTTGAATCGAACGGATCTTCTTCAATGGCATCAGTGTGCTCTGGGACATTGTCATTGATGGATTGCGGTGTTCCAATTAAGGCTCCTGTATCCGGCATCGCAATGGGACTTCTTTTGGATGGGGACGATTATACGATCCTTTCAGATATCCAAGGGTTGGAAGATCATTATGGTGATATGGACTTTAAAGTGGCTGGAACTAGCGCTGGTATTACGGCACTACAACTTGATATTAAAGTTGGCGGATTGTCTTATGAGATTTTAACTAAAGCTCTTGATCAAGCTAAGACAGGGCGGCTTCATATTCTGGATCAAATGACGAATGTGATTAATAAACCTCGACAAGAATTATCTAAAAATGCGCCTCAAATTTTAACTATGAATGTTGATCCTGAAAAAATCGGAACTATTATCGGACCTGGCGGTAAAATGATTCGTAAGATTGAAGAGATGAGTCAGGCGACTATTTCGATTTCTGATGATCATCCTGGTGAAGTTGTGATCGCTGCTCAAAATGCAGATTATCTTGAGATCGCTCGAAAAATGATCCATGATTTGGTCAGAAATCTTGAAATTGGTGATGAGTTTGAAGGTAAAGTAGTTCGAATTACTCCATTTGGTGCCTTTGTAGAATTGTTACCTGGTAAGGATGGATTACTTCATATTTCGAAGATGTCTAAAAATCGCGTAAATAAGGTTGAAGACATCCTTAATGTTGGTGATATAATCAATGTTAAGGTTGGTGAAATTGACCAACAAAAGCGTGTTAATCTAACATTAGTTACTCAATTCGAGTAAATTCTCAGGAAGGGTGAAGGGTATGAAAAAACAATTAATTATCGTTGTCGCAATCGTTTTAGGAGTAGGTGTGCTTGGTTATTTGAGTTTTGAAAAGAAGCAAAATACACTTGCAACTATCGGCCGTCATGCAATTAGTGTTTCTGATTTGGATGAGCGAATTAAAACTTATCCTGAGCAATACCAAGCGCAGTTGAAGCTTAAAGAAAATAAAGAAAAAATTCTTAACCAAATGGTTGAAGAACAACTATTGATGCAAGCGGCGACTCAAGAAGGAATTGATCGACGTGATGAGATCAGTAAACAAATTGAACAATCTAAAAAAGAAATTATTCTTAATACATTGATCAATGAAAAAATTAACAGCCAAGTCACTGTTACTGAGGAAGAAGTTAAAGCATTCTTTAAGCAAAATGAGTCTCAGTTTAATGAAGTTGAAAGCCGACGAGTTCAACATATTCTTGTAAAAGATGCGTCTAAGGCTGAAGAGCTTCAAAGCCGAGCTAAAAAAGGTGAAGATTTTGCAGCTTTAGCTAAACAAAACTCTCTTGATCCAACGGGACAAAATGGTGGAGATTTAGGATGGTTTCAACGAGGTCAATTGGTTAAGGAATTTGAACAAGCTTCATACTCACTTCGTGCTAGAGGCGAGATTTCTGGTGTAGTCCATACTCAATTTGGATACCATGTCATTAAACTAGTTGATGTTCGTGTAAGACCAAGACTTGCTTTTGATGATGTTAAACAACCTCTTCAAAATCAAATTCTAGCGAACAAACGTCAAGCAAAAAGCCAAGAATATCTTAAAGCTTTAAAAGAACAGTTTAAAGTGAAAGTGAATGCTAAAAAACTAGAAACTTCAACTAAGGAAGTTGCTGAAAAGAAATAAGTTTCTTTATCCCTCTACTTATTCAGTTTTCTGGATGAGTAGAGGGATTTTTTTTGATCTTTTATTGTGATGAAACTTCCTCAATCAACCTCTCTTTTTTCTCCTGCAAAACTTAATTTATCTTTATTTGTGTATTCTCCCCTTCCTAATGGGTATCACCCCATTTTTTCTGTTTTCCAACTTATTTCATTAGGGGATATCCTTGATATTGACTTTACCTCTACCCCCTCATTTCATTTAGAAGTTAGTGGAGAGGCTATTGATTTTGAGTCTAATATTTTAACTTGTATTTATCGTCGATTTTCTGATCGAATCCCTTTTGGAATTTCTATTTTCTTGACTAAGCGAATTCCTGTTGGGGGTGGCTTGGGTGGTGGCAGCGCGAATGCAGCTGTTTTTTTGAAACTTCTTAATGAGACCTGTCTTGGGCTTTCTGAACCTGAGTTGATTAAAGTGGCACTTGAGTTTGGATCTGATATTCCTTTCTTTTTGATAGGAGGGACTGCGGCTGTGAGTGGTGTAGGAGAGACGCTAGAGCCTTTGCCCGCTCCTCCTTTTGAAGGGTATATTTTAATTGTGCCTCCTTTATCGATTTCTACTCAGGAGATTTACCGGGCGACGGATGAGTTTGGTTGGGTTGATGCATGTAACCCTACTCTTGAGCTGAGTACTAAAACTCGATATTTAGGACCTAATACGCTTCAAAGAGCTGTTTGGAAATTATACCCTGAGTATTCTGAGATTACAGCGATACTGACTCGTCATGAATTACCTTCTCCCCGCTTATCCGGGTCTGGGGCGACATTATTTATCCCGTATCATTCTTATGAAAGGGCAGATCGGGATTATACGAAGATTAGGACTCTTTTACCTGATTGTAAGATGTATTTGGTGATTAATTGTGATTCGTAGTGGAATTTTAAAGGATATTTTGAAAGATAGCGATTTTTCAGTTTTTTTGCTGGATGCGAGTGGGGTTTTGTATAACGATAATGGCGCCGTGCCTGGTATTGGAGAGACGGTTAAACATCTTCAATCAATAGGGGATGTTTATTTGGCTACGAATAACTCTAGCCAGTCCCCCTCTTCGATAGTGTCTAATTTAGGACATATTGGTCTTCATATTGAGGAATCTCATATTCTTTCTTCTGGTTTGGGATTGTCTTGTGATCCTGTAATTTATTCTTTGATTCAAAACTGCCGTTGTTATGTAGTGGGATATACTGATTCTTTTTATTATGTGCGACTTGCTGGGGGGAATATTGTTGATACTCTAGAGGATGCTGAGGCTATTATTTTGACGGCATCTATTGAGGCGAGTATTTCTCACGAATCCGTTGAGCTTCTTAAATTTTGTCATGCGCATCCTGAAATTCCTGTGATTTGCTGTAATCCTGATCGTTTTGTACGAGGTGTTGGGCATAGTAAAGTTTCGGTGATTGGGTATTATGCTCACTTACTTGAACTTGAAATAAGAAACCCATTTTACTGGGTTGGAAAGCCACATTCTAATTATGCTCATATGGTGGGGAGAATTTTGACTGATCATGGCATTCAGTGGCAAGGAAACACCCTTTTTTTTGATGATAATCCTGATAATATTATTACTATGCAAAATGAATTGAATGTCATAGGATGCTTGGTGAAAGAAACTGGAATCTCTCATGAATTTTCTGTTGCTGAAATGACACGTGATTATGAGGCTTTAAAATGGATAATTCCAGCCTTGGTACTTTAGGAGCTTATGGTGCAGACTAATTATTTTATTCGAATGGTGCGTTATATCTCCCCTTATTGGGGATGGTTGATCCTTTCTGTTATTTTGTCGTGTGTTTTTTCAACTGCCAATGTCTATTTCCTCCCTCTTACTAAAGATATTGTGAAGGGAATTAATGATAAGAACAGCTTATTTTTTACGAATCAAATTCTCAATTTATTTGGACTTATCTTACTTCGGGTTGCTTCTGATAAAGCTCAGCTCTATTTAACTACTAAAATAACGGGCGAAATGATGATTGATATTCAGATGAAGATCTATAACAAATTGCTTCGATTTTCTCAAGCATTGTACTCTCGTTGGAAGCTGGGAGATTTAATTACACGACTCTTTTCTGATACGGAAAAGGTTAAAGAGGGCATTTTATCTGTATTTAGAGATTTAATCCCTCAAACCATTACTTTTATTGGTGTTTTTGGATATTTAATGATGTCTAATTGGAAACTGACCTTGATTACGGTGATGGGAATCCCTGTTTTTTTGGGGATGTTGCCGCGACTAACTTCTAAATTGAAGCAGGCGACTAGACATGCAATGCGTAAGTCTGGATCGATTACCCATGTTTCACAGGAAACATTAAGTAATATTAAATTGGTTCAAGCATATACGATGGAAGACTTTGAATCTAAGCGGATGACTAAGGAACTTAATACTGCTTTGTTGATTGGACTTAAGGGGACCGTTCTTAAGATTAAATCTGAGTTTTTAATTGAATTTCTTCAGTATTCTTTGATGATTTTTGTGATTTGGTATGGCGGTAAACAGGTGACTCAAGGCGAACTTTCTGGTGATCACTTAGCTGCTTTCTTTATGGGGCTTTTGTTGTTGATTGATCCTGTGATTAAACTTTCTAAAACTTATACTAAATTGATGCTGTCGTTGGTGTCTGCCGAGCGATTATTTAAGCTTGAAGATACCCATGATGTCATTCTGTTGCCGGAGTCTCCGATTAACTCTAAGGAAGTTGTTGGTCAAATTGCATTTGAGAATGTTTGTTTTGCGTATGATAAATATGCTGAGCCTGTTTTAAATGGGATTTCTTTGCTGGCTAATAAAGGAGATGTCATTGCGTTCGTAGGATTATCAGGAGCTGGGAAAACGACGCTTTTGAGTTTGATTCCTCGGTTTTATGATCCAACGTCTGGTCGTGTGACTTTAGATGGCGTTAATTTGACGGAGTATGATATTCAATTTTTAAGAAGTAATATGGCCATTGTTCCTCAAGAAGATATTTTATTTAGGGGAAGTATTTTAGATAATATTTTATATGGAAGCCCTAATGCAACGGTTGAAGAAGTTATTGAGGCTGCTAAAAAGGCCAATGCGTGGGAATTTATTCAAGAAATGCCGGGTAAACTTAAGGCGCTTATTGGTGATCGTGGCGGGAGACTTTCGGGTGGCCAGCGTCAGAGATTATCGATTGCTCGGGCGATTTTGAGGGATCCTAAGATTTTATTGTTGGATGAAGCAACTTCAGCATTGGATAGTTATTCTGAGAGATTGGTTCAAGATGCACTGCAAAAATTGATGAATAATCGGACAACTTTTGTGATTGCACATCGGCTTTCGACGGTTCAGCATGCTACTAAAATTGTAGTGTTAGAGCATGGATTGGTTAAAGAGATTGGAACTCATGAAGAACTCCTTAAAAATAAAGGGATTTATGAACGCCTGTATATGCTTCAGTTTCAAAAAAATTCTTCTCAGGGTACTCCTTCATAATAGCCTTGCTATTTGACTTCGTATCCTCGTTTTTGCTAGTGTGATTTTTAGAATCATCCAAGGAGGATTCCTATGATAAATCCCGATAAATTAACCATTAAAACTCAAGAAGCTCTGGCCCAAGCGCAACAGGTCGCTCAATCTAGGTCCCACCAAGAATTAAAGGATGCTCATTTACTGATGGGTATTTTGTTGACTAAAGATACGGCGATTGAGCCTATTTTACAAAAAAATGTGATATCTCTTGCGATTCTGATCAAAGATATTGAGGCGATTTTAGATAAATATCCTAAGGTTCAAGGGGCCTCTCAGCTTTATGCCTCCTCTGAGTTTAATCAGACATTCACTGATGCTGAAAAGAAAGCTTCTCAAATGGATGATGACTATATGAGCTGTGAGCATTTACTTTTGGCGTTGACGGATAGTAAAAGCGATACTGGGCGCCATTTGCGATCTATTGGATTGACTTCAGCGCTTATTCAAAAGTCTTTAGAGGTAATTCGAGGGAGTTCGAAGGTGGATAGCCAAACTCCTGAGGATAAGTACCAAACTTTAGAAAAATTTACGATTGATTTAATTGAGCGTGCGAAGAAAGGAAAGTTGGATCCAGTGATTGGCCGTGATGAAGAGATCCGTCGGGTAATTCAAGTATTGTGTCGGCGGACAAAAAATAATCCCGTATTGATAGGCGAGCCTGGTGTCGGTAAAACGGCAATTGTGGAGGGACTTGCCCAACGGATTGTGAGTGGAGATGTACCCGAACTTCTTAAAAATAAACGCTTATTGTCTTTGGATATGGGGACTTTGATTGCAGGTGCAAAATACAGGGGTGAATTTGAAGATCGGCTTAAAGGTCTACTAAAAGATATCCATAAAAAACAGGGAGAAATTATTCTTTTTATTGATGAATTGCATACTTTAGTCGGAGCAGGGGCATCTGAGGGCGCGATGGATGCGGCCAATATGCTTAAACCAGCTCTAGCCCGTGGAGAGCTGCGTTGTATCGGTGCCACTACTCTAGATGAGTATCGTAAGTATATTGAGAAGGACGCGGCTTTAGAGCGGCGATTTCAAAAGACCTATGTGGGAGAGCCGAGTGTTAATGACACGATTGCAATTTTGAGGGGTCTTAAAGAGAAATATGAAATCCATCATGGGGTTAAAATTTTAGATGATGCAATTTTGGCGGCGGCGCGGTTGTCTGCACGGTATATTACTGATCGATTTTTGCCGGATAAGGCCATTGATTTGATTGATGAGGCTGCTTCCAAATTGCGGATTGAAATTGATAGTCTGCCTGAAGAAATTGATGAAATTGACCGTAAAATGACGCAGCTTGAAATCGAAAAGCAAGCGATTAAACGAGATGATACACCTACTTCTAAACAGAGGTTAGAAGCTCTTGAGAAGGAACTCGCAACTTTAAAAGAATCCGGGACTCATTTGAAAGCACATTGGAATCATGAAAAAGAACTGATTCAAAAAACAAGAGAAATTAAAGAGAGGCTGGAATTAACCAAGCATCAGGAATCCCAAGAAGAGCGAAAAGGAAATTATGAAAAAGCATCTGAAATTAGGTATCAATTGTTGCCGGAGTTGATGGCTCAGTTAGAGGCGACTCAACTGCAGTTGTCTCAAATTCAAGCTGATAAAAAGATGCTTAAAGAGCAAGTGGATGATGAGGATATTGCAGAGATCGTCGCTAAGTGGACGGGTATCCCTGTATCAAAATTGATTGGAACTGAAAAAGAAAAGCTACTTCATATTGAAGATGCGCTTCATAAGCGAGTTATTGGCCAAACTGAAGCCATTGAGACGGTGGCGAATGCGATTAGGCGTTCGCGGTCTGGACTGTCTGATCCTAATCGCCCGATTGGTGTGTTTTTGTTTCTTGGTCCGACTGGAGTGGGTAAGACTGAAGTGGCTAAGGCGGTTGCTGAATTTATGTTTGATAGCGAGAAAAATATGATTCGGATTGATATGTCTGAATATATGGAAAAACATGCTGTATCCCGATTAATTGGTGCCCCTCCTGGGTATGTTGGATATGAAGAAGGTGGCCAGCTGACGGAGGCTGTCAGACGTCGACCGTATTCAGTAGTACTGCTTGATGAGCTTGAGAAAGCACATCCAGATGTTTTTAATATCCTGTTACAGGTTTTTGATGATGGGCGTCTTACGGATGGTCATGGGAGAACGGTTGATTTTAAAAATACGATTTTAATTATGACTTCTAATGCAGGAAGTCAAAGTATTTTGAATGAGCCGGATGCGACCCTGAGAGACAACATAATTATGGAGACTTTAAAACAGATTTTTAGGCCTGAATTTTTAAATCGCATTGATGATATTGTTCCGTTTACTCGCCTGAGCCAAGATGATTTATCTTATATTATTGATATTCAAGTGATGCGTTTAAATCAGTTACTTAAAGAGAAGGGGATTACCTTATCTCTGACGGATAGTGCAAAATCCTATATTGGGCTTAGTGGGTATGACCCTGATTTTGGAGCTAGGCCTTTGAAGCGCAGTATGATGACTTTAATTCAAAATCCTATTGCGATTCGACTTTTGAATGGCAGTATGAAACCTGGTGATTCAGTGACTGTTGATTATGAACCAGGAAGCAGCCAATTACTCTTTAAGTAGAGATTTTATTTTGGTTTCGGTTTTCAAGCATTGCAAATGTTGGGCTTGCAATAAACATTGTTGAATAAATTCCGGATGAGATCCCGATTAGGAGAATAATACAAAATTCTCTAATTGTACTTCCGCCAAATAGCGCAAGACTGGATACGGCTAATAAGCTGGTAATTGACGTGTTAAAGGTTCTGGATAAGCTTTGTTTGATCGAGAGATTGGTAATGGCATTGATGCTTTGGTCGGTGATGGTTTTCATATTTTCTCTGATTCGGTCAAAGATGATAATCGTGTCATTAATGGAATAGCCTAATACGGTTAATAAGGCGGCCACGAAGGCTGAGTCGATCTCGATATTTAAGATGCTTGCCGCAGATATTGTGATTAATCCATCATGTAGCAAGGCCATGAGGGCGGCGACTCCAAATGAAAATTGAAATCTCCATGAGATATAAATCATTAAGGTTGCGCTGACGATGGCTAAAATTAGAATTGATTTTGACCTAAGTTCGTTTCCAAAGCTTGGGCCGATGTAGTCGACTTCGAGGACTTCTACTTTTCTGAAGTCTCGCTTTAACTGATCCTGGATGAGGGAAATCCCATTGGTTTTGAGGTGTGTTGTTTTGATGATCACTTCTTTGTCTTGAGTGACTTGGATGCTGACTTTATTTAAGCCGATTTTTTCCAGGCTTTGTCGAACATTTTGAATGAGTTCAATAGTGCTAGTAGATTGGGATTCTCCAATTTTAACCATGATGCTGCTGCCACCGACGAAGTCGATACCATAATTGAGCATCGGTTCGTTATTAAACACACGGCTGACGCCTAAGCCAAATCCAATGAGCATGACGGTGAGCGAAATGGAAAACCATACTTTATACTTTTCGACTATTTTAAATACTTTCATTTTTTCACCTTAAATAATTGTTTTGAACCAAATGCATCTAGCAGAAGGCGGGTTAAGAAAATTGCTGAGAACATACTGACGATGACTCCTAAACTGAGGGTGACGGCGAATCCTTTGATGGATCCTGAGCCAATAAAGAAAAGAACTACTGATGAGATTAATGTGGTGACATTGGAGTCTAAAATTGCGGTGAAGGCTCTTGTGAATCCATTTTGAATAGCTTTTTTTTCAGAATCTCCTTTAGCGACTTCTTCTTTGATCCGTTCAAAGATAATCACGTTGGCGTCCACGGCCATACCGATTGTGAGGATGAACCCTGCAATTCCAGGTAGCGTGAGCGTTGCACCAAATAATTTGAGGGCCGCAAAACAAATGAATGCGTAGGCGACTAATGCGCCGGATGCAATAACACCCGGGATTTTGTAGACCATTATCATGAAGATGATGACTAGGCTTAATCCGATAATCCCTGCGATTTTACTTTTGTTGATGGAGTCTTTCCCCAGTGTTGGGCCGATGATTTTGTTGGAGATCATTTCGACTGGGATTGGGAGCGAGCCTGCTTTTAATTGGATGGTGAGAGTTTTCATTTCATCGATTGAAAAATGGCCTGAAATTTGAGCTTGCCCACCAGGGATTGGCTCGCTGATATTGGGTGCTGAAATAACGCGGCGATCTAGTGTGATGGCCAATGGTTTACCGATGTTTCTTTTGGTGACTTCATAAAACTTTTCGGCCCCTTCTTTGTTAAATTGAATATTAACAACAGGTTCTCCGTATTGATTTGTTCCAGGAGTGGCGCTTTTAAGATCACGTCCTGTGAGGACTACCTTTTTTAGGATAATAGGTCTTTCTGAAGTGACCTTGTCGGTGACGGGGTCTTTTGTGGCTAGGGTTTGAAGTTCCCCCTCATCTCCTAGTAAGATCTCTATTTTTTCTGGGGAGAGTCTTTCCATATTCTGAGGGGCCCATTCGGCTTCAACAAATTCAAGAAGGGCTGTGTCTCCAATGAGTTTAATAGCCTGTTCAGGATTTTTAATTCCAGGTAGTTGGACTACGATTTGGTGACTTCCTTTTCTTTGGATGAGAGGTTCTGTGACTCCAAGGCTATCGATTCGGTTTCGGATGACTTCTAGTACACCCATGACAGCATCATTATCTGCTTTGGTTGTTGCGGTGTTTTTGGCTTCTAAAATAATTTGGCTTCCACCTTGTAGATCTAGACCTAGATTCATAGGAATGGAAGGGAGGAATGAAATGACTACGGCTCCAACAACGATTACGATCGAGATCAGACTTTTGATTTTTGTTTGCATTTTCATGATAGCGTCCTTATGTATTTGGTGATGTGTTGCTTTTCATGTGAGGGAAAAACAGAACGTCTCTGATTGTTTCACTGTTGGTTAAAAGCATGATGATGCGGTCAATACCGATACCAAGGCCACCTGTTGGAGGCATGCCATATTTAAGGGCGTTAATATAGTCTTCATCCATTGGATGGGCCTCTTCGTCACCGGCTTCTTTTGCTTTTTGTTGGTCTTGAAACCGTTCTAGCTGATCAATTGGGTCGTTTAACTCGGAATAGGAATTGGCGACTTCCATGGTATTGATGATGAGCTCAAAGCGTTCAACAAGATTGGGGTTATTACGGTGGCGTTTTGCGAGTGGAGAGGTTTCCCATGGGTAATCCGTAATAAAGACAGGGTTTTGTAAATGATGCTCAACGGCTTTGTCATAGATGTAGTTGAGTAGCTGACCTTTAAGTGGCTTGTTGGAGATGTCCAGACCTAAACGATGGGCAACTTCTCTCAAAGAGTCTAGTGAGGAATCCATATCGACATTGGCATGTGTTTTTAGGGCTTCACTGAGTGTCATTCGTTTAAATGGCGGGGTGAAATCAATTTGGGTTCCTTGATAGTCGATTTGGTAGCTTCCGTGGACTGATTTGACTAGGGATGACAGCAAATTTTCGGTAAGGGTCATCATGTCATTGTAATCTGCATAGGCTTGATACAGCTCGAGTAGGGTGTATTCTGGATTATGTTTGAAGGAAGTGCCTTCGTTTCGGAATACTCGTCCGATTTCGTATACTTTTTCAAAGCCACCAACAATCAGTCGTTTTAAGGGGAGTTCAAGAGAAATTCTTAAAAATAACTCTTCGCCTAGGTCATTATGAAAAGTTTTAAATGGTCGTGCAGCGGCTCCGCCATAAGTATTTCCTAATACAGGAGTTTCGACTTCGATAAACTGTTCGTTGTACAGGAAATCTCTAAGTTCTCTGATGATACGGGATCTTAGCTCAAATGTTTTTTTGACTTCCTGGTTTGCGATGAGATCAATATATCTGTAGCGATATCTTAATTCTTTGTCTTGGAGACCATGATACTTTTCTGGAAGTGGTTTTAATGATTTGGTGAGGAGTTCAGCTGACGTGATTCTAAGTGATAATTCGCCGCGTTGGGTTAAAAATAAAATCCCTTTGACCCCGATAATATCCCCAATATCGATGGACATGATGGTTTCAAAGGACTCTGCATCTGAGGTTGTGTTGTTGACATAGTATTGGATGACGCCTGAGGTATCTAAAATATTTCCAAAGCTTGCCTTGCCATGTCCTCGTCTTGCGATGACCCGTCCTGCGATGCTGAACTCTTGAGGTTCTGTTGCTGTGAAATCGATGGTTTCTGCAATTTTAAGGACTTCTGCAACTGAGTGCGTTTTGGCGTAGTTGTATGGAAATGGATGAGTTGTAGTTTCTCGTAAGCGGTTAAGCTTTTCTAATCTTAATTCTTCTTCGCTTAAATGCTGAGTTTCAGACATCGCGATACTTTAGTTTGCTGCGCCTAGGACTGCAAGAGCGGCCTCTTCGGTTTGAACAACTTTAATTTTGCTGGACATTTTAGTGATATCAAGGACGCGTTTAACGTCTTTGCTTGGTTTTAAGATGACGAGTTGGCCATTGTTATGAAGTGCTTTTTTGTGACCTTCAAAAATTGCCCAAAGTCCTGATGAATCGATGTAGTTGATATATCTCATATCGAGGATAATTTTACCTTTTCCACGGTTGATGATTTGGTTAATCGCTTTAACGAATTTTGCTTGGCTTTCAATATCGAGTTCAAAGTATCCAGAAATGGCCTGTGTTTTTTCGTTAAATTCAGTTCCGATTTCAATCTTAACGACTTCTTTTGTTAAATTTGTTGTGTGAGTCTTCATTATTTAACCCCTGCCTCGATAAAAGTGTGATTATTATACATGATTGTGAATCCTTGAACGACCCCTTATTGCTTTATTTTTTTGATTAATATTAATTCATTTCCAATATTTGGAATTTGTTTTCGGATTACCTTGTCCATCAATGTGTTAATCAGAAAGACCCCAAGGCCTGATCCTTCGAGATCTTTAAGATCCTGACGTTTATTTTTGATTGTTTTTTGGTGGACTGAATGGCCGAAATCGGTGAGTGTGATTTCGATGCGATCGAGATAGATTTTGCTACTTAAAATGATTTTGCCATCGGTTTTTCCAAAATAGACATGCTCTATGATGTTGGATTGGGCTTCATCGACTGCTAATTTGATGTCAAACATGGTGCTTTTTTTGATTTTATTTTTTTTACAGATGTCTTCGATATAGGTTCTTACTTTTTTGACATCTTCTTTTGTACTTGTAACTTCGATTTCGGAGTGAAACAAAACGGTTGATTTTGGGAGTCTTTTTTGGATGGTTTTGCTGTGTTTAATGCAGACGAGCGTCATATCGTCTTCCATGTGATTAAGATTTGAAAATTCTTTGATTGTTTCTGTGAGTTTCTGAATGATTTTTTCAGGTTTAAAAGGGCTATTTTTTTTAAGCTCATCTTTTAGTCGATTTAATCCGAAAATATTGCCGTGTTTATTTTTAGATTCGATGATGCCATCGGTAAATAAAAAGAGAATATCGTCCTGGTGAAGCTTGATTTTTTTCTCTTCAAAAATAGTGTCTTCCATTCCACCTAGGGGGAAGCCTAGGGTGTCGAGTAATGTGCATTTATTTTTGCTAATCCATAAAGCGGGTTCATGTCCTGCGTTAGTGTAGGTGAATACATTCGTTTCTGTATTGAGAATCCCGTAGAATGTCGGGATGAATTTGGTGATAACTGGATCTTTAGATAAGAGTTGGTTTAGAAACGACATGGCATTTTTAGGGGATTCAAATCTAAAAATATGAGAATAAAGAGTGCTTTTTAAGGCGGCCATAAATAATCCAGCAGGAATACCTTTGCCAACGATGTCTGCAATTAAAATGCCAATTGTATTGTTGGAGATTTCGAAAAAGTCAAAGTAGTCCCCTCCAATTTCACGAGCGGGTTTGGAAAGAGCGCTAAATTGAAAGTGCGAGTGTTTAGGTGTTTCAGATGGAAGTAGGCCTAACTGAATTTTATGAGCAACGGCAAGTTCTTGCTCTAAATTCTGCTGTTTGAGCTTTTCTTGGTATAGAAGAGCGTTTTGGATGGAAGTTCCCATGAGTGATGTGATTGAGATGAGGGTGTTGAGATCATCGCCGTTGATGTCTTGATGTGGATTATCGATTTTTTGAATTAAATTTAAGATGCCAATTAATTTGTTTTTTGCGCGTATTGGGATGCATAAATAGCTTTTGATTTTGATTTTGGTTTGCTGAACCATGTTGTCGTTATTGGGGTAGTCTGAAATGTGATGCATGATTTCAGTTGCGCTGACATGATCTGAGATGCTGACCCCATTTTTAAATTGATATTGGATCCTAATTTTATCTGGAAAATTAGAGTGGACCTGAGTGTAAAATTGAGTAGCGGATGCTTCTTTGAGCTGAATAGATCCCATGTCAGCGCCTGCGATTGTCATGATGAATTCCATGAGAACTTCGAGCAAGTTGTCGAGGTCGGAGATGGAGTTAATAATTTGGTCTACTTTGGTAATAATGTCTAATCGTTGGACCTTTGTCCGGTTGGCTTTTTCGATTTCAGTGGTGTCCCTGAGTACGATTACTGTACCAACTGTGACGCTTTCGCTGTTAATGACGGGGGAAATGGTGATGGACAGGATTTGGTTTTGAAGTGTGGTTTCAATATTACTGACTGTTTCATTGGTTTTTTTGACCTGGGTATACAGATTAAAGATTTTCATATTTTTAAGTAGTTGAGGAATGAGGGTGGAAGTTTCTAGCATTGTTTCGTCTAGATTAAATAGATTTTGTGCAGATGGGTTGATAATTTCGATGGTGTCGTCGAGGTTAATCATGATGATGCTTTCTTGCATACTTTGAATGAGTGAGTTTATTTTTGATTTTTCGGCTTCTTTAACCATTTTGACGCGGCCTAGGTGACCTGCGAGCTGGTTGGCCATGGTATGTAGGAAGGTCATTTCGTTACGGGCAAATGAGTTTTTGGCGATAGAGCCCACGGTTAAGATTCCGATGACGTCATCTTTAAAGATTAAAGGGACATTGGCGAGAGATTTAAGTGGAGTAGGTGTTTTTGAAATTAATTTTGGATTAAATCGCTTATTGGTAGTGACTGAAATGGTGTCTAAATTAATGGGTTTTGAGGTGAAGGGCAAAATACTTGAAATGACGCCGCCTTGGATTTTGCTGATGTCTTCTTCGTTGAGTGGGTAGTCAATATTTGAAATAATTTCACCATTAGGATTGAACTCTAGCAAGAAAATATTGCAGATTTCTAGATTGAGCACTTTCATCAGGGATTCCATCGTGACGCTAGTAATGTGAGTTTTATCGAGACTTCCGCCTAAACTATTGGAGGTGTCGTAGAGGACGGTTAATTCTAAAATCCTTCGTTTGAGGGCTTCTTCATCTTCTTGAATTCGTTTTTTGAGTTCTTTTTTGTCGCTTAAAAGACTTTCGATTCTTTTATGGATAAATAGATTGTCTAACGCGGTTTCGCACTCTTTTAGCCAGATTGTTAGGGGTGTTTCAAATTCTTTTAGTTGCCATAAGGGCTGATTATGGTCCCAATTATTGAGAGCAATGACGCCAATGATGCCGATGTCTTCAGATTGAAGTGTGCAGTATAAAATTTCGTTACAAGGGGAGCCTACATTTAATTTATCTCGTTTGAGCTGATTTTTGTCGGTGTAGTGGAAGTTTTCTCTATCGCTAATGAGCTGATAAAGAGGGTGGGGGATTGTTTTTTTTGCTTCTTGGATGAGCCATTTCATTTCAAGTGTGGGGATTGGCCAGCCATTTTTAGGGAAATGGTGAAGCAGGGAATTTGTTTTAGGTTTAAATATATTGATCGTAACTGACGAAAAGTTAAATCCTTCTTGGAGTCCTGTGTAAATTGTGGATAAAAGTTCTTCTTCTGTCATAATCCTTTTTTTCATTGCTGTGGAGAGTTCTTTGATGAGAGCTTGGTTGATTTGATGTGACATTTGGGCGCTCATGAGGCGCTCTTGCTGGAGATATCGGTGATAATACTGAGTACTCTTTCCATGTCGAATGGCTTATACAAAATGCCAAATGCGCCCAAGTCATAAATATTTTTGATAAGGGTGTCGATTGAATAGCCGGTCATCATTAGTACTTTGATTAGGGGATTGATACTCATGAGTTCTTTTAAAATGGTGAGTCCGGATGCTTCTTTAAGTTTGACGTCTACGAGTGCGATGTCGATTTTTGGGTTTTTTTGCATGACTTGATAAAATCCAGCGGTCGAAGTTGCGGTAATCACTCTGTATCCGTTTTGCGACAGAATGAGGTCTAATATTGAAGTAATTGATGCATCATCATCGATTACTAAAATTGTTTTTTCTTGCTTTGTCATCAGACCCTCTAAGTTTCTGCTTCACTCTTTTGCTTTAGGCGTGGTTGGGGGAGCTCTCCAATTATAGACGATGATGGTGTTTATCGAAAACAATGTTTTTTAAATTTGGGGGTTCACTACTTTATAGTCTTTGTTTATAATCAGAGGTCTGATCAAATAATCTTTATCTTTAAGGTAGTTGAATGACTGATTTTAAAAAAACGAATGTGTTTCCTAGGTGGGCAAATCGCCTTCCTCTTTATATCTTACTGGGTGTAGTCTCCGTTTTTCTTGGTGCCATCTTTGTATTTTCCTACTGGCTATCTCCTAAAAATATTGATGTTGGCTATGCTCCTGAGCAGCCAATTCCTTACAGTCACAAGTTGCATGCCGGTGACTTGGGTATAGATTGTAGATATTGTCACAACTCTGTTGAGACTCAGGCGTCAGGCGGAGTTCCGTCCGTTGAAACTTGTATGAACTGTCATACTCACATTAAAAAAGACAGCCCGCATATTATTAAACTTCAAGAACATTATGTTTCTGGCAAGCCTATTGAATGGGTTCGTGTTCACCAACTTCCTGATTATACTTATTTTAACCATAGTGCCCACGTAAACAAAGGGGTTGGGTGCGTAGAATGTCATGGTCGTGTTGACCAAATGCCCGTTGTCCACCAAGTGCAGCCACTGAGCATGGGCTGGTGCTTAGAGTGTCATCGCGCTCCGGCTTCTCACATAAGGCCTAAGGAACATGTGACTAATATGGGCTGGACTACAGAAAACCGTGAAAAACTTGGTCAGGAATTGGTAGAAGTGTATCAAATTAGACCTAGAGAGGATTGCAATACATGTCACAGATAAAGTTTTGGAGAAGCCTTGAGCAACTTAAGGATACTGAATCATATAAAAACTATTTGCACCGTGAGTTTCAGGAAGGTGCGTCTGAGCAGGACGAAGGTGTTTCGCGCCGTACTTTTCTCAAGCTCATGGGGGCATCTGCCGCTTTAGCTGGGTTGGTTGGGTGTGGGATACGTAAACCAGAGCAAAAGATAACTCCTTATGTAAAGCGCCCCGAAGATGCTTTGCCTAGTCAGGCTGTCTATTATGCAACTGCGATTAATGTAGGTGGAGACTCTGTTGGTGTTTTAGCTAAAACGAATGAAGGGCGTCCAACCAAACTAGAGGGTAATCCTGGTCACAGCCGTAGCTTGGGTGCTTTGAGTGCTTTGCTTCAATCTCAAGTATTAGGGCTTTACGATCCTGATCGCCTGGTATTTCCTAAGCAAAAAAATGAGTCTGAGTATTTTCGTAAAACTTGGGATCAGTTTTCTGCGGCTATTGAAAATGGCTTAATCTCTGCGGAAGGTGAAGATTTTGCTGTTTTGACTGAGGCTCAAGTATCACCAGTGTTCTATCATGTTTTGTCTCAGTTAAAAAAAGCCTATCCTAAAGCTTCTCTATATAGATATGAATCGATCAATCAGGATGCACGCGAATTAGCCTCTGCGTCGATTTTTGGATCTCATGTTGTTCCAGATTATCGGTTGGATAAGGCTTTGGTAGTGGTTTCTTTTGCGTCTGATTTTTTGGGTAATGATCCTTCTTCGGTGATTAACTCTAAACGGTTTACTGAGTTACGGAATCCGGAATCTGGGTCTATGAGTCGTTTTTATTCATTTGATTCTGGCTATACGGTTACTTCTGCCCGCGCAGATCATCGTCTTGCCTTGAAGCCATCTTTGATAGAGCCTGCTTTATGGGTTGTGGCATCTGCCCTTCTTTCTCAGTTAGGTTCAGATGTTTCTTCTGATGTCATCACTTTTATTAATAAGGCAGCTGCCCGACATACGTCTTTGGTTGATCAGAAGTTGGTCAAGGCAGTGGTTTCTGATTTAATCAGTCATCGTGGGTCTGGCTTGATTATTGCTGGATCTTCACAGCCTCAGTCTGTTCATGGGCTGGTGGCTCTTTTAAATCAGGTTTTGGGTAATATCGGCACCACTGTTGAGTACCGGCAGTTGGCTGGATTCTCTGATTCTACTGCGCATTTATCGAGTCATTCTTCTCTTGCTCAATTGGCAGATAATCTTGTTAAAGGTGTTATTAAGACTGTGGTTATTTTGGGTGGAAATCCTGTTTATGCATCTCCAGCTGATTTAAATTTTGGTGATGCTTTGTCTAGGGCTACTAATGTGATTCATTTAACAGATTCTGAAAATGAAACTAGTAAGCTTTCAACTTGGATTTTACCTCGTTCTCATGCCTTAGAGTCTTGGGGAGATTTACAATCCTTGGACGGATCTGTGAGTTTGGTCCAGCCTCTTATTCGACCTTTGTATGATGGTAAAAGTGATATTGAGCTTTTATCACTTTTAATGGGTAAGTCAGATACTGGCTATTCTATTGTTAGGCAGTATTATCAGTCCAAAATGGGTGCTTTGGAATCGGTTTGGAAAAGCTGGCTACATGAAGGTGTGGTTGCGGGCCCTTCTCAGCCGACTAGTGTGTATGTAAATTCTGCTGTTGTTGCAGCTCTTTTACGAGATACCACTGTTCCTGTTCGTCCTAAAAATGAATTGGAATTTTTGATTACACCAAGCTATTCCGTTTGGGATGGCCGCCTTTCTAATAATGGATGGTTGCAAGAGCTTCCAGATCCAATTACTAAATTGACTTGGGATAATGCGGCATTAATGTCTCCTGTAACAGTTGAGAAATTAAAATTAAAAGATTCACAGATGATTGAGCTAAAGGGTGCCAATGGCCAAATTTTGGTTATTCCTGTGGTAAGTGTTCCTGGATATTCTGAAAACACGATTGGAATTTCAGCTGGTTATGGAAGATCCGTTGTCGGTCGAGTTGGTAAAGAAACTGGATTTAATGCCCATACTATTCAATCCAAAACTGCATTAATTTTTGGATCTGTAACAGTGAAAGGCTTGTCGGATATTTATACCCTTGCAAATACTCAGAATCATGGAAGTATGGAAGGGCGCCCTCTTATTCGAGAAGCATCCTTGGCAGAATATAAAAAGAATCCGCGCTTTGCGAAAGAAATGGTTCATACTCAGCCTCTCAAATCTTTGTTTGATGAGCGCCCTTATGATACGGGTTATCAGTGGGGGATGGTGATTGATTTAACAAAGTGCACCTCCTGCAACGCCTGTGTAACGGCCTGTCAATCTGAAAATAATATTCCAATTGTTGGTAAAGAGCAGGTTTTAAATGGTCGAGAAATGCATTGGATCCGTTTAGATAGATATTTTCAAGGTGATGTTGCTACAGCCGCTATTATCACTCAGCCTGTAACCTGTTTGCAATGTGAAAATGCTCCTTGTGAGCAAGTATGTCCAGTTGCGGCGACTGTTCATAGTGCGGAAGGTCTTAATGATATGGTTTATAATCGTTGTATTGGTACTAGATATTGCTCAAACAATTGTCCAGTTAAGGTTAGACGATTTAATTTCTTTGACTATCATCAGCGTAATCCTCAAGCTGTTGATAAAGAGCGTAAGCATTTATTTGATTACTTTAAAGAGCCTGATTTACAGACTCAAAAGCAATTTAATCCAGATGTCACTGTGCGCATGCGTGGGATTATGGAAAAGTGTACTTATTGTATTCAACGAATTAATACTGCAAGAGTACAAGCTCACAACGAAGAGCGCTTAATTAAAGATGGCGAAATTTTAACTGCTTGTCAGCAAACCTGCCCTACTAATGCGATTGTTTTTGGTAATATATTAGATAAATCAAGTGCAGTGTATGAGCGTAGAAATATTGTCAGAGACTACCATATTTTAGAAGAATTACACTTGAAGCCACGTACGTCTTACTTGGCGTCGATTCGTAACCCTCATCCTGGTTTGATTAATTCGGAGGCAGAGCATGTCAGCAAGCATTGAATTGGATCCATCCAAACGGATTCCATTAGTTTTAGGTAATCATACTTTTGAGTCAGTTACTGAGGTAATTAGTAAGCCTACAGAAACAAAGGCGCCTAAATGGTGGTGGATAGCCCTTTGTGGGGCGGTTAGCCTTTTACTATTACTCGTCGCAATGATCGGATACTTGGTTTTTGAGGGTATTGGAGTTTGGGGTCTTAATAACCCAGTTGCTTGGGGCTTTGCGATTGTTAATCTTGTTTTTTGGGTGGGTATTGGTCACGCCGGCACTCTGATTTCTGCAATTTTATTTTTGTTTAGACAAAAATGGAGAACCTCGATTAACAGGTTTGCCGAAGCAATGACTATTTTCGCTGTTATTTGCGCCTTGGTTTTTCCTGCAATTCACGTTGGTCGAATTTGGGTTGCTTACTTTATGTTTCCAGTTCCTAACCAAATGGTGATGTGGCCTAACTTTAGAAGTCCTTTGTTGTGGGATTTATTTGCTTTTAGCACTTATTTTACGGTTTCATTGTTGTTTTGGTATGTGGGACTAGTTCCTGATTTGGCTACTCTTCGTGACCGATCTAAAACAAAGGCTAGAAAAATTGCTTATGGTATTTTTGCTTTGGGTTGGAGAGGCGCAAATAGACATTGGCAAAATTATGAGAAGGCTTACATGATTTTGGCGGCACTTGCAGCTCCGTTAGTTTTATCTGTTCACTCCATTGTGAGTTTTGACTTTGCGGTTTCTCAGTTGCCTGGATGGCATACTACAATTTTCCCTCCTTATTTCGTTGCAGGTGCTGTTTTCTCTGGATTTGCGATGGTTGTGAGTCTGATGGTTATTGCCCGTGAGATGTTTGGTCTTAAAGAATTAGTGACAATGCATCACCTTGAATGTATGAATAAGGTTATTTTGGTTACGGGTACAATGGTTGGATACGCCTACGGAATGGAATTTTTTATGGCTTGGTACTCAGGATATGAGTATGAATCCTTCGCTTTCATCAACCGTGCCTTTGGTCCTTACGCTTGGGCGTATTGGATTATGATCTCTTGTAACGTTATTTCCCCTCAATTGTTTTGGTTTAAAAAGCTGAGAACTTCGATACCAATTATGTTTGTAATCTCAATTTTTGTTAATATCGGAATGTGGTTTGAAAGATTTGTTATTACGGTTACCCTTAGTCGTGATTTTCTTCCGTCTAGCTGGGGTTATTATTCTCCAACATGGGTTGATATCTGTACTTTAATTGGAAGTTTCGGCTTATTTTTTACGTTGTTTTTACTCTTTTTAAGATTTTTACCGATGGTCTCAATGGCTGAAGTTAAAGGTGTTATGCCTGAAGCAAATCCACATCATGGAGAGAAACACTAATGCAACCTTTTGGATATCTTGCTGAATTTAATACGCCTAGAGAATTGATCCATGCTGCTTCGGTAATGAGAGACGCTGGATATACTAAGTTTGATGCGCATAGTCCATTTCCTATTCATGGAATGGATGATGCCATGGGGCTTAAGCCTTCTATTTTAGGCTGGATTGTCTTATGTGGAGGTTCTATCGGCTTGACTACCGGAATCGTTTTGCAGTGGTGGGTATCAACAACTGCTTACCCCTTGGTTATTAGTGGTAAACCTTTGTTTAGTTATCAAGCTTTTGTTCCTGTTACTTTTGAATTAATGGTTTTATTTTCTGCTTTTGCTGCTGTTTTTGGAATGTTTGCTATCAATGGGCTTCCTCGCTGGTACCATTCTCTTTTTAATAACGAATCATTTGCAAAGGCTACTTCTCATGGCTTTTTTATATCTGTTGAAGCTAAAGATCCGTTATTTAATACCGAAATTACTCGTTCTGTTTTGGAGAATGCTGGTGGACATAATGTATCCCTGGTTGAGGAATAGAAAAATGAAAAAAATGGGACTGTTTGTACTAGCGTGTGCGGTTTTACTGTCAGGATGCCGTGGCGATCGATCTACTAAGCCCCCAATTCACTTAAATCCCAATATGGATTGGCAAGCCAAGTATAAAGCTCAGTCCCTTCCTTTAGATTTACCCGAAGGAGTTGTAGCTTGGGGTGATAGAACTTCATTTTCAAAACCTGATTCAAGAGATACCTATCTGAAGAAAGATAGCGCTTTCTATTTTGGAAAGTTGCCATCTGGTCAATTTGTTCCTCGCATTCCTGTTAAGGTGACTGAGGCAATGCTTAAGCGGGGTCAAGAACGTTATAATATTTATTGTTCTGTATGTCATGCTCAGTCAGGTGAAGGTCGTGGACTGGTAGTTCAGCGAGGTTATCCTTTGCCTCCAAATCTTTCTGATGAGAGGTTACTGACTGTAGAAGATGGACATATTTTTGATGTCATTACTAATGGTATTCGTAATATGCCTTCTTATAGAAAACAGTTAGTGGAGTCTGACCGTTGGGCAATAGTGGCTTATGTAAGAGCTTTGCAAAAAATGAAAACTGCCACAGTTGATGATGTGCCAGAGTCTCAGCGAGGAGAGTTAAGATAATGAGTAAAGATACTTCAGTTGCCCGTCACAATATAAAGTTAACCGGATTTTTGGCTATAACTCTGCCTAAAATCAGTTTAGCAGTTGGAATAGTTTTTTTGGTGCTTGGTTTATTTGTTTCTCGAAATAATTTGCACCACTTTTCTTATTCCTACTTAACTTCTTTTATTTTTTATCTAGTTTGTAGCTTAGGTGCTTTATTTTTTGTCATCATTCAACATCTTACCCGTGCAGGCTGGAGCGTACTTTTGCGCAGAGTAGCTGAAGTGCTGATGTCTAATTTATGGGTATTGGCCATTATGTTTATCCCTGTACTATTCGCGTTGCCACATCTTTATCATTGGACCCTAGCGGAAGCGGCTCAAGATCATATTTTGAAGGGTAAGTCTGGATATTTAAATATCCCTTTCTTTGTTATTAGATCTGTTATTTTCTTTGCTGCTTGGTTGCTAATCTCTAGATTATTTTTTAAAAAATCTGTTGATCAGGATCTGTCTGGTGATCACTCGATTACTTTATCTCTTCAAAAAGCTGCGACTTGGGCTGTGGCTGTATTTGCAATTACTCAGACATTTGCTTATGTAGATTGGGTAATGTCGTTGACACCTCATTGGTATTCTACTGTTTTTGGAGTTTACTTTTTTGCGGTTTCAGCAGTGGCCTCTTTATCAATGCTTTCTTTGATTTTAATGATTTTAAGGCGTTTCGGTTTTTTGAAAGACTTAGTTAATGTTGAGCATTTCCATGATCTTGGAAAGTTTTTATATGGGTTTAATATCTTTTGGACCTATATTGCTTTTAGTCAGTACTTTTTAATTTGGTATTCAAATATCCCTGAAGAAACTGCTTTTTTTCACCAACATTTTGCAGGTAGTTGGAATACCACTGCGATTTTATTAACCATTGGTCATTTTGTTATTCCTTTTATTACTTTTATGTCTCGACATGCACGGCGTAATTTAAAGTTTCATTGCGGAATGGTAATTTGGATGTTAGTTATGACTTATTTAGATATTTTCTGGGTGATAATGCCTAATGTTCTTCCATCTGGTTTCCATTTAGGGTTTTCTGATATTGCGTCTTTTTTAGGATTAGGTGGTATATTTGTCTGGGCATTTTTTACAAAACTTAAATCTGTTAATTTAATTCCTGTTCAAGATCCTAGATTGCATGAATCAATTAATTTTCATAATACTTAGAGAGGTATAACCATGGAACATTCTACGACTTTTGATTATGATCGTTCTGAACCTAATGCCAAAATTGTTGCAATTGCAGTCTTGATTTCTGCAATTTCTTTAGTTGTTATTTTTCAACTTAGTTACCTTTTTTATAGAGGATTTCTTACCTCTGAGTTGAATCGTAAAGAAAATATAGGTGTTTCTCTAGAGCTTCGCCAGCAACGCCTAAATGACTTAGATATACTCACTAGCTTAAAGTGGATTGATCAATCAAAAGGACAGGTTAAAATTCCTATAGATTTGGCGATGAAACGTGTTCAAGCAAATTACTCTCGCTAGAGTTTTAGTTTTTTCTTTTCTGGTTGTTTTTTCGACCACTCTTTTTTCTGCAGAACCTTTGCCTACGGATTTAAAAGGTGTAGACGTAAAAGAACATGTCGGAAAATTTCTTCCACTTGATGTCACGCTTATTAATGCGGATGGAAAAACAATTCTTTTGAAAGACTTGCTTAAAAAAACTCCTGTTGTTTTGTCATTTGTCTATTATAACTGTCCGATGTTGTGCCATTTTATTACAGACGGGGTTGCAGCTGCAATTAGACAGTCAGATTTAAAATTAGGTAAAGATTATCAGGTGATTTCAGTTAGTTTTGATCCTAAAGATACTACTGAATCGGCTAAGAAATTTCAGGATCGTTATAGAGAGCTTGCTAAGGATGTCGTTGGAGATTGGAGCTTTTTAACTGCATCTCCTGAGGTCATTAAGGCTTTAACCTCTTCAGCAGGTTTTGAATATCGTTATGATCCTAATGCCAAAGAGTATATGCATGGTGCTGTTGTGTTAGTCATTTCTCCAACCGGTAAAATTTCTCGTTATTTGTATGGCTTGAATTGGACCCCTTTTGATTTTAAATTATCTATCACTGAAGCGAAGAAAGAATCTGAAAGATCAACTATGGAAAGGGTTATGCTCTATTGTTATAATTATGATCCCGATTCGCGAGGCTATGTTTTATATGCTTGGAATTTGATGAAATTCACAGCTTTAATTTCAGTCTTTGCGATAATCGGAATCTTTATCTATTTTATAACTCAAGAAAGGAAGAAGAAATCCTAATGAAAACAGAAAAACTTGTAGGTCATGGTTGGTTTCCTCAGGCAGCTACAGATGCAGCTTCTGGGCCAGATTCTTTATTTTATTTTATTTATATATTATCTATCATCCTATTTATTGGGATTTTGTTTGCACTTGGTTATTTTCTAGTTAAATACAAGCGATCCCCAAAAAATATGCAGGCAACTGGACAATTAATACATCATCCACTTTTAGAAGTGGCTTGGACGGTTATCCCTTTTATTTTAGTAATGATCATATTTGCTTGGGGATACCGTGATTTCCTTAAAATGAGTATCCCTCCAGTTGATGCAATGGAACTGCGAATTACCGGGAAAAAATGGCTTTGGCAAATTGAGTATCCAAGATATGGAGTTAAAACCGTTGGTGAATTTGTAGTCCCTGTTGATACCCCTATTAAATTAATAATGTCATCAGAAGATGTTATTCATAGTTTTTTTCTCCCTAATTTCCGCGTTAAGAGAGATGTAATCCCTAATCGGTATACCCGAATTTGGTTTCAAGCAAATCGTGAGGGTGTTTTTCAGGTTTTTTGTACTGAATATTGTGGGGCTGGACATTCTGAAATGCTTGCCACCTTGAGAGTCGTTTCTAATGAGGAATTTAAGGAGTGGTTGAAAGTCGGTTCTTCGGGTGGAGATATTCCTTTGCCACAGTTAGGAGAGAAGGTTTATACCAAATATGCGTGTAATACTTGCCATTCAATTGATGGTAAAACAGGTGTAGGGCCAACTTGGAAAGGATTGTATGGAGCTAATCGAGTGACTGAATCGGGATCTGTAAAGGCAGATGACAACTATATCCGTGAGTCTATTATTAACCCTAATGCGAAGCTTGTTAAAGGGTATTCCCCCGTAATGCCTTCCTTTGCTGGGTTGTTAAGTGATCGTGAAATTGATGCTGTTATAGAGTTTATTAAAGCACAGAAATAAAGGAGCTTTTATGAGTAATGAACATGGAAATTATTTAACTAATCCTAAAGGAATTTGGTCTTGGTTAACTACTGTTGATCACAAGCGGATTGGTTTGATGTATTTGTTATTTGTCGCGATCTCTTTTGCCTTGGGCGGCATCTTTGCGATGCTCCTTCGATTGGAGCTCTTTTTTCCGGGTCAACAATTTTTTACGGCTAAAGAATATAACCAATTATTTACCCTTCATGGGGCTGTAATGGTTTTTTTATTTATTATCCCGTCTATCCCTGCAACACTTGGAAACTTTTTTTTGCCCATAATGATTGGAGCCAAAGATGTCGCCTTTCCAAAACTTAATCTAGCAAGTCTATATATCTATGTCTTTGGTGCTATTTTTTGTTTGGCATCGATATTTTTAGGTGCGGTAGATACGGGTTGGACTTTTTATACTCCTTATTCTACAACGACAGATACTAGTGTTGTAACGATGACAATGGGTGCATTTATACTCGGATTTTCCTCTATCTTAACTGGTGTTAATTTTATTGTGACCATTCATAAAATGCGAACAAAAGGCATGGGTTGGTTTAGAATGCCTTTATTTGTTTGGTCCCTTTATGCTACGGCTGTTATTCAAGTTCTTGCGACCCCTGTATTAGGTATTACTTTGTTTTTACTGATTCTTGAGACCACTGTAGGCGTTGGGATTTTTGACCCTGTATTAGGTGGCGATCCTGTATTGTTTCAGCATTTCTTTTGGTTTTATAGTCACCCAGCTGTTTATATTATGATTTTGCCTGCCATGGGTATTATGAGTGAGCTTGTTACTACTTTTTGTAAGCGTAATATATTTGGATATCGCTTTGTGGCCTACTCAAGTATAGCTATTGCGATTATTGCGTTTTTAGTTTGGGGTCACCATTTGTTTGTGAGTGGACAAAGTGATTATGCGGCCATGATTTTCTCTCTCTTAACCTTTTTAGTAGGGATACCTTCTGGAATTAAAGTATTTAACTGGATGGCGACAATGTATCAAGGAAGTATTGAGCTTAAGACTCCTTTTTTATATTTCTTGTCCTTCATTTTCCTCTTTAGTATTGGTGGATTTACTGGAATTATGCTTGCCTCGCTATCATTAGATGTTTACTTTCATGACACTTACTTTGTTGTGGCTCACTTTCACTATGTCATGATGGGCGGTACTGTGATTGCGTTTTTAGGTGGACTTCATTACTGGTGGCCAAAAATGTTCGGGAAAATGTACAGTGAGTTTTGGGCTAGAATTGCCTGTTTATTTATTTTTGTAGGATTTAATATGGTATTTTTCACTCAGTTTTTGCTTGGTGCCAAAGGAATGCCAAGAAGATACTACAATTATCTAGATCAGTTTCAGCCTCTTCATGCCTTTTCAACTGTTGGTACTTGGGTATTGGGTGCTGGATTTTTTATAATGCTCTTTTATATGTTACATTCTTTATTTAGAGGTCAAAGGGCACCTCAAAATCCATGGGGTGGATTAACGCTGGAATGGCAAACATCAACTCCTCCAAGTGTTCACAACTTTGATGAGACACCGATTGTTACTGGTGGACCTTATGATTATGGAAAGGAAGATGCACATGTCTAGTTCAACTGAATTTGTAAAACACGAAGTCGCTCATCATTTTGTTGATGCTGAGCAAGAGTTTGACTCTGCTAAATTGGGGATGTGGACGTTTTTGGTTCAGGAACTCCTTTTTTTTAGTGCCCTTTTTGTGGCATATGCGATTTTTAGATTTTTATACCCTGAGATGTTTTTTGAGGCTCATAAACACCTTTCTTGGGTAATGGGCGGGATTAATACACTTTTTTTAATTACTAGCAGCTTTACCATGGTAATGGCCGTTAGGTGTGCTCAAACCAATCAAAATCGACTAACAATTATCAACCTCATACTTACTTTAATTTTTGCTTGTATGTTTTTGGTGATTAAGTATTTTGAATACTCTGAAAAATTTCATCATGGACTTTTACCACCTGCTTTATTTACTGGTGAAGGAGTTGCTCCGCAGCTTCCGATTTTTTTTGGATTGTATTTTGCGATGACGGGGCTTCATGGTCTGCATGTTTTGATTGGGATTGGCTTGATTTTATGGCTGATTTTCCGGTCTGTTCGACGAGAGTTTCACGCTGACTACTATACTCCACTTGAAATGGTGGGGCTGTATTGGCACTTTGTGGACTTGGTTTGGATATTTTTGTTTCCGTTATTTTATTTAATAGGATAGGTGATTTATGAGTCAGCAAGGTCAACACTCTCACTTTATAGTACCGGTTAAGTACTATCTTCGTACTTTTATAGCTTTGCTTTTTTTAACAGTTTTGACTGTTGTTATTGCTCAATTTAATTTTGGAGCTTTAAATCTACCGATTGCGATGCTGGTTGCACTAGTCAAAGCATCTCTTGTTTTAATGATTTTTATGGGGATGAGATGGGAAAAAGGATTTACATTTGTTCTTTTTATTAGCAGCATATTATTTTTCGGTATTTTTATTGCACTTATATTTGCGGATATTGATACAAGAAAACAAACAGATCCTCTTGAAGCCAAGCCATTTGGACTGGTGAGTCCGGTGAGACCTATTTCTTCTGGTAATGGGGCGTCGGAGCATCATTAGTGGCGATTTCATTTCGCCTTCTAGTTCGACTTTCCTTATTATTGGTAATGCTTCTGGTATTAGTGGGAGGGGTTGTTCGCAGCTCTGGTTCTGGCATGGGATGCCCAGATTGGCCAATGTGCTTTGGCCGAATAATTCCGCCAGTTTCGGTATCTGAATTACCTGTTAATTACCAAGAAATTTATGCTCATCGGGGATACGATACGATGGAATTTAATGCAGTTAAAACTTGGATTGAATACCTTAATCGTCTTTTAGGTGTAGTTGTTGGGATTGCTGTATTGGCGATGGCGGCTGCAGCGTTTCGGTTTCGTAAGCAAGCCCCTTTGCACTGGAAATTAAGTGCTAGCGCTTTGTTTTTAACGGTGTTGCAAGGTGGTATTGGTGCCATTGTGGTCATGATGCATTTAGAGCCCTGGGTGGTGACGGTGCATATGGTACTTGCATTACTTCTTGTGATGATTTTGGCGGCGTTGTTTCAGTTAACCCATAAGGTTGAAGCTATTCATTTAGGATTAGCGCCGACTAAGCGATTGATATTTTGGACGACTCTTTTATTTTCGCTGACTGGATTTCAAATTTTAATGGGCACACGAGTGCGGCAGGCGGTAGATATTGTGGCCGAATTGCTTTCTGATCTCCCACGGGTGGAATGGATTGCTCATCTAGAGCCGTTACTAAGTTTGCATAAATTTTTAGGACTACTTGTCTTTTTAATTGCGCTCAGATGGCTTTATTTGGTCCGTCCTATGGTTTCTGCTCATGCTAGCTTAACTAGATTGCTTTATAGCGTTCTATTGCTTATTGGGTTAGAAATTGGAGTTGGGACGGTACTTGTTTTATATGGGTTGCCGACGTGGGCTCAGCCGCTTCATTTGGTGATGGCGTTTGCGATTATTTTAAAGCTTGTGAGATTTATGGTGTGTTTTAGACAGTCGATTATTATTTCTGAGTCTCATGGTTAGAGATTTTTTAGAACTTTCTAAAATGCGAATTTTGGTGATGCAGCTTGTCACTTTTGCCATGGGATATGTATTAGCTACCCGGTTATTTTGGTTTCAACCTGCTTTTTATTGGGGGCTTTTGGGGACGGGGTTATCGTCTGCGGGGGCTGCTTATTTAAATCATGCTGCTGAAGTTGATGTCGATTTAAAAATGAAACGTACTGAGAATCGTCCGTTGCCTCAAGGCCGGATTTCTCGCTTGAAAGTGATTTTGATTGGAAGCATTTTGGCGACGCTTGGTGTCTTGGTGATGGCCATTTTTGTGAATGCCTTATGTGCATTTTTGGCTTTTTTAACGGTCTTTTTATATGTGGCAGTTTATACGCCGATGAAGCGATTTTCGTGGATGAATACGTTGGTTGGGGCGATACCTGGGGCGATCCCTCCTTTGGGAGGCTGGGTTGCAGCGACACATCTAGCGAGTGTGGAAGGGTGGTTTTTATTTATCCTGTTATTTATTTGGCAGTTACCCCATTTTTATGCGATTGCGTGGTTATGCAGGGATGATTACCGTGCGGCGAATTTGAAGATGATTTCGTTGATTGATGAAGATGGAAGTATGTCGGCCAGGCAAATGATTATTCAAATTATTTTTTTAATTTTCGTGTCGTTGTTTCCAATCGTATTTGGGTTAACTGGATGGGTTTATGGGATTGGGGCTTTGATTTTAGGCGGATTATTTATGCGCTCAGCCCTTTTGTTTTCGAAAGATCGGTCCTATGAGAATTCTAAATTTGTGATCAGAATGTCGGTGCTTTATTTAATGGGGATTTTGATTTTAATTTTTATTCCGTTTTGATGACCCTTCTCCCAGCCCCCTCCCGAGAGGGGAGCTTAACTTGAGTCACTATCCCAGTGCTAATTTACACAGGGAGCTTTACTGGTACGTAAGGGTTTTGTAGAATTCCCTTTGGTGGGAAACCTAAATCAACATTGAACAGAAGTGAAAATCATCTCTCTCAACGAAATTTTTTCTAATTTTTTCCGATACTGTTTATATATCCGATAAGAATGAGAAGTAAAAAAATATGAATGTAGCATCACGATGATATATAAAGTTATATCGGTAATTCAATCTTTACCTGAAGAGTCCCCCCCTAGTACTCCAGAAGTTACACGTCGGTTAGTAACCTATAAGGATGCGAATAGAGAGTTGTCTGAGTTAGATAAAGATTCTTTTTTGCAGAAAATTTTACTTCATTTGAGGCTAAAAAAAGATGTAGAAGAACAAGTTATCCAACTCTTCTTAAAATTAAATAACCTTGTTAAAGAGAGTCAAATTGACCTGATTCCCAAAGATATCTTCTTTATCAGTATCACAAAAATATTAGCTCCATTGCAAAATGGAATTTCTACTCCAGATAAGTTTGAAGAGCGGTTAAAGGCAGCTACTAATGGTTTCTTTCTTCCCAGAGGGCAAATTATTTTTTCTCTACTGAAAGATACCTCTATTGATGCAATTGATTCTGTCGAGACATTGAGTAAAGTTGCCCGTCAGCTAAGTTTGGTTAGGCCTTATCCCTGCACCATGGTATTTCATAACATCGAATTAATGGTAACCGCGCAATTGTATAATCAGTTTCAAGTGGTTGAGCCAAAAACGGGTCCTCAAGGACTTGAAAACACAAGGAAAGAATTAAAAGAGTGGGCAGTAAATAGTGGTTTTAGTAAAAAACAAATTGCCACTGTTGAAGTGGGGGATTTTGCAAAGCTTGCTTGGTTAACAACTCCTTATCTTGATGATCCTAAACGTATTTTGGTGTATGCCAAATTTTTAACATTTTTGTTTTTTCATGATGATATTGGTGATAGCAAAGAAGCATTAGAGGAAACGGATGCAGCAATCAAAATTAAAGAGAGAAATGAGCTATTCAAAAAAATATTTAAGCAAGAAATCTCAGGTGAAGTTAGGCAATCTAAAGATCCCTTGATTAAGTGTGCAATTGAATTATCTGAAACTATTAATGGATATATTAGTGAAGCATCTGAAGAAGGGATAGATCTTAATTTAGGATTTTTACAAAGGACACTTGATAAGTATTTTGAATATACGGCTGAAGAAACCGAAGATATTCTGCAAAAGAAAATTTTAGGTACTTTAGCCTATGGTATAAAACGTTTAGAAACATCAGCCTTAAAAGTATGTTTTGCCCTCAGTGCAATTTTAAATCAGGTTCCCATAACCGATGAGCAATTAGAGAAAAAAGAAATGAAAGCTTTGATTGATAGTGGGGATCTTCATGTCTCTTATGCGAATGATTTAATCTCCTTTCCAAAAGAAATTACAAGTATGTCTTATTCTTTGACCATGATTTACCTACTTGAATCAGCAAAGGCGGAAGGTCTTATTTCTATGGATGAAGCATTTATTACTCCAGAATCCTTAGAGTTAATCTACAAACAGAATCAGGATCTTATTATTAATGCAATCAAATCAGTGGTAAAAAGTATTAATACAGAATATTTTTCTTATATTCAGGCGGAAAAATCTCTTAAAGATCCTGAGGATATAAAATTTGCCACTACAGTAGTACGGCCATGGATACCTGGAAATAGTACTTGGCAATCAGAATCAGATAGATATTTGAATAGTTCAGGATTCAAAGGTAACATTACTGAGTATGTGGGGCATTTACTTACGAATAAGGGATTCCGTTACTGTAAAATTGGTTCCTAACCAATCAACGGATTCTATTGATTTATCTTTAGAAGAAAAAAGAAAGCGACATATTACGCGAGTCAGTTTCGTGTTGATTGCCCTCGGAACACCTTATATCCCTATTTTCCTTGCTCTTCATTTAACAGAACCGGCATTGATGGTTATTCCTCTGGTTTTTTTATTTGCTAGTGCCATTATTCTTAATAAATGCAAAAAAGATATTCTCGCGGGTCTTTTAATAATTACTACTACATCACTTGGGGTTTTGTATTACGGAAGTGTTTTGGGTAATGAAAGTGGAACTCAATTTATGTTTTTGGCAATGACTGCTTTACCACCAGCTTTTTTTAATAAACATCAAAAAATAGCTTTGGGGCTCGGTTATTTTATCCCCCTTATTTGTTTTTATTGGTTATTTTTCTCCAATGGCGCTTTACTTCATCCTTTACACCTATCAACTCAGATAAATACCATCCTATATTTCACTATTTCTATTACTTCTTTTTTAATTATCATTCTGTCGAATTTACTTTTCTCGTCTTCAGCAGTTGGATTTGAAGAAAAGCTTCTTGAATCTAATGAAGAGTTAAAAAATAAAAATAATCGCCTTAGCCTAAACTATCTTCGTGTCAAACAAATGATCACCAAAATCCGTGCGCAACAAGCCATGGAAGCCGACCTAGAAAAAGGCAAAAAACTCCAAAACTCAGTCCTCCCTCAACGAGCCCCCAAGCTTGAAAACGTTGTGATCACCCATGCTTTCGAACCTGCCAAAACCCTCAGTGGTGATTATTTTGATTATTTCCTCAATAGGGTGACTGCACTTATTCTCCCAAAGCCTAAGAAAAACGAAGGTGACGACGATTATGACGAAGATGATAGTGATAACGAGGAGAATGTGATCTACAAACAGATCGGGATTGTGGTGGCGGATGTGGTGGGTAAAGGCGTCGCGGCTAGTTTGGAGATGTTTAGTGTTAAAACTGTATTCAAACTTCTCCATGACCATTGGTTTGAACCGCAGGCATTAGTCACTCGGATGAATCAGATTTCTACGGATTCTCATTTATTTTCTAAATATGTACCGCTGATTTATGTTGCGCTTACTCAGGTGGAAGCCCATCAATACTTGCTTGAATATGTCAATGCGGGGCATGAGCCTGCGATTGTTGTCCGAGCAGCAGGTACGGTTGAAATCCTGGATCAAGGCGGTGCGCCGGTGGGGATGGATCCGGATGAGAAGTATATTCAAAATGCGATAACCCTGTATCCGGGGGATGTTGTTTATATAGTTACGGATGGGTGTACGGATGTAAAATCACCTACGGGTGAAGTGATTGGGCATGAAGAATTGATACCGATATTAATCGAGGCGAGTAAGAAAAAAGATGTGGATATGGCGAAGTATGTCCGTAACCGATTGCGGGACTTTCAGGGTAATGCGGCTCAGGCGGATGATATGACGATTGTCGCTATCCAGATCTTGTAGGGGTGTATTGCATACGCCTATTTAGCGATGTAGGCGGCGTTTGGGTTTGGGTTTGAATTCGCCTACTAGATTGAGGTTGAGGCTCATTGAGAAATAGCTTTTGCTGTCGAACTCGACATAATCGCTTTTTTCGTAGGCGTAGCTGAGTGCGAATGGCCCCATATCGAGGGCTATTCCGATGGCGGTGCCCTTTTTGAGATCGTCTAGTACAAAGTACTCTTTATATCCGGCAAGAAGCTTAAGATACGGGAATGAGGGGATGTGGGCGGATACTCCTGCTGATTTTTGGATTCCTTTTTCTCCATTTAATTTGGCTTGTCCATATAATCCTACACATCCAAGGTCGTAGTGGCCTCCTAAAATGATTTGTCTAGGAAGCGTTTCTACTTGGTTATTGCTGTATTCGATATCCCTTTCTAATATATTTTTTGCGATGAGGGAAATACTTGTTTTACCCCATTTAGCTTTGACCCCTGCATCAATGTCGTAGCCTTTGGCTGTGACGTTATCAATATTTTTGGTGTATCTGTTGAGTGTGAATCCATAGGATAGACGGGATTTGAAATTGGTTTGATATCCTATTTTGGTGAGCGTGTCGGTGTATTTGAATTCGCCGAGTTCTAGAAATTGCTGGTCACCTCCGCTTCCTGTGGTGCCGGTTCTGGGAATGTCTGAAATTTTGCCGCTAAATTGACCGATGGCAAAGGTGCCCCATTTTGTTTTTTGGCTGATACTGAAATTAGTGATTTCAAATTCGTTGATTAGGGTAGTGGAGTAGGCTGAAATGGATGTGTTTTTAATAGAGCCCAAACTTGCTGGATTTTCGAAGAGGCTGTTGGAGCTATTATCGAATCCTTCGATTTGGCCTAATGCGATCATTCTTGCAGAGGTACCGGCTTCGGTGAGCATGAGGTAGTCGGTCCCGTAGGCGGGAATTGTGAGAAGGAGGGTGAGTGATATTATTAACTTTTTAATGGTTATCATGGGACAATCGCCATTTTTCCTTTTCCTAAAACAGTACCCTCGCTTAGGAGTGCATAGAAATAAATCCCTGCGGGGATATTGGTCGTATTAAAGGT
>CAMCZW010000003.1 GCA_945888435.1 bacterium UBP8_UBA817
CTTCTACCTGGATTACAAATGCGGCTGAGTCAAATGACTCTTGAAACTGAGATCCTAATTGTTTTTTTAACCGCCCTTCTAATTGCACTGTATCGATTTTACTTTCTTGTGTGATGAGATCTTTTAGAATTTGATTTATTTCTTTGGAGAGCAATCTGACTGTATCTAGGTTATTTTGTTTTGCAGCTTGGATAATCTTGAGCATCAGCTCACCTAAAGTGTCCGTAGTATGTTTTGTGATGTTTTTTACCGCGGTTTGCCATACGCCATGAATCCAGTTGACATCCTCTGGACTCATACTCTCTAGGGACCTATCCGCCGTGAAGTTTCTACATGCGCGTAGGATATCTCGAATGCCATTTTCAAATAAATTCTTTCTTTCGGTTTGGGTTGGAGGTCCTTTGATTACAGCTCTCTCTCCTTCTTTTTCTGCGATTACTTTAACAAGAGATTCCCATAATGGCTCATTCTCACCGCCAAAGAGAAGGTTTTCGGTTAGTACCGTCATTAAATATCCTTCTACTTCTCTGAGGCCGATGACCGCATTTTTTAAATGGGGTGTTGAGAGATTACCTGCTTCCATCACTAGTCCCTTATATCCCATTTCATGAAACTTGGTCTGGGCAGCGATGATGATTGCTTCAAGCGCGCAGATATCATTTATCGATGCAGGCAGACGGGTCTTTACTTCTTCACTGAATATGTCTTTAAACTCGGGTTGAAGGAGAAGATAAATAATCCGGTCCGTTCTTTCTAACTTTTCTTTTTGATCCGCACTAGAAGAGTACACTACTGTCAGTGTTGGTGCTGGGCTGTAAGCAATAATTTTGAGTTTTACTATCATAAATTTAAGAGACTCCCTTTCAGGATAGTTATCGTGTTGATATCTTAAAAATTCCCACTCTTATTTTTTTTGAAACAGTAACATCGTTTTGATACGGTCTTTGATTTTCTCTAAGGTTTGGTCAATACTATCTTCTTGGGTGTCCGGTTTGATATGGACTTTTGTGATTTTAATTTGTTGATCTGATCGATAGGGTTGCTCTTCCCTTTCAGTTTCCTGGACGGAGTCGGTTTCTAGGGTTTCGATTTTTTTTTTAAACATGGCCTTAAATTGGGCCCCAGCGGCCGCAGCACTGGGTTTATTTTGATCATTTTTTTGTGTATTAAACTTGGGTTGGTTGACGTGGATGTCCATTTAAATCACCCATCCTGATTTTGGAAGTGATGGTTGTGATGGTGGAGTTGATGATTTTTTAGATGGTTTCTCGGTTTCTTCCATGAGTTTATCAATATCAATTTTTTTATCAGAAAGCCCCATACTTTCCAGTCTTTCATTGGTCATGTCGACGAGTCTCCGCGCAGGATCCGGAGCAGCACTTTTGAAATAATCTGGATTGATCGATGTCATTATCTGAGTAACCTATAGGCCATCCTTAACGCTTTTTTTCGCTTTTCAGGTGCCTGAATAATTGCTTCGTGAAGGACTTTGACCACTTTTCCATCTCGTTCTGAGAGTGTTTGGCCAATGATGCCTTCTAATTTTAGTGCGATGAGAACTTCGGCCAAAATGATTTTGCTCTCATTGGTCCCAAGACGCGGCATTACCGATTTTAGGATTTCCTGAAACTTTTGCTGTCTTTCGACATCTGTGGGTGCAAACTCAAATTCGTCGAGTAAATTAATGCTTAATGCTTGTGATTCATCCATGGTTTTCCCTTCCCTCTTTTATCGTTACTTTAAACCTTTTCAGGGTTATGAATGATATCGGTGGAATTTTTAGAAAACTTGCAGAGCTTTTTAATCGAGGACGATTTTTTCGAACTTGCGCCATGTGGCTTCAAATCCGGGGGCGTCTACTGAATAGAAAATATTACGGCCTTCTTTTCGGGATTTGGTAATCCCGGCTCTTTTAAGTGTGTTTAGGTGATGAGAAGTCGTTGATTGCTCGAGGTAAAAATGCTTTTCAACCTCTTGAGCGGCCATTTCGCCATTTTTTTTGAGAAGCTTGATAATTTCAATGCGCTCTTCGTTAGCGATGGCTCTGAAAAACTTGATGTAAATTGGGTCTATTTTTTCTTGCACGGTATTGATGACACTCCCATATAAGCTTTTAATGCGTCTGGCACTGTGATACTGCCGTCTTGGTTTTGATAATTTTCTAGTATGGCTGCCAATGTTCTGCCGACTGCCAATCCAGATCCATTGAGGGTATGTAAATAATTCACTTTATCGTTGGAATCTCTGTATCTTATCATGGCCCGTCTCGCTTGAAAATCCGAAAACCATGAGCATGAAGAGATTTCCCGATACTGATTTTGAGAGGGGAACCAGACTTCGATATCATAGGTTTTAGCCGATGAAAATCCCATGTCGCCTGAACACAATAGCATAGTTCTAAATGGAAGTTTTAAAAGTTTTAAAATTTCTTCGGCTTCACTGACCAAGATTTCTAATTGGGCCTGGGCGTGGTCAGGATGACAAAAATTGACAAGTTCTACTTTATTAAATTGGTGTAGTCTAATAATCCCTTTGACGTCTTTGCCTTGGGAACCGGCTTCTTTTCGGAAACAGGGTGTGTAGGCGGTGTATTTAACGGGTAACTGATCATGAGGGATGATTTGGTTTTGAAACATATTCGTCACTTGGACTTCAGCTGTTGGGCTTAGCCAGTAATCGGTCCCTTCAAGTTTAAATAAATCGTCAGCAAATTTAGGGAGTTGGCCTGTCCCTTCGAGGCTTTTAGACTTCACGATGGCCGGCGGCATGATTTCGGTATAGCCATGGCGGTTGGAGTGAGTATCGAGCATAAAATTAATGAGAGCGCGTTCGAGTTTAGCCCCCCACCCTGTGTAAATACAAAATCGGCTACCCGTCACTTGGGCCGCATTAGTAAAGTCGATGAGGCTTGCGGCTATTGCAACTTCTTCGTGGGGTTTTTGCCAATCGTACATACGGGGTGTGCCATTGGTACGGATAAGTTGGTTGTCATTTTCGTCTTTGCCCGTGGGGACGCTATCATCGGGGGTGTTTGGGATGGCCATGCTTGAGGCAATGGACTCTTGCTCGAGTGGAACAAGGTTATCTTGGAGAGTTTTGACTTGGTCAGAGAGGGTTTTAAGGTCTTGAAGTTGCTCGGGAGTGGGCTTACCTTTTGGGGTGAGCGTATTTCTCTTTTGTTTGAGGACATCAGTTTCCTGAAGGGCGATTCTCCAGTTTTGGTCGGCTTGGATATAGCGATTGAGGGCCTCAATGGGGGCAGCTCCGCGTCTTGCGAGGGCTGCTTGGACGCTTACTTCAGATTCTCGGACTCGTTTTGGGTCTAGCATGCGATTGTGTCCTGTTCATATGAGCCTAGTAGTTTAAATACAGATGCATTTTTTTTGACCGAGACCAAGGCTTCTTTGACGGATAAATCATCCTGATGGCCATCACAATCAATAAAAAATAAATATTCGCCTAATACGGTTTGAGTGGGCCGGGAGACGATGCGGGATAAGTTGATATTTCGTTTTGAAAACTCGCCTAACAACTCCACTAATCCACCGGGTTTGTCCTTGATGGCGGAGACGACGATGGATGTTTTATCGCATCCTGTGGATGGTGTTTTTTGAGTGGAGACCACTAGAAATCGAGTGAGGTTATTTTTTTTGTCGCTGATCCCTTCGGCGATCATGATTAGGGGATAGTGGTGGCTTAATTCTTTATTACCGATGACAGCGATTTTATCGGTTTTGTATTCTCTTTCCAGACTGCCGTTGGTGGCCCATTCTGCGGCGGCGGCGGTAGATGGTGTGGGGTGAGTTTGGGCTTTGGGTAGATGGCTATGGAGATATTCACGGCATTGAGCTAGGGCTTGAGGATGGGACGCCACATGTTCAATTTGATCTGGAGCTAGTTTGGATTTGGCCATGAGGCATTGGTTGATGGGTAGGACGATTTCTTGATTTAAAAATAAGCCTTCATATTGATACAGCAAATCCATGGTGGCATGGACGGAGCCTTCGATTGAATTTTCGATAGGAACGATGATTCTTTCAAATTTACCGGCTTTGAGGCCTTCGAATAACTCCACAATGGAGTTTTCTGGCGTATGCGGCGCTTTACTTCCCGTGCGGGATAAATAGAGGTGAAGCGCTTGTTCTGTAAATGTACCGGCCGGTCCTAAATACCCGATGGCCATGAAATTATCCAAGCTCCGGGTATAGTGGGAATTTACTGGTGAGAGCCAGGACATCGGCGGCCACTCGTTTGAGTACGGTTTCATCATGAAGGTGGTCGATGACGTCGGCGATGAGGTTGGCGATGATGACCATTTCAGGCTCTTTCATGCCTCGGGCTGTCATTGCTGGAGACCCTAATCGGATTCCTGAAGTGACGAATGGGCTTTGGGTTTCTTTAGGAACCGTGTTTTTGTTGGTGGTGATACCGACATGGTCGAGGGCTTCTTCGACTTCTTTACCTGTGAGGCCCTTTGGCGCGAGATTGAGGAGGGCTAAGTGGTTATCGGTGCCGCCGGAGACGATTTTGATGCCTCTTTGAATGAGTGTTTCGGCAATGGCTTGGATATTTTTAATCACTTGTTGTTGGTAGATTTTGTACTCTGGTTTTAGTGCTTCGCCGAAGATAACTGCTTTGGCGGCAATCACATGCATTAATGGCCCGCCTTGGGTACCTGGGAATACAGCTCGGTTGATTTTGACTGCGATTTCCTCATTATTGGTAAGGATGATACCGCCTCTTGGGCCTCTTAGAGTTTTGTGAGTGGTGGAGGTGACGACGTCTGCGTATTCGACTGGATTTTGGTGAAGTCCTGCGGCTACTAATCCTGCGATGTGGGCCATGTCAACGAATAGGATTGCGCCTACTGATTTGGCAATTTCTGAAAAACGTTTGAAGTCGATTGCGCGAGGATAAGCGGATGCCCCTGCGATGATCATTTTAGGTTTATGTTCTTTGGCTAGTCGCTCGATTTCGTCGTAGTCGAGACGTTCTGTGACTTCATCAAGGAAATACGGGACTACTTTATAGTATTTGCCAGATAAATTTGCTGGTGAACCATGTGTTAAGTGTCCGCCATGGGAAAGGCTTTGGCCCATAATGGTGTCACCTGGGGTGGTGAGTGCGAAGTAAACCGCATTGTTGGCGTTGGCACCGGAGTGAGGTTGAACGTTAGCGTATTTGGCTCCGAATACTTGGCAGCCTCTGGAGATGGCGAGTCTTTCGATTTCATCAACGCATTCGCAACCGCCATAATAGCGTTTTCCTGGAAGGCCTTCTGCGTATTTATTGGTGAGCCATGAGCCTTGGGCTTGCATGACACCGAGTGAAGTGAAGTTTTCTGAAGCGATGAGTTCGATTTTATCGCGTTGGCGGTTTAGTTCGGCTAAAAGGGATGCTTTTACTTCGGCATCTTGAATGAATGGTAGTTGAACGGACATGGGTGGGCTCCTTGAAAATAGTGGAGATTTTTGTCCATTTTAGCATTTGGAGGGAGGGTGTGGAACCCTATTCAGACATGATGAAATCTTGATTTTCTGCGATCCTGTAGGTTGTTGAGCGAGTACTCCCCTCTCGGATGATTAAATTTGAATCTGCTAAAGGTTTTAATAGTTGAGAAGCCCTTGCCCTGGAGATACTAAATAGAGTTTGTATTTCTTGAGATTTAATTCGTCCTTTATCTCTTAGTATTCTGAGGATTGTCTCCTGGGTTTTATTGAGGCGGATTTTAGATGACAGTTCGCTAATTTTAAGAGATTCAATTCGCTTCTTTGTTCTTTCCAAAACTTCGAGCATTCCGATTGAGACATATTCAATCCAAAATGTGAGATCATGATCAAGGTCTCTTACCTGCTGAAGCATTGTGTAGTATTTCTTTCGATCACTTTGAAAATAATCATCCATAGCCAATATATGATGGGTATCAAAGTTGAATTGATAAAAAATCCATAATGCTAATAGTCGCGAAGTTCGCCCATTACCATCTGTGAAAGGATGGATTGATACTAATTGATGGTGTGCAATGGCACTGATAATCAGTGGATGGAGAATTTTGGTCTCTTTTTCTGTAATCCATTGCACTAGATTTTGCGTGATTAGTTGTGTTTGATCAGCTGGAGGAGGCGTATAAAGTGTATACCTCTTGTGATCGATGATTCGATTATTTTGTATTTTGTATTTTCCGGACTTTTCGATATCTAATAGATTTTTTGTCACAATACGATGTAAATTTAGGAGATTTTTTTCTGTGATTTTTCGATTTTTATTTTGAATCCATCTTAGGGCCTCAAGATAGTTTTTGACTTCATTTTCTATTGTTGGTACCCCGCCCAATTCTTCGCCTCGTGCCAAAGCTTCTACTTCGCTTAGCGATAGAGGATTTCCTTCAATGGCAGTCGAGGCATGAGCAGTTCGTGAAGTTGTCTCTCTTTGTAAATGACTTACCCACGGCACATCCACTGTGCTTTTTAAAATCCAGGATCTCAGCTCTGTAATTTGCGTTATTGTTTTTAGTAGGAATGGGCTAATTGTATATCTTGGTTGATACATGCTTGTTATTTTTATTTTTTGTAAAGCTTTTGTCAAGTTTTATGTAAAGTTACATAATTTTAAAAAGTGATCTTTATTTTGGTGGAATCGATGATACTTTTAAATTCTTTAGAAATAGTATTTAAATCAACAATATCAGCTTTATATGGGAGATCTGAGTTTTCAAAGGCATGTTCGAGGGTGCTTTGAAGTAAGATAGATAGGGCCTGTCCGTCGAGATTAATTGCTAAATCAATATCTGAATAAGGCTTTGCACTTTCTGATGCACGCGACCCAAATAACCAGACTGAGGCCGTTTTTGGGAGATGTGTTGAGAGAATATTTTGGATAATGTCGAGGTGATGAGGTTTAATATCAGGCATTATGGGTGCTTTGTAGTTTTTTAAATAGAAATTGAGCCTCTTTTAGAAAATCAGGAATTAATTCGGCAACTTCGATTGCTTTGACTTGATTATAAGTATGTGAGGTAGTTCCTCTTGCGGTTCTAAATACTTTCCATATTTCCCAATCGGAGAGTAGTAGCCCTCTTTCATTTCCGGTTCGAATTAAATCTTGAAAGGAGAACTCATCGATTAAGGCGGGATTTGCCTCGGTCATTTCAAGATGTCGCTTAAGCATTTTCCAGGTTAATTCATAGGTAAATTCGAAAGCTTGGATAGATGCGGCGCGAAGCTGTTCTCCAAGTTTGACATCTTCTTTTGCCATCTGTGAATTGACATAACTTAAACTTGTCTCTAGCTGGCCAATTGCACTTTGAAAAGAAGATAAATCTAACATATTTTGATTTTACTTTATGTAGAGATGTTGATCAATCAAAGCCAAAATGGAACCGTACTTTTTGAGCACGGTTCCCTTTAGTATGGCACTTCTGGACACTTAAGGGTCTGACCCCTTTTTCCTTTTTCCCCTTAAAGACCAATCGCAGCTTTAACTTCGCTAAGGGTTTTGCTGGCGGTTTCGCGGGCTTTTTTGGCGCTTTTTTTGAGGAGATTTTGGACTTCTCCTCGGTCGGATTCGAAGTGGTTTCGCTTGGCGCGAAATTGGGTGAGTGAGGCATTGATGTTGTGGGCGAGTTCTTTTTTGCAGGCGACGCAACCGATGCCTGCCGTGCGGCAGAGATTTGCGAGTTCATCTTTGCGGTCTGTGGATGTGTAGATTTTGTGAAATGTGAAGACGGGGCAGATGTCGGGGTTACCTGGATCTGCGAGGAGTTTTCGGTTGGGATCGGTCATCATTTTGAGGATGAGCGGTGTCATTTCGGCTTCTGATAGGGAGATTGGGATGGTGTTGCCGTAGCTTTTGGACATTTTTCGGCCGTCGAGACCAGGGACGGCGGGATAGTGCGTGAGCTTGGCTTGAGGCTCTGGGAAAAGTGTGGTGTGGGTGAGGTGGTTGAAGCGTCTTGCGATTTCGCGGGCGAGCTCGAGGTGAGGAAGTTGGTCCTCCCCTACTGGGACGATGTCGGCTTTGAATAATAAAATATCGGCGGCCTGGAGAACGGGATAGCCTAGGAAACCGTAGGTATTGAGATCTTTATCTTTGATTTCTGCCATTTTACTTTTGTAGGTGGGGACGCGTTCTAGCCATGGGAGCGGTGTCATCATGGAGAGGATGAGGTGGAGTTCGGCGTGCTCGGGGACATCGGATTGGTAGTAGAGGCAAGCGGTGTCGGGATCGATCCCTGCGGAAAATAAGTCGATGGCGAGGTTGAGTTTGTCTTCGCGCAATTTTTCTGGATTCTCGTAAATGCTTGTGAGGGCATGGAGATCGGCCATCATGAAAAAGGCATTGTAGTCGTGTTGGAGTTTGACCCAATTGGAGACAGCGCCTAGGTAATTACCGAGGTGGAGTTTTCCGGTGGGTTGAATGCCGCTTAGGAGAGTTTGTTTCATATATTGATGGAGGATACCCGACTTTCTTGAAAATTCAACTATTTTGACTAATTTTCAAGAAAGTCGACTCTAATACGGATAAAAACACGCGAAAGCACGGGAACCTTCGGTTTGGAGTTGAGGTTCGACTTGGCTGCATTTTGCTTGGGCTTTTGGGCAGCGGGTGTGGAAGCGGCAGCCACTTGGGATATGGAGAGGACTTGGGATGTCCCCCTTAAGCAATATAGGCGCATGTTTTTGATCGGGATCCGTGCTGGGGATTGAGGAGATGAGGGCATGGGTGTAGGGATGTTTTGGGTGTTTGAAGATGTCATTTGGGGTGCCGGACTCAACGATTTTACCTAAGTACATGACGAGGATGTGGTCGCAGTGTTGGGCCATGACGCCTAAATCGTGAGAAATGATGAGCATGGACATGCCGCGGTCTTTTTTGAGGTTGGCTAAGAGATTGAGGATTTGGGCTTGGATGGTGACATCGAGTGAGGCCGTGGGCTCGTCGGCGATGAGAAGCTCAGGGGACATGGCGAGTGTGAGAGCAATCATGACGCGCTGGCACATGCCCATGGAGAATTCATGCGGGTATTGGGTGAGGCGGGTGTCGGGGTCGGGAATACCGACTGAGGTGAGAAGTTGAATGGCCGTATCTTTGGCTTGGGATTTGGTTTGTTTGGTGTGGAGGCGAATGGTTTCGATCATTTGGTTGCCGATGGTGAAGACGGGGTTGAGAGCGGCCATGGGATTTTGGAAGATGAGGCCGATTTCTTTGCCTCGGATTTGGCGATATTGTTTTTGGTTTAAGTCGGCAAGATTTTGGCCCTTGTAGAGGATTTGGCCTTGGGTAATTTGGCCATTATGAGGGAGTAATCCCATAATGGAGAGTGCGGTGACGCTTTTACCAGAGCCGGATTCGCCAACAATGCCGACGGTTTGGTTTTTTTGGATGTCGAAGGAAATACCGTCGACGGCTTTGACGGTTTGGTTACCGACTGTGAATTGGGTGTGGAGATTGTCGATGGTTAGGAGCGATTGGATCATTTTTTTATTTTACCATTAGACCTAGGGTTCGCAGTATCTTGAAGGCGTTTTCTAGGGTGACGGTTGTTTTTCCTTGTTCAAAATTACTTAGGGTGGGTTTACTGACTCCTGCTAAAATGGCAAGTTGGTATTGGGTGAATTTTTTGGCTTTCCTCTGCCGTTTTGCTTCTGTAATTAATGATTGCCAATCAAGGCGAATGTCCCGTTCCATCGTTTCTCCAGTTGAGTGATTAATATATTTTTTAGGGTAGTCGTGCCAAGCTTTGATTGAGCAATGGCATCTTTTGCATTACTTAGATTTTGCCCTAGCTGTGTAACGGCCATCATGACTACATTTTTAGATAATTTAAATTCTGTTCCTAGGGTTAAGATATGCTTTTGCTTTAGATCTGTAATTGGATAATTTGATGCTCCTGCTATTGTTAATGCCATTGTTTTGTAATCGTATATTACTGCCGATACCTGATCATATGATGGGCTTAATTCAATCCCCTCATTTGTATATGCCATTGCAAAATTTTTGAGATGCATATCGGTGTTGCCCAATAAAATTCCAGCAAGTATGCGAGTATACAATCGATATAGTTCTGTCACCTGGCCCTCTTGAACCTGATGGATCCAATTGGCCATTTCTTTATACGATCCATTATATTTTGCTTTTGAAGGATACCCGAGCAATTGATTTAATTCTTCAAAATGCAGTCGTTCCTGATTACTCCGGTCAAATCGCTTAATGATGAGGGCTTGTTCGTTAATCCCTTTAACTTCTCCAATCGATAATTCAACACATTGGTCGTTTGGCAATAATGCTTTAAATGCGAGAGTTGTCAGATACTCATTGACTACTAAATTGTCATGCCCTCGTGAAGGAAACTTTGCAATATGAGTACTTAATTGATTTATCTTGGCTGGAACCATTTTATTTCCTTGCTTAATCAAGGCCAGCTTAGGTTGTACGCCAGACAAGGATGCTTGACTGGCAAATAAGGCTCTTTCTTTGGGGTCCTCAATATCTAACATGAGCCCTGAGTATCTAGCAGGATCAGGATCTCTCACTGACACTGCGCCGGCACAATCCCCTCCAAATGCGAGAAGTAGCTCTAAGCGCGACATGATGCGCTTTCCTAAAATACGAGTTTGAGCGTGCTCTAGCCAGCCTTCAGCAACTAAATTGTCAAAAAATGGGTGTAATCCTAATTGTGAAATATGGGCGTCTATCTGCTTAGGTAAAGTAAACGCAATGGGCGGAAATGCGCTACTTAAATAACTTGGATCATATGTAAAGGATGCGCGATTTCCAGGCTCTTCACTTAAGACTCCTGCAAACTGATCCTGATAATAGACATTTCCCCATAATAAGTTGGCCATTTACTTTATAATTCCCATTTTTTGGTCAACTATAACTTACTTTATTTTTTAAATCTATTTTTTGGTAAAGTTTAGTTTACTATTTTCTAAATATTTTCTCTCTTAGATGATCACCGATGATATTGAGAGAAAGAACGGTGAGGGTGATCAGAATACCAGGAATAATGGTCATCCATGGGGCGTCAGTCATGTAGGCGATACTTCCTTGGAGCATGTTGCCCCAGGAGGCGTTGGGAGGTTGGACACCGAGGCCTAGGAAGCTGAGCGTGGACTCGATGAGTATTGCACCGCCCATGCCCAGGACTGCGGCAACAATAACGGGGGCGAGTGTGTGGGGAAGGATATGTTTGAAGAGAATAGTGGTTTTGGAAATACCTCTGGCGTAGGCGGCGGTGATGAATGGGTTTTCTTTGGTACTTAAGACTTCGGCGCGGACGAGGCGGGTAACGCCCATCCAGCTGGTGAGCCCGATGACGGCCATGACATTGAAGATGCTGGGCGTGAGCATGACCTGGATGATGAGGATTAAAAAGAGAGTTGGAATCGCTAAAAAGACATCGACGATGCGCATAATGCAGGTTTCGATGATGCCTCCGTAGAATCCTGAAATGAGTCCTAGGATAAGGCCGATGGTGACGGAAATGGTGACGGAAATCGCGCCCACTGCGAGGGATATTTTAGCGCCGGAAATACAGCGGGTAAGGAGGTCTCTACCGAGGTCATCCGTACCAAGTAGATGATGGCTGCTTGGTGGCAATGGGTCTCCAGTGAAAAGTGGAGAAAAGGCGTTTGGGTCGGAGATATTGAGGAGCGGTACGATAATGGAAATAGCCAGGATGGTGGCGAGAAAAATATAAGCGAGTCTGGATAATATTTTTGTCATTTTTTTACCTGATTCTGGGGTCAACCCAGCGATAGGCGAGATCAGCTAAGCGATTGCCAATGAGAATTAGAATGGAAGTGAAGAGGACGGTGCCCATAAGAATTGGATAGTCACGCTGAAATACGGCGGCAATCCCTAACTGGCCCATGCCTGGCCAGGAGAAAATATATTCGATGACGAGGCTGCCCCCGATGAGATCTGGGAGGCTTAGACCCAGGATGGTTATGATAGGGAGACTTGCGTTTTTGAAGGCATGTTTGAGAAGGATGGTCCCCTCCCCGATTCCGCGGGCGCGGGCGGCTTGGATGTAATCTTGGCTGAGGATGGCGATGACGTTAAATCGGTTGTAACGGATGAGACCTGCGATTCCGCCGATGACGGTGGTGGTGAGTGGGAGGACTAGGTGGTAGGCGATATCGGTGATTTTGGTGAGGATGGGGGCGTCGGACAGCATGGGATTGAGGTAGCCGGAGGTGGGAAATAAATCGAGTTTGAGTGAGAAAAATAGAATGAGCATTAGCCCTACCCAAAATGCCGGCATGGCCATCGCGATGAGCGAGACAATGGTGATGATATGGTCAGGCCATTGATTGCGGTGGGACCCGATATACAAGCCAATGGGGCATGCGATGAGGAGAATGCAGATGAGTGAGGATATGGAGAGGATTAGGGTGGCGGGTAGACGTTCGAGGATGGCGGTGAGAACGGGTTTACCGGTGGAATAGGAATAGCCAAGATTGCCCTGAGCGGCGTTTTTGAGCCATTTGATGTATTGAATGGGAAGTGGGTCGTCCAAGCCAAAGTTTTTACGGATTTGGATGATGTCTTGAGCCCCCATTTTGGGATCCAGGTACATTTGGGTGGGGTCGCCAGGGGCAAGGCGCATGATGAGGAAGGAGATGATGGTGATCAGTAGGAGCATACTGATGAATGAGAGGATGGATTTGATCACCGATAAATCTCTCGTCGATGACCGATGGCCATTACTGTAAAGCTTAAAGCTTTCCTTGTTCTCTGAGTTCTTTTCTGACTTCTTCATATGATACTTTTGGATCTTCACGCCGCTCTGCGACTAGAGAAAGATCTTGTAAATCTTCTATTAAATTTTCGAATATTTCCATCTTAAGAAGAACCATTTTTTTCTTTCCAGATTTATCCACGATATATTGGGGCGAATATTTTTCGTAATTTTTTTCTGCTTTTTTCGCCATCATATTCTCCTTGGTCTCACTGGTTTTTACCTAAGGTACCATTTATCAAAAAACTTTTAAAATCTTATGTTTCTTCAACTAACTATTTTGTACCACTACTGAAAGAAAGTTAAACTTTTTTAGTGGCTTTTATTTTTCGCCCAGTTGCCCTGTCCATTCAAATAATTCTTTAAAGAAGCCCATTTTGTATTTTCGAATATTTTCCTGAAAATATCTGAGTGAGGGAATATCCTTATTTTTTAGCCAGGCGGTAAATGCCGCACTCCCTTTTTGGCTCATCGCAGCATCGATGATGGTGCGTTTACCTTCTAGCGTGAGAGTCGGCATCCCCATGGGCGGCTTTTTTTTGAGTTTTTTAAATGTTTTTTGAGGCTGAGTCATTTTTGATCATGGTTCAATCGTAATATTTTCGATTGGATTAAATAATCCTGTTGGCCCGGCTGGGGAGAGACCTTTGACGCGTTTGTTGATGCCCGTGATGACATTGGGGTAATAAAGAAATACATAAGGAACATCGCTTGCGATTTGGGTATAGAGTTTATTGTAGACGGCTTTGCGCTGAAATTGGTCGATGGTTTTGCGACCTTGATCCAGTAGAGCGTCTACTTTTGGGTTGTTGTAGGCGATAAAGTTGAAGCCTTTTGGATATTCGCTGGAGTGCCAGATGGAGGTGGAATCGGGGTCGATACCTAAGGCCCAGCCCAGCATGACAGCATCGAAGTTTTTGGGATCACGAGGCTCGTTGATACGCTTGACGAAACTACTCCACTCCATAAGTTGGATATTCATTTGGATGCCGACTGCGGCTAAGTATTGCTGGATGATTTGGGCAGAGCGTTCTCGATCTTGATTGCCTTGATTGGTAATGAGAGTGAAGCTGAGTTTCTGGCCGTTTTTTTCTCTGATTTTAGTAGTTGGATTGAGTTTCCAGCCGGCCTCGTCGAGAAGCTTAGCGCTTTGAGTGGGATTATACTCAAAGATTGGGAAAGTAGGATTGTTGGGGTAACTCCATGAGACAGGGGCAGCGGGAATATGTGCTGGGCGGCCATGTCCTTTGAGGATTTTGTCGGTCATACTTTTTTTGTCGATGGCATGAGCGATGGCTTGTCTCACTTTGATGTCTTTAAATTTTGGGTTTTTGAGATTGAAGGCCATATAGGTGTACATGAGATCTTCGAATTCAAAGACATTTATTTTAGTGTTATTTTGGTATTTTTCGAGATCTTTGTAGGGAATTTTACCGCTATCGATTTCTTGCTTTTCTAGGGCGACTAGGGCGGTGTTGGTATCGGGGATGATTTTGGCAACGATGCGGTCCAGTTTTGGGCCTTCTTTGTAGTAGTTTAGGTTTTTAGTGAGGGTGATATATTGGCCCGTTTCCCATTTTTGGAATTTGAAGGGGCCCGTGCCGATGGGCTGCCGATTAAATGTGGCGATGTTGATGTCTTGGTTTTGGAGGATGTGTTTGGGGAGGATGCCGATACTGATATTGCTTAAAAATGGGGCGTCGGGTTCGGCGAGCGTGGCTGTGAGTGTGTAGGCGTCGACGACTTTAAATTGGACGGGTTTACCTGCCACGATGAGATTACTTCGTCTGACGGTATTGGTTTTGAGGTCTAGGATTTTATCGAAGGTGAATTGGACGTCTTCTGCCGTGAAAGGCTTACCGTCATGCCATTTGATATTTTGGTGGAGTTTGAATGTGTAGATGCGGCCGTCTTCTGAAACTGAATAGGTGGATACTAAATCGGGAACGATGGACATGTTGATGTCGACTCTGAATAACCCATTGAAAACGAGGCCGGTGATTTCGGAAGATGGCACATCGGTGGAGAGGATGGGATTGAGGATGGTGGGTTCGCCACCTATATTGGTGTAAAGCGTTTTTGGCGAGTTGGTATTTTGAGATTTACTGCATCCGGTGATGAGTAGGGTTAATCCTAGTAATGCTGTGATTAGGTAATTAGTGACTTTCATAAATAGACCCCTCTTTTTTTTTGAAGGGGTCAGACCCTTGTACGTGCAGAAGTGCCACAGCGATCTTTAATCTGGCACTTCTGGCCACTTAAGGGTCTGACCCCTTTTGTTGAAACTTTAATTATTTTTTTACGATAACGTATAAAATTTTTCTTGTCATTCATCAGAGGTATATATCTTGTTCAAAATCATTAGCTATTCTCCTATTCATGCAGTTGAGTATACTTTTTTACATGGGGCTCCTATCTCTTTGACTTTTGATCCGACATCGGGAGTTTATGTTTTTTCTGGAGATGCCCCGCTGCCGCACACCACTGAGGAAGATCTTTCTACTTTTTTTCAAAATATTGTATTTGCAGTTATGGCCGACCCCAAATTACCAAAAGGGACAACAGTTTCGATTATTTTTGAGAAAGTCCCACCTGCCTTTAAAGATCTTATTTCTCCTTTACTCGAAGGAATTGGTGAAATGGCTGGCACGATCTGTTCTCTTAATCCGGTGTCAATTGCGTTACTAAAGGATAATGATGTTCAAACGTCATGCCTTGTGATTACACTTCTCATTCCCCCCGATTCCACTGAACCGTTAACCTGGCAGCAGGAGCGAAAATCTGCCACGGATCGCCTTGCGGCCTCAATTCTCCTTCCTCAGGAAACTCCTGCGTCTGCTTACCTTTTTCAACATGAAGATACCGAATTTACTGTTATTGGTGGATTTAGAGACTCCGCAACCTCTTTTCATGCCTTTACTCTTTTTGATGGTACTGAGGCCTGTACGAGAACTGAGCCAATTTCTCTCGCAAATGCCTCTCAAAACTTAATTGATCTATTTTTGCTTCTTCATGGCGCATTGATGGATGACATGATATCGCAATGTCGGACGACTAAAACCCCTATTTTGATTAACTTTTCGATGTTAGGCCCGGTTTATCAGCAATTACTTTGTGAGTCTCTTGACCCCCGTATTGACCAGGCCAGTGTCCCGACTGCATTAAACCCGGACGCGGCTCGAACTGGTTTTATTGATGCACTCCTGAATGACCATGGAGTTGACTGTCTTATTTCTCCGGATCGCACTTCTCTATTATTTTTTACGCCTCTGGATATCCCGATTATCTTGGATGCTTACGGAACCCAACCCTCTGAGACTCCAAGCTATTATTCTTCTTTTCAGCGCTCTACGGGAGTGATGCATTCTTCACCTGAACAGTCCATTTTTACTATTATCCTTCATTTTGATACTTCTGTGAGTTCTGGGTCTGCGGGATTACAGCATCTTACTCAGGAACTTGGTACGATTATTCAGTCACTTACTTATTTTCCAAGCAATGAAATTATGATTAAATTTTATGAGAATTCACGTGCTTTTTATACCACTTCTTATCGTGAAGATGACAAAGTCGATGTCAGGGAGCCTTCAGGATTTCTAACGTCTGATATTTTTAGTATTGAGTGCACTCGAGAAATGCCTTATCAGTTGACGCTGACTCGATATGTGGATTTTCCAGCTGTGACTAAACGATCGAGGCCAGATACGCCTCCCTATCCTGAATGAATAAGAATACTAGTCTCTGACATAGACTGGGCTTATCGGGTATAATCCGAGCATTATGTCATTTTGGTCAGGGAAAAAGGTTTTAGTTACAGGCGGCGGTGGCTTTTTGGGTCACCATGTTGTGGACGCGCTTAAAAAGACGGAAGTCTCTCAAATTATTGTTCCTAGAAAGTCTCAATATGATTTGACGGATATTGTTCAGGTCAAAAAATTATTTAAGGATTATCCTTGTGATGTCCTGATTCACTTGGCGGGACATGTGGGTGGCTTGGGTAAAAATGCTCAGGAACCTGCCACGTTTTTTTATAAAAATATTATGATTAATACGCTAGTCATTGAAGAAGCCAGACTGGCCGGTGTGCAGAAAATTGTCACAACTGGTGCAGGATGTGGGTACCCAGAAACTGCGCCACTCCCCTTAAAAGAAACTGATTTTTGGAATGGGTTTCCGCAATTGGAAAGTTCTCCTTATTCGCTTGCGAAACGGATGTTGGATGTCCAGGCTTATGCGTATTGGACTCAGTATCAGTTGCCGATTATTGTGCTTTTGCCTGGTAATATTTATGGGCCATTTGATAACTTTGATTTGGAAGGCGCTCATGTCGCACCGGCCTTGGTACGTAAATTTGTTGAAGCGGTTGATCGCAAACAAGACACGGTGGTTGTGTGGGGAAATGGACAGCCGACCCGAGATTTTGTATATGCTGGGGATGTGGCTGAAGGGATTGTGTCCGCTGGAAATAATTTAGACCGCCCTAGCCTGATTAATTTGGCGAGCGGATATGAGACTTCGATTTTGGAGATGGTGACTGCGCTTACCACTATTACTGGATTTACCGGAAAAATCAGTTGGGATAGCGACCGTGTCTCTGGGCAATCCAGGCGGTATTTTGATATTTCGCGTGCTAAAGAATTATTGGGGTATGAACCTCGAACATCGCTTTATGATGGACTTAAACAAACTGTAGAGTGGTATCGTTTGAATAAGCGTACCGCCCGAAATGTATTTGATCAGCCCAATTTATAAGGAGACATGAGTATGGCTATTGAAGTTGTTAAACCCGCCTGTAATTTGAATACCATTAAGGATGGCCGAGGCGCGATTTTTAGCTATGTACCCAAGGTGCCGATTTTGGAGTTTACCCATCAGTTTATCCATGCGGGTAAAATTAGGGGTAATCACTGCCACCCTGAGTTTGACGAGTATATTTTGCTTGTTAGCGGGCAAGGGGTTGAAGTGGAGAAAGACATTAACACTGGCAAGGAAACCTTTATCCAGATGTCGAAAGGGACTTGTATTTTTGTTCCTAAAAACACCTATCATGTGTTTTTGGCGATTACGGAATGTGAATCGGTATCGTTTTTAACAAAGCCTTGGGATGACTGTGACAAGCCGATTATCCATCAGGATTTAGGGATGGGTGAAGGCGATTTTGGCAATCCCAATAGCCCTTTTTATCAAAAGCAGAATCAAGACACCGAGGCTGTGTGATGACGTTGCTGAGGTTTGGTATTATCGGATGTTCTGGCATTGCAGAACGGCGGTTTGTGCCGGCGCTACGGCAAGTGAGCAATGCCATCCTGTTTGGGGTTGGATCGCGAGATAGTGACAAGGCTAAGCAATGGGCTAAGCAGTGGCAAGCCCCGTTTAGTGGAAGTTATGATGAGATTTTGACTCATCCTGAGATTGATTGCGTGTATATTTCGCTTCCGACGGCGCTTCACTTTGAGTGGACGATGAAGGCACTTGAATCTGGTAAGCATGTGATTTGCGAGAAGCCAGCGGTGATGTCGCTTGCCGAGGCGCACCAGGCACTTGCACTTGCTCATGAAAAAAATCTGGTTTTTTTAGAATGTTTTGTTCCTCGATTTCACCGTCAGCATCAGGTGGTGGATGACCTCATTTCATCGGGGAAACTTGGGGAGCCTTATTATTTTACTGGGGTGTATACGACACCGATGCCTAAGGATGGGAATGTACGATTTCAACCTGAATTGGGCGGTGGGATTTTTTGGGATGCCATGGGCTATTTAGTCCGGCAGTATTTGCGGGTATTTAAGACGATCCCTAAGTCCTCTGTAATTCGGCATCGCAATCATCCGATTTATGATATCCCTCAATGTTCAACGGTATTACTTGAAGGGCCAATTGGAGAAAGTGGCCAGTTGTTTGCGGGGTATGGACTTCAGTATCAGTCGACCTATTCGGTGATTGGGACTTTGGGGAGTGTGCATGTCCAGCGTGCGTATTCGATTGATGATAATAGGCCCTCTCAACTGCTTGTGGAGATTGGGCGACATTCGGAAATGATTACGGTTGAACCTGACCATCAGTTTTTAAATTTAATTCGACATTTTATCACTAGAATTCATCAGGATTTAGTTCATCATAGTGACGATGAATCGGTGATGATTGCCCAATATCAGGTGATGGATATGCTGATATAATAGGCCATTCTTTTTATCTTTTTCACACCGTAGTTTACTTTCAATAATCACTATTCACCGGAGCTAGTTATGACTTATTACAAAATATTTTCTCTCCCTACTTCTTCATTTTTAGAGGCGGCCAAGGCTTTTGATACTTTTTATAAAGATCATATGGCTAATATTGATTTGTTTTTAACGAGTACGGATCCTGAGATGGCGGCGATGGCTCCTGAGATGGCCAAGGCTAGTGTGACGGATATTATTGCCACGCTTGAGGAGATTTCTCCAAGTGTATTAGGTAGTATTATTACCCTTTTTCTTCATACTCTTTATTTTAATACTGGATCTAATCAGGACGACTTATTTTGTCGACAGTTACTTAAAATGACCTATTATGATTGGCCACTTTCTCTTAAAGATGAATTCCCCGAAATCCTTAAACGGATTTATCATCCTGACTTCCCAGATCCCCTCAGGGAATCGTTGTTGCGACCTTTGGGAGATGCGATGAGGCGTTACTGTAGGGATGCCAAAATTATGTCTACTCCTGATATTGAGTTTTGTAAGGCTGGATACCAATTTTCTAAAGAGTTAGACTATTTTCTGATTAAGCATCCAAATACCCTTCACTCGCAACAATTGGTCGAGGCTCTTAATGATTTCGAAGATTTTATTGACATGACTCCGCCACCGCTTATTGTTCGACTTACAGGCTCTTCTCAGGAAATGGGCCAGATTACGGAGCAAGTGGCATTAGATACATCAATTCCTTTGCTTGCTTTAATTCAGTTACAGTTGTCACCTGAGCATATTTTAAAAATTCAAACAGCTCATGGATTAGCCGGTCCATTTTCTTTGTCTGCTGCACTTTTATGTGAACTCAATCTTCTCACCAATCGATTGAAGCCACAGCCGCATCCTTCACGTGCAACCCGCTTAGAAACCATTCAAGAAGTCGATGAATTTGATACTTTAAGAATTACATTGGAAGCCGACCTCCCATCGGTCAGACTTCCACAAGAAACTATTCAATTTTTATTATCGAAGTTGGGGATTTTCACTTTAAAGTCTAATGGTCAAATTGCCGCTATTTCGTCATTTAAAGTCTCTGAAAGTGAGTTTCAAATAGCCTTAGGTGCCCCTAACTCTTGTATTCTTGTTTTTGGAGATACTCCAACACTTACCAGAGTGTCGGCGTTTTCGGTTTCTTTGCTTCCTGAAACGATTGTGATGCCCATTTTAGGGATGTTGTCGGCGATTGAACCTGCTTTTCGCTGGTTTACCGATCATATTGAGTCGACTGATTTTTCAGAGCTCCCTCACTACCGTCCTCAGTTGAAAACGCTATATCAAGCGACGCTCACCATTCGTGCACGCCACCCGGAATCTCCGTTGGCCACGGCTCTTGATACCCTGCTTACTCATTATATGTTTCCTAAGTTGGGTATTGAGGATGATCCGTTTCGGTCTCATGATCTTACTTCAGTTACCCTCTTCACTCTTTTTCACTCTCTCTCCTCAAAAAACAATGAGGCCTACCATGCCTACTGCCTTCTGGTTCTTGAGTCGGTTGCCAATTGGGCCATACAGCTTCCTTCTCCACCTCTATTCAAAATCTCGCGCGACGGTGCCATGTCGGCCCTCGATCTTATTTGTTCTCATAATACGCATCGAATTAAGGCTCTAATTCCAGATCTTTTTAATTGGATTTTGGGTATTAATGACCCGAAATTGGCATGCCAGATGGCGTTTAAGATGTTTTCAACTCCCCATTTCTCCCAAGAAACATTAAAGGTTTCAGCTTGTTTTCTGATGGAGGTTCTTCACGATTATCCAAAGTATCGCAGTGGAGAGTTGAAGGAATTTATTAAAACTCACTCTTCAAAATTGCGTCAGTTGATCAAGTCTGAGGCGAAGCACTTAGAGACTTTTCAAGCATTCTCTTCTTGGGCGTTACAGATGAACGTTCTCTTTGAAAACAAGTCTATTTTGGGTCAAGGGCTAGAGGTGGACGTCCCGCCTGATGGCGATTGTTTATTTAATGGGATCCTTCAGTCCGTGGCGCTTAAAGCACCCGAGCATCAAGCGCCAGAATTAGTTGGCAAAACCCAAGCTGAGTTAAGGACTTTAACCCGCACTCTTATGGAAGGTGTAATCCAGCAGTTTGATGTAGAGCCTTCTTTATTACCCCAGGAAGCGGCCACCTTGCTTTCTCGCGCTGATCTTGATGTCCAGCAAGTCATGATGAATCTTAACCGTGAAATTGCTCAGGTGCTGCTTAATTCAGTAAACCCAATTTGTGAGAGACAGACCCCATTTAAACCTGATATTCATGAATTTGCGGATCAAATGGATTTACCGACTGTCATTTTTGAATTTCAACGGTTATTTGGGCCACTTTTAAATCTGGATTATTCCTTTTATCAAAGTCATTTTGCAGACAATATATTTGAGGAAGCTACTCTTGAAACGCTTATCTCAGATGCCACCATTAGAGCCCTTGTTGGTCAGCCGCTTATTACCAAGTTTAATGAGATTTCGATATTCAGAGGATTTTCGGATCCTGCGGAGCGTAATCAAGTAAACTTCCATCCGTCCCATATTTTAGCTAGTTTTTTGAGTGAATTTCTGAGTGATGCGGATGTAATTACAGGACCTCTTCATCGTATTTTTCAAATGGCCTATGCGTCTGATCTGATGCTGAGCATCCCCATGTATAAACCGATTATTCTTCAAAATTCGGCTGATCTTTTTGCAGGGGCACCTAATAGATTTGATTTGACTGGCCCTCAAACGGTGTCCAATGTCGTGGATATCCTCTTTGAAGGGGCGCCTCAAGGATATAACTATGAGCCGCTAAAAGCCCAGTTAAGAAGTGTTTTTTCAATAGGGTTTTTTAATCCTCATACCGAGATACGCGAGATGGTTATTTATGGGGATTCCATGAGAATTTGGCTAAATGATTTACTGATGAGTAAATGGGGTGCCCAACCTGAGATCACCTTACTCTCCCAACTGTTTATGATTGAGGCCGGGACTCAGGATAAAGATCAAAATCTTATTTTTGGAAATACGGTATTGATTCCAGAAGGAGATCAGGCTCAAGCGCAATCTATTTTTGATAATCCTCGTTTAATCCACTTGCTTCATAATGGAAATCACTACAGTGTCTTTCAGCATACCGTGTTGCCTCCATTTGATGATTCTATATTTCGCCAGATGGACCAGTGGACAGTGGCCATATAGCTCATGAAATTTTTTTAATGATTTTTTGACTGTAGGTATTTATGAAAAAGCTTGTTTCTCAGCCATTGTCTTTGACTATTTCTGCGTCTATCCCTCCTATTATTTCTGTCTTTACTGACTTTACTACCCAAAGCCTTCCAATCCTTAAAGCTCAACTTGCCACTGATGATTTTTTTTCATCATCTGTAATGGTTATTCAACTTTTTGAAGCACTACTTAAAAAAATTGAGGCACTTCCTTCACCAAAAAAACCAGGCAATTTTTATCATGAAATTCATGAGTCTACTCTTTATCTACTGGCGGCTCATTTTAAAAATATCTGTGATCGTCTTGGAGAAATGGCCAAACCTATTTTAGGGGATGCGTCTTTTCTCGTGGATGATCCGTCCTTTACTAGAATTAGAGCCGGCCTTGCGGCATCGTCTTTTGTGACTTCCTTTGTAAAACATATCCTTTTACCAGAGTTTAATCATTGTCTACCGGCATTCCTTTCAACTCATCCTCAGTTACCCAAACCGGTGCGCTCGGATTTAAATGTTCCGATATTTATCTCTTTTAACCGTGGCCGAAAACAGGTCGGGATCATTAATTCATTATTACCCAAATTGAAAGCGTTCTTTCAGACGATATGAAAACGCGGTTATGTAAGCGATTTCAATTAGAGCATTTCGATCTTAAACAGGTCTTATGCAAATTTCATACTCAGCTTTTGGCGTCTCGCTCTCCTGAGTACTTTAGTGCCTTTGCGACTTCCGCCAAAGAGCATTCAAAATGGGTAGACGACGGACTTACTCCATTTGTGCTTCAAGGTGGTATGACTAAGGCATTTGAAGAGTTTAAGCCTCTTTATCCTCAGTTTGATAAACTTTGTGACCCAACTGATCTTATTGAATCTTATTTTTCGGATACTCCAGTCCAGGATAATGTTTTTTTTAAGCATGCCCCTCATGATTTTTTACATCCAATGGAGTGCTGTCGAATTTTGACTACTGCTCAAGCCTACTTATCTACTCAACGTTCGATCGACTCCCTTAAATTAAACGCCTTAACCGATGATAGTCTTGTACGGGGATGTCTCTTTTTATGTGATGATGAGGCCTCAAGCGACATCACTAAGTTAGTTGAAGTTGTTTTTGATAAACTTCCTGCTATTTTGGCACCCATCTTGACGCTTGAAGAATTCCAAAGGGCAATTCTTAAGCTTATTCGGTCTGAACTTGAATCGATGAGTTATTTTCCGGATGCTCATATCATCAATATGTTGTCTCAATTAGGGGTTTTTGTTTTTGATTATGATGGTCATGAAGGTAATCTGATTTCCTATTTTAGCAAGGGTAGTATGCTTCCGAAAATTCAAGAACCAGGCACGATTGTACTGGCCTATCATTCTCAAGACTTGCAGATGTGTCAGGTCACGGGTTCTATTATTCCAATATCGGCAAAGCCTAAGATATCTCCTTTTATTGTCGAGCTCCATTTGCAACTTTTTTCAAATCACGCAACGACGCTTGAGTTGATTATGCTCGTATGGGCCTCAATTCGAGAGCTTCGATTAACTCACCCCAATGATCCTTTGGGATATGCGATGGATATTTTATTACAGCATTATTTCTCCCAGATTATTCCTGGATTTGACGTTGTGGTTTCAAGCCTTCCTGAGAGCCAATGTATTGATCTTGCTCATCCCCAAGCACGTCCGCTAGACACTCTTCTTGTCGACTTATTTTTTACTCCTAAAAGCAGTGATCATTGTCGGTATTATGACTCTACTTTATTTCTACTGTCTGTGGTCACCCAAAAGATGCCTGCACTTAGCGATCAATACATTATGGGTCTTGATGAAATTATCAGTTCTCCAAACTTGACAGCCTCTATTATTGATCAGCGCTACCTGACCCTTTATGCAGTAGTTAAAGCGACACAAAACCCTCTGCTTCACTTGCGGCTTCTGATTGATGTCACTACTTTTTCCCGTAGTCCAGATGTAATTATTCGGGAGGAGATTCTTGAACATGTTCTGAATCATTTCATTTTAAACTTTCAGGAATTATTTGGCTTACATCGGACTATCCATGGATTTCGGGCAAATCATCCCCAGTTTGTTACGACCTTTAATAAGTACCCGGACCTCCTTGTTTCTTTATCAGGCCTGATTAAGGCGCCCGAAGTGAAACAGACTTTTGCGTCTATTTTGGATCTTTTCCCAAAAACCAGAGTTGTTTTATTTGAACGTCGCCATCAGCTGGGCGTCGTCCAGGAACATTTTGTTAAAGCCGATGGGGACTGCTTTTTTACAGCGCTCAAAGAAATGATCACTCTTAAAGATGCTTCAGATCGACCCGCATGTTTAAATGAATTTTCTGATGCCGTTCAACTTCGTCGTTTTGTTGCTACTTTTGCTCAAAATACGGTGTCCTCATTGAGGCAGGTGGGCAGGGAAGATTGGGTAGATATGCTACAGGCTATGTTAACTTCTGTCGGCATTGATGCCGAAATAAGAGACGCTCTCCAGGTAGTTTTAGTGCATATTCTAAATGAGAGAGTTCGCCATCCTGCTGTTGCGATTTCAGAAGCTATTGCTGAACTTATCCAAAATCCAGCAACCCAATCGCCGCTTCATGCGCTTCTTCAGGATGCCTACATTGCGGATATTTCATTAACCTATCAGACATTTAGACCTCTAGTTACTTCGAAGGCTCGAGAATTTTTTGGTAATTCTTCTGAAATTCAAATTCTGCTTGACACTCAAAATCAGGCGTTACTTACTCAATTTGTCGCTCAGATTTTTTCTGATTTTACAGGACCTCATTCTGTAGATTCCGGCTATGATTATACAGCGTTGATGGCCGCTATTTTGCGCCGGTTACAAGCCGGTTATCAACGATCTGAAACCGAAATCGCAACGCTTTTAACTAGTCAAGAAGTCTTTGCTATTTTGAATGATAATCTTCATTCCAAATGGGCTGCCCAACCTGAAATCGCCTTTCTTTCATGTGTTATCCCTCTTGAAGCCAGCCCTTTGGGTGAGCCAGTGGATGGAACCCATGTGGTTAATTTTGGACAAACGATGGCGTTTAAATCTAATGATATTCCGGCAGCTCAAGCAGCCTTTAATGATCCTAAATTAATCCATGTATTGGTCCGTGGGAATCATTATTATGGATTGAGCCATGGCCCTCAATCGTATCCTAGTGCAAAACGAAAAAGTGGAGAGGATGGAGAAGGTAAAAAAATTACCACGCACGTCCATTTCTTGATTATATTAGGTGACTTTGGGATACTTGCTTCCCTATGAGTGACCCCATTAATTTTAAAGAGACTGTTAACCTTCCTAAAACGGATTTCCCCATTCGCGCGGGGCTTGCTGAACGCGAACCTCAATTGCTTGAATTTTGGAAGTCCTCGGGCGTAGATACCTCTTTTACTGAGGATGCCCTCACCGACAAACGACACTTTACTTTGCATGATGGCCCGCCGTATCCCAATGGTGCCATCCATATGGGACATGCCCTTAATAAAGTCCTTAAAGATATTATCATCAGGTATTACCATGCCAATGGCTATGGGGCTCGGTTTATTCCGGGATGGGATTGCCATGGGCTCCCAATTGAAACTCAGGTCATTAAATCTCTTCAAGGCAGCCCCGATGCAGCTAAACGGTCGGATATCCCTTGGTTTCGCAATAAGTGTAAGGAATTTGCCCTCGGCTATGTGGAAGAGCAAAAAGCAGAGTTTAAGCGTTTGGGTATTTTTGGGGATTGGGATAATCCGTATCTCACCTTAACACCTTCATATGAAGCCGCAGTTGTCCGTAAATTTGGAGAACTGGCTGCCAATGGTTTGGTTTATCATGGTCGCAAGCCGATCCACTGGTGTACACATTGCGAGACGGCTCTTGCGGAAGCTGAAATTGAATATGCCGATCATCGCTCTCCATCGGTATTTGTCACGTTTAAAGTGACCACTGCATCGCCAGCACTTTCTCAATTTATGGGTGATCGCCCCCTATCTTTATTGGTTTGGACGACTACCCCATGGACCCTCCCCGCCAATGTGGCGGTTGCTGCTCATCCTGAATTTAATTATTCGATTATTCAAACGGATACGGAGCACCTGATTTGCGTGGCCGAACGTGCCACTGCGTTGATTGAATTATTGGCGCTGCAAAATGCGTCTGTGATTGGACAAGTTAAAGGTCAGGACTTAATGCCGTCGGAGCTTGGGCATCCTTTTTTAAGTAGGCCAGTTCCGATTGTCACTGCCAATTATGTGACGAATGAAGATGGTACCGGCTTTGTGCATATTGCCCCAGGTCATGGTCATGATGACTATTTAGTTGCGCAGGAATATGGCCTGCCGATTATTATGCCGGTAAACGATCAAGGCTGTTTTACCGATGAAGTTGAATGGGCAGGCATGAAAGTGTTTGATGCCAACAAAGCCATCGGCCAAACTATGGAAGCCAAGGGTACGCTTAAAAAATTACAATTTATTTCTCACTCTTATCCGCATTGCTGGAGATGTAAGCAGCCGGTGATTTTTAGAGCGACTGAGCAATGGTTTGTTGGCATGGATATCCCATGCGTGTCCGATGGACGGACACTCCGCGATAAAGCCTTGCAAGCCGTACGACAAACACAATGGGTGCCGGCTTGGGGACAGAAGCGGATTGAGCCGATGATTACCAACCGTCCAGACTGGTGTGTCAGCCGTCAGCGTTCATGGGGAATACCAATACCAGTATTTAAATGTGGGGCTTGCGGACATGCCGAAATGACTGGCGAATTTAGCCAAGCGGCCATTGATCTTGTCTCGCAATTTGGGACAACGGCGTGGTTTGAACGAAGTGCCCATGACATTCTCCCCTCTCATTTAACATGTAGTAATTGTGGAAAACGCCAATTTGATAAAGAAACCGATATTTTAGATGTCTGGTTTGAATCTGGAGCCAGCTTCGCTTCTGTCATTGAACAAGGTGAGGGTGTGACATTCCCTGCTGATTTATATCTTGAAGGCTCCGACCAGCATCGTGGGTGGTTTCAATCCTCCCTTTTAATTGGGGTTGGGACGGCTGGCCATGCGCCGTTTAAATCCGTCCTCACCCATGGATTTATTGTGGATGACAAAGGCAAAAAGATGAGCAAATCGATGGGCAACGTCGTGTCGCCTCAAGAAGTGATCCGGGATTATGGCGCGGATGTGCTCAGATTTTGGATTGCAGCGTCAGATTTTAAAGATGATGTCGGCGTCTCCAAAGCGATTTTAAATCAAAGTCGGGATGCCTTTTCTAAAATCCGAAATACGATTCGGTTTTGCTTAAGTAATCTGGATGGATTTTCGCCGGATACGGATTTGGTTGATTATGATCAATTGACTGAAGTTGATCGCTGGTCGCTTTTAAAGCTTCACCAATTGATTGGCAAAGTGGATGACTTGTATCGTAAATATGATTTTCATTTCATCACCCAATCTCTCCATGATTATTGCTCGATTACACTGAGTTCTTTGTATTTAGATATGGTGAAGGACCGACTGTATTGCGATGGGGCTACAAGTGCGACACGGCGGAGTACACAAACGGCGATTTATCATATTGCATCAACTTTAATTCGCTTAATCACCCCGATTTTGCCATTTACGGCCGAAGATGCGTTTATTTATTTTACGATACCTAACAAACCTAAAAGTGTTCATTTATTGCCATTCCCGCAAGTTAATCCGGCCTTTTTGGATACCCAACTGGATGCCAAATGGACAGAGCTTTTGGCGATCAGAGATCAGATTTACCAACAGCTTGAAGTTCTTAGATCCCAAAAAATCGTCCGCAGCTTTTTAGAAGCGTCAGTCGAATTGGTTTTACCTCAGCCAATTGAATTTTTGGACTGGGCGCAATTTTTGATTGTGAGTCAGGTTTCTGTAAGCCATGGTCCAGAACTTAAGATTTCAGTCTCTCCTGCCATTGGCCAAAAATGCGCTAGATGCTGGAAAACACTTCCACTATCCTCAGACCTCTGCGGACGTTGCGCAGACGCGGTGGCCGCATTATGAGTCACCAATACGATCTCTGCGGGATTGGTAATGCGCTCGTCGATATCGAAGTCAAAGCCACTGAAAGTGAGCTTGCGGGCTTGGGTATTCAAAAAGGGATTATGACCCTCATCGATGCTCCACGGATGATTGAACTTTTAAGCCATTTTGGCAGCCGCGTCAGTCGGCGGTCCGCTGGTGGATCGGCTGCGAATACTGTGATTACCGCAGCTCACTTTGGATGCCGGACTTATTACAATTGCAAAGTTGCTAATGATGATACCGGCCACTACTTCATCTCGGATTTATGTGAAAACGGTGTCGATTCGCCCCTCATCAAAGATGCACTCTCGCCAGGGTATACCGGCACTTGCCTGGTGATGATTACTCCCGACGCTGATCGGACAATGGCCACTTACTTAGGAATTACGGCAGAGCTTTCAATTGCGGATTTATCAGTAGAGACACTCACTCGGTCTCGATACCTCTATGTTGAAGGCTATTTAATGTCTCAAGATGCGTCTTTTGAAGCGGCACTTCATGCGGCCTACACAGCACGCAATCACTATGTCAGAGTCGCGTTTACCTTTTCGGATTTAAGTATGGTCCAGCACTTTTCAAGCCGGATTGAGCTTTTTTTAAGTCATGGTATTGATATTTTATTTTGCAATTCGACCGAGGCCTTGGCGTTTACGCATACTAGTGACGTTGCTCATGCGGCTAAGTTACTTTCTAACTATAGTAAAAAGGGATCGATTACTCTGGGGCCCGAAGGGGCCTTAGTCTGGGATGGTCATGATCAGTTTATCGTGCCACCTGTACCCGCTAATGCCGTTGATACCAATGGTGCTGGGGATTGTTATGCTGGGGCCTTTTTATCCGCACTTTTAAACGAACATTCTCTAGAGTCTGCCGGACATTGGGGCTGTAAAGCGGCCTCAGAACTCGTCACCCACTATGGACCCCGATTAACCCATCGTCAGGTCATCGACCTCTCTCTACATTAAGACTAATTTCAGCTTTATTTATACTTTGGCTGAAATGCTTTTCAAAATACACCGATAACTATGCACTGTAGAGTCGATCTCTCATCACAAAGTAGGCACAGTCATGATTCAACGCACCCAATTCTATTCACACCACTCCGTATACCACAAACTTTTGTCCGCCACCCCAGTACCCACTGTACCACCTCCCCATTTTGATGTTGTTAACCACCCCTTCGGCTCTACAGTACTTCATAATCAAATTTTGAAGTTTTTTACCGAAATTTGTAATTTAGACTCCATTGATTCGATTACTTTATAGGCACTCTCTTGGAACTTGATTCAGTATCAACAGGAGTTAAGGACTCAAGAATCCCCTCCTATTTTTCAAAAACTGCTGATATTTTGCTCGATTAAGCTGGGCCTTTGTCATTTTAGTGATCATGAGGATATTTTTCGGGTTAATCCAAAAGAAGAGATGCTTGAAATTAAGATTAAAAAATCGGATATTCCTAAGTCTATTCTGATGTTTTTTAATTTAGAAAATCCTAGTATTTTTGCTAAAACTAATCCCTATGTTGGCCATGATCAAGTTGCGATGATTGTTTATTGCATGCTTGGTCGACCTCAGGATTGTTCGCCATCCGCAATTCTTAAACGAAATGGGTCTTTTGTTCAAATTCAGCCATGCAGCTCCTCAGTATTAGCCAAAGATTCTCTTCGAACTTTATTGATGGATGGCAGCCCCAATCAACTTCCGTTCGATAAGTATTTATGGATGATGTCGAGTGGAATTGTCTTAGGCGTTTATGATGATCATGCGTCAAATAGTTCTGTCGTTGAGGGTGTAAATTCACACCCATCTCTGTCCAGATTTGATCATAAATGCATTGGGACTCATCCGGATAGCCTTCTTTTATTTGAGGATGGGGATGAGAAGGTTCAATATTACATTCCGTTTAAAACATTTTTACTTCAATCCTCTCAACGTGACGAGGTTATTCCAGAGCCCCTGTGTGAGCAACTTCAAGCCGGTCTTCAAGATGTCGTGTTATTTTTTGATACTTTTCCGAGTAAAACCCCGTTTTTTAACCGGATTAAAGAGCATTCCCTTTGTGTCGCAGATCGATTATTGACATTTCTAAAGTCTGATCTGACTAAAACCCCTCTGGCTTTAGTAAATGTGGCTTATCCTTCTAGTTCACAAATGCTTGAGATGATTTTTAAAATCTATCAGCCAAAGTCTTCATTTTCTCTGTATTCTAATTTATTTGATCTGACCAATACTCCCATTCCCGTCCTTATTTCATACTTTCATGCTCATAAGTGTTCTCAGTCCTCGATGACTAAGGCACTTGCTCTACTTTTAACTCCAGTCGACGTGAATACTGACATCGATGACACGATTCGCAAAATGGTTGGGGATGTCATTCAAACACTAGAAGCCATCACTCATGATGATGTTCGGACGAACACTCCGGTCTTTAAGGGAGTCGTTCACACTATTCACCAACTTATTGAAGATGTCCAAACCTTTATTACCGAATCCTCAACAGACTGTATCTCTCCACTTCTCCGTGTCATTTCGGTTGATGCCGAAGAAATGTTTGCGGATGAAGCTCCCTGTGTTGGAGAGTCTACGCTGCTTAAACAATCGTCTTCAACTTCTATTCCGGTGCCAGCTTCTGCCAACTCACGTTCATCTAGTGAGTCTGACTCTCCGCTTCAGTTCCCACCTCGTCAGAGTTCCTCCTCATGGTCATCCGAAAGCTCAGGAAGTTCTAGTGATTCTGATGAGGATGACATTGTTTTTGCATAGCCACTATCGCCAAGCCTTCTAAAATCAAATTAGGTTCATGGTGGTCGATTTGGATATGTGGAAGCAATGACTCTAACCCGGTTCCCGTACCAATAACGGTAATGCTAGGGATTTGCTCTCGATATCGTCTGATCATTCCATTAATCATTTCGATATAGCCATGATAGAGCCCAGATTGCACGGCCTCTTCTGTTGTTTTACCAAATAGGCTTTCTTGTGGGGATACCCAGATGAGAGGGATTTTGGCGGTGTAGTCGTTTAGGGCACGGGAGGCAATACCCATGCCGGGGAAGATGTTGCCACCTTGATAAGCACCAGATTTGTCGATGTAGCAAAAGGTGATGGCAGTGCCGGAATCGATGATGAGACAGTCGGTTTTATATTTGGTGTAGGCGGCTAGGGCATTAACTAGGCGGTCGGCCCCTACTTTTTCGGGCTTTAAAATATTTACGGTGATTGTAGAAATGGTCTTGTGGGTAACTTGGGTGACATTGTCGTATTTTTCAAAGCGTGTTGTGGCGGCTGGCACGACGGAAGACACGATGATGGAGGAGGCGTTTTTAAAGAGCTCGTCAGGGAATTTAGATTGGAATACAGATGTCTCAATTTTAGAGATAATTTGAGGAGTTTTATCCAGCGTTGCAATCACTGTTGTTGAGTTGCCAATGTCTACTAAAACGGGTTGTCTTTTCATGGGGGCGTATTATATCATTCAAAATCATGAAAAAAACACAAAAAACTCACTCCCAAGTCCAGCGTCATTTTGTTGATACTTTAATTCAGGATATTCAGTCATTATTGCCGAGCTCAGGACATATTCACTCCTTTGCAGCGCACTATGTTTCCTCGATCTCTTCTCGGTCACTTTTAGACTTCTCTCCTCAGGAATGGTCGGCGTTTATTACAGAACGCTATAATTATTTTATTCAACATGGCCCTAAGCAAACCCCTGCATTTTCTCTTAAAAAACAACCATCCGGTGATCATGTATTTGAATATGTCTGCCCTGATGCCCCTTATTTACTCCGGACTTTCGAATGTCTTTTCAGAGATTTGGATCTTCGTATTACGCGAATGTTCCACCCGATTATGCATTCGGTGTGGGATGCCAACAAAGGGTTGCATGAGCTTAATAAAACAGGCCCTCGTAATGGCTTAATGTCGATTACCTATATTGAATTTGAAGAAGGCGATATCACTGTTGATTTTGCTGAGCTTAAACTTCAAATTGCCTACCATATGGCCGCTATTCATAAGAGCGTCCATGATAGTGAGCGTATTTTAACGAAACTGGATGAGATTAAAGATCAGATTTCAGCTTGCGATGCCAAGTTGGCCGAGCCTAAATCCGAGTGGATTCAACTACTTGACTGGCTTAAAAGTGATAATTTTTCCTTTTTTGGATATGTCTCATTTGCGACAGGTTCTTCTGCTAAAAAAGGCGACATTGTTGCGGATTCTAGTCATGGGCTCGGGATTCTCTCTCAGTCATTTACGACTCAATACCCTGATATTTTAAAATCGTTAGTAGATCACAACTGGAAAATGAGACTTAACGGATCGGATTATATGTTTGACCGTATTTTGTCGATTAGCCCAATTCAACGGCTTGTGGAGTTAATGCGCTTAAGTATTAAAGTTCCTAGCACCAAACCTGGCGAGACTATTGAACATATTTTTGTGGGGATTTTAAGACAAAGCTCCCTTCATTCCCGAAATATTGAAACCCCACTTATTCACCTCAAAATGAAAACTATTTTTGAAACTCGTAATATGCTCTCCGGCAGTTATGACTTTAACGAAGTGATTCGCATATTTACATCAATCCCTAAATTTGAGTTATTTAGACGCAGCTCGGATTCGCTCCTGACAATGGTGGATGATTTACTATCGATTGCCAATCCGAATGATGTCTACTGTTTCTCCCAAAAACTAGATAATGAAACATTCTCCTTACTAGTGGCATTACCCCTCAATTTATTTAACCGGGATACAATTAGCCGTACAGTGGCCATTGTCTCCTCTCATTTTCCACGCTGTGAAATGGAAGTTATAGAACTGTCATCAGATGAGCATCCTCGTTTGCAATTTTATTTTAGCTCTGAGACTAGCGAAGATTTAGACCCAGTGGATGCAGGCTCAATTGAAGACTTGGTTCGTGAGGCCATCCAGCCATGGGAGTATCGCTTTAAGGAAGCCGTGCGCCATCATTACCCACCAGAAGAAGCCCATCTGCTTTGTACGCGATATTTGGCTGGGTTTCCAGATCACTACCGTATTCGCCGTACAGAGGATGAAGCGCTCACTGATATTAAATTTTTAGAGGCTTTGACTCCTCAAAATCCAATTGAATTTAGCCTAGTTCCTTTTGAATTTAAAGGCTCACAAATTTCAGGGAAAGCATCGCTTTTAACCATCTATCATTTGTCTAAAATTGAATTGATTGATGTGATGCCCATTTTAGACAATTTAGGGTTCCATGTTTATGATGAGCTTACGTCGCATATTGGAAGTCCAACAGAGCTTGTTGGGTATATGCACCACTTCCGCTTTGTCGCTCAAGGATCACGGCTCAAAATTGACGAAGCGGTTGTTGGCCCCACGATTATTGCATTACTTAAACAAATCTTTTTAAAACGATCGGCCAATGATCGTCTTAATCGGTTGGCCTTATCGGCTAATTTACACTGGCGTGCGATTACGATGCTTCAATGTTACCGAAGCCTTTTGTCTCAAATTGCGCCGTTTACCAAGGATCGCATTTCCTCCACATTACTTAATTACCCTCAATGTGCAGCGTTACTCTTTGAAACTTTCTTTGTGAAGTTTTCAACTGATCCTTCGTACAAAACAACAGAATATCGTCTTCAATATTTACTTCCTGTGATTAAACAGTCCTTTTTGGATTCTCTTCAAAAAGTAGAAGAAGTGTCTGATGACATTATTTTGAGACGCCTCATGAATTTGATTGAAAGCACGATTAGAACGAATTACTTCTTATCTGAAACCAATGGACGTACCCGGTTGTCGATTAAAATAGATTCTAGCCAAGTTCAGCAAATGCCCCTTCCTGTTCCTTACCGTGATATTTACATGTACGACGTCGATGTTGAAGGCTGCCACCTTCGGTTTGGTCCTGCATCTCGTGGCGGACTAAGATGGTCTAACCGTGACGATGATTTTAGAACTGAAGTTTTAGGTCTTGTTAAAACTCAGCAAACTAAAAACGTGGTTATTGTCCCAGTTGGATCTAAAGGCGGATTTGTGGTTAAAAATCTCCCTAAAGATAAAAACGAAATGTTACTCAAGGGTCAAATTCAATACAAAGAATTTATTAGATCATTGCTTGATATTACTGACACCTTGGATCCTCAAGGTAAAATCGTTCATCCTCAGCATGTTGTTCACTACGATGGTCCAGATCCTTACCTCGTTGTGGCGGCGGATAAAGGGACGGCGTCCTTCTCTGACTTTGCCAACGAAGTCTCGGCTGAATACGGCTTCTGGTTAGGCGATGCCTTCGCTTCTGGCGGATCAGTTGGCTATAACCATAAAGAAGTTGGAATCACAGCAAGAGGCGGGTGGGAATGCGTTAAACTTCATTTTAGCGAACGCTTCCAAAAAGATATTCAAACGACACCATTTACGGTAATTGGTGTTGGCGATATGTCAGGTGACGTTTTTGGGAATGGAATGTTGCTCAGCCCAACCATTTTGCTTCAAGCAGCGTTTAATCACATTCATATTTTTCTTGATCCTGCTCCTGATGCTGCTAAAAGTTTAGTAGAGCGTCAACGTATGTTTAATCTCCCGTCTTCAACTTGGGAAGATTACAATACAGGTATTATCAGCAAAGGCGGCGGTATTTTTAGCCGTAAAGCCAAAGCGTTAACACTGTCTCCTGAAGTCTCAAAAATGCTTGGCTTGCCTGAGGGAAGCGCTGTTACTGGTGAAGAGCTTGTGAACGCGGTCATTAAAATGGAGGCTGAACTGTTGTGGTTAGGTGGAATTGGGACTTATATTAAAGCTGATTCTGAAACTCATTTATCGGTGGGCGACCCTGCCAATGATTCTGTCCGGATTAACGCTTCCGAATGCCAGGCCAAAGTGATTGGAGAAGGGGCTAACTTAGGGCTCACTCAAGATGCGCGGATTCAACTGGATATCCAACACCATTACTTAAATGCAGACGCCATTGATAACTCTGCCGGCGTTAATATGTCCGACTATGAAGTTAATATCAAAATTCTTCTTGATCGATTGCTCAAACAAAGAGTGATTGCCAGTGTCCCTGAACGAAATACCCTACTGGCCAAAATGACTGAAGAAGTCGCGGATCTCTGCTTAATTAATAATAGTGCGCAGCATGAGTTAATGAGTATGGACGCCATTCGGTCTCAAAATCAGTTTAATCGGTTTTTACGCTTTATCGACCATATGGTGGATATTGGGCTTCTCAATACTAAAGGTGAAGGGATTCCAGATCATGCAGAACTTCGTGATTTATTTGAAAAAAATCACCGTATCCCCCGCCCAATCCTATCCAAGCTACAGGCCTATTCTAAAATGTGGGTATTTAATGAGCTTGTAAGCTCTGATATTTCTGCCGATGGATTTTTAGCGCCTTTTTACATGGGCTATTTCACAGAAACGTTACGCAAAAAATATCCTCAGGAATTAATGGTCCACCACCTCAAAAAAGAGATTTTATGCACAGTGCTGTGTAATCGCTTGATTAACCAGGCTGGTAGCACTTTCTTTGATTACCTGTACCAGCTTTCAGGCCGGTCGGTTAAGGACATTGCCCTGGCCTACATTATCCTGGATGAGTCCATTGATGGCGCATCGATTCGGGCTGCGATTCGTAAAGAGTCGGTATCGGTTCAGGATCAATATGAAGCGTTAATTTCATTTGAGACTATGCTTCTTTCTCTCTGCCGTGACTTGCTTAGCCTTCATCAAGTCGCCTTAGATGGAAAATTGGTTGAGCAACTTAAACCCATTTTTGCTTCTCTTAAAAAGAATGCTGATCACTCGCATCCATTTTCTCACTCAGTTGAAAAATGGGAGTCCAAAGGGTTTTCTAAGTCTGTGGCTCATACGTTGTCATCGCTACCAGTCTTGGCGATTGCAGTGGATGTTCATTATCTTCAATTTAATGCATCGATTGCCCCGACACTGTCACTCAAATTAATTCCAGTCCTCAATCAAGTCCTTGCCTTTGATGAATTGGATCGCAGATTGGATAGTCTTAAAATCGAATCTCACTGGGAAATGTCTCAAAAAGATATCCTTGGTCAGTACCTTCGATTCCAACGGACTAATGCAGTTCAAAAATTGGCCTCTCAGTTTGATGAAGCTGCCCTTAAAAAAATGACGCCAGAGTCCGTTGCTGCGGCACTTGATGCGAGTTATCACGGTCAATTGACTCAATATTTTGAAACATTTAAACAAGTTCATAAACGTGCAGCTTCTGACTTCACTAGTTTGACGGTTGCGATTAATCGACTGAAGTTATAGAGATTGGATTAGTACCCATTCCCTATGACTCCAGATAACACTCACCCCAACCCCTCTCTGTTCCAAAGAGGGGCTCTTATCTCCCCTTCTTTGGAACAGAGAAGGGGTAAGGGGGATGAGTGTTAACTATTATTCTCGGCCCCACCGCGGTCGGCAAAACTCAACTTTCCCTTGAGATGGCTAAGTCTCAAGGAGCGCATATTGTGTCTGCAGATGCCTTTCAGGTGTATCAAGGGATGGATATTGGTACCGCAAAACCATCCCTTCAGGATCGTGAGGATGTTCCCCATTATTTAATTGATATTTTGCCGCCCAGCCACCAGTATTCAGTCTCGGATTTTATCCATCATGTCTCGGGGATTGTGACTGAGTCTTCTCAAAAAGAAATTCCTCTCATTATCTGTGGTGGAACGGCCTTTTATTTAAATGCATTTTTATATGGATTTGAATTTGAGCCGGATTCTTCATCACCCGATATTGCGAATGCACTTTATCAGGATCTTGAGAGTCAGGGATTATCTGTTTTGGTAGAGCGGCTGATGGTTCTGGATCCGGAGTGTGCGGATTATATGGATATCCAAAATCCCCGCCGTGTGGTTCGGGCCCTGACCATTTTTGAGACCACAGGGCAAAAGCCTAGTCAGGTTCGGATTCGTCACCCCAGAACGGATGTTCAACTCATTGGTCTTGAAATGGATCGGGCCCAGCTGATTAATCGAATTCATCACCGTGTGGATATAATGCTTGCCTCCGGATGGATTGAGGAAGTTCATCAGTTACTTGCAGCGGGATACTCTCAAATATCCCCTGGTTTTCAGGCAATCGGATATCGCGAAATCACTTCCTATTTACAAGGGCACCTCGATTATGGTGCAATGGTGGAGTTGATTAAAACTAAAACTCGACAGTTTTCAAAACGTCAGATGACTTGGTACCGAAAATTTTTAAATGTGGAGTGGCGCCGTGTCTCTTAAGGCTTGGCTGACTGGACCCGCTATGAATTGGACTTTTGCCTGCTTGGGGTTATTACTCACCTCATTTTTGGTATTTAGCCCTTTCACCCCTCATCCAATTTCACTTAAATTGGGAGATCTTTCTCCGCATACGGTTTTGGCACCCCACTCGATTACGATTGAAACCAGCTCCGACCAACTTCGCACATCGATGTTGATTGAAAAAGTTCTCTTTCAAACACCTCCCGTCTACCGGCAGGATCCAACCGTTAATCAAACGGTGATGAATTCCATAGATACGTTTTTTTCAGACTACCGCCACTATCGGATTAAGACTCAGGATAAGCCATTTCAAATCTCCGAAATTCCCCCTTCGCTTCATTTTTTAGATCCGGATCTTCTTCAATCTGCCCGACTATTTTCTAACGATACGATTCGACTCATTGACTATTCGGCCAGGCAATCGACACAGTGGTTTTTATCGAATGGAATTTTGGAAATTACCCCTGAAAAGATTTCGACTCAGCTAGACTCGATGGTCTCCCATCTTCATTTATCCGACCCTGAGCGATCCTTTATTTCTGCACTGATTTTACATGTGATAACGCCTAATTTAGTCGTAGATGCAGAGAAAAGCGATTTGGCTAAAGCCAAAGCAATTGCACAGCTACCTCGATTTAAAACCACACTTTTAAAAGATCGGCCTGTTATTTTTGAAGGTGAAGTGGTTACACCTGATCATTTGGACATCCTTAATCTGCTCCGGTTCGCCAGTCATAAATCTGAACTTAAACGATTTGGCGGATTTTTATTAATTATTGCGTTTCTGTTTACGTTTTTTGAGCGTTTTTTATATTACTTTAGTTCAAAAATTCATTCTTCTCACAAATATTATTGGTTAGTTTTTTTAATTATGTTTTTGGTCTTAAGTATTGCCCGTGCGCTGATGTTTTTAAAGGGATTACCATTTGGCGTATCTCCTGCGTTTTTAATTCCGATTCCGATATCGTCCGTCCTATTGTCCTTACTCGTCACTCCTAATATCGCCTTATTGGTTGGAACGGTGTTGGCTCTATTGATTGCCTTGATGTATGACGGCGGATTATCGTTATTCTTTTTCTTATTTATGACAGCGGCAGTGACAACATTCTCGATATTTAAACGTTATAAACGTCGAGATATCGTTGCGTCTGGGTATATTGTCGGGTTTTTCTCCATTTTTTCAGTGTCCATTATTGGGCTTTTGGATGCGCAGTCTAGCCTTGCCTGGTATGTCCCAAATGGTGTGGCCGTCTTTTTAACAGGGGTTCTTTCTTCCATGATTGTTCTTGCGGTTATTCCCTATTTTGAATCTGGATTTCAAATTACGACCTCTCAATCATTGCTGGAGTTAAGTAATTTGGATCATCCTCTGTTAAAACGGTTGATGTTGCGTGCGCCAGGGACTTATCAACATAGTTTGATGGTCGGTAATTTGGCTGAAGCTGCCGCAGAAGCCATTCATGCTAATCCGCTTTTAGCGCGTGTTGGTGGCTATTACCATGATATCGGTAAAATTAAACGGCCTCAGTTTTTTATTGAAAATCAGCATTCTGGGGATAATCCTCATAATGCCCTCGCCCCTCGCATGAGCAAAATCCTGATTGCATCTCATACCCAAGAAGGGGCTGAATTGGCTGATAAATTTGCATTACCAGCTGTCATTAAGCGATTTATTATGACGCATCATGGCACATCCCTGGTATCGTTTTTCTATCAGCAAGCGGTTCTGTCAGAAGGGCTGGAAGACTCCGAAGAATCCAAAGAAGAGTTTCGCTATTCTGGCCCTAAACCATCCAGTAAAGAAGAAGGCATAGTCATGTTGGCCGATACGATTGAAGCCTCCCTAAGATCCATGGGGAAACTTACTTCGGATCAGATTGAGTCGGTGATTGAGTCCCTCTTCAAAGATAAGGTCAATGATGGACAACTCTCCGAATGTGCCCTTACATTTAAGGAATTAGATGATATTCGGCAGACATTTTTACGGATTTCTCAAAGTATTTACCATAGTCGCATGGATTATCAGTCTGAGGTATCACTGTTAAATGATACTCATAATGCAGAAGTTAAAGGACAGTTCAATGTCTAAACCGGTCCTATCGATTGTCATTAATCAGTGCACGACTTACCTCTTTGGATTTGATCCTGAAGAGTTTGTGGGAAAGGTGCTGCGTCTACTTCTTATTTCTCATGGTAGTTTTGAATTTAGTTTTGTGACAAATGAGACGATTTTGGAGATTAATCGGACTTATCTTCAGCATGATTATGAAACCGATATCATTACCTTTAACCTAGGATCTGAGACCGATATTATTGGGGATGCGTATATTTCAGTGGATCACGCCTCCGAAAATGCGGCTTCCTTTGGTAATTCTTTAGATGATGAACTTAAATTACTGATTGTTCATGGTATTTTGCATTTATTAGGGTATAACGATGAGCTTGATGAAGACCGCCTAGAGATGGAGGCCGAACAAAATCGGATTTTGAGTGAACTATAAAAATAAATCTATTTTTCAGTCCTTTCAGGTCGCCGCGAATGGTGTTTCCGAAGCATTTCGTGGCCAAAAAAATCTACGTGTCCATCTCTTACTCTCGGTGATTGCCGCGGGTCTTGGGATTTATTTTAATCTTGATTCTGTAGAGTGGGGATTACTTTGGACTGCTGTTTTTGCAGTTGTGATTTGCGAGTTACTTAATACGGCCATTGAGGCGGTTGTAGATATGGTAACCGCGGAATTTCATCCTTTGGCTAAAATTGCTAAAGATGTTGCGGCCGGAGCTGTGCTATTATCAGCTTTTTTTTCTCTTATTATTGCCTATTTGCTTTTTTTGCATAGATTCGTTACCCTATTTTGTGGAGGCTTTTAGTACATTGGACATTAATATTTACGTTTCTATTTTTGCTCTCGTTTTATTTTTACTTTTGTCATTCTTATTTTCCAGTGCCGAAGCAGCTATTATTGCCGTTGGCAAAGTCAAGGTACGAAGTCTTGTTGAAAGCCGTGTCCAAGGCGCAGGTACACTTTCACGTCTCCTAGAAAATCCTCGGCGAGTTTTAACCGCTGTTTTAATTGGTAACACTGCTGCCAATACCGCTGCATCGGCCTTAGCCACCACCGTTTCCCTTTCTGTTTTAAATCATTTAGGAGTGACTAATCTTGGGTTTTCCTTAGCTGTCATTACGACGGTCATGGCAATTCTGGTGCTTATCTTTGGTGAAATCACGCCTAAATCATTGGTCCTTAGGGCCCCTGAAAAGTGGGCATTATTTTACGCGGCACCTCTCACTTTTCTTTTGGTTCTATTAGCGCCGCTTATTTCATTGGTTCAGTTTTTCACTGTGGCTGTTTCTCGATTGTTTGGGGTGTCCTCATCATCGACCACCGACTTGGTATTAACGACGGGCGAACTTAAAGCCATGGTTCGTATTGGCCAAGAAGAAGGTCTTTTAGAAAAAGAAGAACAGGATATGATTCATAGTATTATTGAATTTTCGGATACCGTCGTCCGAGAAATCATCACCCCACGCACAGACTCGGTATGTATTGATACCAATTCTTCAATCTCAGATGCTATTTCACTGATTCGTCAAAAAGGCCACTCCAGAATCCCAGTCTATGAAGAAAAAATTGATAATATTGTTGGTATTTTATATGCCAAAGATCTATTACATGTCCCTCCAGAATCCTTAAATGAATCTCTTCATGGCTATTATCGTAAGGCCAATTTTATTCCAGAATCTAGAAGTATTGAGTCCGTATTTCGGCAAATGAAACGTCACCAGTTCCACATGGCGATTGTGGTGGATGAGCATGGTGGATTTGCAGGACTTGTCACACTTGAAGATATTATTGAAGAAGTCATGGGCGAAATTCAGGATGAGTATGATTCTCAAGAAAACCCTGAAATCACCCCTCTAGGTGATCACAGGTATTTGGTTGATGCCAAGATGAGTATTTATGATTTTAGCGAAGAACTCGGGATTAACATGACTGAAACTGATGATTACGATACGGTTGGTGGATTTGTGCTTGATCTTTTTGATCATATGCCAGACTCTGGAGAAGTTGCCCATTATGGCAAACTTGAAATTATTGTTCGCCAGGTCAAAAAGCACCGTATTTTACGTATTGAAGTTATTAAGCGCGAAGACAATTATGAGGGTTTTGATGATTAATGAGCTCACTTAAACGCGGTACAGTTCACGACGTTTTTATTTCTGAATTTAGCCCACACGGTGTAGGCGTTGGCCTGATAGATGGCCGCAGGGTGGGAGTTCCCCAGACAATACCAGGGGATCTGGTTCGCGTCAGGATGATGACTGGCCACCATGGGATTAAAATCGGAAAGCTGGTTGAAATATTAACCCCCTCCGTCACCCGATCTGCCTCTGTTTGCTCTCATTATCCCGATTGCGGGGGCTGCCAACTTATTGATGTGCCGTACGAGCGTCAGTTAGCCATGAAGTCAGAAGTATTTTATTCGGTCTTTGATGAGTCACTTCACTCGGTTATTCAGCCTATTATCGGAAGCGTAAACTCACAATTTTACCGAAATAAAATGGAGTTCTCCTTTGGGCTTTCTAGCTCTGGAGAGATTATTATTGGGCTTAAGCGCCGGGGTCAATTTGATCAAGTCGTAGAAATCAAAACCTGCTATCTGCAATCTCAAAAATCGAATGATGTTATTCGATTAGTTCAAGCGTACTTTAGAAAAAATCCATTAACGGTATGGGACTATCACCGGTTTCAAGGAATACTTAGATATCTAACGATTCGTGAGTCTAAATCTACGGGAAAAATGGTCGTAACCTTGGTGGTATCTCAAGAATGCGGTGAAATTCTTCAACCTCTCGCTGTTGAGCTGACCTCCGAAATTTCTGAAGTCAGTTCAGTATTAATGGCCGTTCATGAAGGTGCTGCCGATACAGCATTTACGACTTCATATGCCCCATTAATTGGATCAGGGCTACTTACGGAGCAACTTGGCCATCTGAACTTTCAACTTTCTCCTCTCTCTTTTTTTCAGGTTAATCCAGTTCAAGCCAAAATCCTTTATGATTGCGTGCGAAGTGCAGCTAAGTTAACCGGATCTGAACGTATTTTAGATTTATATTGTGGGGCAGGGACAATTGGTCTTTATTTGGCCGATCTTGCCAGCTCTGTGATTGGAATTGAAGAAAACCCGCAGTCCATCCGAGATGCTCAAACTAATTGCAAGCTTAATGGAATCAAAAATGCCCATTTTATTACGGGCAATGTCCGGCAAGTTCTTAAAGAAACTTCACTTGGTGCAGATGTGATTGTGGTAGATCCGCCACGAAGCGGTATTGTACCAAAAGCACTTTCTCGTATCCTCGCTATTGGGTCTCCTCGGTTGGTTTATGTCTCATGTAATCCGGCTAGCTTTTCTGAAAATTTGGCAGGTATTTTTGCAGCGGGATATCGTCTCACTTCGCTTCAGCCTGTTGATATGTTTCCCAATACGCTTCACGTGGAATGCGTAGGGACTTTTGAGAAATGATTTTATTTTATGATGGAAGCTGTGGATTATGTCATCGCTGGGTACGCTTTATTCTTAAGCATGACCAGGATTCTAGATTTTCATTTGCTCAGCTTCAGGGTAGTACTGCAAAAAAGTATATCCACGCCTCATTCCGCCAATCCTTGATCTCTGTGGCCCTCTTCCATAATCAACGCCTCTATATCTACTCTTCTGCCGTCGTAAGGATTTTGTGGTGGCTAGGTGGCCGATGGAAGGTTCTTGGCTGGCTTATCTTCCTCATTCCATTCCCAATTCGGGATTTTGGATATTTGGTCGTCAGTCAGATGAGATATCGTATTTTTGGTAAATTGGATCAATGCTCTCTCCCCTCGCCTACCCATCGGAAACAATTTTTGGACTAAAGGGCATATTGGTTTAACTTTAATATTTTTTGGACATTTTTCTCCTTATGCCAAAAAATCAATCTGCTTGCTGTCTGCGTTGTCTATGTCTACCCTACTTTTACTTTCTGGGTGTGGTGGTGGAGCATCCAGTAGCGACGACGATAGTGCTTCATTTAATGTCCATGGCCGATTAACTCGGCCGTCTGAAGGAAGTACCGAAACTGATTTAGGTGATGTTGAATTTGAAGAAGCGACTGCAACTAGCAGTGCAACTGCTGCACCTTCTTTGGAGCCATGGATGATCTTTGTCTGCGCTATGTAAATCCAGACATTAATAACAATGGCGTATTGGACGTTGTTGAAGGATTTCGCGATATTTATTTGGATTTTCACAATTGATTTCAACCTAGAGTTGGGGGTAGCCCAGTTAGTTTTGCCGATCTTGAAAATGTATTCCTACCCACTAATGCCGAATTTACTTATGTAAATACGGGGGTCACTTTTGAGATTTCGAAGGATTCCTACTATTCCCAGTCGTATACCGAGAATCTTCTCTATGAACGATTTCAATTTCCAATTGAGACGATTCAACCACCTGCTGGAGAATATAATGTTCGTGAAGATGACACGATTAGTGGTGTGAGCTGGAAATGGATGAAAAAGTCAGGTTCTCTGTGGGTTGAAGCAACTTCAACCGAAATTGAACTGATCGTTTCAGAAAGCGGCGGGTTTGTGAGTACCTATATTGATGGTAACAACATGACTTCAAATAAAAAGATTTCATTTACGCTTCCACGTGATGTATCCGGTACTATCCCTAGGTCCGATGCTTTACTCGAAAACTTAACAACAAGCGAAGCCGAAGCCATGACGACTCGCTAGGGATGAGATACTTCGCGTTTTAATGCTTAGTAGACGCCGCTCTTCTTACCGAGAAAGTCTTCGAAGGTCGTATGCTTGTCTCTCATTTTTCCGAGGCCAATCTCGATTATGCGGTTGGCCACGGTATTGGTGAGCTCAAAGTCATGGGATGTAAAGATAATGCATTCTGGGAATGATTTTAGTCCGTCATTAAGTGATGTAATTGATTCTAAGTCTAAGTGATCGGTTGGCTCATCAAAAATAAGTACATTGGCCAAATTAAGCATCATCTTTGAAAACATGGCTCTCGCCTTTTCGCCTCCAGATAATACTTTTACTTTTTTAGTGACATCATCACCAGAAAATAGCATTCTTCCTAAATAGCCTCGGAGAGTTTGGTTATCTTCAGTGGTTCTATACTGGGTAATCCAGTCCAGCAATGTCATGTCGTTTTTAAAAAATACGGTGTTATCTTTGGGAGCATAGGCTCTAGTAATGGTTTCGCCCCATTCAATCGTGCCCGAATCTGGAGTAATTTCCCCAGCTAAAATCTTAAGCAATAAAGTTTTTGCTAAGGGATTTTTGGATAAAATGGCGACCTTGTCATATTTATTAAGTGAAAAAGAGACATCATTTAATATTTTTTCTCCGTTTACTGAATGGGTCACATTTTTCAATCTGACAATGGAGCTTCCACAAGGTCTTCCAGGTTTAAACTGGATAAATGGCGTTCGTCTTGTGGAGACAGGTAATTCTTCAGGTCTAATTTTTTCGATTAATTTTTTACGAGACGTGGCTTGTTTGGATTTAGACGCATTGGCACTAAATCGTCTGATAAATTCTTCAAGTTCTTTGATTTTTTCCGTGCCTTTTTTATGTTGCTCTTGCTTTTGCATCATGGCCATTTTGCTGGATTGCGACCAAAAGTCATAGTTACCGACATAGACCCTAATTTGTCTAAAATCCAAATCTGCAATGTGGGTACACACTTTATTTAAAAAATACCGGTCGTGGGACACAATGATCACAGTATTTTTAAAGTCCATTAAAAAGTTTTCTAACCATTGTGCTGATTCATAGTCGAGTTGGTTGGTAGGCTCATCTAATAGCAAAATGTCGGGGTTTCCAAACAAGGCTTGCGCAAGTAGCACCCTGATTTTGTAGCCGGACTCGATGTCTTTCATTAATTTATCGTGAAGTTCAACTTCGATCCCCAAGTCACATAACATGGTGGCCGCATCAGCTTCGATGGTGTAGCCATCCATTTCGGCATAATGCATTTCAAGCTCGCTGATCCGCATCCCTTCTTCATCATTGAGAGATGGCTTTGAATAGAGTACATTTCGCTCCGCATAGGTCTCGTATAATTTTTTATGACCCATCAGAACCGCGTCTAGAACTTTGACTTCATCAAAGAAAAACTGGTCTTGGCGTAATACCGAAATCCGTTTTCCTTTTTCAATAATCACGTCGCCTTTTGTGGGCTCAATTTCGCCTGAAAGAATTTTTAAAAAGGTCGATTTTCCGGCGCCGTTAGCTCCGATTAATCCATAGCAATTTTCATTTACAAATTTGACATTCACATCTTCAAAAAGAATGCTTCCTGCAAATGACAGTGTTAAATTTTGTGTTTCAATCATCGTGTACTCCTATAGTCACTTAAAAAGGCTTCCTATAGTAGCGCACTTATGAGTGATCGGCTAGAATGCACGTTATGACCATTCAATGGAATGCAGAATATTCAGTAGGCGATGATCACATTGACGATCATCATCGGGAAATTTTTCACCTTATCTCTTCTTTGGACGAAGCTGTTCGAAGTAATGATCGGGATCGTATTGATGAGATGATTAAATATCTTGAAAACTATACACTCTCCCATTTTCAGGAAGAAGAAGAATTTATGGAGTCTGTAAAATTTGCAGATATTGAGTACCACAAGCGTGAACATGATATTTTTAAATTACGGATTCGTGATCTGAGAACTTTTTATACTAACCAAGCGCCTAACACTCACCTGATTTTTCAAATCAGGAAATTTGTGGATCGATTGATTGATCATATTATGACTGTAGACTCTAAAATTGCCGGCCATGAGGGAAAGGCATGAAAAAACATATTCAATTATTTGAAGAGTACTTAGGCAAAACTGGGGGGCGAGTGACCCAACAAAAGCTTTCGATTTTAGAAGAGATTTATAAAACCCGAACTCACTTTGAAGTCGAGGATTTTATTGATCGCATTCGTGCCAAGGATAAAAAGTTTTCCCGTGCGACGGTATACCGGACGATTAAACAATTATTAGATGCTGGTTTGATTCAAAAAATTCTGACCCGTGATGGCAAAGTCTATTATGAACGCACGCCTGATCATCATCCCCATGACCATTTACTTTGTAATGTCTGCGGTAAAATATTTGAAATTAAAGATGAGGCTGTGGACACACTCTTATCCCAAGCCTGTGCCGCAATTGGATTTAGACCGGAATATCGCTCACTGCATATTTATGGACAGTGTCAGCGGTGTACTACGGCGAAGCTTTAAGGATTAACCTTTTCAATCTCCCAATAACACTCACCCACCAACCTCCCTCTCTATTCTAAAGAGGGAGGCTCAAGGAGTAATACTTCATGCCAGTTCCCCTCTTTGGAACAGAGAGGGGTTAGTGGTGAGTGTTAACTTGCAGTCTTAGGAGCCAAATGACTTTCCCCAAGCTGCCCGCAGGCTGCGGAGATGTCGTCGCCTTTTCTAAAGCGAATGGTGACGGGTACTTTTTCTCGTTCTAAAAATACTCTGGCTCGATGCAGGACTTTGGTGCTGACCGGCTTAAATGGGATTTTATGGTGAGGATTTAAGTTAATGAGGTTGACTTTGGCATCTAGATATTTGGCGAGTCTGGCTAATTCGCGGATGGCTTGATCATCTTCGTTCATTCCATCGATGAGGGTATATTCGAGGGTGAGCTTTCGGTTGTGGAGAGACTGGTATTCATGGAGTTTGGTGGCGACTTCCATGATGGGATTCTTTTTTTCAATCGGCATTAACCGAACTCGTTTTTCTGGGTTGGCATGGCCTACTGAAAACGCCAAATTGATATAGCGTTTTTCGTCGATTAATCGTTGAATGTTTTTGATAAATCCAGAAGTGGATACTGTGACTCGGCGTTTACTCATTCCCATTGTGTCGAGCGAAGTCATAAAATCAATGGCCTCAAATACATTGTCAAAATTGAGCATCGGTTCTCCCATGCCCATAAAGACCAAGTTTCCGATGTGATAGCCTAGGGAGTTTGCAACTAAAACCTGACCAATAATTTCATCGACTTCCAGATTTCTTGTAAATCCAACTATGCCGGTTAAGCAAAACTTACAATCTACTGGGCAACCACATTGAGAGGAAACACATAGCGTGTAGTAGTCTCTTTCTTTGAGAATGACACTTTCAATTTTCTTGTTATCTTTGAGAGTAATGATTAATTTTATCGCTCGCCCTTCGCCGGAAGGAAGTAATTCAACCGCTTTGAACGGGCTGATTTCGATAACTTCTTTTAATTTAAGTTGATTTTGTTTGGAGATATTGACCATCTCTTCAAAGGTCAATTTATTTTTTTTGTAGATCCAGTCCCATAGCTGACCCGCGACAAAAGGCTGCATTCCTGCATCTTTAATTTTATTTTTAAGTTGTTCTAGTGATAATCCGATGATACTCATGGGGAAGTTAGTTTCTATCATTTACTTATAAAATGCAATTTAAAACAGTGGTATGATACGAACTAGTTTTGCTGAGGAGTTGTTTTTATGAGTGATTTATTGGGTAATCAAGATACGATTCGGGCCTCTATTGATCAGTTTATTTCTCAATTTGGAGATTTTAAGCATACCGAGGAGCTTAATCAGTCGATTTGGTCGCTATTGAGGTTTTATGAACTTCAAGGCTCTCCGTCGGATTACAGAATGATGACGACTGTTATTAAGGAAATTCGTAAAACACGTCAGGTCTTTGGTCGATATAACGACCATCGAAAGGTATGCGTCTTTGGATCAGCCAGAACCCCTCAGGATCATATTGACTTTCAAATGGCTGAGTCTTTTTCACAGGCCATTACAAAAAAAGGGTTCATGATTATTACAGGTGCCGGTGGTGGAATCATGGAAGCGTGTAATAAAGGATCTGAACTCAATATGAGCTTTGGTCTCAATATTAATTTACCGTTTGAACAAGACCCTAATCCTTATATTTCTTCAAGTCCAAAATTAATTGATTATCATTATTTTTTCATCCGTAAACTAGCGTTTATTCGAGAGTCAGATGCGACTGTACTATTTCCTGGTGGATTTGGGACGCATGATGAAGGCTTTGAAAATTTAACTCTCACCCAAACTGGACGCTGTGCTCCACGTCCTTTGGTGATGATTGCATCTCCGGATAGCACCTATTGGACTACCTGGCACCAAATGATCCAGACCGAACTTTTAGGCCGTTCTCTTATCTCTCCTGATGATATGCATTTATATAAAGTTGTTGACAATGTTCAGGACGCTATTGAGGAAATTACTCAATTTTACAGGGTTTACCATTCCATCAGGTATTTGCCAAATTATACGGTCATGAGACTTGAAACCCCGCTTTCTTCGGACTTAATTGATGAAATTAACCAGACATTTAAGCACCTATTATTAGAAGGATCCTTTACTCAAACCACCGCAGCCGAGATTCCAGAAGAAGTTCAACTTTATCCAGATAAACCTCGCCTAGCATTTCATTTTAACCGTCGGGAATATGGGACTTTACATCACCTAATCCGCCGTATAAATCAGGGGTAAGCGTCACCTACCCTAAAATGTAGATTTTTATTTTTTTTCATGGTATTTTGTGTCTGCGATTTTATTACTCCCATAGTTATGTTTAATATTTGTTTTTTGTCATTGGAGGTTATGTATGCTTATTGAGTGGTTTATGAAGGGGGGGCCCGTCATGTGGGCGCTACTAGGCTGTTCCGTATGGGGCGTGTCGATTATTGTTTATAATTTCTTTTTCTTGCATTCCAATTCGTTTCCTCATGACTTGGTTTTAGACCGAGTTAAGAGTCAGTTACAATTGTCCGGTAAGGACCGAGTGTTGCAAGATATCAGCTCATCCCCTCAGCTTGTTTGGAGAGTATTGCGTCAGGCAATTACATTGTCTGATGGTACAGATCGGGAAGTGCAATACCAAATTGAAGCGACTATGCGTAATGAAGTTGCTTCGGTTGATCGTAATATGGCAATCTTATCTTCTCTTGTTACCGTCTCTCCTATTTTAGGTTTGATTGGAACAGTGTCAGGATTAATTAAGATTTTCGGAGTTCTCTCTGGTGGTAATATTGGAGATGCAGCTCAGTTGTCTGGTGGAATTTCTGAGGCCTTGATTGCAACGGCAGTAGGAATGTCTATTTCAGTTCCGTTTTTAATTGCCTATCAGTATTTCATGTATCGCATGGATTCTTTTTTCTCACAGCTAAGTCAAATTTCGAATGAAGTTATTGGGTATTGTCGGTCAGGAGGACGGTAACCATTATTAATTTAGAATTTCGGCCCCATCGGCGCCGTGCTAAGAATCCAGATATTACACTGACGTCATTTATTGATGTGATCTTTACCCTTCTGATTTTTTTTGCGGTCTCCACCACATTCTCCTCAGTCCAAGATGGGATTAAATTAGAGTTGCCTGAAGCCGCTACTGCTGAACATCCTTTTGAAGGGGTGGTAGTGTCTCTCTCTGAAACCGGTCAGTTATTTTTAGATGGCCGTGAAATCATTGACTTACCCGCTCTTCAATCAGAAGTTACGACGATGGTTGCGGCGGCTCCTAAACTTGAGGTTGTAGTTCAAGCGCATCGCACTACACCCTATGAGTCCGTTATGTCTGTATTGGATGCAATTCGTTTAGGTGGGTGTTATTTAATTGTTCTCGAAGCAAAGCGACTGGCTGTCCCACAAGAATAGCCGAGCGGTTATTGATACCAACTCCCATCGTCCCGATTCACTTGAATGGGATTCGTTTCTCATTAGCTTTTTACTGCACTCAATATTATTTTTAATTTTCTGGTTATTTGTTCCGGTGATTATGACCTCTCAGCATAATGGGACGAGCGATAAAATACGGGTTCCTATTCGCACAGTCATTATTGATGACACTCCATCTGCGGGTCCTGAACTTGATCTTGATAAAGAATTACCTCCTCTTGTTCAACCGACGATTACGCCTCCACAAAAACGCCAAGTAACGCCCCCTACTCCGCCAGAGCCGCAAAAAAGCAGCTCTTCGCTCAAACAACCATCCGAAGTGATTCAGACACCAGCTTCTGAAAGCCGACCCGCAGCGGGACCTGAAGGCGCGCTGGTAGGAACTCCTCAAACTTATGCGGGTGACCGTGAATCCCCGATACTAGGTTTCCCTGTTCGTCCGATTTATCCAAAATCTGCTCTTAACTTTGGGTGGGGCGGTAAAGTTGAGGTTGATTTTGTGGTGGATGCCGACGGTAAAATTAAGGATTACACCATTGTTAAATCCACCGGACATCCTGAATTGGATATGGCTTTCGTTAGGTATATGCAAAGCCAAACATTGCAGCCCAAACGCATTCGGGGTCAAAATATTGAAGCTAAAATTAGAATGGCTCATGAATTTTCGGTTGAATAAGGACGTCATATGTTTCAAAAAAATATAATTCGATTATTGAGTGTTTTTTTTATTGTCATGTCTTTTTTGTTCGTGCCCATTCATGCGGATGTCTCCGAGATTTCGAATGATTTTATTAAATTAATTGTGAATGATGGCCCTCAAGATTTGGGGCGATTTTCTGTTGAAACGACTGGTGGAGACTTAGAAAGAATCAATGATGATCGCCAACCTCTTATTTATGGGCGGCCAATTCCGTGGACGTCCTACACTACTATTTTGATTGATGATGAGCCTTATATTTTTGGGGGTGAAAGTTCTAAGCACCAAAAACGAGTTCCTACTGATTTACTATTTGGGAAAGTGGTTTCTCATAATGTTCTGGCAGATCGCATCGAGACCGTATGCCGGTTTTCTTCAGATATATTGGTTAAGCAAACGATCCATTTTTCGCGTAGTGCATCGACTCGAGTTCAAGATACGGCACTGATTTCATATTCGGTTAAAAATGAGGATTCAATTCCCCATCGTGTTGGAGTACGGATTTTGCTGGATACTAAATTGGGGGCCAATGACGGCGCGCCATTTCGAATTGGATCGGACGCGGTAGAATCCGAAATTTCGTATACTCGGTCTGACTTGTTTGATTATTGGCAAGCATTTGATTCTTTATCGACGCCTAATATCGTAGCCCAGGGAACATTGGCGGATAGTCGGTATAACGTTGTTGCTCCGGATCGTATGTATTTAGCCAATTGGGGGACTTTATTTTCGTCTCCTTGGAGATTTCCTTACCAAAAAGGCCGTCCATTTGTTCGTGAAGGTGAATTTGAAAAAGATACCGCATTGGCGCTTTACTTTGATCCTACTTCCATTGCTCCTCAGGCATCGCGTACGGTCCAAACTCTATATGGATTGGGCGGTGTACAATTGGCTGGCGGTGAATTATCGTTGGGAGTTTCCGGACCATCTGAATTATTTTCGTCATCCAAGGCCCCATTCTTAATGATGGTGTATTTGCGTAATACGAGTCAGTTTATCTCTAAAGACACGGTCATTAAACTTACTTTACCAGCTGGATTCAGGACTGAAAGCGGCCAGACTGAATTTGAGTTAGGGGATGTCGCGTCTTCAGAAACTCGTCAGGTCCCTATTAAATTATATCCTTCTTCTCCGTCTGTTGGCCGAAATCGGATTACGATTGGAGTCACATCCTCTACGCTTGAAAGTAATCGTATTACCCATGTCATTGATGTCGAAGGAGCCGCGCGACTCCTCACTAAACTTCAAGTACCGACTCAGTGGGAGCCTAGTGCCAATCGATATGTCAAAGCCAGTTATATTGTCGCTAACCCGACAGGCCATAGAGTGTCTAATATTTCCCTTAAACTGATTCCAGGGCCAGGGGTCACGGTTGCTGGTTTTGATTTAGCGGAAAAAGAGTTGCTGACATTAGCGCCTCAAAAAACACAGTCGGTTAATTGGATGCTTAAACTAGATCCTTCCTATGAAGAGTTTCCTGTGACTGTAACATTATCTTCTCCCGATACAACACCAGAGAAGGTGACGAAGAAAATCTTGGCAGGAACAGCTCATCAGGATTCACTTGTCATTACTAGTAAGAGAGAAGGTTCTTATATTTTTATTGATATCTCAGCGTTACCGCTATTATTTTTAGAAGATTCATCAGCCATAGTTGCGACGTTTGCAGATGATGAAGTTCAATTTTTACGTGCCCGTCCAAGCGGCGGGTATAACTGGACAACGGAGGCTCAGATTAAGACATTACCTGGTGCAGTTCACTTTTCACCAGACCTTAAAAAACTGACTCAACCTGTGCATTTGGCGTTATATTTTAAGCTTACCACTGCCAATATTTCTGAGCCAATTACCATTCGTGCGGGTAATATCGTGAAAGAAATTCGGCCGTGATATGATGACATCAACTTTTAGGAGGCTTCTTATGAAATATCTATTAACAATTATTTTAATGACTTTAATGATGACCGTGAGCGGAGTTTGCGAGATATCGGATGTTCCTAAATCAGACCCTGCCTTTCCTGCAATTCAGAGATCTGTTAATTCTGGCTATTTATTGGCCTATGGCAACCAATTCCGCCCCAATGATGCGATATCCCGAAAAGAAATGGCGATTTTAATCGATCGTATGCTGACATTACTTGATAAAGGTCCAGTCAATCTTAATGATGCTGAAAAGCAAGAATTAGGACATTTATCTAAAACCTATAAACAGTACCTCTCTACTCTTGAATTAACCGTTAATGACCATACTAGCCGACTTGGTAAAGCAGAGTCTGAGCAAGAAACCCTTCGATTTGATATTTCTAAAACTCAAAGTGATCTTCAAGATCGTATTGATGAACTGAAAGTTGAAAATCGTAAACAACATAAATTTATTATTTTAGGAATTATTACAGCGGCGATTGTTGGCTTGTTGGGATAATGTCTCGTAGCGAGCAACTTTTATCGAGTATCGTTGCTCAAAATCGGGTTTCTGGTGCTTATATTTTTTATAGCCCCGATGTAAATTCGGCCCTTAATGGTGCTCGGTTACTTGCGACATTACTATTTGGGGAGCAGGCTAAAATACTTACTGAGGGTTTTGTGGATTACCGTGAAATCATGTCAGAAAAATCCATTACAGTGGATACCGTGAGATCGATTCAGCAATATGTTCAGTATGGTCCTCACAACGCGGCCTTTATGTGTGTGGTTATCCATAATGCCCATGATATGACGGTTGAAGCTTCTAATGCTTTTTTAAAGTCTCTAGAAGAGCCAATGCCCGGCGTTTGCTTTATCCTGACGACAACTCACCCTACCCGCTTACTTCAGACGATTGTCTCTAGGTGCCAATTACTTGATTTCCCGATGACTACGGATAGTTTAGAGGATACGAAATCGCTTATTTCGTTTTCGCGCTACTGTGAGATGCCTGTGTCAGATCGTTTTGTTTATCATGCTGAATTATCTCGGAATACTGACCAGATTTTCAATCAATTATCTCAGTGGCTTAAGGATATTCAAACCCAATTTTCTGGTGGTGAGACTGAGCATTTGAGGTCTTTAAAAGAGATTGTCGAAATTATTAGCCGTTTAGAGTATAATCTCAACCACCGTTTACAACTTGATGCTTTGGCGGTGAATATTAATGAGTAATTCCTTTTGTGTTTTCTGTAAGATTGTTCAGGGAGAGATTCCTGCCACTATTGTTTATGAAACACCGACAACCCTAGCATTTAGGGATGTGAATCCGAAGGCCCCTCATCATATTCTGGTAATTCCTAAGCGTCATCTGTCTTCGTTGATTGACCTCAGTGGTGATCACGAGTCTTTAATGGGAGAGTTGTTTTCCTCTGCGAGACAAGTAGCTGTTGATCAAGGTCTTCATATTACGGGGTTCCGCACGGTAGTTAATACCGGCCGGGATGCTGGCCAAGAGGTTGATCACGTTCATGTTCACCTTTTAGCTGGACGGCCTCTCAAATGGCCTCCAGGATAACTGATTTTCTGATTCTAAGGAGTGGTAAACATGGCTATACAAGAAAGACGACCTGGTGAGTCTATTGACTCAATCTTACGTAAATTCAAACGGAAAATGAAAAACGAAGGAACTCTTCAAGAATTACGTGCTCGTGAACATTTTGAAAAACCTTCAGATACTAAAAAACGCAAATTTAAAGCCGCTGTGCAACGCACACGCAGCCAACAAAAACGCGAAGACTTCTAGAATTTATTTAACGCATTGCGTTTTTTAATTTTAGACCGTTATTTAGTGCGCGAATTTGTCGGGCCGTTCTTTTTGGCGGTCGGCGGATTTGCGCTTATTGCGATTGTAAATATCCTGATGTACTTGGTCGAATTGACCGTGTCTCATGGGGTCTCTGTCCTGACGACTATCCGAATGCTTATTTATGAACTGCCGGAATTAATGGTGATGTTTTTCCCGATGGCCGTTTTGTTTTCGGTGATGCTTCTTCTTGTTCGGATGGCTAAGGATAATGAACTGACTGTCCTTCGGGTATCCGGGATACCTACCGCACGTATTGTGCTTCCAATTTTAATTTTATGCGCCATAGTGACAGTCCTTGCTTTTTTTGTGAATGAACGGGTGGTTCCTTGGGCCAATCGTGTTTCTGAAGAACTTTACCGCCAAGAAATTTCTAAGCGACCACCTCCTGAAATTGTGGAGAACGTGGTGTTTAAAGTCCCTGAAAATCGGCATTTTTATGTGCGGAAACTTGATAAAAAGACTTCTCGTATGGAAGGGATTTTGATTTTTGAGGATACCTATTCGTTTCCTCGGATTATATCTGCGAAAGAGGCCATCTGGCATGATCGGATGTGGACTCTCATTAATGGCTATATGATTGATTTAAATTCTGAAGGTCAGATAGAATTTTATAACCATTTTTCTGAATTGAGCATTCATATGGATGAAGCGATCCGCGCCTATTTTTCCTCTAATAAATCTGCCAAGGAAATGAGCTCGGTGGAATTGCGTGAGAGGATTACGACGATGTCTCGGGGCGGGATGAATACTCAAGCCTTAGAAGTGGAGTACCATCTTAAGCGTGCAATGCCCTTTGCCTGCTTTATCTTTGGCATTGTAGGAATTGCGTTTTGTTTAACATTTGTGAAGTCGGGTAAGGACTGGTGGGGCGTTATTGTTGCCATTTGTTCTGCAGTTTTAATTGTTGGGTTATACTTCTTTATGGTGGCCGTCTTTCAGGCCTTGGCGAAAAATGGTACATTTGGCCCTTTTTGGGGGGCTTGGATTCCAAATATTCTATACGGTACAGTTGGTAGCAGCGTAATGGCATTTCAATTTTTTAGGCGGTAACAGGACATGATTGGAGTTGTAGAATCGGAATTTAAGCAAGAGTTAGATTTTTGCTTGTCTTTGGTGAAACATCAGCAGTATCCCGATGCTCAGGATCGTATTAAGCTTTTAATTAATCGATCTCCGTCTGCGTGTGCGGATGTTTTGTCCCAACTATACAAGCGGCTCACTTCTCATTTTGATGATGTGGGCTTACGGCTACTGATTTCCGAACTTTATATTACGATGAAATCCTATGACTCGGCCTGCGATGAGCTTGAAAATATACTTGATTTTGCACCGAATCATTCTCAAGTTTTTTATTTATTGAGTAAGATTTATAAAAATTGCTCACATCAAAATGTGATTCAAACTATTTTTGAAGACGCATTTTCAGATAATATCCTTGATCCTGCAATTGTGGATTTACTACCTGTAATTTACATGGAGAAATGTCTTTATGACTCTGGGATTTTATTTTTTGAAAAATTAATTCTTGAACTTGATCAGCCTCATTTAAATTATCGAAAGTCACTTAGTGAATTTTATTTAAAGGCTGGCCGATTTGAAGATTATTCTGAGTGTTTACTGAGAATTATTCAGGAAGCACCGGATGCGACCCCCCACTACACTCAGGAATGCTTGGCCGTGCTTAAACGTCGTCCAGAATGTACCTATGTGCGAAAAGCTTTGGTTGTTTTATTTATTAAGGGGATGAAACCCTCGGACTCTGTTGAACAGCTGCGGGTGTTACTTGATTTAGATGGCGCATCAGCCTATGACATTATTACGTCGCTTAAATACTTATTATCCGTATTTCCCGATCATCCATCGGCACGGTTGATGTTGGCGGATTGTCATATTTTAAATCGCCATTATGCCGATGCGGTGGATTTATTAAGATCTCTTACGGATAATCTTGTGAGTGACGATATTTTTAGACGATTAGACCAGATTTTGATTCAAATGCCAGAGTTTGCATCTGCGCTTGAGCTTTCTTCGGATTTATATTTTCAGTTAGGCCGACACTCTGAAAGTCTAAGCGTTGTGATTTCAATGATTAGTCTTGAAGAGCGTGATGATGCCTTCATTGTCCGTCGTCTTAGAGAATTGATGCGCCAAGATGCCAATCTTGAACCTACTTGCCGACTCAAGTTAGCCGAACACGCATTGATTACTGACGAAAGATTAACCTGTGAAACAGAGTCTCGTCAGCTATTGGGTACGGATTTTGACTTGCAAGGCCGCCTTATGATGGCTTCTATTTTTGAAAAAGGAAGCCGGTTTTTAGAAGCTCAAGAAATGCTATTTTCTGCACTTGATCGTCATATTGATCATATTGATGTTCACTTATCTCTCAAAAATTTTCAGACGCATACAATTCATCGGTTGATTCAACATAAAACTTCACAAACCTTTATTGCAGAGGCCCCTCCTGAACACCATTTTTCTTTAGGTGTCTTGTATATGAATCATGGATTGCTTTATCCGGCATTGGATCATTTTCAAAAATTGACCCAGCATCCAAGTTATATGATTGATGCTCAAATTTTGATTAGCCGATGTTTTATGGAACTAGGTCGTTATGATTTATCTTTAAGTCAGCTAAATCGCCTCTTTTTGAAAGTAAGTGAATTTGACTACCCTCTTCGTAATCGCTTGGCTTATTTGATGGCGGTGTCTTACCTTCATATTGGTAACCCTCAGGAAGCGCTTAATCAGCTGGAATATATTTTAGAAAACGATATTAAATTCCCCAATGTTCAACATATTTTATCTCAATTAAAAGAAGAGAACTTGCTCGATTTTAGAGGCCTCATTGTGACAGGATGTTCGTCATTTATTTCAGAAGGAAGTCCTGAGTGGTCATTGATGGCAGTGCATAACCCAGAAAATGATGATTTATACGTAAATTCCTCTCAATCTGGGGCATTAAGTTTTGCGCATCCTCATAATCAACAAGGTGTGATTGCCTTATTAAAAGACAATACAAAAACGGCTGAAGAATCCTTTAAATTGGCCATTCAGATGGATCCGCAACTGACGGCTGCGTATTGCAATTTAGCCATGGTGAAATTGATTCAAGAAGAATTGGATTCGGCACTTTACTATTTAACTAAAGCCCAGTCGATTAATCCAAAATTAGATGCCATTTTTATTACTAAGGGCCTCATTTATGCGAGTCAAAATCAGTGGGACTCGGCACTTAATCAATTTGAAGACTGTTTATCGCTTAATCCCAAGCATGGGATTGCGCTACTTAATTTGGGAGATGTGTATTTTCAGCTTAACGATATGCCAAGAGCCTTACAGTTTTGGAAAAAGGCTTTGGATTCTGGATTATTATTTCCCTTTTTGCATCGCCGGCTTTTTTATCTCAATCCTAAATTAGAATCTCAGTCCGAATGGACATCCGATTATAAATTGTCGTTTGTCCCTTTTTACCATGGAAGAGGAAATTCTGGACTGTCGGTCAAATCAGCAAATAACACACAATCTCCTTACTCGGGGATGCCTCTTTTTGATTTTCTTTCGCCCTAATATGTGATGCTAACTAATTTAAGCCGTTGGATATTGATGGGATCCATTGCGCTTGTCTTGGTTGGCCCCCTATCTCTTTTTGCACTTTCTCCTGATCAACTTCGCTTAAAGGCTGGGTCTGTAGATTTTGATGAGGACCATCACGTATTGCGGGCATCATCGAATGTGGAATTATCTTTAGGGGAGACCAAGATTCAGGCACCTGCCCTAAAAATTGATACTAAACGCCATTGGCTATATGGATCTGGTGGTGTGGTGATTACCAGGGGTGATCATTCGGCCTATGCCAAAATTGCCTCATACAATATTGATACCGGCGTTGCAGAACTTTGGGATGTGAGAGTATCCATTCATCCTCAGGACGTCCAAGAGACGGTTTATCTGTCCTCTAAGCACTTAATTGATGATGGTCATCACTACACTGGCGAAAAGGGTGTAATTACGAGCTGTAGCCTTCCTGAGCCTCATTACTATTTTAAGGCGTCTATATTTGATTATCGGCCGGATCATCGGATTATGGGTAAAAATGTTTTTTTATATTACCCCTTAGGATTTGTCCCATTTGGGCTTTACTCTCCTATTTATACCTTTGAATTGGGGAAGCGGCGGATTATTTGGAATTTCCCGACGATTGGTGAAAAAAAGACACCTGGCTGGGGATGGTTTGTCCAAAATGTGGTGGATTATGATTACCGTAATGGTCATGAATCCAGTGTTCTTTTAGATTGGTATCAATCTAAGGGAATTGGGGTTGGAGTTCGTCATTATTATCAATTTGGGCCTCATGATGGGACGGCTTATTTTTATCAGCTTTCGGAACAGGATACAGGTAAGCTTAATGAGTCCTTGCAGTTAGACCATCGGTACAAGCTCAATGACTCGTGGTTACTGTCAGGGTATTACCGCACTACTGATGCTGAACGGATTAATTCATCGGGTCGGATTCATTTAGATTCTCATGGAGTTAAGGCGACTTACGACAATATGGGGAGTTATTTTGATGCAGGGATTGATCAAAGCGAAAATTTTATCCAACGCTTAAAATCAATGTCACTTCAATCTACACATCGATTTAATCAAGATCCTATCTATACGTTTCGTCATTTTCAATCTGATAATTTGGTGGTTAAAGCCCGTACTTTTGATACTCAATTTTCTCATTATCTAAAATTACCGGCAGAACAAAATATGATCACCACGCTTCAATATCAGGGACGGGAAGGGATTTTATCTAATGCGGCCCGGATGGATAATCAGCTTCAAGCAACGACTGTATTTTCTAAAATTATTTCTCCCCAATGGAAAGCCACTTTAACTGTGGATCATTTATTTGATTTGGATTCTAATCGTGTCACTGGGGATTTGCGTAACTTTTTTTATAAACTTCCTGAGGTTAAAGTGACATATTCTCCTCTCTCAATTAAGGGCTATACGTTAACCTCAGCATTGACTGTTGCAAGGTATCAAGAACATCGTATTGTTGGATCTAGCCTTTCTAAATTTCCATCAAATTCTGAATTTGAAGGCCAGCCAAACACTTATATTTTCAAGCAAACACTTTATAAACAGTGGACTCCGTTTTCGGATAAAACGATCTTTTCATTAAACTCTGCTTTTGATCAGTTTTTATTTAAAACACCTGGATTTTCTCTCTTCGAGAGCGACTCGTTTTATCAATTTAATATTAAGCCTTCGTATGAATATAAAGCGTCTCGGTTTATACAATTAAAAACGGATTACAACCGGACTTATATCCCTCAAAATGGGAATTCTCCTTTTATTAGTCAATTTAAAAATGGTGTGGTTGAAGTCAATCAGATTAATCAAAGTATTGTATTTTTTTATGACTCTCCAGATCGGTATTCTTGGACTCATTCTGTAGGATATGACTATATTCGGGATTACTATACGCCTTATGCGACCTCGATTTTGGTGAGGCCTAATTCCTCAGCGTCATTTCGCTTGAGTACAGGTGCCGATATTAATCATCTCCAGGATTATCTTAAAGATCGTGACAATGAAGTGGCCAGCTTTCAAGATTCTGGCATTTTTAGAGCTTTTATTTGGGATGTTGCGTATACACCTAGTAAAAATATGGGGATTAGTCTTCATCATTCTCAAAATGTGAATAAGGGGACGATTAATAACTCTAGTTTTACAGTGTCGTTACCATTTGGGCATAGCTCAGAGTATGCGTGGGCGTTTGAAAGTGACTTTGTGTACGATGTCCCGGATCATACTAGATCTTATGTATTTGAGAGTTATCATATGCAAACATTAGGAATCTCAAAACAAAATCACTGCCGAAAAATAAAATTTAGCTATAATAAACTACGTGATGAATATCAACTCCTCTTTACAATTTTGGCATTCCCTAAAGACTCTTTCGGATTTAAGAAAAATCAAAATGTCACAACCTTTGAAGGGTTCTTTGATAAGACCTCTCAGGAGCGCTTTTGATGCATAGATTTCTAGGTTTGTTTATTTTGATCTGTTTTATTGGGGGGTGTGCGAATACCGCTCAGACGGATATTCAGGATATCCGGATAGTTCAAGTCACACTTAAATTTAGGGGTGGTGTGGATGTCGGTCAGTATCAGTACTATATTGCGCTTTCGGGAGTCACTCGTCCTTTAGTTCCGGAAATTCCTCCGGCAAAGTACTTTCCGACACCAGGGCGAACCTATAATGATGCTCATCCTGATTTTCAAAATCAAATAAACGCTATTTTGCCTTTTTATTCGAATTTTTTTGGGACATGGAGTGATTATATTGTGGTTGGCCGCCAAGGGATTTCTTTATTTAACTCAAGTAGTACCGGATTTACAGCAATTTCTGCTGACAATCATTTTAATTATTTAGCAAATCTAGCGTTTGATGGGACTTATGTCGTGACTGGATCCACGATGATTATCCGGTTTCCGATGTCGTCGTTGTCTGCGGCAGCGGCGACCCAGCTTCACTACTCCATTTTTACGTCTGAAGTAACGGATTCTCCTGTGACCGAAGCGGGAACACTTCGGGATATTTTGCAGGATGCTCAAGCGGGAGAACTTGTGATCAATGTTGAGAAAAATGCTCAGATTGGGCCGTTTTTTGATTCGGAAGATACCTCTGCGACTGCCTCGGATTTAGTTGAATGGTCAATCGACATATTATAAGAATTTTATTAGCGATATTTTCAGGGATATTGGCGTTTTTGGCGTGTTCGCCTTATGGCCATGGGGGGATTGCGTATGTGGCGTTGATTCCGCTATTTATTTCTCTTGGATTTCCGATTCAATCGTCACGTCAGGCTTTTTGGACTCTGTTTATCTTTGGGCTTGTATTTATGGGCGGCATGTATGGCTGGGTCTTTTCACTTAAGGCCTGGGCGCCGTTGTGGGGCGTGAGCTTGGCTTGGATGGCGATTATTGTATTTCAGGCACTTTTTTATGGGGTAGTGGGGTTGTTTACCTCTTGGGCATCGGTGCGATGGCAACTTGTGGCTTTTTTTTGTTTTTATTTAGGATTTGAATGGATTCGCGAAATGATGGGGCCGATTGGGAGTTCTCTTGGACAATTGGGATATTCTCAAATATCCCTACTTCCGATAATGCAGACTGCGAGCCTTTGGGGGGTTATTGGAGTGAGCGGAATTGTGGTGCTTGGGAATTATATTTTATTTGCAGTCGGTTCTAATGTTATTAACCGATCATGGCCGTCTAAGTGGGTGGTGATTGCAATTTTAGCACTGATTGGATGTGGAATATGGGGACAGTATCGGTTGACTTCAATTCCTGTATCTAGCAACTCTATTCGAGTGGGAATTGTGCAGGGTAATCATCCGCAAGCTCTTAAATTTAGCCGCCATCGTCAGTGGGAAATTTGGCAGGATTATTTTCGGCTGATTTCGACACTTCCCCCTGTGGATATTGTGTTATTACCAGAGACGGTAACGCCGGGGCTTAATTTAGGATTACGGTCTGTCATGACAACGCTTCGCGACTTGGCTTCTCGGGATTCCTCTACCATTTTATTTGGGACACCCGTCAAAATGGATGGCTGCTATTACAATTCTATTGCGTCGGTAACCACAGAAGGCGCGGGCCCTGTGGTGTACCAAAAAACGAGGCTTATGCCGTTTGGAGAATATTGGCCATGTCGCTCTCTCTTTATTTCTCTGGGTCTTTCTGGAATTTTAAGCAATTGCGATTATACCAAAGCGCCTGCGCTAGTGCCGTGGAAGGTGGGATCGCTGGTTTATGGTCCGCTGGTATGCCTGGAGAGTATTTACTCAGAGTGTGCCCGCAGTCATGCTGAACAAGGCGCTCAGATGCTACTCAGCGTTGCGAATAATGGATGGTTTATCGGATCTAGGATTTCGGACACCCATTTGGCCATGACCCAAAGTCGGGCCATTGAAACAGGCCTACCGCTTATCCATGTCTCTAATCAGGGTATTTCTGGAATGTTTTCTAACCGGGGTGTGATGATTATGTCGATTCCTCAAGGTATTGCGGGTGTCGCGGCTAAGGAGCTTTCCCTCGTGACCAAGCCTACTTTTTTTGTCAAAGTAGGATATTATTTTGCGCCAGTTTTACTTGTGATTGGCGCTCTTTTAATTGCGATTAAAAAAAGAGATTAGAAACGGAATGCCCCTTCTTTATCCGGCGCGTTGCTTCCAGTATTTTTATCGTTGTCGCTATCAGGCGCAGATAGCTTTTTAAGTAGATTGGTAAAAATTTTGCCTGCTAAAGGGATTTTATCAATCTTACTTTCTTCTAACTGAGAGGTCACACTGGTGGGTAAATAGTCGGTCATTACTACGCGCTCTTCTTCATTCAGCTGGCTCATAAAGAAGGCGATGATTTGGCCTTTTTCTTTTTGTAATCGATTGCTGATTCGTGAAGCCTCTTCTGGCGTAAAGCGCATATTTGATTTTACGGGTTCAGCTGCTGTTTCTGAGAACGGTGAGGAGGAAGGTGAGCCAAATGGATCAGAGTCCATTTTTTGGAGGGGAGGTGAGGCTGGAGTTAGACCTGATTCTCCAAATTGATTAGAGCCGCTGCTACTTGGAGGTGCCGTATTGAAACTTTGTGGGCTATTCATAGTCGCACCAAAAGACCGATTGGCTTTGCTATTGTCAATTTTACTCAGTACTTCGGACAAAATCATATTGCGAGTTTGACCATCGGTTTCTGCAGTTTCGCCTAAAATGGCCGTTATTTTTCTTCGGCTAGACTCCGATAATCTTTCTAGGATTTTAGATGAGTTTTCACCCAGCATTGATAGGACGACTTGTGCTTTTTCTAATCCACTGAGCATTAGAAATCCTCCTCTGCAGTCTCATCTGACGATGAAATCCAATTTTCAAGCACTTCGGCAATCCACTCTGGATTGGTGGAGGCAATGTCATTGATTCTCGTAATATTTTGATTACTTGTTGTATCAATATCAAAATCAGTATCTTCGTTATCGTCCCTACCAAACTCTAACCCTTCATTGGCTAGTTTTCGTCTTCTAAGTCCCCATCTTATAACTAATCCCGTAACAATGGCTGCAAGAGCATACCCTGCCCATTTAATGTATTTTTTAATTGGTAGCGCTTTCTTTTGTAATCCTTCTAGACGTTTAATCTCTTCTTCTGAAAAGGTGAGAAAATCGGCTTTAGATAAGGTGATGTTATCCCGTCCTTTAATATATCCAATTGAAGGTGCAATTGTTTTAAAGATTTCTTCTTTCAGATAATCATCTACAAAAATTTCTTGATTATTATTATCAAGAATAATACTGACGGATAGACGTTTTACATCGAGTATTTTTCCATTTTCGATGGCCCCGATATCTGATGTAATGGCTAATTTAAAGCTTTTCATTGGGAGAATCCCTAATAACTGACGAATGGCTTTATCTTCTAGGCCTCTTTCAAATTCTTTTTTAATCTTCAGCCAGTCATTAATAGATTTGATATCAGGTAATATTGGAGTCCCTTTATCAAACTCTGAATTTTGTAACTTATCTTCTTGTGGAAGCGAAGACGCAGGAGCTGTTTGCTTTTCTGCAATTCGTTCAAAAATACCGCTGGATAATACATTACCTTCAGTATTAATCACCGATACATTTTCAGGCTGTAGATTTTCTACCGCTTTAGAAACAAGCTGGATAATACTAAAGACAATTTCATCGGTAATTTCGGCCCCGACATTCTTTCTGATCAGAATTGATGCCGTTACCGGTGGACGACTGATTGCAAATAGACGTTGCTCTGGTAATACAATTTGTACTTTACAGCTTTCGATCGCATCAAACTGGATAATCGCTTTTTCAAGCTCTCCAGACAGCGCTCTTAAAAATCGAATTCTTTTATCAAACTCGGTAACCCCTAATGTTTCGGAATTATCTAATAATTCATACCCTTTTGAACCGCCATCTGGAAGCCCTTTGATCGCTAGGATTGTTCGCGCTCGATCGCTGTCTTCTTCATCGACTAAAATTGAAAAGTTTTTACCGTTTTGAGCCGTATCAAATTGAATCCCTTGAAAGCTTAACTCGCGGATAATCGCGGACAACTGGGTTGATGTCAGCTGAGAATAAAGTGGTTTGAATTTTGATTTTTTCTTTTTTTTAGGTTTTTCTTTTTGGACGGCCTGAGTTGGATTTGGAGAATCAGACTTATCTCTCATTGACCAGACCGCTGCACTAACTACGAATAGCGTGATAATAATCCCAATGATGAGTCTTTTTCTAGTAAAAAATCCGCTTCGACGCTCCTGAAAAGGTTGATCCTGGGAGTCGTTTAAATCATCGCCTCCAGTATCTTCGGTATCAAAATCAATTTCAGCCATGGTGAGTTCCTATATTCAACTAGACTTGCATATTTTTAAGTTCGTTAAACGCTTGGGTCACTTGAGTGACCAAGGTTACAGCGAACGAAAGTGCAACGCTTACTTTTGCTTTTTCAATTGTTAATTCTTCAATGGAAGCTTCCCCACGGGCGAATCGTTCCATCAACTGGTCAGATCTTCGCTCCATTCCGCTGATCCGTCTAAAATAATCAATCCCTTTGTCTAAAAAAAACTGAAATGGGGTTGTTGATAGTTTAGAAGTTCTGAGGCCTTCATCATTGATATTTTGTGGTGTTAAGGCAGGCTCAATGCTTTCATTATAATAATTTACTGGATCCACTGGATTTTGAGTGGGAGCCGCAGGGGTCACATTTTGAATGGACTGACTGATTAACCACTGACGGTCTGAAATAATTTCTTCACTATGTTTAATTTCGGAGACCTTGGATGCGCCGGATGAAGCGGCAGCCACGGATGCGTCTGGATTCATTGCCTGGGCTAAGAGACTATCAAATGCGACAAGGGGTACTTGTACTTGCAGCCCTTTGAGTGATTCTGTAGTTAGTGGAGATTGCGCTACTGGTTGAATGCCGATCATCATGATTAGTTCTCCTATTTCATTGCATCTACGAAATTCTGATACAGTGCTTTTGTAGTCCTAAATGCAGTAATGTTAGAGTCAAAAATCATCTCAGTATAGGCCAAGTTGACCATCTCATCCGGTATGTTCACGTTTGGAAAAGCCACATATCCGTCTGCATTGGATTGGGGTACCGCAGGGTCATAATATTTACCAAATGGCTTATTACTTTTTTCGACAGACACTACTCGTACCCCATTTTCGCCGGGGGTAAGTACCGCATATCGTTTTTGCCAAGGTAAGCCTGTATTTTCATCTTCAAGAGTGGTTAAGTTGGCCATATTTTGTGCAATTAATGTTAAACGAACTTTTTGAGCAGTGACGCCAGATAAACTGTAATTAAAGGCGTCATCGAGACTTTGAGCGACTAATCCACGAGGAATTAGGGTACAGAGTGCTATTAAGGTGATGACTATCCAGTGCTGTTTTTTCATAGGTTATATCCTCACATCCTCTATGGGGAGTATACCGTTATTTCCCAAGTGTCACAACGTTTTTAAGCGTTTTAGTCTTATTTCCCCAAATGACAGCGAGTGCGGATGTTCGTCGATTATTGACTGACATTTTACCTAAGACAAACTCTAAAATTGCAGAGTTTTTTTCTTCACTGGTTGCTTGTTCTGGAAGTGTTTTTAATATTTCAACGCGGTCTTTTGGTGGGAGTAATGCGACCAAGTCTACGCCAGGGGTAGATGCGTTTGCGAGAATATATGAATAAATGGCTTGATTTCGCCCCCCTTCAATCATGCCGTCTTCAACGGATTTATAGTAAGAGCTATAAAACTTACTTTCTAAGGATTGGGCATGGCTAGTGGCTGTTAATCCCATCACGAGCGCAATAACAGTGATTATTTTTTTATACGGCATCTCTTTCTTTTAATCTACCTTTTAATTTTTCTAAAATTTTCATGTGAATTCTGCAAATAGAACTTCTTGAAATCCCTAGATGCTCTGCAATCTCTTTTTGTTTCATGTCATGGATATAAAACATTTCAATAATTCGCTGTTCATCTTGTTCTAGCTTTCTAATTTCTTCCCATAATACATCTTGTTTTTGGTCGATATGTTTGATTTCCGGGTTTCGAGTCCCTTCACTTTCGGACGCGACTTCCATACTATCGAGTGACATTAGGCACATCACTGCGGAGTTGGTGATAAGTCGATTGACATAGCCTTCAGGGTTACCTTGAGAGGACTCAAAGTCATCGAGCGCAGCTTCTGCAAAATCGGCGATCTGTTCCTGACTCTTTTTTCGGTATTCCTGGTAATCATTGGGGTTTCGGTAGCGCCATTCGATTCGGATCTGGTCGAACATCTCGCCTCGAATGCGGTAGTAGGCATAGGTTTTAAATTGAGAGCCTTTATCTGTCCGATAATTACGGAAGGCTTTAATCAATCCTTCAACTCCCCATGCGACTAGATCATTAAAATCCATTCCTGGGGGGACTTTTCCGCTTGCAATGATATTGGCCGCAAGAGCCTCAACCATCGGCAGATGGTCTTTCATAAACTCATCCGTTAGTTCAGACGGGAGCTTGCTGCTGATCGCTTCTTTGCGTTTTAAATCTTCAATATTGATTGGTTGTTTATTAGTCATATATACCTTGAGATTGTGGCACTTCTACATTATAGGCTTGCCCGCGATTTTTAAACCGCGCTGTCATTTTTAATAAATCTTTTTCTGCTAATTTTTGAGATAATTGCCTTGTCATCATTTTATTGTAGAATGAATATTCTGATGCCATTGAGACTAGGCCGGTGTCTTCTCCGCCATCTTCTTCCTCACGCTCTTCTTTATTCATTTGAAGGATTGGATCATCTTCAAGCAGTGTCTTTAAAAACATTGTTTCTATAATATGAGCCTGAACCTTGGTCATTTTTTGCTCTTCAGTCATTTTATCTATGTCACTATCGTCTTGGGAGTCCATTAAGGAATCGATATTATTCATCATCATTCCGCTCACCATATCAAATGCCATTAACTGGTGCGCATAAAACAACATCACTCCAATTAATAAGATCATTCTCATAATAACACCAACTCACCGATCAATGCGCCTGACTCTTGCAGAGCCTGAATGATTGAGATTAAGTCCTTGGGTGTAGCTCCGATTTCATTGAGGGCGTTTACTAGGCCTGTTAACGTTGCGCTTGGATTAAGTAATACTAGGGGGCTTTGCGGTTCTTCAATTTGTAATGGAGATTCTGCTGCCTGATTTTGGCCGCCAATTCCTGCGCTTGCACCTTGATTTGAAATTCGAATAGAAATATTGCCATGTGTTAGTGCTGATGGGAATAATCTGACCATTTCGCCAATGACGATGGTTCCGGTTCTGGCATTAATGACTATTTTTGATGAGGCATCTGGAATTAAGGATATGTCCTGTAGTTTTGCGATGGTGTCGACCAAGTCTGCTGATTGCAAATCTGCTAATGGAATTTTGATGGTATTAGCATCAATCGCTCTTGCCCCTGGGAATCCATTATCTTGGATGGCTTTCGCTGCTCGGGATACGGTGATGAAATTTCGGCTATTTAGTACGATTGTAATATTGTGTTGATCTTCGAATGTCACGGGGACTTCGACTTCGACTATCCCGCCATCAGGCACACGACCTACAGTTGTTTGGTTGCGTTGGTAACTAGATGATTCACTAAATTCTGATAATCCACCAACAATGACTGGCCCTTGAGCGAGTGAATAGGTTTTAAGATCTGGCCCCTTTAGTTCTGTTGGAAGAAGTTGCCCCCCGATTAAACTGGTACTATCTCCAATTGCGGATACGGTAACAGGGATTTTTTGACCTTTTTTAATAAATGGCGGCAATGTTGCAGATACCATGACGGATGCCACATTTCTGGATCCCAAGCCTCCGACGAGGGGAACGCCTAGTTTACCTAGCAAGTTGGCGAGAGACGCCTCTGTAAATCCTGCACTTTTAGTATCGCCCGTACCTCGCAATCCCACGACAAGGCCATATCCGATGAGACGATTTTCTCTAGCTTCGACGATATTGGCTAAATCTTTTAGCCGGACATCCATTTGGGTAATGGGATTTAATTCCTGTCCGATAAGACTTGCTGGAATTAATAGTCCTACGACTAATGCAATAATTAATGATGTATTTTTGTTTTTCATTAGAATAGCCATCCAAATACTCGGGTGAGTAATCCAGGACTTTGTTTTTGATTAACAACCCCGGCGCCAATAATTGAGACTTCTGCTTTTGCGAGCTGATATGAGAATACTGTATTTCTTGGAGAGATATCCTGAGGCCTTACAATTCCTGAAATCCGAATGGTTTGGACTTCATTGTTTACTTTGACGTGATGCTCACCCAAAATAAAAATATTTCCAGAATCCAGGATTTCGGTGACGACTGCAGTAATGACGGCTCGAACCTGACTTCGACGCGATGTTTGACCTAGCCCTCTGTAATTTTCTTCGCCATTGAGTTCAAAATCATATTGTCTGCGGTCAGTGTCATTCCCTAAAAGACTGGCAATACGATCCCATGCGGAGAGGAAATTAGCTGCGATTCCGGACTGTTTGGATGTTCTGGTTGAGGCTTCTTGGGCAGCTGAGGTGCTTTCGGAGATTTGGACGGTGATGATATCTCCGACCTGAATTTGTCGTTGCCCTGGAGTATATAGTGATTGCCCCGGTGCCCATAAAGAATCTGGGATAATCGGAGTGGTGCCACACACCATCAATGCGATACTAATACAGAGTATTAACTTCAATTGTTTCATTATTAATTACAGTCCCCTCAAGCATTTTACCACTGTCTAATAGAGTTTTGGCCTTAATTCGTTGGCCTAAATATCCATTTTCCATTGCCTTCACTTTGATGTTGAGGCCAAATCCTCGTTTTTGTATTTTAGCACTGATTACCTGTCCTGAGCGAATAGTTGGTATTCTCCGAATTTGATAGGGAGTAATGACCGATCCATCCTGTAAAGCGATCATGGTTTCATAGCCTACAATCTCGTGTAAATTTCGGATTCGATTTTGAGGAAATCCGTTAATACTTTCGTAATATTGGTTGACTTGACTATCGTCAATTATGCTTCCCTTTTCTATTTGCCCGCTGGCTTTAAATACCTTTCCAAAGACGTTGACATGAAGATGTATTGGAAGCTGGTAAATCTCTTTACCAGCGTCATCTGAGAATACGACAGGAAGAATATGATTACCTCCAAAGGTGGCCTTTTCTTGTATTTTGACGGTGAATTTTGTTGCAGTTTTTGGAACTCTATCTACATTTTCGGGTTTTACTTTAACTTGAATATCTTTGGTCACAATATCAGGGTCTTTCAAAATATGAGTGATCACTCTTTTTTGAACATACTGAGAGAGCGTTTCTGATGTAATTATTGCATGCAAAGGAGTCATACCGCTGAGTGCCAGCAGTATGATAATAAGCCCACCCCCAACGACGCGGCGCGTCACTCCCCTCACTATGCCCCTAGGATTTCGGGATGTCCTGGGCATTTTTCACGATATCGGCTGCGGAGTTAATTGCACCGGCCATTAACTCGAACATCCGTTGGGTATGCATCATATCTACCATTTCTTCGATAATGTTCACGTTGGCTAGCTCTAATGCGCCTTGCTGAAGCATTCCGCGTTTTTCCTGTTCTGGACTACCAACTGATGGCTCGCCGGCTTGAGGTGTTGCTCGATATAGGTTTTGACCAATACTTCTTAAATCTTGTGGGCTTTCAAATTTAGCAATTAAAATTTGCCCAACTTGTCTTGGATTTGCATCTTGAGTGGTGTGAACAAATACTTCACCATTATTGCGGATACTAATATCTTGTACATTGGTTGGGATTCGTAATTCCGGCTGAAGCGGATGACCATGCATATCTGTAACTAGCCCTTGCTGGTTTTGCTTGAGATTTCCGGCTCTGGCGTAAGCCGTCGATCCATCGGGCATCAAAAATTGAAAAAATCCTTCGCCTTGTATGGCCACGTCTAATTCTCGATTGGTCATATTCAGTGCGCCTTGCTTCATATCTTTTTGGATTTCGGCGATTCTCATCCCTGTTCCAAATTCTGGGTAGAATTGTTTTTTTCTTCTGAGAGGAACATTGGGATCTTCAAATTCTGCAATAACCCTTTCCATAACTTGTGGGAAAAGACTTTCCATCTCCATAGTTTTTCGTTTGTGGCCAGGAGTTTCAATGTTGGCGACGTTATCGGTGATATTTTGCATTCGACGTTGTAAGGCAAAGGTTAGGGATTTCCCCATAAATATCTGGGCTTGCATTTATTTTATCCTCCTATTTGATAATTTTTTATTGGTCATTTCTATTTAATGTCTCCACCAGTTTTGAGGATTGCATCGGTGGCTTTAATGGCCTTAACAGCGGTTTCAAATGCCCGTTGCGTAATAATCATTTGCATTAACTGTTGGACGATATTCACGTTTGAAAATTCGAGAGATCTTTGTCGTACAGTACCGGCATTTTGCTCACCGGCTTGACTGATGACGGGGTCGCCTGAAGAAACTGTATCTCGGTACATATTTTGACCGATTGAGACTAAACCTTCTTCATTTTGGAATGTGGCCAAGGACATTTGACCAATTTCTCTTGGAATTGTTTCACCGCTTACTTGTGCAAAAACACGACCTTCTTCGTTTACGATGATGTCATTGGCGTCTCTTGGGACTTGGATTGTGGGTTCAAGTGGATACCCTGCTGCGTTGAGGACATTGCCGTTGGCATCTTGGTGAAAATTGCCTGCGCGTCCGTAGACAATTTGACCATCTGGAGTTCTAAACTGGAACATCCCTCTGCCTTGGATGGCAAAGTCTAGTGATCGGTTGGTAATTTCGATAGTACCTTGTGCCATATTTCGCACAATTTCGGAGACACGGACCCCTTGACCTTGTTCGTTGTAGGTTCGTCTTTCTTTTCCTGGAGGGACATTGGCGTCTTCAAATTCGGATAATGTCCGCTCGAAGACCATTGGGAACAAGTTTTCCATATGGACGCTTTGCTCTTTGTGTCCAAGGGTATTGGCGTTGGCCACGTTGTCTGCGATAACCTGCATCTCTCTTTCGAATGCATATGTTGCCGATTTTGCCATTTGTAACTGAACGATCATGTTATTTCTCCTTTATGGTTGTCCGAGCTGTACTGCACTGCTCATTGCTCTTGCGACTGATTTTGCGGATTTTCCGACGGATGCTGCGGCTCTTTTTAAGAGCGCAATATCCCCGATAATTGCCTTCAATACGTTACTGTCTTCTAAGAATCCTTGAAAAATCCCATAGTTTACATCTCCACCGGCTTCCTCTTCTGGCACTTCGCCGGTTGCGGACACAAAAAATGACCCATTGAGTGTTACAAGTTGGTTTAATCCCTTACTAGTAAAGACGGCTGCTCTTATTTTTCCCACTTCTTCGTCTCCGGCAAACACGACACCTGATTTACTTACCGACAGCTTTGTTCCAGTAGTGACAGTGATATATCCGCCGCCATTGGCATTAACAAAAGGATAGGACCCCTGGAAGGTCACAAGCCGGTTTCTGGCATCGATCCGCATCCGACCATCTCGGGTATAGGCATAGGTGGTGGGAAACTGGACGACGAAAAATCCAGCACTATTGGCATCTAAATAAATATCCATATCTCGGTGAGTTTCTACGGGGGGGCCACCTCTCCAACGATAAAAGGCGTCCATCTTAACAATACCGGTGTCTTTTTCTCGGACGTTATAACCGCCGGTTTCAACGTATCCCGGGGTATTCATGTTAAGGGTATAGAAAATATACATGGTATCTTGCACCTGGTGAGACCGTAGACCTTCCATACTGACCTTGAGGGCAGGATCTAAAATCTCGTCATATTCCCAGTCTTGGCTTATTGCGGGAATCGCTGTGAGTAATAACAATAGACCGATAACAATCGGGAATAGTTTTTTACGGAGTTGCAACACGAAGGTAATTGTATCACCTACAGAACTTTTTTCTAGGATTTATTTTGGCTGTGTTTTTTCTTGATTTCGAGTTTTTTCTTGGCGAGTTTATCGAGTTGATATACGAAGGCCAGAACTTCAGCGATGATGGCGTATAACTCAGCCGGAACTTCTGCATCGAATTCTAGTTTGGAGAGCATTTCAGCCAATGTTTTATCTTCGTAGAATGGGACCTGGTTTTCTTCGGCAATTCTTAAGATTTCTTCGGCGATTCCGCCTCTTCCACTGGCGACAATGCGAGGAGCGCGGTCTTTTTTGACATCATATTTGATAGCAATGGCTTTGAGCTTGGCTTTGTCGGGTAAGGTTAACTCATCGACATATTTTTTAATTTGTCTTTTTGTGACTTTTTTACTCTCTTCCGGTTGAATATCTTTGGGATTACCGCTCATACCTCTGCACTCACTCTCGAAATTGAATTTAAGTCGAATGTCGGAAGCAGCATTTTTTTAATATCCACTTTTCGTCTCACTCTCTGAATGCCCATGGTTTTATAATCCTGGGCTTCCATGCGCTCGAGTAAGTCTTTTTGCATTTCCATGATATTTTTTTCGGTGTCATATCTTTCAACGTGAAATGTGTACCATATTTTTTTATCTAAAATGTCCATGATGACGGTAATTTCGCCAAGATCTTCGGTTTCAAATTTGAGGACGATACGGGTTTTTTTAGGATCAAATTTATCCTTTTTTTGCCGGGGATCTTTTCGGATTAAAATATCGATATTTTTTTTGTTTCCAAATGGATTTGGGATTTGCCAGTATCCAAATTTTTCATCGAGAGACATTTGGGCTTTTTCAGCATCCATACTAAGGATGGCTTGAGCGGTCACTGATTCGATAAAGCCTTTTGTAAGCCCCTGTAACTCTTTAAATGCGTCTTTGAGTGGACCTACATTTTGACGTCCGGCAGTGACCCGTTCTTCGGCCCCTTTTAGGAATCCGAGTAGTGCTTGAAACTCTTTTAGGGTTTCGTTTCGATCAAAAATATGAAGGTTATTTTCGCCCTGCCCAAATTTTTTATTGAGCTTTTGAAGTTTTTCATCCAATTGAGAAATGATGCTGGACATGCCGGTGAATAATCCTTGAGAAAATAATTCCTGGAATGTGTTCATTATGCTTTGGAATTGGCTTAATCCATTACTTAAGGCTGTAGATTTATCTGAAATATTGCCTTGGCGATTTAAGAATGAGGCAAGAGAATCGACTGTACGAGGCGCATTTTTAAGCCCCTTTGACATCGTGATGACAGCGGACTCAATTCCATTGGGTTGGCGAGTGGTGGTTTTGAGCCTTGCAACCATATCCATATTGGAGTTGGATGCTTCGACGCCATATCTAATGAGGGTAATCATGGTTTCCTGATTTTCTCGAGTAATGGGACGGCCCATGGCTAATAGTTGCTGATTAATATCTCGTTGATTGATTGCCCGTGAAATTGTGGGTCTTTCTTGGGGAGTTGTTGGCGTTGTTGCTGGAGGTGCTTGGGTTGGCGCCGGTTGAACGCCTTGCGGGCCTCGAGTGGATGGTGCGGAGACGTTAGGATTCCCCCCCTCTGATGGTTGAGCAGGGTTTAAGCTTCCTCCTGACCAAGGGTTTGAGGAGACTCTTCCGGTACCGCCTATTGGTGCTGACATTGTTTTGATTATACCAACTGTTGCTTTAATTTATCTAGCAGCTGTGTGGAAATGAGGCTGGGGTACTGAGATGAAATCATGGTGATATGGGTGATTATTTCCTTTAATGAGGCTTCTGCTTTGAGATGGCGCAAGCAAATTGCAATGGCCAGCAAATGGGATGGGATCTCTGTTTTTGCTGCTTTTTGAATGGCTTTTTTAAAATGATGGATGGCTTCTTGAAATTGATGCCTGACCATTTCTTCCATCCCCAATAAGGCGTGGGTGATAGTGTCCTCTGGCAAGTAGATTAATGCTTGTTTAAAGTGATATTTAGACCGAACTCCGTTGGTTTTTTGGTGCTCGATTAATCCTAAAAGGCGATGGGCTTCTGAAGCTGCATTTTTGTAAAGATCAATGGTTTTTTGAGCGTACTTTTTGGCTTCATCTAATTTGCCGTCATCGACTAATTGGGTGGCAATCGTCACATTTAAAAAATAATCTTCGGCCTCGAGTGGTGAGAGTGTGGAGACGATATCCGTAATTGTTTGTGGGTAATCCTGGTTGGGGATGAGGAGGCTGATGGTATCGATGGCATTGGAGATCGCTTCGTAGCCAACATCTTTAAATTGGGTGGCGAATACTTGTAATTCAGGCTCAGTAAAAATTCCATTTTTTAATAGGCATTCCTGGGTATGATATTCGGCATTTTGGGTACACCAGGTGTCCAGATTATTTTCTTTTGCGTGGGTGAGGATGGCGCCAAACCAGACGGCGTAAAAGACGGACTGGCGATAGATTGCGACTAGACTTTCTGCGGTGAGATCGTGGGGAGTGATGACTCCGAAGTCGGAGAGGAGGTAGACCCCACCTTTGGCTAGGTGGGATTTAACTTGGGTGAGGTGGTCCTTGAGTTTAAGGGGATAATTGATGGTAAAAGGACCCTCCCCATCCGCCGTTTGGCTGACACCCCTCCCTGGAGGGGATATTTCTGGATTGAGTGGGAAGTTTTTGTAGGTTTCAGTTAGATTTTCGGTGAGTTGGAGGATGGCTTGGGAATTTGGGCATCCCCCGTTACGGATTTCGTCATAGATTTGGCCTAAGGTGGTGACGGTTGGAGGGAATTGGGTGGCGTCTAGGATGGGGATATCTGGATTAAAGGTGGTTTGGACTTTGATTTCTGTGATTTTACCGTGATCGTAGGCGAGTTGGATGGCCTCGAATGTGTCGATTAAGTAGCTTGAAAAGCAAAAATGTATGGGAGTTTTATCGGGCCAGTGGATATTGAGGGCGTCGACTACTTTAAAACTGACATTGGGGTGATTACTAAATAGCCCAGAATCCTGAATGGTGGTGATTATTTTTTGAGAATGCTCGGTCACATGGAGATGGGTTTGGTGATAGAGAACGGGATTTAGTTTTTGTAGTTGCTCAAGGAAATGATAGGACAACAAACCGAGGCCGGCCCCCCACTCTGCCACATGGTAAGTTTGTTGAGGCTCATCGAGCGCTGAGATACAGGCTTGGTAGGCATGCGCGAGACGATTTGCAAATAAGGATCCGTTACGAACTGAAAATGGGACTTTGTCCTCGATGATTCTAGCCGGTGTCCAATTAAGGTTGGCAGATTGTAACCTGATGGATTGGTATTTTGAGCAAAACGGTTCAGTAAATACAGACACTTGGGTTAACAGAATGACTCAATATATCGATCGTATTTTACCTGGATTTCGTGAGAAATTGGACCAGATGATAAACCTGGAATCCCTTCGACCATATCGACAGGAATAATTCCTCGGACTGAGCTGGTGAGGAAAATTTCTTCGATTTCGGTGAGATCGGCGATGGAGAGCTTGGTTTCGACAATGGGATACCCAAAATAGGGCTGGTTATTGATGAGAAAATTACGGGTGATTCCGGTTAGGATATCAGGTGATTTTGGGGTGATTAGCTGGTTATCTTTAACTAAAAAGACATTACCTAGGGGGGTTTCTAATATTTCTTGCTCACTACTGTAAAGGAGGACATCATCGAATGGCTCTGAAAAGCGCTTTTCGAATATATTTTTGATGTAGGACATGGTTTTCAGTTGGTCGATTCGGTTTCTTTTGAAAGACTCTTCTCTTAAGGCGAGTGAGATTCCGGCTTCTGGGATTGGGCTTGGGAGTGGGCGGATAAAGGCTAGGAATAGAGGTGTTGAGAACTCCATTTTTGTTTCTCCAACTTCGCGGTCTCCGGGAGTGATATAGAGGTTGAGAAGGGCTTCTTGGATATTATTTTTTTGGATGAGTTTGCTTACGGCTTCTTCTATTTCTGGATATCTGAATGGGAATGGGATTTCGAGGATGCCAGTTCCGTAGACCATGCGGTCAAGATGTTCCTTTAGAAAAATGGGTTTTCCGTTGGAAATTTTGATGGTTTCGAAAACGCCGTAGCCGTAGAGCATGCCGAAGTCTTGTGTGGGGAATTTTAAGTCGTCGATGAGACTGAGTGATAGGTTGTATAGGCAATATGGGTATGGTTTTGACATTGGGGTATTTTAGCAAAGATGACCCTACGTTGTTAGGGTGTTGATTATGGAAGAGGCTTTAGTGAGAGTTTCCTCCCATTCTTGATCAGGATTGGAGTCTGCGGTGATGCCGCCGCCGGAGTGGAAATAGAGGATGTCGCCTTGGGTGTAGATTGTGCGGATGGCGATGTTGAATTCTGATTTTTGGGTGATGTCGTAGTAGCCGATGCTGCCGGTGTAGATGTTGCGTGGGGTGGGTTCGAGTTGGTTGATGATTTCCATGGATTTTTGTTTGGGTGCGCCGGTGATGGAGCCGCCTGGGAAGAGTGCTTTGAGAATATCGATGAGAGTTAGGTTTGGGAGTAAATCACCTGTAATGGTGGAGACGAGGTGATGGACATTGGGATAGGTTTCTAGGGTTTTGAGTTGAGGGACTTGGACGGAACCAAAATGGCAGATTTTGCCTAAGTCATTGCGTTCGAGATCGGTGATCATCATGAGCTCAGCCTGGTCTTTTTGTGAGGATTGGAGTTGGGTTTTATTGGCATTGTCTTGCTCAGGGGTGAGTCCGCGTTCGATGGTGCCTTTAATGGGGCGAGTGGTGATGGTTTTTCCGTCTGTTTTAAATAGACTTTCGGGTGATGCCGATAGAATATGGTGAGTACCGGTATTGATGTAGGCGGCGTATGGGACGGGACATTGGGTGCGGAGTTTTAGGTATAACTCGAATGGAGGCATTGGGAGAGTGCTGGTCATTTGGTGAGAGAGATTGAGTTGGTAGATGTCTCCGTTATGGATATGGTCTTTTGCTTGGAGGATTTTGTGGAGATAGGTTTCTTTGGGGATGTGTTTGTACCCTCCCCGCCCGTTGGGCACCCCTCCCTGGAGGGGATTTTCTTGGTAAGTTTGGAGAGTATTTTTGATGAGTTGATCGAGTGGTAGCGGAGAGCGTTCGTTGGGGTATTGGGTTTGGATGTAGTGGACCTGGTTATTTTGATGATCGATTAGGATGACTTGGTGGTAGAGACCTCCGTAGATTTTTGGGAATTGGGAGTTGGATTTGAAGAGAGAGCTTGGCATCCAGTTGGAGGCGGCTTCGTAGCTTAGGAATCCTAGTAATCCGGTGTGGAATGGGGCTTCGACAGGCTCAGCCACCGGGAGTTTGGGAGTTAATTGTGTGAGCATTTGAGTGAGAGATTGCCAGTCGTCCCAGGTGGTGATGGTTTTAAGAGGGTCTATACCTATGATGCTCCATCGGTTTTGGGATTGGGCGTGATCGGAGCTGTCTAGCCAGATGAAGCCGGGAAGGTGGTGGCTATCATTGATGGCATTTTTTGCGGTGAGAATGTCGACCTTAGTGACGGTAATTTTCATTGCTTGAGATGGTAGCAGACTTTTAAACGGGGGTATGAAATTTTTTTTATCTGCCTCGATACTCTGTTAAGTTATTAAAATTTTAGGAGTTGTATTTTTATGTCAGTTAAGACCAGTACCCCCAGCAGGATCAGCAGGTAGCGTTAGTAAGTTAGTTGAAAATTTTTAATCGCCCACCCCAACAACAACAACAACAACAACAGCAGGGGCTACCCCGACGGCGACGGCTACGATTAATCCCGGGTTAGCGAGTCAACAAGTGGAGGCTGCAGTTAGGGCTCAAGTTACTCAGGCGGATAGACTCGCTGCTTATGCTTCGATTGCTTCGGAGCCTGCTGAAGTTTTACCGACAGCTACTGAAAGACTTAAATACGATCCTAGCGCTAATCAGAACGCTGGATCTTTACCGACTTTACATCATCAAGGCGAACAATAAGCCTGTAGACTAGCCTGTTATACTTCCTTATTCTCCATCCCGCCTTTGCTAACGCTTAGGTGAGATGGAGATTTGGATGCTGAATAAATTTCGTATTTTCTTATTAAAACTTTAGGAGTTTGATTATTATGGCCGCAAGACGAATCGCCCTGGATCCAGGCAAGGTTCTTGTACCTGCTGCTTTTCAACAGAGAGCTGCCGCTTCGCGAGATAGTGAGGTTGCTGAAGTTCTTGATAAAAAATATCGCTATTTCCCTGATAGAACAGAAAATCCCACTATTGCTTTAATGAGGAGTAAATCAGATCCCCAGTTGATTATTAACTCATTACTATCTCTTTTTAAGATTAAGACTTCTTTTAAAGATCTTGCTCAACCTGAACTTGAAACGATTAGAAAGAGATATTGTGCCCTATATCAATTTGCCCATCAGGAAGAATCTGTTTGGCAAGCTTTTAAGGTGCTTAAAGGTGATGATCATTTAAAATTTGATTTTAAACAGATTCCCGTACCTAAAGTAGATCCAGTTTTGGCTGTCATTGATATAAGACTTAGCCCTATGGTTATGGCCGAATTAACCGCTGCACATGGTCATTTACAAAGTGCTTCTGCTGCTAATTCATCGAGTAAAGATGAGGCTGCGTCCGTAGCTCTGGTACATCGGCTTTCTGCTGTTCAGCTTGAACCACAATCTCCGGAAGTTACAGTTGGTATCCAGCTCTTAGAGTCACTAATTCAAAGCAAAGTGTCGCTATTTCAATCTCCAGATATTCAACCGGCCGTTGATCTTTTGATTGAGGTTGCGACTAATGCCCATACAAGTATCAATCCAAGGGGACGGATTACTCGTGAAGATCTTAATGCGCTTGCGTTTAATATTTTGACTGGTTTCCTTGAGGATAAGCCTTTCCTCATCCCTAGCCTTGGAATGGCAGATGAGATTTTGAACCGTTTACTATCTAGTGGACCTGCGGTGGATACTCGACACTCTTCTTATTTCTTGGAAGATTTGGCAGAAATTAACGAATTTGCAGCTATGGGTGGTGATCTATCTTTTCAATCCCATCAAGAAGCACCTGACGTTGATTTTTCTCCCTCAAGGCCACCATCAGGAGGTACACCGCCAAGACTTACTCTCAATGAGAGACTGAAAGACGTCTATGGAGTTAGACTATTATCACATGGGGACTTTAATGCGGTTTCAGAGCTGATTGCCATGGTAATACGTAATGACAGAACACTCTATACCGCAGATACGATTATTTCTCATGTCAGCACCTTAATGAAAGGCTGCTCTAATTTAAGTAACTTAGAACAGATCGATCGTCTTGCCATTACCCAAATGGTGTCTAATAAGCTTTGCCTTCAGTCTGACTCTGATGAAGATGTCTAGGAGTCGATCTTAAGGACGGAGAGGAAGGCTTCTTTGGGCACTTCGATGGAGCCTAATTGTTTCATCCGTTTTTTACCGGCTTTTTGTTTTTCGAGGAGTTTTCGTTTTCGGCTGATGTCTCCACCATAACATTTGGCGGTGACGTTTTTGCGCATCGCACTGATTTGCTCTCTACAGATAATTTTGCCGCCGATAGCGCCTTGAATGACGACTTCGTACATTTGTTTTGGGATGAGCTCTTTGAGTTTTTCGGCCATTTTTCGGCCAATGGTGGCGGCTTTGTCTTTGTGTGTGATGAAGGAAAGTGCGTCGACGGGCTCGGTGTTAATAAGCATATTTACTTTGACCAGATTGGAGACTCTGTATTCGTTAAACCAATAGTCCATGCTGGCATAGCCTTTGGTGCGGGATTTTAGTTTATCGAAGAAATTGGTGATCATTTCGTTGAGCGGGATATCAAAGGTGACTTGCTGACGAACAGGATCAATTATTTCTGTTTTTTTGTAGATTCCCCTGCCCTCTTGGGCCAATTCGATGACGGTACCAAGATATTCGTTGGGGCAGATGATGCTTAAGCCCATGAATGGCTCTTCGGTGGTACTAATTTCTGGCGGGCTTGGGTATTTGCTTGGGTTATCAATCATGATGACCTGGCCATTGGTTTTGGTGATACGGTAGGTAACGCTGGGGGCGGTAGCTACGATGTCGATATTGTATTCGCGCTCGATACGCTCCTGAATGATTTCCATGTGGAGTAATCCTAAAAATCCGCAGCGAAATCCAAAGCCTAGTGCTTGCGAAGATTCGGTTTCAAATTGGAGGGCAGCGTCATTAAGTTTGAGTTTATCAAGGGCATCTTTGAGGTCTGTAAATTGGTCAGTATCGATGGGGTAAAATCCGCAAAATACCATTGGTTTTGCCTCTTGGTATCCAGGTAAGGCTTCGGCCGCGGGGTTTTTAGAGTCAGTGATGGTGTCCCCAACTCGGGCTTCGGCCACATCTTTGATGTTGCAGATGATATAGCCGACTTCACCGGCATGGATGCCGTCTTTGGCAATGGTCATTTTAGGCTTGAAGAATCCATTTTCGAGAACTTCAAATGAATGGCCGGTCGACATCATTTGAATTTTTTGGCCTTTCACGATGGAACCATTGAAGACGCGAACATAGCTGATGACACCACGGTAGATGTCAAAGTGCGCATCAAAAATGAGGGCTTTGAGTTGGTTTTTATCGTCGGATTGAGTGGGTGCTGGGACGCGTTTGATAACGGCTTCTAAGATGTCGGCGACGCCTTCGCCTGTTTTGGCGCTACAGAGGACGCATTCTTCTGCTGGTATACCTAGGACTTGTTCGATTTCTTCGGCGACACGATATGGGTCGGCGGAGGGGAGGTCGATTTTATTGATGACAGGGACGATTTCGAGATTATTTTCTAGGGCTAAATAATAGTTGGCTAGGGTTTGGGCTTCGATCCCTTGAGTGGCATCAACGAGGAGAAGTGCTCCTTCGCATGCGGCGAGTGAGCGGGAGACTTCGTAACTAAAGTCGACGTGGCCGGGGGTGTCGATGAGATTGAGGATATAAGGGTTACCGTCTTTACCTATGTAGTCGAGACGGACGGCTTGCATTTTAATGGTGATGCCACGTTCGCGTTCCAAATCCATAGAATCGAGTAATTGTGCTTTCATGTCCCGATGGGCAACAGTTTGGGTTACTTCGATTAATCGGTCAGATAGAGTTGATTTTCCGTGGTCGATGTGGGCAATAATTGAGAAATTACGTATGTTTTTCATAGAATTGTGGATAGTAGCATAATTTTTGTTTCGGTTGTACGTTGTAATCTTTTTCTATTACAATTCCTCCTATGACTTCTTTTGATTTATCCTCTTTTTTAAGATCTAAAATTTTGGTCATCGGCGATGTGATGCTGGATGAGTACCATTGGTGCAAAGTGAATCGTATTTCACCCGAAGCGCCCGTGCCGATTTGTCAGGTAGAAAGCACTACCCATGTTCCCGGCGGCGCATCCAATGTGGCGAATAATATCCATTGTTTGGGAGCGACTGCGTATTTACTGGGTGTGATTGGACAGGATAGTTCAGCAGCCAAATTGATTTCGGCATGCCAGGAATTTGGTCTTTCGACGGAAGGGCTGATTCAGGATGCGAGCCGGCCTACGATTTTAAAGTCTCGCGTTGTTGCGCATCACCAGCATGTCATCCGATTGGATCGGGAGCATACTTCGGATTTATCTGAGGCGATTGCGGCTCAGTTGAAAAAGTCTTTTGATCGATTGTTGCCGATTTGTGATGGCGTTGTCATTTCAGATTATTTAAAGGGAACTTTAACCCCAGATTTACTTTCTTATATTATCGCCGGGACTCGTGCAGCTAAAAAACCTGTGGTGGTGGATCCGAAAGGACGACGGTATGACAAATATCGTGGCGCTACAGTACTTACCCCTAATTTTTTAGAATTTGAAACAGTCATTTCTCCTAACCCTGTAGATACTGAAGCTCATATTTTAGAAGGCGCTTTGGAGTTAATTGCTCAACTTTCCTTATCAGGCTTGGTCGTTACGCGGTCGGAGAAAGGGATGTCGGTGGTGACCACGGATGGTGTGAAAGTGGATATCCCTACTCAAGCCAGGCAAGTATTTGATATTACTGGTGCTGGCGATACGGTGATTTCACTGTTGGTATTGGCATTGTCCTCTGGATTTGATTTAGAGAAATCTGCCCGAATTGCGAATGCGGGTGCTGGCATTGTTGTTGCTAAGGTTGGGACTTCTACGATTACGCTTGCAGAACTGCAGGACGCCCTACCTCAATTATGATGACATCCAAGCTATATTCCATATCCGATGCGATTAGTCGCTTAGAAGAGTGGAGAGCTGATGGACAGACGATTGTCTTTACCAATGGGTGCTTTGATTTACTTCACCCTGGCCATTTATCTTATTTAAGTGATGCAAAGTCATTGGGTAGCCGATTGGTAATTGGACTCAATTCTGATGACTCGGTCCGCAGGCTTAAGGGAGATAAGCGTCCGATTGTGCCTCAATTTGATCGATCAGCCATGTTAAGTGCGCTTGAAGTGGTGGATATGGTGGTGATCTTTGAGGATGCGACGCCGATCAATTTAATTTCATCATTAAAACCGCATATTCATGTCAAAGGTGGTGATTATGTGGCTTCTGAGCTTCCTGAATATCCAATTGTTACCTCTTATGGCGGCGAGGTGAAAATTTTGTCATTTATTGATGGCCATTCGACGAGTGGACTTATTGATAGGATTTTAAGTTTGTATTGCAAGTAATCCCACCTCTCCCAAGCTACCCATTACCCATAAGTCTGAATCTAGCATTAACACTTCGCTCCTATTTCTATGATCTAAGATAACACTCACCCACCAACCTCCCTCTCTATTCTAAAGAGGGAGGCTATTTTAGTTCACGACATTCACAACAAGGCCAAGTACTTCTTTCAGTGTATGTCTGAGTTCTTACTTGAGGCTTCTACTGTTGTCCAAAGAGATGGTGAGTGTTAAAATTTTCAGGCTATGTTTACTGTGTATTTTCCGTTATTAATGTTGCTAGGTGCCGTTTTGCTTTTTGTGGTTGCGACTATGGCGTTAACCCATCTCGTAGGGCCGAAGCGAGCGAGTGTTCATAAGCATGAAGCTTTTGAGTGCGGTATCCCCTCTCAGGGTGATGCGCGAACGCCGTTTTCAGTTCAGTATTTTGTGATTGCGATTTTATTTGTGTTATTTGATGTGGAAATTATTTTTCTTTATCCTTGGGCCATGGAATTTCGGTCCTTGGGGTGGACTGGTTTTTTTGAAGTCGCCTTGTTTACTTCTGTAGTATGTTTGGGTTTCTTTTATATTTATCGGCATCGTCTTTTTTCGTTTAAAAAGTAGGAATTTATGGCAAATTTAGTAAATGCTCCCGACGGCGTACCAGGGCAAGGATTTTTTTTAACCTCTGTTGAAAAGGCAGTGGCTTTGGCCAGAAAAAACTCTATTTGGCCCCTCCCCTTTGCAACTTCCTGCTGTGGAATTGAGTTTATGGCGACGATGGGATCTCATTATGACTTTGCTAGGTTTGGGTCAGAGCGTCCTAGCTTTTCTCCCAGACAAGCGGATTTGTTGATGGTGATGGGGACTGTGGCTAAGAAATTAGGCCCGGTTTTAAAGCAAGTGTATGAGCAGATGGCGGAGCCCCGATGGGTGTTGGCGATGGGGGCTTGCGCGAGTACAGGCGGGATTTTTGATACGTATAGCGTCCTTCAAGGTATTGATAAAATTATCCCTGTGGATGTGTATGTCCCAGGATGTCCTCCAAGGCCAGAGCAAGTCATTGATGGATTGATGAGAATCCAGGATTTAGTGGGTAAAGAATCACTTAGACGCAGACATTCTCCAGAATACAAAGATCTTTTAGCTGGATATGGGATTGAGTAATGATTGAATTATTTAAATCCTCTTTTTCGGATCACATTATTTCGGTTGAAGAATCGGATATGCCGACAATTGTGATTAAAAAATCTTCTGTATTGCCAGTACTTACTCGATTATTTAAAGAATTTAATGTCCAATTTTTAACAGATTTATGTGGAATTCATTTTCCAGATCAAACCCCTCCTGTGTTGGGCGTGGTGTATCACTTACATGGCTTAGTTGCGAATCAGCGACTTAGAATTAAAGCATTTACACCTGTGTCTGACCCCTCATTTCCGAGTGTGACGTCGCTTTACTCCTCGGCCAATTGGATGGAAAGAGAAACTTATGACTTTTTTGGCATTATTTTTGAAGGCCACCCTAATTTGAAACGAATTTTAAATGAAGACAGCATGGATTATTTTCCGATGCGAAAAGAATATCCGCTTGAAGAAGCTAGTCGGACAGATAAAAACGATGCGATGTTTGGACGGGAGTCTCAGTCATGACGGTCATTCTCAATTTAGGCCCAACGCATCCGGCGACGCATGGCGTGTTTCAAAATATTATTGAAATTGATGGCGAAACGATTTTAAATGCGGATTCGACGATTGGATATATCCACCGTGCGTTTGAGAAATTGGCTGAACACCGCCCTTATTATCAAATCACCCCGATTACTGACCGTCTTAATTATTGTTCATCCCCCATTAATAATATTGGATGGCATTTAACGGTTGAAAAATTACTGGGGGTTAAAACCCCAAAACGTGTGGATTATATGCGCGTGATTATTATGGAATTGGCGCGAATTTCGGATCACTTGATTTGTAATAGCATTTTAGGCGTGGATACGGGTGCTTTTTCTGGATTTTTGTACTTATTTCAACATCGAGAAAAGATTTATGAAATTTATGAAGAAATTTGTGGGGCTCGTCTGACCACTAATATTGGCCGAATCGGTGGGTTTGAACGTGATTTTAATGATGTCGCCCATCGCAAAACACTAGAATTTTTGGACGAGTTTTCAGTGGCGTTAGCGGAGTTTGAATCTTTACTTAATCGTAACCGTATTTTTATGGATAGAACGATTGGCGCGGGGCCGATTTCTGCGGAGCGTGCGCTTAATTATGGATTTACTGGGCCTAATTTACGGGCTGCAGGTGTTGATTATGATGTCCGCGTAACGACCCCTTATAGTTCTTATGAGGATTTTCAATTTGAAATCCCCATTGGTACTCAAGGGGATACTTATGACCGATATATGGTGAGAAATTGCGAAATGTGGCAGAGCTTGTCGATTATTCGCCAGGCAATAGAAAAAATGCCAGAAGGTCCATTTCATGCCGATGTCCCTGAGTTTTATTTGCCTCCAAAGCAAGATGTCTATCAGTACATGGAAGCGTTGATTTATCACTTTAAAGTAGTTATGGGTGAAATCCCCGTCCCGGTTGGCGAAGTCTATCAAGCCGTTGAAGGCGGCAATGGTGAGCTTGGATTCTATTTGGTGAGCGATGGTGGACGTTCTCCGTTTCGTCTGCATTTTAGACGTCCCTCTTTTATTGCATATCAAGCATATCCCGAAATGATTACAGGCGGATTATTATCCGATGCCATTGTGACCCTTAGTAGTTTAAATGTGATTGCAGGAGAGTTAGATGCCTAAGTTTTCTGATGCCTCACTTGCGAAAGTTAAAGAAATTATTGCTAGATACCCCGAAGGTCGTCATAAATCAGCATTGTTACCGGTACTGCATATGGCCCAAGCCGAGTTTGGCGGTTGGTTAAGCACAGAAACGATGGATTATGTGGCCTCTGTGATTGGGATACAGCCGATTGAAGTTTATGAAGTGGCTTCCTTTTATACGATGTTTGAACTACAGCCAACTGGGCAGTATGTATTGCAAGTTTGTCACACAGGCCCTTGCTGTTTAGTGGGTGCTGATAAAATTATTGCGCATTTGGAATCTAAATTAGGTATTAAAGTGGGAGATACCACGTCGGATGGCCTTTTTACTTTGAAAACCGTGGAGTGCTTGGCGTCATGCGGGACCGCTCCAGTGATGCAATTGGGAAGACGTTATGTGGAAAATTTAACTGAAGCCAAATTGGATGAAATGATTGAGTCGATTAGGGGAAATAAGTCATGAGTCGCAAGATTTTATTAGAACATGCAGATGTCCCCGGGATCGATACATTCCCGATTTACCGTCAGCATGGCGGATATGATTCTGTTGAAAAAGCGGTCAAAATGGATCCGATGGCAATTGTTGAAGAAGTCAAAACGTCTGGACTACGTGGACGTGGCGGCGCTGGCTTTTCGACCGGAATTAAATGGAGTTTTTTGGATCGCAAATCTAATAACCCCCGCTATTTAGTGTGTAATGCGGATGAAGGCGAACCAGGCACATTTAAAGACCGTTATTTTATGGAAAAACTGCCTCATCTTTTGGTTGAAGGTTTAATTGTATCTAGCTTTGCACTGGGGACACATACGGCTTATGTCTATGTGCGTGGTGAGTTTTTTTGGATTATTGAAGCACTTGAAGTCGCCATTGCCGAAGCCAAGGCCGCCGGATTTTTAGGCAAAAACATTTTAGGCTCTGGATTTGATTTAGAGATTTATGTTCATCCAGGTGCCGGTGCTTATATTTGCGGCGAAGAAAGTGCATTACTTGAATCTTTGGAAGGGAAGAAGGGATATCCTCGGATTAAGCCTCCGTTTCCTGCGATTTCTGGATTATTTGGATGCCCGACTGTGATTAATAATGTGGAAACCATTGCGGCGGTTCCATGGATTATTGTGAATGGTGGACCCGCATATGCGGCGATTGGGATTGGCAGAAGTACAGGGACTAAGCTAATTTCTGCCTCTGGAAATATTAAAAAGCCAGGCGTTTATGAAATTGATATGGGAATTACCGTTGAAGAGTTTGTAATGTCGGATGAATTTTGTGGGGGGCTTTTGGAAGGCCGCACATTGAAAGCCATTATTGCCGGTGGATCTTCCGTCCCGATTTTACCTGCCCATTTGGCGTTTAAAACGGCAGCGGGCGAACCACGTTTAATGACCTATGAATCCCTTTTTGATGGTGGATTTGCATCCGGCACCATGATGGGATCAGGTGGATTTATTGTATTAGATAATACCGCTTGTATCGTTAGAAATACCTGGAATTTCTCCCGGTTTTATCACCATGAATCATGCGGACAATGTAGTCCTTGCCGTGAAGGGACTGGCTGGTTAGAAAAAGTACTTCACCGACTTGAACATGGAGAAGGTAAGATGCATGATATTGATCTTTTGGTCAGTATTTCTAAAAAAATTGAAGGTCATACGATTTGCGCTCTTGGAGATGCGGCGGCATGGCCAGTAGTCAGTGCGGTTCTCCATTTTAGAGAAGAGTTTGAGAGTCATGTGAAGAATCGAGGATGTTTATGAAACTAATCATTGATGGAATTGAAATCGAGGTTGAACCCGGGACAACACTTTTAGAAGCGTCCAGACGAATTGATCCTAAAACGGCTCCTCCGGCCATGTGCTATTACACTGGCCTTAAAGACAGCGGCGGAAAATGCCGGACATGTCTCGTTAAAATCGCGCAAAGCTCTCCTAATAACCCCCGCCCTGCGGTACGACTAGTGCCAGCCTGCCGAACATTGGCTGAGGATGGCATGATTGTTCAAAACAATACGTCTCAAGAGGTTTTGGATGCCCGTAAAGATGTGGTTGAGTTATTACTGATTAACCATCCGTTGGATTGTCCGATTTGTGATCAGGCTGGTGAATGTGATTTGCAGGATTTGGCCTTTAAGCATGGCGTGTCTACAACCAACTATGAAGAAGAACGTCGTCGGTATCCGGTCCAGGATATTGGGCCCCTCATTAAACTTCATATGAACCGATGTATTTTGTGTTTTAGATGTGTGTACGTGGCCGATCAGCTGACCGATGGTCGATGTCATGGCGTTTTGAATCGTGGGGATGCCTCTGAAATCAGCACTTATATTGAAAAAGCCGTTGATAATGATTTCTCTGGAAATATGATTGATGTCTGCCCCGTTGGTGCATTGACGGATAAAACGTATCGTTTTAAAAATCGGGTATGGTTTTCTCGTCCAGTGTTGGCCCATCGTGAGTGTGACAAATGTTGCGGTCAAACGGTGGTGTGGCTAAAAGGTAATGAAGTGATTCGCGTCACTGCCCGTAAAAATGAAGTTGCGGAAGTGATTTCATTTATTTGTAATACCTGCCGATTTGAAAAAAAATCACTTGCGGATTGGGAAGTAGAAGGTCCTGCTCATGTGAGCCGTGAATCCGTTATTTCTCAAAATCACTATGAAAGAAATACCATTATCCCGTCATTAGGAAGTAGCGATGTTTGATTTCTTTTTTATTATTGAAAAACTGATTTTGATTTCGGCGGTGTTGGGCATTACGCTATTTATTGCGGCGTACTCGACACTGGCTGAGCGTAAGTTAGCGGCGTTTTTTCAAGACCGGATTGGCCCGGATCGCGCTGGCCCATTTGGGTTATTGCAACCGCTGGCCGATGGTTTGAAATTTTTATTTAAAGAAGCCATTATCCCTGCTAAAGCGGATCGGTTTTTGTTTGTATTAGGCCCATCATTGTCGATGTTGGCTGCGTGTATGGCGTGCGCGGTGATTCCATGGGGGCCAGATTTAATGCTCTTTGGCCGAACTGTGGCGTTGCAGATTACTGATTTGAGCGTTGGCCTACTGTATCTTTTTGGATTGGTTTCGTTTGGTGTCTATGGTGTCATGATTGGCGGATGGGCATCCAATAATAAATATTCGCTTTTAAGTACGATTAGAGCGTCATCTCAGATGATTAGTTATGAGCTTGCAATGGGATTAAGTTTAATTGCCTTGGTATTAACCACAGGTACGCTCAGTATACGAGAAATCGTCCTTGGCCAACCGGGATGGCATTGGAATATTTTGGCACAGCCGCTTGGATTTATGATTTTTATCGTCTGTGCGTTTGCCGAGACCAATCGAGTGCCGTTTGATTTACCTGAATGCGAAACGGAGTTGGTAGGAGGATATCATACGGAATATAGCGGGATGCAATTGGGCTTTTATTTATTTGCTGAATATATCAATATGTTTATTTCGTCTGCGGTGATGACCTGTTTATATTTTGGTGGATTCCAAATGCCATTTATTGCGAGTTTGGGGCTTCCTCAAAATGTTGTCGCACTCTTTGGAGTTGTGTTCTTTTTTGTTAAAATCCTAATGTTCTTGTTTTTATTTATCTGGATTCGATGGACACTTCCTCGATTTAGATATGACCAATTAATGCGATTGGGCTGGACAGGATTAATCCCTTTAGCGATCATTAACCTTTTGGCAACGGCGGTATTTCAACTATGCAATTAACAACTAGGTCCCGTGTGGTCGTTGATAAGAAATTATCATTTTCAGAGCGAATTTATTTCCCTGCAATTCTTAAGGGGATGGCGATTACGCTTCGCCATTTATTTAAACGAAAAGTGACGATCCGATACCCAGAGCAAACCCGACAATTTAGCCCGGTGTATCGTGGACTTCATGTACTCAAACGGGATGATATTGGTGCTGAGAGATGCACGGCTTGTGGACTTTGTGCAGTAGCATGCCCTGCTGAAGCCATTACGATGATTTCTGGTGAGCGTAAAAAAGGTGAAGAAACTCTTTACCGCGAAGAAAAATATGCCACTGATTATCAAATTAACATGCTTAGATGTATTTTTTGTGGGCTGTGTGAAGAGGCCTGTCCAAAAGAGGCCATTTATTTAACGGAAAGATTGGTGCCATCCAGCTATACACGTGAAGATTTTATTTGGGGAAAAGACCGCTTAGTTGAGCCGACGGATCCAGAGTTGAGAGTGGATATTTCCAAACGTCTGTATCGGCGGGAAGAAGCATGAGCGATATTTTCTTTTGGGTATTTTCTGTAATGGCGGTGGTGAGTGCACTTAGCGTGGTGTTAAATCGTAACCCGATTTATAGCGTTTTGAGCTTAATTGTTTGTTTCTTTTCAATCGCGGGTCATTATGTGCTGATGGGCGCATTATTTTTATGCGCGGTTCATATTGTGGTGTATGCCGGTGCCATTATGGTGCTATTTTTATTTGTGATTATGTTAATGAATTTGAAAGATGTTCCCGAATTTGTCAGTAAATGGTGGCATTTTGGTGCAGCCGGAGCGGCGGTTGCTGCGATGGTATTTGGACTCGCGACTCATCTGTTTCAATCCTATAACCCAAGAGTGATTGGAGATATGCAGTTAAAGCCGATTGCACAGGCTCTATTTACTACTTATGCAGTCCCCTTTGAATTATCTGCCATCTTATTTTTATCAGCAGTCATTGGTGTTGTGGCCTTGGGGAAATCTGAATGATTCCAACCTATAGTTATCTTGTATTGGGATGTATTTTGTTTTCGATTGGAACATTGGGCGTCCTGATTAGACGGAATGTGGTCATTGTCCTCATGTGCATTGAACTGATGCTTAATGCCGTTAATTTGATTTTAGTATCAGTTTGCGAACCTGTATTTGTCTTTTTTATTATGATGGTCGCCGCCGTTGAAGTTTCTGTGGGACTGGCTTTGATTGCAAGGGTTTATCGTAAATTTGGGACGACTGACATCTCAACCTTTGGGCAATTGAAAGGATAACCATGATTAAAAAATATTGGTCAGGTATTGCGGCTTCTTTGGTTGTTTTTTGTTTATTTCTAGTGTCTATTTCTGTTTTCCTTAGGGTTTATCAGACTGGGCCATTTGAAATTTATTTGTTTAATTGGTTTTCTGTTGGGGATTTTTCGGTTTCCTGGGGATTATTGTTTGATACCCTCTCCGCCTTGATGTTTATGATGGTGACGGGTGTTGGATTTTTGATTCATATCTACTCCATTGGATATATGCATGACGATCCTAATCGTGGCCGATTTTTTTGGTATTTAAATTTATTTATTTTTTTCATGCTCACTTTGGTTCTTTCGAATAACTTTTTAAGTATGTTTGTGGGCTGGGAAGGTGTTGGATTATGTTCTTATTTACTCATTGGGTTTTGGTCTTCTAATAAAGACTATTTGATAGCTGCTAAAAAGGCGTTTGTGATGAATCGGATTGGGGATTTAGGATTTATTTTAGGTCTTTTAGTGATGATTTTAACGTTTGGTAGTGTTCAATTTGGGATTGTCTTTTCTCAGGCCGGTTTATTACCGATTGGGCATATTTCTGTAGTATTAATTGCGATATTGTTATTTGTAGGTGCGACTGGAAAAAGTGCACAGCTTCCGTTATTTACCTGGTTACCTGATGCGATGGCAGGCCCTACCCCTGTATCCGCGTTAATTCACGCAGCGACGATGGTGACGGCTGGGATTTATATGATTGCTCGCTCTCATGCGATTTACGCATTGGCACCGGATGTATTGACGGTAGTGCTGTGGGTCGGTGTGGCCACTGCGGTTGTGGGTGCGATTATTGCGCTTAGACAATCGGATATTAAAAAAGTACTCGCCTACTCTACAGTCAGTCAGCTTGGGTTTATGGTTGCGGCTTTAGGTGCGGGTGGGACTCATGCGGCATTGTTTCATATGGTGACTCATGCATTTTTTAAAGCATTATTATTTTTAGCCGCTGGAAGCGTCATTCATGGCATGGGTGGCGAACAGAATATGTATAAAATGGGTGGGCTTCGCAAGTTGCAACCCATTACATTTGCCGTGTTTTTAGTGGGCGCGCTTGCCTTATCTGGATGTCCTCCATTTTCGGGGTTTTTCTCTAAGGATGCGATTTTATTGGCCATTTATCAGGTATCGCCTTGGGCATTCGGTGTATTAATCGGAGTCTCTGTTTTGACTGCGATTTATGTCGCTCGGTTAGTCTTTTTAGTCTTTTTTGGACCATTAAGATCAGATGTTCATGTGCATGAATCCCCTTTAATTATGACAATCCCACTAGTGTTTTTAGCTGTTTTAGCTGCTACCGCAGGTATCTACCATCCTGAATTTGAATGGGTGATGGTGATTATCACGGTAAGTGCCTTGGCAATGATATGGTGGGTAACCTACTCTCGATATGCCGTTCAGGTTAAGGATGATCGATCTGATGGATTTATGTCTTTGGATGTTGTGTATTCGGCAGTGATTGTGAGACCCATTTTAGTGATTGCACGTGGGCTTTCAACTGTTATGGATCAGATTGTACTAGATACCGCTGCCAAAGAACTTGGACAGACGGTTGTCCAGTCTGGCGAGTCGCTTCGCCGGATGCAGTCTGGGTCGATTGGGTTTTATTTGTGGATGATTACAGCCTCAGTTGCTGTTATTTTAATAGGATTAAGCATATGGCCCTTTTAGCATTACTGGCATTACCTCTTATTGGCGTTTTTGGACTTTTGATTTTTAAGTCTAGGTGGATTGCGGTTGCGGTATCGGCACTGACGGTCGTGATGACGGTGATTATTGGCCGGTATCCTGAATTACTTTCTTTTTTCACTTCGATTTCATTACCCTCTTTTGCGGTGACTCCATTGGGCCTTTTGATGTTGATTTTGACATCGGTGATTGTCTTGGCCATCGTTCTTGCATCAGATGATTCTCCAGGATTTTTAGCGATTATTTTGGGAATTCAAGCGGCTTTATTTGGCGTTTTTTGTGCACAAAATGGATTGTTGTTTTATATGTTTTGGGAGCTCACTTTAATCCCTGCATTCTTTATGATTTTAGGCTGGGGAACGGGCGATAAGGTCCGGATTGCGATTCGGTTTTTACTATATAACTTAGTTGGCAGTTTTGCCTTATTAACGGTGATCCTGTACCTATTTTTACAAACTCATTCATTTGCATTTACGGATTGGATGGCCGCACCTCTTCCGCTAGCAAGCCAAGTTTGGGTATTGATTGGGCTTTTTGTGGCCTTTGGAATCAAATTGCCATTGGTCCCCTTCCACAGATGGCAGCCTGAAACATATGAGTGTCTGCCACGGTCAGGAAGCATGTTATTTTCTGGATTACTGTCTAAATTAGGGGTTTATGGAATGCTTATGTTAATGGTTCCACTGGTCCCTCATGCGTTGTTGGTATATCGTCCGATTGTTTTGGGAATTGTGGTGATGAGCGTGCTTTATGCCTCACTTGTGGCATTGGCTGAAACGGGCTTTAAACGCATTGTGGCCACCGTATCGATTGCCCATGGCAGTTTATTGGCCGCCGGTATTTTTGCATTAACTCCAATGGGAATTCAGGGCAGTATTGCTCAAATTGTGGCCCACTCCTTAGTGGTCGCTGCCTTATTTTTATGTGAGCCCCGGATTAGGTCCCATTTTTATTTAGGGGCCTTATTTTTAGTCGTATTAGGATCCATTGGATTGCCATTAACAATTGGATTTATTGGAGAATTCTTAATTTTATTAGGGATTTCTCAGTTTAGTTTAGTTTACGCAGGGCTGGCTGGAATTTCAGTGATTTTGGGAGCCTGGGCGATGCTTACTTTATATCAATCGGTTCAATCATCGACGGAGGGCACTTACGAGTTTTCGTTTAGTGAGGACATCGTGGTGATTACGTTGATTGCGGCTATTTATATTTTAGGAATTTTTCCGTCGGTGGTGTTGATATGACGGCTATTTTAGTATTATCAGGCGTTGGTATTTTATCCATGATTGCAGATGCACTTCAGCTTGGCCGCTGGATGCGTTGGATTACAGGCATTGGGCTAGTGGCGGCGTTTGCTGCGACATTTTGTCCGTTCGTCATCCCCACTACGATGTTGGTATTTGATGAGACTTCACTCACCTGGACGCGAATGCTGATTGGATTTACGGCGGTTCTGTATTCTCTCGATCGTCATAGTGATGGTCATCATCACCATGACGCCCTACTCATTTTCTCTCTGATTGGCGCGGTTTTAATGACGGCTTTTTCTCATATTTTGATGTTATTTTTAGCGATTGAGATTTTATCTATCCCTCTTTATGTTTTAGCCGGATCTGGAGATAGTCATCACTCCTTAGAAGCCTCCATGAAGTATTTTATTTTAGGGTCTTTTGCCACCGCGATTTTATTATTTGGAATTGCTCTTGGTTATGCCGGTGTCCCAGCCGGTGCGTTATTGGTGGTTATTGGTCTTTGCTTTAAAGTTGGAGCCGTCCCCTTTCACCTATGGGTACCCGATGTCTACGAAGGCTCTCCCGTCCGATTTACGGCATTTATGTCGATTGTGGTCAAAATCGCTGCGATTGCTGGACTTGCCCGATTTTTATCCTGGGGATTTGGCTACCGGCCACTCCTGATTGGCCTCGCTGTCATTTCGATGATTATCGGCGCCCTTTTGGCCCTCCACCAGACTTCTATTAAACGTTGGATGGCTTACTCCGGGATTTCGCATGCCGGCTTTATGCTGGTCTTAGTGGCCCTTGGTGAAGTGGTATTTCCGTCACTGCTCTTTTATGCGCTGGCTTATGGGATGGGATCGCTGGTGGTGTTTGGATTACTTGGTGCGCAGGATCAGTTTGATGACCGCATAGACTCCTTAACCGGCTTGTTTTTCCGCCACCCAGCGCTTTCTGTTGGATTGATTTTAGGGTTGTTATCTCTGGCGGGCATTCCCCCACTCCCAGGCTTTTTTGCTAAATTTTTAGTATTGGCGCATACCTGGCATTTAGGGTTAGGCGGAGTCGTTGGCGTGGCACTGCTAGCGTCTCTTGTGAGTACATTTGTTTATTTGAAGTTTGTTTCGGTTTTGTTTATTCGGAAGTAAGGAAATTAGCGGGTACCCACGAGGGGCACCCCTACATTTTTCGGAGATATTCATATACCCGTAGGGGCATCCCTTGTGGGTGCCCGTCCCAGATTCCCGCCTTCCCGGGAATGACAAGTAAGGGTAGTTCCCCTTACGTATTTTTTTGCATGTTTAGATGCACTATCAGGATCTGTAATAATATTTTTAATTTCATATCTTACTTTGCCTTCAAGTATCACTCTTTCACGTTCCTCAATTAGAAGATGTTTTTCTGAAACCAGAATAATATATCGAATATTTTCAAGTCCTAGCCCATAAGCTATTCCAGATTGATACCTTTCTAACTGACTTTTTGCCTCTTTAATTTTATCCTTATAGTTGCTTTTATCAGCTAGTTTCCATTCAGTTAAGACAATCCATCCACCCGCACTTTTTACTTCATTTTCGTCTAATTCATGTTCCCAAAATCACTACTGTCCGGTCTTTTTTTCATGGGGAAATGAGGCTCAATTGCGTGTAGCCTAAGGAAGCCGGAGGCTTCCAGCGGTTCATAGTCAAGATTTCAACGAGGTGAATTCTCTCAAAAATAGCCTCATTGAAAAGGCAAGATAAGGTATGAAGTGTTTTTTTGGAGTGAGTTTGCTTTTTAACAAACCAGAGGATCAAATAAACAATCAAAGCGACCCAGATTTGGGTCATAACGGCATT
>CAMCZW010000004.1 GCA_945888435.1 bacterium UBP8_UBA817
ATGAATCTGGCCTTCTTTCTGATGTCTGTTTGATACCAACATCTTACTTGAAGGCCATTTCTCTTACCTACCCAAATTCAGAGCCTACCTGCCTTTTTCTTGTGCTCAGTTTATACTTAACTTTTTTTGAAAAGACCGGACACTAGTGATATGCGATTAAACATTTTCAAGGCCGAGTGGATAACCTCACTATCGGGTTTGTAGGAGATTTGAAGTTTGGGCGAACCGTCAATTCGTTGATGAAGCTGCTCTCACATTTTTCTGGAATAACTTTTTATTGCATCTCTCATCCCAGGTTATCCGCGGCGACAGAATTGATCGCATTTTTGAGAAATAAAGGGCATAAGGTCATCGAAACCGAAGCTTTGAAAGACGTGTTGCCTGAGCTCGACGTGCTCTACATGACACGTGTCCAGAAAGAGCGCTTTGAGACCGAAAAAGAATATCTAGAGGTGCGAGACCACATTTTATTAAACTCAGAAACGTTGCGGGGTAATAAACCCTCGCTTTCGGTGTTACATCCCCTACCCAGAGTGAATGAAATTAGTCCAGAATTGGATTCGCATCCCTCGGCACATTTTTTTGAGCAAGCAAAATTTGGATTATTTGTACGTATGGCGCTGATTTCTGAATTGTTAGGCTGCGGCTAGGGATGAATATTGGAATTTTTGGATCTTCTGATCCCCGAGAAACCGAGGCGTTTGCAGTCGCTAATCAGATCGGCCAATGGCTTGCCAAAGATGGCCATGCGGTGGTGACCGGCGCGTGTTTGGGTGTGCCTTTTGAGGCAGTTAAAGGCGCAAAGTCCTGCAATGGAGTCTCCATAGGTTTTTCCGCAGTAACGGAGTCTGATCAACATGAGTCAGTGATGGGTACCCCAAATATCTTCTACGATCGTTTGGTGTGCATTCCAAAAGAATATCAGTATCAGGATCGCTTGCCGGTATGTAAAAAATATCGAAATGTATCCTCTCTTGCCTTTTGTGATGCTGCAATTTTTATTAGTGGCCGATGGGGAACTTTGAATGAGTTTGCAATTGCCTACGATTTGGGAAAAGTGATGGGGGTGTTGTCAGGGATTGGTAAATTTTCAAGCCAAGCGAAGTTTTTAGTCGATTATTTTGACAAAGAATCCCCTGCCAGAATTATTTATAAAAATGATCCCCATGCACTCTATCTGGAGGTCATAAAGAGTTCAAATGCCACATCTTAGTGAATATAAAATTATAGACAAAATGTTAGGGTTACACTTTGCGAACCCAGACTCAAGCTTGAAAATGGGTGCCTACAAAACCAGTCATAATAATCATGAGGTTGAGCATGCGTTGATTTATTCGGGGGAAATTTGCTCGCCTAAAGAACCCATTTTGCTGAGGATTAATTCGGCGTGTTACACCAGTGATATTTTTGGGTGTCAGCGATGTGATTGTAGTTGGCAGTTGGCTAGCGCTATGAAAAAAATAGAAACCGAACCCGGTCTGATTATTTACCATTTTCATCATGAGGGTAAAGCACTAGGATTTACACACAAATTAAAAGCCCTCCACGCCTTAGAAAAAGAGGGGCTAGATCCTTGGCAAGCGAGCATTAAAATGCATTATGAACCCGATGATCGCCGTTATTATTCTACACTTAAAATTCTTCAGGACCTCAACATTACACGTGTCCGATTAATGACCAATAACCCCAAGAAAAAAACAATACTAGTCTCCCATGGTATCGAGGTCATCGAAGTTATTCCTTTGGTTTCAAATGACGCGCACCTCAAACCTTATCTAGAATCCAAGCGAATCATATTAGGCCATAATATTCAGTTTTAAATTTACCTCTTAAGCGCGTCATTAATCATTGGAACACAATAGGGATTCTGGACAATCGCAGTGGTCATGCCAATCAAGGTCGCGCCTGCGCTCTGAAGTTCGCAAACTTGTTGTACTGTGGAAATTCCACCCGTGGCAATAATCGGGACCCCAAAAGGCGCCAATAGTCGGGTCATTTCAAGCGTGCGGCTGTAGAGTGCAGGGCCGCTCAGCGCGCCACTATCGATTTTAGGATTATGGTTTTTGATCCCCATTTTGGAAAATTTCAGAAATTGAGCATTGCCAAGGGTGAGAAAAGTCAGCGGAAAAGATTGTGTAATTTGACCGAAAACAAGAAGGGAGTCATCGGGTTGATTAGGCGAAAGCTTTGGACCGATTATCGTCTCAGGAAATCTCGCCTTTATCGTACGGAGTAGGTCTTGGAAAAGGTCGGGATGAGATAACATATTTTGACCTTCAGGAGTGTTGGGGCAACTGATATTGATTTCAATAAAGTAAGGCCTATTTTTCCACGCATAGTGGGTAGAAAGTGCGCTCAAAAGTTCGAGTGTATTGTATTTATATTCCTCCAAACTATTACCGCCGATGCTAAAACCTAAAGGCTTATTTGGGGGAAAACTTAAAAGTGCATCCAGAGAGGAAATTAAATTAGCCACGCCCTTTCCAGGAAGTCCCATTGCGTTAACCAGACCTTCGCCTTCAGGTGTAAATACCCGAAAGAGTCTTGGGCGAGGATTGCCTGGACGGGGATCTCTAAGGATGGTTTTGAGCGTGGCACCGCCTAAACCGAAATCACTCCATATTTTGACAATTTCGGGATCGCTTTCAAACGCAGCTAAAATTAAAGGGGAAGAAAACGTGAGACGATGAAATGGGGTTTCTAAAGTGGGGGGTATTAAAAAATGGGTGATATATTTTTGGAGAAAACCAAGGTGCTTAAGAAAGTGATGACCAAATAAAACAACAGATTCATAATCGTGAAAAAAACGGGGAAGAAAACAGCGAATTAGCTGATATGCCCGCGAAAGAAATACTAAACGACTGTTCATTATCGATGACCTTTTTGATGATTTTGGCGATTCTATCAAGAGAGCTTACGTTCTGTCAAATTTTGTCTTTGCTTGATTCGGTCTGCTTTGATGATCGTTTTTTCACCTTTTTTCAGCCACGCTTTTCGACAAATGGTTTCCCATACAATACTGGATTCATCCGCAGCAAAACAGTCCCAGCCTTGGTCTTGGTATAGCTTTAATTCTTTCTGAATTTCAACCATCCTTGTTTCAACCAGGATATCGTTTCGACGCTTATCAAAAGACTCCGGCAATTTGTATGAAAAATGGGTCAACCATCCTTGATGCGATAGAGAGGCAATTGTGAATAGAACAAAAAATGCTATACTTCGAGCATGGAAATCAAGCGTGTCAACATCTCTAATCCAAACTGGGACGCCGGTGCTGGAAAAACAATCGCAGAAAATGTTGCTGTTGTTCTTGATTTAAACAAAAGAAAAGTCACTGTAAAACGTAAAAGCATCCGAGAAGTCGCTAAAGGATTGGCCGAAATTGCCTACTCAATGGGCGACACCAATGACATCGATTTCTTATCCGAATGGATTGCAGAAGACATCGAAGAAGGCTTAAGTCTCGCAGAAAAAAGACGACAAAAAAAAGCCAGCCAATAATGCACTTAGGCATTAATATTGACCACATCGCCACCCTAAGAGAAGCCCGAAAAGAAAATTTTCCAAGTATTCCTCAAGCAGCTCGAGTTGCACTCGCATCTGGGGCCGACAGTATCACCATCCATTTGAGAGAAGACCGTCGCCATATTCAAGATTACGACTTAAAAGATCTTCAATTCGTAGAAAAATTAAATCTAGAAATCGCATCAGAAGACGACATGATTGAAATTGCCACACAATTAGCCCCATGGGCAGTCTGTATTGTCCCTGAAAAGCGACAAGAGATTACCACCGAAGGCGGACTCAATATCGTGGATCGATTTGAAAGAATCAGAGGTCATATCGACCGCCTTAAAACAAAGCCCATCATCGTGTCTGTATTCATCGAAGCCGACAAAGCCCAAATCAACGCTGCCAAAGCCGCAGGGGCCAATGCCATCGAAATTCATACGGGTGCCTATGCAAGAGCAACTGAAAAAACCCAAGAGCTCCAAAAAATAAAAATGGGCGCAGAGTACGCCCACTCCATAGGGCTTAAAGTTCATGCTGGACATGGATTAGACACCCAAAATGTCATCGCAATCGCCAAAATCCCTCAAATTACCGAGCTCAATATTGGATTTAGTATTGTTGCAAATGCGATTTTCATCGGATTAGGCCCTGCAATTAAACAAATGAAAGAGTTATTGCAAACTGAATCATGAAATTAAATCTAGACAACTTAAGTGATTCAATTGATACCCTAGAAAGATCTTTAAGTTCAACAAAAGAAGCCATTAACCTAAATTTATCCCTCCAAATAAAAGAAAGTATCCAAGCGGGCGTCATTCAAAAATTTGAAGTAGCCTATGAATTATCATGGAAAATGATGAAACGCTGGATACAGGAAAATGTAGGAAGCGCTATCGCTGACGGTGTCACAAGGCGAGAGTTATTTCGGATTGCCATTGAAAATCAATTAATCACAGACTTAGAGATATGGATGGATTTTCACCATTCCAGGAATGAAACTGCACATACCTACAACGCCCTGACCGCCAAAGCCGTTTTTGATAGTGCAACACTATTTTTAAACGAGGTAAAGCAACTATTATCTAACCTATCACAGCGTAATGATTGACCTTTCTCAAGATCAGATTAAAATTCTAAAAAAAATAATCCATCATCATTTTCCGGGATGCGAAATACGTATTTTTGGATCAAGAGTGACCGGAAAAGCCAAACCATATTCTGACATAGATATTGCGCTAGTAGACAAAGTACTCTTAGATAAACGCGCTTTACATCGATTAATTGAAGACTTACAGGATAGTAAACTCTCATACAGAGTCGACATTCACGATTGGAATCAATTTTCAGATGCCTTCCAAAAAATGCTAACCGCACATCACTTTGAAACGATTTAAGTATTAAGTAAACTCAAAAACTCCGACCGAGTGGCAGCATTTTCTCTAAAAATCCCAAGCATACAAGACGTTTTCATGACCGAATTCTGCTTTTCAACCCCACGCATCATCATGCAAAGATGTCTCGCTTCAACCACAACCGCAACGCCTAAGGCATCTGTAACTTCAACGATGGATTCTGCAATTTGATGGGTTAAACTTTCTTGGATTTGTAATCGGCGTGCAAACATATCCACAATACGCGCAATTTTAGATAATCCCAATACCTTATTTCGAGGGATATAGGCCACATGACATTTTCCAAAAAAAGGAAGTAAATGATGCTCACACAAAGAGTAAAGCTCGATATCTTTAACTAAAATCATATCTTTATTGGCAGTATCAAAAACAGCGCCATTCACCACTTCATGGATATCCATTTTATATCCATGAGTTAAATACTTCATTGCCTCACTAGCACGTCCAGGGGTATCAATTAACCCATCTCTATGCGGGTCTTCGCCTATATTTTGAAGCAATTGTAAATAAAGAGAGTCTAAACTCATTACACGGATACCACTTTAAGAACCGCTTCAGCATGATCCGCTGTTTTGACATTTTTCCAGACATGCTGGATACGGCCGTTTTCATCAATTAAATAAGTAGAGCGAGCAATCCCCATATAAGATTTGCCATAATTGGTTTTTTCTTGCCAAATGCCATAAGGGTTAATAACCACCATGTCATTATCACTTAATAAATCCACTGTTAAATCATATTTTTGACAAAACTGGGCATGGGAGTCTACAGAGTCCTTGGATACCCCTAAAACGACGGCATTATTGGCTGCAAACTGCGAGCTTAAGTTGGTAAACCCAATCGCTTCGGTTGTACATCCTGGAGTGTCATCTTTTGGATAAAAGTATAAAACTACTTTTTTACCTTTAAACTGCGACAAAGACACTTCTTTGCCACTTTGATTTAAGACAGTAAAGTCTGGAGCCATATCCCCAACATTCAACATAATTTTATCTCCCTATGGCAAAAAAAACAGCCTAAAAAAAGTGTACATCTACATCCAATCAAAATCCACTCTAATTATGCCGAGTTAAATTCAAAGTCACCAACGGCTTTTTCTCAAACGCTTGAGGCTTCTCAATCCCAAGAGATACAGAGTGGAGTAGGGGGAATGAAAAAAGCAATAAATCGGCCAACTTTAAAGAAAATGATTCTAATAATTGACAGTGATGAGACTCTGAAAAAGAAATAACACATCCCAAAACCTCAGCATAATTGACCGTAAAATCCACTGAGTCAGTCTCGGCTGCCTTTGTCATATCAAAAAACAAAGTAACCGAAATGAGTAGAGGCTGGGGGATAATCCGCTCATGAGGCAATATGCCAATAATCGTATTGATCTCAATTGGGCTAAGTGTAATACTGTCCATAAATGACATTGTAAGAAAGGAGCGCACAGATGACAATCAAAAAAGGAGAAGTACTACTCACAAGACGTGAAGTATTCTCTGCATCTCACCGATTAATCTGCGAGCACCTATCCGAAGAAGAAAACCTCAAAAAATTTGATAAATGCACCCGCATTCATGGTCATAACTACACGATTGAGGTAACCCTAAAAGGCATCCCAAATCCAGAAGACGGCATGATCATGAATCTCCATAAATTAAGAGATATTATTAGAGACACCGTAATCTCCAAGGTTGACCATCATTTTATCAATGAAGATATCGAAGAATTTAAATCAACCCATATTCCAAGCACAGAAAATATGGCCATTACATTTTGGGCATGGCTAGAACCCTATTTTCCCATTGGAACTCTCTATAAAATCAAGCTCATCGAAACAGAAAACAATTGGGTCGAATTTTACGGCTAACCCAAAGAAGGAAAGTAACACTCACCCCTATCTCTGTTCCAAAGAGGGGAAACTGGTATAGGTTATTTAGAGACTTAAGCCTCCCTCTTTAGAATAGAGAGGGAGGTTGGTGGGTGAGTATTATCTGGATCGAAGGGATAGGGAACTATAATCTACCACTCTAAAGTCCCTGTCTGATACTCTCTCACAGTCCCTTCAAAGAAATTCACTTCAATCATGCTCCCTTGAGTAAATTCATCTAACCATGCAAATGGATTTTGGCTTCCCCATTGAGCTGCCATTCCAATACTTTTAAGGCGAACATCTCCAACAAACTGAAGGTACTCCCTTAATGCATCTTTGGTTAATCCTAGGATACCGTCGCCAACGCAAGCAGCTCCCCATTGGTATTCCATATCCACCGCATCAATAATATTTTGACGGATACGGCCTTGAAACTCTTCAGTCCAAAGCTCAGGCTGTTCTTCTTTAATCGCATTGGTAATATGAACAAATAGACGTAAATGCATATCTTCGTCACGGTTAATAAACTGAATCATTTCGCCGCTGCCTTGCATTTTGTTATTGCGTCTTAAGACATAAAAAATCAAAAAAGCACTAAAGAAGTAAATCCCTTCCAAAATGATATTGCTCACACAGGCTTCTAAAAACATCTGATCAGATTCAAATGTCCCCGTTTTGAAGTGAGGAGAAGAAATTTTATTAACTGCTTTTAAAACAATCTGATTTTTTTCATAAAGCTCTTTATCCTGACGATAGAGTCCATAGACTTCTTCAGGATCCAACTGCATAGCTTCAACCAAAGTCGCATAGCTTTGCACGTGAAGAGCCTCTTCAAACGTTTGACGAGTAATCGCCAAAACCACTTCAGGACTCGTAATATGCCTGATAATGTTACAGGCTAAATTGTTAGTCTGAAGACCATCCAAATTAGACACAAAGGCCAAACTACGAGAAAACACTTTACGCTCTTGTTCCGTCAACGCATCTGGGTCATTCCACATACTGACATCGGACTGAAGCGGAACCTCTTGAGGAACCCAAGTATTTTTAATCATCTTGTCGAATAAGTCATAGGCCCAAGGATGCTTAAGAGGAGAAATTTGCATTAATCCATCATCGTATCCATTGATGACTCGTCTTTTATTAATAATATCGGCATTGCTTACTTTAGACGCTTTAAAATCGCCTTGAAATAGATTAGGGGTAGCCATGGTTATTAACCTCCGGTTATTGACACGCTTCGCATTCGCCACCGTCTGACAGGACAGCGATAGGGATATTATGGGTAGAAGCAGACTGAGATGACGACGATGACACATGCATTTCAGTAAGCGGTTTCAGTATAGGTTGAGATGTTGCAGAAAGAGCAGGCTCAAGTTCTTGAATCGCATCACCGACCGATGATTTTTGAATCTGAGACGCACCAACGGTTCTGAGATAGTACGTCGTTTTAAGTCCATACTCCCATGCCATCAAGTAAGTGTCACTAATTGCTTTACCGCTTTTAGTATTAACAAAGACATTGGTGGATGCCGATTGATCAATCCATTTCATCCGTTTTGCTGCAGTTTGGATAATCCAAGCCGGAGAAATTTCAAATGTCTCTTTATATTTATTACGGATTTTAAACGGGATTTCCTGAATATTTTGGACCGATCCATTATGAAGTTTAATTTTTTCAATAATATCTCGATTCCAAATTCCAATTTTTTCCAAGTCATCAATCAAATATCGGTTGATCACAACAAAGTTACCCGAGAGATTTTCTTTCATATAAATATTTTTGAAAATCGGCTCAGTACACGGAAACACACCTGCAATATTAGCAATCGTTGCAGTCGGTGCAATCGCCATTGTATTGGAGTTACGCATTCCATTGTCTTTCACGAATGCCTTTAATGCATCCCAGTTCAAACGGGTTTTACGATCCACTTTAATCGCTCGTCCACGCTCTTTCTCAAGAATCCCTAAGGTGTCCAATGGGAAAATCTGACGTGACCATTTGCTGCCTTCATAGGTTTCATAAGCCCCACGTTCAGCCGCTAATTTAGAGCTGGCCTTAATGGAGTAATACGACACCATCTCCATCGACGCATCCGAAAACTCAAGGTTCGCATCTGAGTCAAAGGCGATATCCAATTTAATAATGGCATCTTGATATCCCATCATTCCAAGCCCAATCGCACGGTGACGCATATTGGCCGTCAATGCTTCTTGAGTCGGGTAGAAGTTATTATCGATGACGTTATCCAACATCCGGATACCAACATTCAATGTTTGTTCAATTTTCGCTTCATCTAGTACGCCATCCGTCACCATATTGGCCAAGTTAATACTCGCCAAATTACAGACTGCAGTTTCATTCACAGACGTATTCAATGTGATTTCAGTACACAGGTTAGACGAGTGAACCACACCAACGTGATCCTGAGGACTACGCACATTGGATGGGTCTTTAAATGTCACCCAAGGATGCCCAGTTTCATAAAGCATCGTCAGCATTTTTCTCCATAAGTCTTGTGCCTTTATTGATCTTGCACGAGGTAAATTCATGGCTTCATATTCTTCATATCGACGCTCAAACGCAGATCCATACAAGTCATGTAAATCATTGACTTCCGACGGACAGAAATATGTCCAATCACTGCCATCCAAAACACGTTTCATAAATAAGTCGGGAATCCACGCAGCAGTATTAATATCATGAGCGCGTCTTCGCTCATCACCAGTATTCTTTTTAAGCTCTAAAAATTGTTCAAAATCAAGATGCCAAATTTCCATATAGGCACACATTGCACCTTTACGTTTTCCACCCTGATTGACGGCAAGTGCCACATCATTAAAAATTTTAATAAATGGAATCACACCTTGAGACATTCCATTCGTCCCTTTAATCCGAGATCCAGTCGCCCTAACTGGAGTCCAGTCAGTCCCAATGCCGCCAGCCCATTTACTGAGTTTCGCATTATCCGCATACACTTTAAAAATATGATCCAAAGAATCATCAACCGTATTTAAATAACATGAACTCATCTGACTAAACATCGTCCCGCTGTTAAACAACGTCGGCGTTGATGACACCAAATCCATCTTAGAAAGAACATGGTAAAACTCAATCGCTTTCTCTTCTTTATCTTTTTCTTTCAGCGACAAGCCCATGGCCACACGCATCCAAAACCATTGAGGCAATTCATAAATCGCACGTTTATCAGAGCGGTCTCTTAAGAGATAACGATCCAATAAAATTTGAGTGCCCAAATATAAAAATAATTTATCTCGATCAGGAACAAGAGCCTCACTCAAACGATCCAAATCAAACTCTTTAAGTTCAGGTCGAAGCATCTCACAGTCCACACCTTGGGTAACATACTGTCTAAACAACTGTTTGTAAGAGAGGGGTACACGAGATCCATTAAAATGCTGAGACAATACTTGTTTATAAACACCATTAAGCGCAATTCGAGATGCTAAATAAGAATATTCATAATGACGTTCAACTCGTTCTTTAGCCGCACTTAAAATCAAAAGCTCAATGTCTTTTTTAGAAATATTGTCATACATCTGAGGTAAAATTGCGTCCACCATTTCAGTAATCGATACTTTCATCAAATCTGAAGCCAAAAGTCTTAAACTATCCTCAATAGCTTTCGCATCAAAAATAACGGTTTCAGTCTCACTGACTTTAACCTGAAGGGCATTATCCTCAATCTGGCTAATAACCAGGTCTCGTCTAATTTGTTTATGACGTTCACGATACACGATGTAGTTACGGGCAATTCTAAAAAATCCGCCTTCCATCAACGCTTCTTCAACAAAATCCTGAACAGTTTCAACCGTCAAAGTCGCTTTATACGACTCGGATAAATGGGTTAGCCGATCCAAAACCAGGTTGGTGATTTCAGAAACTGCAGCATCATTAGATACATTTTCAGAAAGAAAAGCCTTATGGATTGCAGTGTAAATACGATTTTCGTCAAAGTTAACCACTTCGCCGTTTCGTTTAGTAATAGTGATAATATGATTCATTAATTCTCTCCTCGCAAGAGCGTGATTGCGACGTAGTTCAATTATAGAAAGCAACCCCATAAAGTCAAACCCCCAACACCCCTAAATAACAAATGTAATATTAATTTTGAATTGTCAGAACAACAAATTTAAGCAAGCCACCTATTTTTTCTTGTACGAAAATTTTCAAATTTGATTAATTAAAAAAGTACTCTAAACTCCATTGAGATGACACTTAAAAAATCCCCACTTTGGTACCCGTACAGCCAGCACAAAACCATGGAACTTCCGATCAAGATTTCCCATGCCAAAAACTGTCATTTATATCTCGAAAACGGAAAATCCCTCATCGATGGAATTTCGTCATGGTGGTGTGCGATTCATGGATACCAACACCCCAAACTCAACCAGGCCATTACCCGCCAACTTCATCAGATGTCTCATGTCATGATGGGAGGCCTCACTCATGAGCCTGCCCAAAAACTCGCTCAAAAGCTAGTAGACATCACCCCCAACGGCCTCAATCACGTCTTTTTTTCAGACAGCGGTTCTGTTGGAATGGAAGTCGCCATGAAATTAGCCCTCCAATATCACAAAAATAAAGGCGATTCGCATAAAACCAAATTTATCGCTCTCAAAAAAAGCTATCATGGCGATACTTGCGGCGTCATCAGCATCGGAGATCCCCAGGACGGAATGCATGCCCAATTCTCCAGTATTTTCCCCAAGCAGTTTTTCGTAAGTAGCCCCCAATCCGGGTTCATTCCTGACCATAAACTACTCAATCAGGAAATTGATGAAGTCGCCACACTCATCAAAAAAAATCATGATCATATTGCCGCCTTCGTCGTTGAACCCATTATGCAAGGGGCAGGGGGCTTCAATTTATACTCGGGCGAGTACCTCAATCAGGTAAGCAAACTCTGCAAAGATCACAATATCCTCTTTATTTTTGATGAAGTCGCCACCGGATTTGGCCGAACCGGAAAATTATTCGCAGCCAACCACACCCAAATTACTCCCGACATCATGGTCCTAGGCAAAGCCCTCACCGGCGGGATGATCGGGCATGCCGCAACACTCGCCACATCCCAAGTATTTGATGCCTTTTACACAGACAGCGACGATGACGCTTTCATGCATGGCCCCACATTTATGGGAAATCCTCTCGCCTGTAGCGTCGCGCTCAAAAGCATTGAAATTTTTGAAGAAGAAAATTATCTGGATAAAATCGCCCTTATTCACACTCAACTCACTGAGGAATTAGGCCAAATCAACTCCAAAAAAATCAAAGAAATCCGCACCCTAGGTGGGCTAGGGGTTATCGAAGTCCACGATCCCAAAACACTAGAGTCCATCCAAAAATTTGCAGTAGATCACGGAGTATGGCTGCGGCCATTTGGAAACGTAGTGTATACTACCCCTCCTTACATTATAAAAAGCCAAGATCTCACCAAAATTACCCAAACTTTAACTCAATTTTTCAAGGAGTAATCGCATGAATACCAAAGCCACCGCCGATGCCCAAAACATCCTATGGGATTTAGCTGATCTATACCAAAGTCTTGAAGACCCTAAAATTGAATCTGACCTCAAAACCATCACAGAAAAAACCGCCAAATTTGTTCAAACGTATAAAGGTAAAATTAGCACCCTCAGTTCTGAAGAACTCAAAAAAGCCTACCAGGACATCGAAACCCTACTCACACCACTCTATGCCATCAGCCAATACGCAGGCCTACGGTTCGCCATCGAAACCGACAATAGCGAAATCAAAGCATTCAACGCCAAAATCGATGAATTCAGCTCTAAAATATCCAATGAAATTCTCTTTTTTGACCTCGAACTCGGCCAAGTTGACCAAAAAATAATCCAGCCTCATCTGGATTCCAAAGTCCTCAAAAATTACCACTATTCACTCATCCGAAGTGTTGAAACCGCCAAGTACAATTTAAGCGAAAAAGAAGAACAACTAAGCAACCTCAAAGACCTCACCGGCAAAGACGCTCTCCAAAAATTATACGAAGAACTCACCTCGTCTTTCGAATTTAAATTTAAAATTGACGGAAAAGTCCAAACATTAAACGGCAGCCAACTCCGCAACCTTCGGCTTCACCCGGATAAAGATGTCCGAAGAAAAGCCATGAGATTGTTTTATAGCCGTTACGAAGAAAATCAACTCGTCATCAGTACTCTCTATAATCAGATCCTCAAAAGCGTCGCTATTGAAAGAGACTTAAGAGGGTATACAAGCCCAATTCAAGTCAAAAATATTTCAAATGACTTAGACGAAAGCACCGTTGAGCTTCTCCATACGGTGACCACCGACAGTAACCGATTAGTCCACGACTATTACAGTCTCAAAAAAAAGCTGCTCAACTTACCCGATATGACATTGGCCGACATTTACGCGCCACTGCCAAAAGCAGATAGCAGCTATACCTACACCCAAGCCAAAAAAATCGTCCTAGAGTCCTTCGCCGCATTTGACCAAGAAATTCATGACATGGCCAAACTCATGTTTGATCAAAACAGAATTCATGCTCCCGTCCTACCTAAAAAGAGGGGAGGTGCCTTTTGCTCCGGGTCTACCCCAGAAGTAAAACCTTATGTCCTACTCAACTTCATGGCAAAACCTCGCGATGTCTCCACCATGGCGCATGAACTCGGCCATGCGATACACGACATGCTTTCAGCCCAAAAACAGACCCTGACCAATTTTCACCCCATCCTTCCATTGGCCGAAACCGCCTCTGTGTTTGCAGAAATGCTCGTCACCGATCAACTCCTCAAAACAGAAACCAGCAAAGCAGCCAAAATCGCCTTACTCACCGATAAGCTAGAAGACATTTTCGCCACCAGCCACCGCCAAAATATGTTTTCCCGATTCGAAATGGTCACCCACAAAGAAATCAGCGGCCGACTCCTCGACGCAAATGAACTCTGCGACCTCTACACCAAAGAACTCAAACTCATGTTCGGAAAAAGCATCAAATACCCCAAAGAATACCAATGGGAATGGTCGACAATCCCCCATATTTTCGAGTCCCCGTTCTACGTCCACTCCTACAATTTCGGTAACCTACTCGTCATGGCGCTCTATCAACAATACCTAGAAGAAGGCAAAAGCTTCATCCCCAAATACAAAGCCCTTCTCTCCATGGGATCCGCCGCCCGCCCAATCGAAATCACCCAAATCGTCGGCGCCGACATCAACGACGAAAGATTCTGGCAAAAAAGCATTATGTATATCGAAAGTTTATTGAATCAGTTGAAGGACTTAACCAAATAAAACTATAAGGCCCTCTTAGGATTCAAGACCGCATCCCAAAACCGAAGCCGATCCTTCGGAACCTCAGGCAAGAAAGAAAGTGAGTTAAGGATCATTTCAATTGAAGGTCTAGCGTCCATATTCACGCATAACATATGAGATAAAAGATCAATCAAAGGATACCAATCTGGCTGTAAAATCAGTAAGGGATTTCTCCAAAAAATATAGTGACGAACACAATCCGGATGATTAAACACAGTTAACTGAAAATTTAAAAAATACTGCAATTGATCTTGTCTATTTTGTGAACTACAGTCCTTAATCAAGGGACCCCCATCCCCAAGAAGAAAAGTAGTCGCCACCAACGCAGCAGAATATAAATCAGATGACGACATGAGAGGCCTTAATCGATTACAAGAAGGCACTAAATCAATACCATGTCTTTCGGCTATATGATACAACTGCTCCAAAGGCGATGCCTTATAAGTTCCACTAACAGAAAGATGAGGATCTTTAAAATATAGGGCCAAACCAAAATCAACAAACCAAAATCCTGGCAGCTTACCTGGAGCCGTCCCAAACAAGATATTTTCTTCCTTTAAATCAGTATGAAGAATACCTAGACCATGCATGATTTGAAGCAAGTCTAAACTTTGCAATAAAAATAATTTGGATAAATAAAAGCGGTCTTTAAAAGAAATCTGAGCAAGATTTCCGGAAAGATTGAGCAAATCCTGACCATCAATGGCCACCATTCCCAATCGCACTTGAACACCCATTTTAGGATGAGGTTCCGTATCCTGAGAGAGAAAAAGCAAAGGAACAACCCCCTCACACCTCCATTGAAGCTCTAAATGAATGAGTATATGAGATATCCGTATGCTCGTAGACATCCCAGACTTTACACCAACCCCCTGCTCCTGAGTTAGGTTAAAATACCCTTCACCCCCAACTAAATCTGTACTAGAAAAAGTTCGGCCATGATGGGGTTTAACAAGGTGATTTCCAATACGAAATTCATCCCGAAAGCCCATTATTTTCGAGTCCTGACCAAGCAACGGATAACGAGAATAATTAGACTCCGGTAATATCAAATATTGAACAAGATCAAACTCAACAAGATCTAATCGATTATAAACGCACTGCCCAGGGATAAACGGGGACTGCCTCAACACACCTAATCTTTCTAATTTTACAAACGCATCTATAGGAGTACCAAAGCTTACCCAGTCTGGGATTAAGGGAAATTGAGCTTCAATAGGACATTCATCAATCTTAGCAATAATTTTAAATAACATATAACTACGGTAACTACACTGAACTAAGTAAGTAAGATGCCTGAAATAACAGATAATCTTAAAGAAGTCTCACAGCCATCCTTTACGACAAATATTTCGTCTTCAAGTAATTCAAAAAAGAAACTTCAGAAATCTCCTGGCCACAAATATCCATAACCAGTTCTTTTGCAGTCTTACCTCGGCCATGACAATGGATTTTATCCTTTAGCCACATAGAAAAACGTCCAAATTGACCGGCCTTAATATCATCTTCAAGTCCCTCAATTTCAAGCAAAGCCTGATCAAAAAATTGATGCGACATCAATGTCCCCAAGGTATAAGTAGGAAAATACCCAAACAACCCACATGACCAATGGACATCCTGCAAAATCCCCAATGCATCATTGGGTGGGGCAACCCCCAAATAGTCCTGATACAAGCGATTCCAATGCCCTGGGAGATCGGATACCGGCACTCCATCCCTAAAAATCAGCTGTTCAATCTCATACCTAATAAAAATATGCATATGATAAGTAAGCTCATCCGCATCTACTCTAATCAATGAGGGGCTAACATAATTCACGCCACGATAAAAACGATCCAAAGAAATTACATTCAAGAGTTCAGGGAAAGCCTCTTGTAGTATCGGATAAACACCTTCCCAAAACGGCAAACTTAATCCCACACAGTTTTCCCATATACGGGACTGACTTTCGTGTACCCCCAACGATGAAGCTTCTCCAATCGGAGTCCCAAACCATTCAGGACTTAATCCCTGCTCATAAAGCGCATGTCCACCCTCATGCAGTGTTCCAGAAATCGCCTCCAAAGGAGTGTTCTCATTCAATCTAATAGTTAAGCGAACATCTGTAGGGTGAAATTGAGTAGTAAAAGGATGCGTCGATTGATCCATCCTCCCTCGGTCAGTATCAAAAGTCATCTTCGAAAGTAATTTCTGACACACCTTCCATTGTCGAGAGACATCAAACTTACCAGCCAACGCCAATGCACCAGGTTGCATTTGAACAATTATTTTTAAAATAGGCAGTAAACTCTCTCTTAATCGCAAAAATAACGGGGTAAGTTCTGCTGAAGTCATCCCCGGCTCAAATTCGTCTAAAAGCCCATCATAAGGCTGGTCTTTAAACCCAAGGAGTGTCGCTTTCTCACGATTTTTAGCGATAACCTTCTCGAGATAAGGTGCAAAAATAGAAAAGTCACTCTTCGCTCTTGCCTCCTGCCAGGCATGTTGAGACTGAGAAATTAAATAAGAGAATTCAGAAACAAACGATACAGGTAAGCAAATGGCTTTTTTCCAATCTCGATAGATTAATACCAATGCCTTATTCTCAATCGAATTAACCCCAGAGTGGACCTCACCAGTTTCCAAGTTCACATTCACTGCCAGCGCCGCCCTAAACTCATCGCTCGTATGTAAGCGGTGAATCTGCTCAGAAATCACTTCAGACTGCCTTGAACGCGCATCTACCGCATTACCAGGCATCATCACCTCCTGATCCCATGAGAGGAGGGCAGAGACACCTTCAAGATGAGCAATATGAGTTAAAAGCTCCCTCAACTCCAGATTAATCATAAAAATTAACCCTATTCTTCCAGATAATATCTTACCGTCGTGACAACCGTTCCACGTCTAAATCTCAACAACGCCTTAATCATAATCGCAGACTGATTATGTAAAAGATTATGCCACCATTTTTTAGTAACAAATTCCGGGATAATAATCGTAATCATGCCATGATTCGGACGTCGGTTCACTTCATCAATATAGTCAAAAACAGGTCGATTAATAGACCGATACGGAGACTCTAAAACCGTCAAAGGAACAGCGCACCCCCATGCTTTCCAGGCCGCCTTAAGTCGCTTTGCCCCCTCAGAATCCAACTTCACATGCACAGCTTCAACGTGAGACGACAAACTCTGTGCATACTCAAGAGCAGGAAATGTTACTTTATTAAAAGAGGATACCAAAACCAATACCGTATGAGTCAGTTGAGTTGGCTTATACACCCCAGTAGTGACCACCGCTAACTGTTTTGCCACAGATAAATAATGACGTTTAATTGCTTGAAACATTAAAATGATTAAAGGGATTGCAACAAAAACAATCCAAGCCCCATGAAAAAACTTCTCAACAGTAATGATCACAGTAACGACACCTGTAATTGCACACCCAAAGGCATTAACAGCTAAACCCCATTTCCATCCCACAGATTTCACCCTGAGATGATGCTTAATCATACCCAGCTGGGCTAGGGTAAAGCAGATAAAAACACCTACCGCATAAAGAGGCACCAACGCATGGGTATCTCCTGAATAAATAAAAATCAAAAGCATCGATAAAATTGCGAGCCCAATAATGCTATTATTAAAGACCAGTCGGTCACCAATATTCATTAACTGTCTTGGCATGTATCCATCATGGGCCAACAAATTAGTCACACCAGGAAACCCAGCAAAAGCAGTATTAGCTGCCAAGATCAACAAAATCATAGTCGAAAACTGAAGTAGATAATATAAAAATGTCCCATTGCCAAACACAATACGGGCAACTTGAGATAACACAGTTTCATCAGTAAGCGGGGTAATATTAAATGCAAAGGCCAAGTAAGTAATTCCTAAAAATAACCCTGCAAGTAATACCCCCATAATCGTCATCGTAATGTTGGCTTTCTTAGCAGCAGGCTCAGCAAACGAGTTCACACCATTTGAAACAGCTTCAATACCCGTTAACCCCGCACACCCATGAGAAAATGCTTTTAAAAAAACCAATACAAAAGCAATGGTCCCAAATCCAGATCCAGATGGCGCAACCGCAGAAGGAAGTGGAAGAAAAATCGTCTCAGGAATCATAATTAACTTAAAAATACCAACGCCAACCATCAATAGCATCATGACAACAAACAAATAGGCTGGCACTGCAAAGGCGCGCCCTGATTCCCGCAATCCCCTTAAATTTAAAAACATAATAATGAGGGCAAACAGTAGGCAAAGTTCTGTTTTGTATTCAAAGGATACTAAGCCTGTAGAAATAATAGCCGCTGTACCCGCACTCAAGCTAACCGCGACGGTCAAAATATAGTCCACTAATAAGGCAGCCGCCGCAATATGGCTAGAGTTTTTACCAAGATTTTCCTTGGCAATGGTATAAGTCCCGCCGCCAGTAGGGTACTCTTTAATCACCTGTCGATAAGACATCACAACAATGGCAATTAAAATCACAATTGCAACCGCAACCCAAACTGAAATCACACCAGAATATATAATAAAACTAGATGCCACCAAGGCAAGCAAAATTTCTTCAGTCGCATAAGCCGTTGAAGAAAGTGCATCCGCAGCAAAAATAGCCACCCCAGCAGGGATATCCAAGCGTTCATGTTTTTGCCGATGGGTTGCTAAGGGAGCCCCAAATAAAAATCGTTTAATTTCAGATAACATAGACATCGGAGTATATCCGTCATTATCCATAAGTGCCAATAGCAAGCTACACTTATAGTGTACTTGGTAAGTACGAGGAAATAAAAAATGCTATCTAAAATCCTGGCTATTCAATTGTCAATAAATACTGAAAAAATGATCGATCCTACTGCTGCGAAGAAAGAATTTAAGGCTCTCGAAATACAGTTTAATTCTAAGGATGAGTTTAAATTTGAGACTTGCTGGAAATTCTACACCAGAAAAAACGTTTTGCCTCCCACGTTTAAAAAAGCGTTCTGTGACTTTTATTTAATATTTATCCGCAAAAGAGATGTAAAGTATTCAGCTAAAAAGACTGAGCTTGGTTCTTATTATAAAAAGTATGATTTTCTTAAGGACTCTATCGGGAATACTGATCCGGAAAATGCAAAACATGATAATGCTCGGGTTGTGTTTATTATACAAGTATTAAATTTTATAAAAAAACATCACACATCTCCGGAAAATATTTTTGATAAATTGCCAGATATGCCAGAAGTCAAAGAATCATTAGAATCTATTTGGCTCTATGAGTTGAAGTCAAATCTCAGAATGGTTTCACGGGTAATTGGATCATTATCGGAACAGTTTCGTTCTCAACATAAAGATAAACTTACCTTTGAAACACGCGACAAGTGGCAAGTATTAGAATATTTTGGCGGATTTATGAGTGAACACGCTGGGGTTGATTCTGATAGAGATCCAATGCTACAAGACAACGAAATACTCCTTTATAAAAATGACAATAAGCTTATTCCTCTACTTCAAGAGTGGTTTATGCAATTAGTTATACAAGAAGTGAAGATAGTTGAAGCAGCTTTGGCAGATATTGTTAAAGAGGACGTCCCCGAACTAGTTAAACTTTTTTCTTATATCCATAAGCCGCGTACGGAGCCGTTAGAAAAAATCCAATTGACCAATATTCAAATTCTAACAACACACTTAAGGGATGATCGTTCGCTAATAGAGCTACTTAAATTTTCTGCGCAATCTAAACCAACCCTTCGGACTCTGATAGTTGCTACCGATACATATGCCGGGCTAGATGGTTTTTTAAATTGCGCGTTAAACATGTTGGATATTGATGAAGAGTTGGGCCAGTATGCTATTTTAAGACGGTTTCAGATTTTAGGAGAGTTAATGACGGTCAAAAATATTTCACGGCATGTTCGGGGATACCTTGAAATGGTTGATCTCAAACGCTACGTTGATCTACGCGATGGCCTTTCACATCAAGATGAACATGGAAATAAGGCTATTGTGGACCAGCTATTTTTAACATACAAACCTCAGATGAAGAGGCTTCTACAGGAAGTCTCTTTTCTGATGGATGCTACGACATGGGTAGTGGCAAAAAGATTTTCCGAACTACCCAGCTGGAAAAAAGATGATCTGGAGTACATACAATTTTGGAGAGACCTAAAAATCTATTACTTATCTAAACAAGAAGACCCAACTAGACCATTTATTCCAAACAACCCATTACTTTCGCCTGAGAATATTCAGGTAGTGCTTCAAACCATAAAAACCTATGGATCAGAGGAGCAACATGGCGAATTAGAGGCTTGTTTACAGGGCAAAGCTCCGTGGCTAAAAAAGGCAAGTAGTGACACCATTAAAAGGTGTTTTTTTAAGGCGTCTCCAGCAAGAAAAGACTGTATATTATTTCTCAAAAAGGCTGAAGCCGCTTATGATCAATTCCGTTCTGACGCTATTAAAGACAAAGAAAAAAGAGTGCTCGCAGAAAAATTAAACCGAGCAAAAAAGAAACTTGATCAAGAAGCTATTTATGAAGTTTCTCAATTATTTAATCAAGGAGTAACAAAATTATCTCTCGAAGAAAGAATCTTATGGATACAAGAGATTCTAAGCACAATTGAAAGAATTCTGTGTAGTACTTTTTCAAAAGAAAGTGCTGCAAAAGTAACAACGCTGAAAGCACTTAGGGAATCTGAGGATTTTAAAAATAAAGTTGAAATACTTGTGAGTCAAAATAGAATTCTTAAAGATGCCCTCGAATATCAGATTGGTTTATTGCTTCAACTTCTAGATTATATCGTCTCCCATTACACAGAGAAATGTGTGGGCCTTGATTGCCTTGGCAACGGCTCCGAATCGCTTCGTAGCCTGCGAAATTATGTTGAGCATGGAAATAGCCTACTTGATACCATTCGAACAAATAAGAGCTATCAAATCAGCCAAAAAGATCAAACAACTTCAGCTGCGGTTATTCTACTTCTATTACAATTACCTAAAGAACTAGCTAGTCTCTTAAGAAAGTGACCTGCAGCCGCACAATTCATATTTCAAAGAATCCCAAAATAGTTTCAAATACGTTACAATAAAGGGTATGTCACTCAAAGATATTGAAAAAAAAATTATTGACTCTTATCAAGCCATTCCAGAGATCACTCATCTCGATCAATCCAGCTTACCGTCTTGGACAAAAACAAAAACAATTCTCTCCTTGATCAAAAAAATCACATTCCCAGGTTTTTTTGAAGAAATGCCTGTCACACAAAAAACCATGCCGTCTGTCATTGGCGGCCACCTAAGCATCCTAAGTAAAGTCCTAGAAGGGGAGCTTCAAAAAAGCATCCGATTTCAAACCACAGAATGGACACCCAAAGATGCATCAATAATAACGAGTGAATTTTTAAGCTATATCCCAGAACTTCGCAGATTACTCAAAGAAGACATGGACGCTATATTTATGGGTGATCCCGCCGCAGCCAATCACGCCGAGATTGTACTGTCCTATCAAGGATTTCGGGCCATTACCATCTACAGAATCGCCCATTTTTTCGAACTCAAAAAAACCCCCCTAATCCCCAGAATTATGTCAGAAATCGCCCATAGCGAAACCGGCATCGAAATCCATCCAGGCGCCAAAATAGGGACTCATTTCTGCATTGATCACGGAAGCGGAATCGTCATTGGAAGCACAACCACCATTGGTAATAACGTCAAAATCTATCAAGGTGTCACCCTTGGGGCCCTAAGCGTCCCAGATCGCAATACAAACGGGAAACGACATCCCACGATCGAAGAAAATGTCACAATTTATGCAGGTGCCACCATCTTGGGGGGCAACACCATTATCGGACACGACACCACCATCGGTGGCAATGTCTGGATCACCAAATCTATTCCGCACCATTCTAAAATTTTTATGACATCCAATCGAAAACAAGTTGAGCTCTCAAGTGACCCTCAAATATAATGGAGTAAAATGACACAACAATACCTGACTAAAATCATCACCAATAAACAAGCAGAAATTGAAAAACTCCGTGATAATCAAGGGTTAATCATCACCAAGGCGACCGAGCTTCCGATCGCTAAAAATCAATTCGTAAATGCACTGAGCACTAATCAAAAATTACACCTAATCGCAGAAGTTAAAAAAGCATCCCCATCAAAAGGCATTATCCGAAAAGACTTTAACCCTATAGAAATTGCAAAAGAGTTTCAACAAAGTGGGGCATCCGCATTATCGGTCCTGACGGAAACCCAGTTTTTCCTCGGAAATCCCGACTTCATCCAACAAATCAAAGAAGAAGTATCACTTCCTATCCTCAGAAAAGACTTCATTATTGATCCTCTTGATGTGTATCAGTCCAAAATCATAGGAGCAGATGCCATCTTACTAATCAAAGCGATTTTAAGCGTCTCAGCCTGCGAAACACTAATCAATATCGCACATTCGATCGGCCTGGATGTTGTTCTCGAAGTTCACAATCGTGAAGAAGTCGAAGCCATCAAATCCCTCAAGCCAGACATCATCGGCATCAACAATCGAGATCTCACAACATTTCATGTGGATATTGATCAAGCCGGTCAGCTTTTTCCAATCATTAAAGAAATGCATGAGGGCCTCATCATTGCAGAAAGCGGTTATAGCAATCTCGATGAGATCAAAATACTCAGGGATCAAGGGTTTAATGCAGTCTTAATTGGAGAAGGACTTGCCAAACACCCCGACTTACTCTCATATTGGCATCATGAAAATTAAAATTTGCGGAATTACGAATCTCGAAGACGCCCAAAATGCAGTGGCTCTAGGCGCTGATGCCATCGGTTTTATCTTTACACCTAAAAGCCCGCGCTACATTACCCCTGATGCCGCAGAAGAAATTGCCATCAAAATGCCCCCTTTTATCAAGCTAGTAGGGGTTTTCGTTAATCAAAGTAAAGATGAAATCGACGAAATTGCCAACAAAGCCAAAATCGACTTAATCCAACTTCATGGTCAAGAAAGCCCAGAGTTTTGTCTTACTCTGGATCATCAAGTCATAAAGGCGATCAACATTGCAGATATCGTCGACATTCAAGAAATGAGCAAATACATGGGCATGGTCAGCGCCATTCTACTTGACACCAAAATTGACGGAAAAGAGGGCGGTACAGGCATCTGCTTCGACTGGGGAATTGCACTCCAAGCCAAAGAGGAATTTGATATCCCCATCATCTTGGCCGGTGGAATCAACCAAGAAAATGTCCAAAAAGCCATCAGCTTAGTCAATCCATATGCCATCGATGTCTCTTCTGGAGTCGAAGAATATCCAGGCAAAAAAGACTATAATAAAATGAAATCCGTCATCGAAATTGCCCAAACTTACTAGAAAATTTCTTTAAGAATTCTTTTAAGAAATCAGTAATCCAGTGAGATTGTTTTCTAACAAAGCAGCTGTCATCTGAGGGATTTCAGTAGCCCCATCCACCCCAGACGACTTGAGCTCTGGAAAAAATAAATACACATCCGCATAACTAACCATTTGGCCAGATGTCCATTTTTCCTCACAAAAACTAAGTAGCATTTTAATCTTCGATTTATGGTCAGAATCTAAAATATAATTACCCAACCGTGGCAAAGACCGATACACATAATGAAGCTGGGCAATATAAAATAATTTGGATGTCCATTCAGGCCCAATCACATCAATATCCAAAACATCATCAAAAATATCCATCAAACGAACTGACTCAGTGTCATTATGAGACGCCATCCCTAACAACTGAATATCAGGATTAAAATGTCTTAACATCTGAGAAAATTCACTATACTCAATATCCGTCACCCCTGAGGAAACCAGCCCAATATCAATCGTCGGAAAATCCTCAATAATCCCCAATGCATCTTCACCATCTTTAGCCTCTAATAACTCAAAATAATCGGGCAATACAGGCTTAATCAAGTCCACAGTAGTCTTAGAAGATTCAATGACAATAATATGCAGCTCATCCAAGCCCAGTAGCTTTTTAGAAAATTGAAACTCTGTCGATCTCTTTTCCATCCTGGCCAAACTCTCTGGCTCATAAATCACATAAACAGGAAAATTAAGCAAAATATCATCCAAAGTCACCAGCTGATAGTGAAGCCGAAAATGCCAAATATGTCCCTTAAAAAAATGATCCCAGCGATTCAGGTCAACATCATGCAAAAAAGTCTTTTCACACATAATTCTCAATCTTAAAAAGGCATCCATCAGTTGAAATGCCGCTTTACACAGCTTCATCAAACACCGGTCAAATTCAACCATTGAAATTACATCAAATGCACCCAACGTCATCACTTGAGAGCATCGCTCTGTCTGAAATGCCAAATCCACCATCACAATTTCTTTAAGGTACGACTGAGAAAACAGCTCACTTGAATGTGTGTTCACCCAGTCCAAATCAATATCAGAGAGCAATAACCCAACAGCAGGGCAGGGGGTTTCTGCAAAAGCCTTTAAAAAGTCAGGAAGTGAATCACAATAGTGTAGTTGAAAAGAAGGGGAGAGTAAGGCCGAAACCTGAAACTGAAAGCGAGTATCAACAAATGCAATAATCGAGTTCATTATGATCTAATAACGCCACCACCAATCACCCGATCACCCAAATAGACGACGCACGATTGACCCAATGCAACAAAAGAATGAGGCATTTCTAGCTGGAGCTCAGCCTCATCCCCTTCAAGATAGACCACTTTAGCCTCAATTAAGGTCATTTGGTATCTCAGTTTAATTTGAAATCGCTTCCCCATAACCGGTTCATCCTGATTCACAAGTGAAAATTGTTTTAATCGAATCAGAGTCGATTTAAGACTTTCCTTAGGCCCAACAATAACAGTATTGGTTTTCGCATCAATTTTCAGCACATAGTAAGCATCATGAATACCCAAGTTAAGGCCTTTACGCTGGCCAATCGTATATTGAAATATCCCTTCATGCCGGCCTAATACCTTACCCGAAGTATCCATAATATCCCCGGGCTGCAAATGACTGGCATCCACATTGTCGCGAATATAATCTTTATAGGATTTTGTCCCCACAAAACAGATTTCCTGGCTATCCGGTTTATCCGCATTAATCAACACCAGATCCCGCGCAATCGCTCTGATATCCTCTTTCACAAATCCACCCAAAGGAAACAAAATATTCGCCAATTGGTGAGACTGAAGCATATACAAAAAGTAAGACTGATCTTTAGCAGGATCAATGCCTTTTTTAAGAAAATACGCATTTCGTTTTGGGCTATAACTACGGCGCACATAATGCCCGGTTGCCACATAATCCGCATCCAAATCTTTGGCCTTGGACATTAACTCATCAAACTTAATATAGCGATTACATTCCACACAAGGATTAGGGGTATATCCAGATAAATACTGGTCCACAAAATAATCCATCACCTTCTCTTTAAAAGGCTCACGAGAATTCACCGTATAGTGTGGAATTCCTAATCGACTTGCAACACGTTTAGCATCGTTAATCGCACCTAAATTACAACAGCTTGAAATCTTCTCATCTTCTTTTGGCAAAAGCTGAAGAGTAATCCCAATCACATCATATCCACGTTTTTTAAGCAGGGCAGCTGTCACAGAAGAATCAACTCCGCCACTCATCCCCACCAAAACACGCTTTTTTTTCATTTAAATTCTCCTAATCGGCAATTGCATATGATCACAGTGGGTTTTAATTTGTTCCACCGTCAATTCTTTAAAGTGCAATAAAGATGCCAACAACGCAGCATCACATACAGTCAAAATATCAGAAATATGACTCAATGCTCCGGCCCCGCCAGATGCAATCACGGGCACCTTTACTACTGAGGCCACCGCTTGGGTGAGTTCAATATCATACCCATCTTTTGTACCATCTTTATCCATAGAAGTCAGTAAAATTTCACCCGCACCCTTATCTGTTAAAAACTGGGCCCACTTCACTGCATCAATCCCAGTCGCATGCCGGCCACCATGAGTAAATACTTCAAATCGACTCGACGCGTCCAAAGACACTTCAGCAATCGGATAAACTGCCACAGAAGAACTCACGCGTTTCACATCAACCGCAGCAACAATACATTGAGACCCAAAATGAGCACTCGCATCAAAAATCAGCTGAGGATTGCTCACCGCCGCTGTATTAATAGACACTTTATCCGCACCCAAAATCAACAATTCTCTGATCATATCAATATCCGAAATCCCGCCGCCAACAGTAAATGGAATAAACACCTGCTCGGAGGTTCTCGCAACCAAGTCCTTCAAAATGGCTCGTTTGTCAGAGCTGGCTGTAATATCCAAAAATACCAATTCATCCGCACCCTGCTCATCATAAAAACGAGCCAGTTCAACCGGATCACCCGCATCTCTCAAGGAGACAAAATTAGTTCCTTTTACGACTCGGCCATTAGTGACATCCAAACATGGAATAATTCGTTTCGTTAACATCAAATCTCTCTTATAAAATAGGAGGATGACCTAATAAATAGTCCCGATAGGGCATCGAAGGCTTTCCTTCCGGCTTAACAGTCACCGGGACAAAAATATCGTCCACAACCTCAGCCTCAATCACTTTAAGGACTACACCGCCCGGCAAGATCGTAAAGGCCCCAGGAGAAGGCGCAAAGGCCCTAACCTGATTGAATAGGTCAATCGCAGGTCGTGATAAATCAAGCTGAGCGTCTGCCTTGGTCAATTTTCTTGTATACGTGGCCTCGTCCTCAACTTGAGGTTCAGATTGCATCGTATCCATTAAAAAATCATTAATAAAAGAAATCGTCATCTCTGCACATAAATGAGACAACGCATCATGAGTAGTGCCCAAATTATCCTTAGGCCCAATTGGCAATGGTTCTTTGGCCAGCATTTCACCCGCATCCATCACTTCATTTAAGGCAATCAAAGTCACACCAGTTTCAGTTTCTCCATTTAATAATGCAAAATGGATTGGCGCTGCACCACGATACTTCGGCAATAAAGAAGCATGTCCATTAATACAAAAAAAGTTATCCGTCACAGCCCTGGGTAAAATCATCCCAAAAGCCACTACAATTACCAAATCAGGCTCATATCTCTGTAAAATTGGAAGGATATCAAACTTAGAAGTCGGTTTATAAATCGGGATTTGAAATTGGTCGGCCAGTTCAGCAACAGGAGTAGGGGAGACCCTCTTTCCACGTCCTCTCGGTGCATCCGGCTGAGTCAATACCGCAGACACAGATCCTGGAAACGCATGCGCAATTTCAAGCAAAGTTGGCACCGCAAATTCGGGAGATCCCATAAAAATACATCTAAACGCTCTATCTAAATTCATTCGAGCAAGTCTAGCATAAGAAAACAGATTTGATTATCGCCCTATAAACAGTACTAAAAATATAGGGTATGATGAGCGAATGGCAAAAAAAACAACCGAGATTCTTATTATTGGAAGACCTAACGTTGGTAAGTCAACCATTATCAACCGACTAACAAGGTCCAACAAAGCAATTACCCATGACATGCCTGGTGTCACACGGGACTTAGTCAGCTATCCATGCATCCATGGCGAAAAAGAATTCTTAATCACCGACTCAGGCGGTATCCTGCTAGGCAAAATCAATGACATCACCATGCAATCCAATATCGAAGCCCTCGTTAAAAAAGGGATTGAACGGGCTGATAAAATTATTTTCATTGTCGATGGAAGAGAAGGTCTCAATCCATTAGATAAAGTCATTGCCAACTATTTAAGACCCTATCAAGAAAAAGTAGTGGTCGCAGCCAACAAACTAGACAACCCCAAAACATTATTTCAAAGTAGTTCTTTCTATAAGCTTGGACTTGGAGAGCCCTTTGCAGTCTCGGCCACACAGGGTCATGGATTTGACGACATGATGACCCACCTCCTTAAAGATATTCAAGCCGCAGGGAAATCTGTCCTCACAATGCATCAGCGCGCCTTCAGAATCGCCATCGTTGGCCGTCCTAACGTCGGGAAATCGTCCCTAGTTAATGCCATCATCAATGATGAGCGCATCCTAGTAGATGACGTCGCCGGCACCACAAGAGACGCCATCGAAGTTTACTTCAACCACGGAGAAAACCAATATGTCTTCGTTGACACCGCAGGTCTCAGAAAAAAAGCCCGCGTTACCGAATCTGTTGAATTTTACTCAACCGTGCGATCACAAAAAAGCATCGACAACGCCGATTTAGTTGTTGTCATTTTAGATTCCATCGAGTTTTTAAATGTCCAAGACAAAAAAATCATCAACTTAGTACTCGATGCTAAAAAACCAATGATTATCTTTGTTAACAAATGGGACTTAACCGTCAAATCTGACCAAGCCCGAAAAGACCTCGAAGTCATCCTCATCGATGAGCTTCCATTTTTAGACAACTATCCAATTATTTTTGGATCCGCCAAAACAAAACATAATATTGGTAAGCTCTTCCAAATGATTCCAGATGTCATCATGACCGCTACAAAACGGATTTCAACCTCCGAAGTTAATCAGTTTTTCAAAAAACTATTTGATAAAACGCCTCCGCCAGCCCAAGGTGGAAAACGCCTCAGAATCTACTACAGCACGCAAGTGGAATCATCACCTCCAACCTTCATTCTGTTCATCAATACCCCAAGACTAGTCACTCCAGACTACAAACGATACCTGGAGAAAAAGCTTAGAGAATATTTTGGAGGCTTCACCGGATGCCCGGTCCAACTATTCTTCAAAGGTAAAACCCAACAAATCAAAACCGATGAAGAAGTAGGAATCTTAGGCTAAGTCACCATGAAGTTAATCTGCTGTTTAGGCAATCCCGGCCCAGAGCATCAATACCAACGACACAATATCGGGTTTAGAATCGGCCTGGCTCTAGTCAAAGAACATAAACTTGAAAAGCTAGGCCCTAAATTCAAATCCATTCTCTATAAAGGCCTCATTGGGACCGAACAAGTACTCGTCCAATTTCCAACAACCTATATGAATCTATCCGGCGAAGCATTTCAAACCCTGCAAGCCTTTTACAAGATCAATTCAGAAGATACAGTCATCGTATACGACGATTTTGATATTCCTCTAGGGTCTACACGGCTTAAACCCGCTGGAAGCGCTGGAACGCATAATGGCATGAAATCTGTCATCCAATGCGCTGGCCATCAAGTAATTCCAAGACTTAGGATTGGTATCGGGCCATTGCCAGAACACGCAAGCATCAGCGCCTTCGTCTTATCCGATTTCACGCCTGAAGAAGAAGAGGCGATTCCTCAAATTATTAAAAAAGCCAGCAATATACTCAGCATATGGGCCAAAGAAAACATCCAAAAAGCACTCAACTCAGGGAACTAGAATCCCCCTATCACTTGTCATAATAGTTATTATGCGACACAAAAATAATGATAAAAAAAGCTATCTGGATGCCCGATAGACCTTCCACATCACATAAAAATCCAATATCAACGATAAAGCCTGCAATGGCAACAGAATATAATAAAGAACCGTAAAGTAGCGACATAGCAGCACAACAATAAAATAAACCGTGGTATACACCAGCAGATGATCCATCGTCAGTTCGCGTACCACCGACAAAAGCGAATCCAGGTCTGGACCCAAATCAATATCTTTTTCTGAGTGATCTAAACTTTTTTTAAACTGAATAAAGATCGTAAGTTCAATCGCCATCATCGAAAATGAGGTGAGCAGCAAATAGTTAGAAATTATATCACTCACAGCTGCCCCACCCGACTACTTAAAACCGATTATCTGCGATCGTCGCGTAATTTAGATAATAAGCGTAAAATTTCGATATACAGCCATACTAGAGTCACGATCAGCCCAAACGCGCCATACCATTCCATATACTTAGGCGCACCCGCATGAGACATATCTTCAATAAAATCAAAGTCCATCACTAAATTTAAGGCCGCAATCCCCACCACAAAAAAGCTGAAAATAATCCCAATCAATCCACTTTGAAAAATCGCTAATTGAATACCAAAAAAGCCCATAATCATTGCAACTAAATAAACCAAGGCAATCCCACCCGTTGCAGCAAATAATCCAAGGCGAAAATTGTCAGTCACTTTAATCAAGCCTGAACGATACGCCCCAAGCAAGCAAAACATCGTTCCAAACGTCAACGCCACTGCTTGAAACGCAATCCCAGGATACTTCGCTTCAAAAAATGAAGAGATAGCACCCAAAAACCATCCCTGACATAGTGCATAAAGAGGTGCCGTAATATGAGAAATAGTCTTTTTAAATGTGGTGACTAGCGCTAATACAAAGCCGCCAATCCCACCCAATATTGCAAGGCCACCGATAGAAGAAGGTGTTGATGACCAAGTCATGACCGCACCAATTAATACTAAAGCGAGCAGCATTCCAGTTTTATTAACTGTCCCACTGACAGTCATTTGGCCTTCCGCACTCTCTGCAGATTCAAATACACTCGCTTTTAAAAGCGGATTACCAGATCTAAACATAAAAAACCTCCGTAAAAATAGTCATTAAAATCTAAACGGAAATTATACAGAAAAACACCTACAAATTAAACAAAAAAACATTAATGTTTAAGATAGGAGTAGAGTTGGGAATACGAAATCTGATACGATAGTTTGATCAAGCACAATAAAAGGAGCCTATTATGAGTATGCCAATTGGCGGATCCGCAGGAAATTTCTCACCCAGCTTTGATGTTTCAAGCAAAGGGCTTGAACTAAAGGTAAACCAAGAAAAAAATAACTTCATGGAATCCATGAGAGATTTAAGTAGCGAAAAAGAAGTCGATCGAGCTCAAGGTCAAAAAAGTGCACTTAACCAAACATCCGCAGGAGATTCCAAGCAGGATTTAGATAACAAATTAAGATTTGCAAGTTTAAGCGCAGCCTCTCTACCGATGACTAGTACGAGAACAATGGGCACCCAAAATACTGTCGTCTAGCTAAGCGAGTCTTTAACATAAACCAAAAACCGCCTAAAATGGGGCAATGACCGATCCCAAGCCTTTAGTCATTGCCGGAAGACTCTTTTCTACCCGACTCCTAGTAGGTACGGGAAAATTTTCTTCAGCTCAACTCATGAAAGACGCGATCAAAGCCAGCGGTGCTGAAATCGTGACTACCGCCATCCGCCGAGTTGACTTAACCAATCCCAACGATAGTTTTATCACCCACATTTCACCTAAAGACTACCTCTTTTTACCCAATACTTCTGGCGCAAGAACCGCCGAAGAAGCCATGAAAATTGCCAGAATCGCCAAAGCATCCGGCATTTCAACCTGGGTCAAACTCGAAGTCACCCCAGAACCCAACTATCTCCTCCCCGACCCCATCGACACCCTCAAAGCCGCCGAACAATTGGTGAAAGAAGGATTTATCGTACTTCCCTATATCAACGCCGACCCCATTCTCGCCAAACGGTTAGAAGAATGCGGATGCGCCACCGTCATGCCATTGGCCGCCCCCATCGGATCAAACCGGGGACTAAGGACTAAAGATCTAATTCAACTTATTATCGAACAATCTAGCATCCCCGTCGTAGTAGACGCTGGCCTTGGAAGCCCTTCACAAGCCGCAGAAGCAATGGAAATGGGTGCCGATGCCGTACTCGTAAATACCGCCATTGCTACCGCCGCTAATCCAGTTCAAATGGCCATAGCGTTTAAAATCGGTGTTGAAGCTGGCCGGCTTGCTTACCTAGCCGGGCTTCCATGCACACAGGAATTTGCTCAGGCCTCCTCTCCGCTCACTGGCTTTTTAAATCAATGAGTTTTTTTGACAGACTCAGTCAACTCAACATCGAAGCCACTTGTAAGTCACTCGAGTCCATTAGTGAAGAAGACGTTTTAAGAACTCTTCAAAAATCAACATTTACATTAGCGGACTTACCCACACTCATATCCAAAGCCGCTACGCGCCACATCGAAAAAATGGCCCAAAAAGCCCACACCATCACCAAACAGAGATTTGGAAATACCATGCAGCTATTTATCCCAATGTATCTCTCTAATTTATGTTTCAACAAGTGTACCTACTGCGGATTTAGCGTCGAGCATAAATACCCACGCACAACTCTCACCGAAACCGAAATTTTAGCCGAAGCCAAACTCATCCAGGATAAAGGATTTCAACATCTGCTATTACTCACCGGAGAAGCTCAAGGCGTTGTGGACGTCGAGTATATTTCAAAAGCAGTGAGTCAAGTAAAGCCCTTATTCGCATCTATTGGCATCGAAATCCAACCACTCAACGAAGCCGAATACACTCAAATGATTGAGGCAGGCGCCGACAGCCTGACCCTGTATCAGGAAACCTATCACCAAGGCGCTTATGCCCAGTATCATCTCGCAGGAAAAAAGAAAAACTTCAAACACCGCCTCGACGCAGCAGAAGCCGGTGGCCGAGCCGGATTTTACCGAATTAACATCGGCGCCCTACTCGGATTATATGAATGGCAATATGAAGCCATCGCACTCGCCAATCATCTTAGCTATATGCAAAAAAAATACTGGAAATCCAAGTACAGCATTTCATTTCCACGCATCCAGAAAATGATCGGCCAGTTCAATCCAAAATACATCATTTCAAATAGTGAATTTGTTCAATTAATTTGTGCATTTAGGCTGATATTTCCGGATATTGGAATCACACTTTCAACACGAGAATCAGCCGAATTGCGAGACCAGCTCATTCCATTAGGCATTACCACAATGTCCGCAGAATCCAAAACAGAACCAGGTGGCTACAGCGGCAAAACCGCCGAAAAACAATTTGAAACCTCAGACAACAGATCGCTAGACGAGATCAAAACGCTTTTAATCAAAAAAGGGTATGACCCCGTCCTAAAAGACTGGCACTAGTCAAATAAAAAAATTCCTTTGACATACAGCCTATTTATTATATTATTATAAATATGTAATAAATAGAAAAGATGAAGGAGATAACAAAATGGATAGCACAATCCAACTAGAGAATTTTGAAAAAAAATGTGAAGAAGCTTCAGCCCTACTAAAAGTTCTCTCACATCCGGGACGATTAAAAATCCTATGTCATCTAACAGGAGGGGAAAAAAGCGTATCCGAAATTGAAACACGTACAGGACTTTCCCAATCTTATACGTCTCAATTTCTCAATAAAATGAAGGCAGAAGGACTAATAAGCTCTAGAAAAGAAGGGGTCATCACTTTGTACAGAATTACTGACGAAAAAGTTCAAAAACTAATGGGTGCCATGTATACAATTTTTTGTTCGGAGGACAACTCATGATATTTAGGCAATTATTTGATTACGAAAGCTACACTTATTCCTATCTATTGGCCTCAAGAGCAGGTGGAGAGGCCATCATAATTGATCCTGTAAAATCAAATGTCCCACAATACTTAAAGTTAATATCAGAGTTAGATATTAACTTGGTAGTTGCAATAGATACCCATGTGCATGCAGACCACATTACAGGATTAGGAGATCTAAGAGATGTGACAAATTGCGTTACTATTTTAGGATCTCAAACTAAAGCAGATTGCGTATCTCAAAAAATAAAAGATGGCGATAAAATCACTGCGGATCAGCTTACTCTTCAAGCACTATATACCCCTGGACATACAGATGATTCATACTCGTTTTTAATGAATGACCGAGTATTTACAGGAGATACATTGCTCATCAGAAGCACAGGCAGAACAGACTTCCAAAATGGAGACCCTAAACAACAATACGATAGTCTTTTTAATAAACTGCTTAGATTACCCGATAACACGCTTGTCTATCCAGCTCATGATTATAAAGGATGGATGATGAGTACAATCGGAGAAGAAAAAAAGTTTAATCCACGACTGCAAGTAAAATCAGAGTCAGAATATATCGAAATAATGAAAGCGCTCAAATTAGACAACCCTAAATTAATGGATATCGCAGTACCATCAAACCTAAAATGTGGGAGATAAAAAAATGAAAGACAAAAAAATTGTTATCGACGTGAGAGAAATAGACGAATATGCCAAAGAACATGTCCCTGGATCGATCAATGTCCCGCTATCCAGAATTGAACATATCAAAGGATATAAAGACATTCTAGAAAATAAATCCGTCCATATTTTATGCGCAAGTGGTAAAAGAGCCTCGATTGCAAAAGATCATTTCGACCAAAATCAAATTGAGTGCAAAGTCATCCAAGGCGGTATCGCCGAATGGAAAAGACAAGGAAATCCAATAATCACTTTATCAAAAAATAGGATTTCAATATTTCGCCAAGTTCAAATTATTGTAGGAACATTAGTCTTTATTTTTTCGCTACTTGCGTATTTTATCTCTCCACTATTTAGCTTGATTGCAGGATTTATTGGCATGATGCTCGCTGTTGCTGGAGTATTTGGATTTTGTTTACTTGCAACAGGGCTATCCAAAATGCCTTGGAATAAAGCAAAATAATGTTATTTATCACTATCGGAGCAATTGTAGGATTTGTACTAACCCTTACAGGAAGTGGGGGCGCCATTCTTGCAATACCAATGTTAGTTAAATGGGGGCATATCACACTTTCAAATGCCACGATTGTTGCACTACCAATCGTAGCTATATCCGCATTAATTCCGACAGTAATATCAAAAACGAAACCAAACTGGAGAGTATTAACGGGCATTGTAATCGCAGCAATTCCTAGTAGTTATCTAGTTACTTTTATCAAGCCTTACTTACCAAGCTCATGGATATTAGTAAGTATAATAACCCTCTCAATTTGGGCAATTTATTCTGTATGGGCACCCGAAAAAGAATCTAACAGCAGCTTACAAAAAAGCAATGGGGGACATTACATACTAATTGGAGTAATTGTGGGAACACTAACAACATTAACCGGACTAGGTGGTGGGATTTTGCTTGTCCCCCTACTCCGACGAATCATCGGTTTGCCTCTCAATAAAGCAAATGCAACTAGTTTAGGGATTATTTTAATTATTGTGACAAGCAGTTTTTTAATGCAGATCTCCGTCGTACAACACGAATTATCAAAATCCATAATCATAGATTTAATTTTTGGTGTACTACTGGCAAATATGGGTGCCAACCTGTTACTTGGAAAGTGCTCTGAGTTGTGTCAAGCGATAATCAGAAAAGCTTTTTTTACATTAGTCGTGATCATCTCAATCATATTACTGGCAATTTAGATCGGGAGGGACCTCGCCCGGACGGGCAAAGGATGTCTTGCGACATTGTGAGGTTTGCTTGACATTGGCCAGTAGGGCCACGTTCTTGTTGTGTCCCTCCCATACCCTCATCAATTCCCAAAAACAACCCAACTAAAACATCACTTAACGAAGGGCCTTATGCGCAATGTCACAGCGAAAATACATGCCCGTATACTCAATCAAATCAACAGAGCTATAGGCATCCGCAATGGCATCTTCTAATTTTGGAGCCCGCGCCACCACTGATAACACTCGACCACCATTGGTCACCACCTGGCCAGCCGCCAAAGTAGTACCGGCATGGACAATAGACACATTGGCAGGATGAGATGCTGGATTAATCCCAATAATCGGAAACCCCTTTTGAAAGTCCAAAGGATACCCTCCAGACGCAAGCACAACGGCAACCACAGAATCAGAATTCCACTCCAAAGAAATAGAATCTAAAGTCTGAGTCGAAATAGCGAGAAAAATATCCACTAAATCTGTCTCTAAACGTGGTAATACAACCTGAGTTTCAGGATCTCCAAATCGGCAATTAAACTCCACCACATACGGATCTCCAAGGGAGTCAATCATTACTCCCGCATACAAAATACCTTGATATATAATCCCTTCAGACTGAAACGCATGAAGCATCGGTAAAAATACGCGCTCCATCACTTTTTTCTGCACTGAATCAGACGCAATCGGGGCAGGAGAATACGCCCCCATTCCACCCGTATTTGGACCTTTATCTCCATCATAAATCGCTTTATGGTCCTGAGCAGGAACCATCGGCAAAATCGTTTTTCCATCACAAAAGGCAAAAATGGACGCCTCCTCCCCTTTCAAAAAGGATTCGATAACCACCGAAGCTCCCGCATCCCCAAATCTTTGATCCAAAAAGCACTCTTTAATCGCATCATGAGCCTGATTAAAATCTTGAGCCACAGTAACCCCTTTACCAGCAGCCAAACCATCGGCCTTAATCACTGTAGGGTACTCTGAAAGAGAGTTGAGATACGCAAGAGCTGTCGAATAGTCTTTAAATACTTCATAAGACGCAGTTGGGACCTGATATTTTTTCATCAACCATTTTGCCCACTGCTTAGATCCTTCAATTTGAGCTGCAAGTCGGCTAGGACCAATAATCGTCAACCCTTGGGATTGAAAAGTATCAACAATTCCATCAACTAAAGGGCCTTCAGGGCCAACTAAAGTCATGTCAATTTCTTCAGATTTCGCAAAAGCGATCAGACCATCAAAATCAGTTTCAGCAATAGGAACAATCTGTCCAATCTGTTCGGCGCCAGGGTTACCAGGTGCAAAAAATAGAGAAACGGGATGCCTACTTTTTAGAAGTTTAAGTCCAATTGCATGTTCTCGGCCACCTGATCCAATAATTAAAATTTTCATCACTTTTCACCCTCACTAACATTCTTGCCACTACCAGAGATTTTTAAGTATACTGACAATATCAAATTCAGGATAAAAGGGGAATCAAGCGTGTTTGATTGGGATACATTACTGAACTACATCCATGCAGGAAATACAGCAAACAATAGGTTCATCACACAGGTCGATAGCGAAGGGGACTTAAGCCCAATAATCGCGGCCATGGCCAATACGACAGGGGGACGTATTATCATTGGGATGGACATCAAAAATCTTCACCTAATCGGAACCACAGTCAACGAAACATGGGTAAAATCCGTCGTTAAAAAAATGTGTACTCCATATATCCATTTAGATATTGAGGAATTTGTTAAAAATTCAAAACATATTGTGTGCATATTAGTCGCAGAAGGCCAAAGAAAGCCCTACCACTACAAAAAAGAATGCTACATCACCGACAAAGGGCCATCGATTCGCGTTGCCAGTGAAGACGAAATCAATGACATGAAACGGGAAACCGCCGCACTTCAACAATTCTTAGACGCCGAAAGTGAAGAAAGTGCCATTCAACAAGTGGAAAGTGTTAGTTTGACGCCACCACCATTCAACCACAACAGCTACTCAGAAGCCCCTGAAAAAAGAGAAGACCTCGAAGATTTCGACAGCATCACTGACGATATGATGGACATTCAAACCAATAATTTTTTTGAAGAGCACCATAATCAAGACTCAAATAATCAGACCCAAAGACAAGTGGAAGAAACTCCGCAGCCCATCGCCGCTATCGTTATTGAAGAAAGAGAAAGAGACCCCAAAGCACAAAGCGACAGAGAATTATTTCCACTCAATACTCGTCAATTAAAAGCGGTTCGTTTTTTAAAAATCGGTAATCCAGATATGAATCGGATCCAAAACAAAAAATATCGTAATCTGTACAGTGTCTCACACAAAACAGCACATATTGAACTGGTAGACTTGGTCGGCAGAGGTATTCTTGAACAAGAAGGATCTGGCAGAAGTACTTGCTACAGACTTTCTGAAGCAGTACTGGTCGTAAACTCAAATACACACCGGTAAACCGTACGCGACTCCTGCTGACTAAATTCCGTCCAGTGAGATGTATAATTAAACCAAAAATCATCATCCGTAATCTCTGAGAATTGCGGATGAGACAAGAGAGTTTCATGAATATCCCGAAACAACACCTCCACATCCGTCGTAATATATAAACGCCCCCCAGATTTTAATTTCTGAGTCATAAGATCAATAAACTTATGATTAATTAAGCGTCGCTTATGATGGCTTTTTTTCATCCATGGATCAGGGTGAAAGGCGAAAATTCGATCGATACTCCGATCCTCCAACATATCTTCAAGACAAATATGTCCATTACCATGAATCAGGTGAACATTGGTTAACTCCATTTCCTGGCATCGTTCTTTAAGTAACTCCACCATGGGCTTTCGGATTTCAACACCCATAACATTGCGATCGGGATATCTCGCAGCATAGTGCCTAAAAAACACCCCTCTCCCAAATCCGATATCGACATCTAAAGTCCCATTAAATCGAGGAAACACAGACGTCAAATCTAATTTAGATTGTCGCTCATAATAGTGAAATGGATTGCTATGGGTTCTAACTCTGGGCATACATCACCACTATACAGAACGAGCGCCAAATGGAAAATACAGAGGCTTATCCTGAATCGGCTTACTGGGACTTGGAGGCGGATTAGTAACCGGTTTTAGAGGTTTACCCAACGAATTCTCAGGTTTAACAGGAATATCATCAAAATAGTCATCTAAAACAAAAGACTTAATGTCATACATAAAGTCATTCTCAGGATTCCAAAACCAGCGTTCTATTTCATCATATTCTTTGTAAATCAGATTTTTCTTTTGCTGAGTGAAGGCTTCACGATAAACATGACCCAAATGAACAACCCCTGATTCAAGACCCCGGCTTGAAATTTCAAGTATAGGAACTCGAATCTTAGGCATAGCTCTCATCACTTGAGGCAACGAGAATGCTCCAGATTCATGAATATTTCGAGGAGTCACCATCACTAAGCCCTTCACAGATGGAAATTGGCTCACCGCCAGCAACGACAACAATGCCGCCTCAGAATAACCAATCACATAAATCCGATTTTTATCTCCATACTTTAAATTTCTGGCATATCGAATCGCAGACACGATAGCATCCAAATCGATATCCCGACGTTGAGGCACAATCGTAATCGCTCCCCACTGATAAAACTGGTCCATAAATCGATAAAAATCCTGTACTTCGCGCCTAATCCGAACCGTTTTAGAGCGATCCACATCTTCGTGGTAGTTAAAAATAATAATCGGCGCGACATCCACATTCACAGAAGGCAACAACATCCACGCCTTATGATTTTCACCATACGAATATGTTACTTCTTTAATTGGCAGTAACGAATCTGCCCTAGCAACAGAAGTTAAAAAAATAAATAGGAATGCAAAATAAGAAAAAAATCGGCTCATGCCTGAATGTTAACATAAGAATAGAGCGGCCCCAATCTGATACACTAGTCAAAATGTGGAATTTTATTAAAGAATTCGGGTTTCCTTATAAAAAATATTATCTATTTGGCCTCTTAGCGCTCATTGCAACCACATTTGTAACGACCCTGATCCCATTAGAAATCAAAAATGCCATCAATGCCATTGAAGTTCACCAGATCAGCAAAATCCCTCAAATCATTCTCACAACCGTCATCTTGTCTCTCATATTGATTATTGTCAGGTCTCTCTCCAGAATCCTGATTTTTATCCCAGGGAGAAACATTGAACATGATGTCCGAAATACAGTCTTTGAGCATCTATTAAAATTACCCAGTCGATTTTACCAAAACCGAAAAATCGGCGACCTCATGTCGGTCATCATCAACGATGCACAAAGTTTAAGAGCAACCGCCGCCATGGGTTTTTTACATATTGCCAATACCATATTGATTTTCATTTTTGTGTTTTATCAGATGAGCAAACTCAATCTCCCGCTCGCTTTTTGTGTATTGCTTCCGATCCCCGCCGCCATGCTCATCGTCAAACACTATGTTAAAACGCTATTTTCAGCCATTTCAGAAAATCAAAAAAATCTGGGAGAAATTACCAATTTTTGCGTCGAAACACTGACATCAATTCATTTGATCAAAAGTTTTGCAAAAGAAGAAACCATCGAGAGCTACAGCAAGTCCGTCAACGATGCCTATGAAAAAAGCACCCTCAATGTCGCCAAAATCAGGTCGAAAATGGTTCCATTTATTGGCATCATCGGCAGCATCGGACATTGGACAGTATTTACCGTCGGCGGTTATTTAATAATCCATGATCAACTTAAATTAGGAGATTTTGCCGCATACCTAGGGTATGTCGAAATGTTGGCATGGCCAACTGCGTCACTAGCATGGATTATCAACATCACCCAACGAGGAAACGCCGCCATCAAACGCATAAACGAAATCCGGTCCGTCCCCACGGAAAAAACCATGCGTATCCCAAAAAATCACTCAAATCAGCATAATGAAGGATCCAGGATTGAATTCAACAATCTGACCTTCAATTACCCTAGCCAAGAAAAAAGCGCCCTTAGCAATATCACACTATCCATCAAAAAAGGCGACCGTGTCGGAATCTTTGGCCCAACAGGATCAGGTAAAACAACCTTAGTGAATATTTTATGTGGATTTGAACCCATTCAAAAATCACAAGTTTTTATCGATGATGAAGACATCACACTCATCCCACTCGATACACTTCAAGAAAAGATTTCACTTGCTTCTCAAAGCCCTCACATATTTTCAGAAAGTATTGAGAACAATATCCACTATTCCCCATCAGGATCCCAGGTATCAGATGAAAGTAATCAAGGCTATGCAAACAAAGCCAGTCTACTTAAGGATATCGCCGCATTTCCTCATCACTTTAAAACAATGACTGGTGAAAAAGGGGTCATGTTATCCGGAGGGCAAAAAAGCAGGCTCGCACTTGCAAGAGCATTCCATAAACCACATACTCTGCTCATTTTGGATGACGTTCTATCCGCCGTAGACCATGACACTGAATACACGCTGATCTCTCATATATTTAGTACGGATATGCATAGCACCAAATTAATTGTGTCTCATCGGGTCAGTGCCCTGACTTACTGTGATACCATTATCGTCCTTGATCACGGTAAAATCATCGATCAAGGCTCACATGCAGACCTCATTAAAAGACCTGGCTCATATCACACCACATGGCAACATCAGCAACAATTTCACTCATGAACACTACCGATAAAGCCCATTTAAGTAAGTATGTAAAATACCTCAAAAAATATCCTGTTCAACTTTGGATTTCAATTGCATTAATTCCGACCATTACAGCCATCACGGTACTACAACCTTACCTGATTAAAGTAGGGATTGATCACCATATCATCAAAAAAGACTGGCCCGGTTTAATCCCAATCGCATTACTTTTTGGAGCCTGTGTCGTCATCGAGTTTTTAAGTAAAGCAATCCAAAGCTATTTATTTGCATATATTGGACAAAAATCAGTCAGCGATATCCGTAGAGACCTCTTTAGTCACATCCTAAAATTGCCTTCCCATTATTTTGATCAAACCCCGCTTGGGATTATCACCGCCCGCCTCACCAACGATATTGAAACCCTTAACGAAAGCATTGCAAGTGGCTTGGTTACCCTAATCGGAGATCTCCTAACACTCATCAGCATCATCGTCATGATGTTTTTATTAAGTCCAAAATTAACCTTAATTACCCTATGCATCATTCCCATTTTATTTATCATCGTGAATCATTTTAGAATTGTTTTAAGAGATGCATTTAATAAAAGTAGAACCCTAATCGGCAAAAAAACAGGCTATCTTCAGGAGCAAATTCAGGGTATTTCCACAATTCAGCTTTTCCAGCGGGAATACCAAAATTTCCAGGAATACAAAGCGATGAACAAGGCCTACAAAGAATCCGTCGTCAAAGCCGTAACTTATGACGCTCTACTCTACTCCATTATCGAAGCCCTAAGTTCAATCGTGATCGCTGGCCTCATTTGGGTGGCCTGCGGAAGCCCGCAAACCAGCATCATTAGCCTTGGATTACTCATCGCATTTATCGAATATATCCGAAAATTTTTCACTCCCCTAAAAGAGCTTTCAACCAAATTCGTCACGCTTCAACACGCATTAGCCGCATTAGAAAAAATATTTAATACATTTAGTATTGAACCTGAAAAAGAAACTGGAACTCAAACCCTAAATTCTCCAAAGGGCCATATCCAAGTTAAAAACATCCACTTTTCATACCCTGGAGAAGACCGGAAACCAGTTCTTAACGGCGTCTCATTTGAGTTAACCCCAGGTAGCGTCGTCGCCATTGTTGGCTCAAGCGGAAGCGGCAAAACCACTCTTAGCAAACTCCTTTTAAGACTATACACTCCGACATCTGGCAGCATTACTTTAGATGGCACCCAGATCCAAAATTTAACCCTCAAAAATTTAAGAGACCAATTTTCAACCGTTACCCAAGAAATCTACCTCCTCCCCGAAACCATCGCTTTTAACATTGGATTCAACCAGCCTGGCATCACTCTGGACGACATCCAAACTGCAGCCAAAGCGGTCGGAGTTCACGATCTTATCCAAAAACTACCCAATGGATATAACACCTGGATTAACACATCAAATCATCAGCTCTCAAAAGGAGAAGCTCAACTCATTACGCTGGCCAGAGTATTATGCGCCAAAGCCCCCATTGTACTAATGGACGAAGCCACCGCTTCTGTAGACACAATATGGGAAAAGAAAATTGAAAAAGCGGTCCAAACAATTCTTCAAAAAAAATCGGTTTTAGTCATTGCCCATCGATTGTCAACAATACAGAAAGTAGGTACAATCCTCGCCATGCGTGACGGCCAAATAATCGAGACAGGTACCCATGAACAACTCATGGATCAAAAAGGGTTTTATTACGCCTTATTTAATATGCAATTTAAGTCATGACATCCCAATTAACACTCACAGAACATCTTAAAAAAAACAAAACCATCATTTCCAACTGGCTAGCAGAAAAGGAAGCCGATGGATTGATGCCGTTTTACACATCCGTCGATGTCAGGGATAGCGGGTTTAAAATTGCAGCAGTCGATACTAATTTATTCCCCGCAGGCTTTAATAACCTATGCCAACCACATGATCCACGGGTTCTTGCCGCATTAAAAACCACCATTTTAAAACGGGTCCCAAACTGCAAATCAATTTTGTTTATTTCAGAGGAACATACCCGAAACGGCTGGTATCTCGAAAATGTCCGCATCCTCAATAGGATGATTCAAGAAGCAGGATTTCAGGTCAAAACGGCCTCATTTTTAACTGAAGATACAGTTCCATGTACAGAAACAAATTCCATTGAATTAGAAACAGCAACCGGACATAAAATCCAGGTTTTTTGTCTCCATAATATCCTCAACAAAGTAGCAGAAGAGCACCATCTCTATGATCTCATCATCCTCAACAATGACCTTACAGAAGGCATCCCTAAAATTCTAAAAGAAACCAATATCCCCATCTATCCGTCTATCCAGGCCGGATGGCATAGCCGACTAAAATCCCATCACTTTACCAAGGCCAACCAGCTCATCGAAGAGCTTGGCAAGTTAATCGATATCGATCCATGGCTAATGAGTTGTTTATTTAAAACCAGCCAGGACGTCGATATTAACGACGAAGCCGATCGTCAGCATTTATTTAAACTAGCCACCGATCTATTTAATGAAATCCAGCAAAAATACAATGAGCATCACATTACCGAAAAGCCACTCATTTTCCTCAAAGCGGACCAAGGCACCTATGGAATGGGAGTCATGCCCATCGAATCTCCAGAAGAAATTTTGACCCTAAATCGCAAGGATCGTAATAAACTACACAAGGGAAAAGGTTCAAAACTCATCGAAAAATTTATTCTCCAGGAAGGGGTACCAAGCATTTCTGAAATTGACCACAAAGCCAGCGAAACCTGCATTTACCAAATCGCTAACGAATTTGTCGGCGGATTTTATCGGGTTAACAGCGAAAAAAATGGCCGAGAAAATCTTAACTCCAAAGGCATGAGCTTTGAAACCATTTGCCTCCCCTCCAAACTGCAAGAATGCGAAGGTAAATACGAAAAAAACATCGATCTGTATCAAATACTCGCACGAATTGCAGGGATTGCCGCTCAAAAAGAAATTCACGAACTTGAAAACAGTGGTATCCTCGCAAATGAAAAAGTTTAGCTCCGACCAGCCCCTCACGCTCAGCAGCGGCAAAACACTCCCTTCATTTAAAATTGCCTATGATACCTATGGCACGCTCAATGCCACCAAATCCAATGCCATTCTCATTTGCCACGCCTTATCTGGGGATTCTCATGCGACCAACCTCAACTCCGAGACCGAAAACCCAGGATGGTGGCAACTGATGATCGGCCCCGGAAAACCCATCGATACTGATCAATTTTTTGTCATTAGCTCCAATGTCCTTGGCAGTTGCTATGGCTCAACTGGCCCGATATCTACCAATCCAGAAACACAGGGCCCCTACCATCTCTCATTTCCCGTTATCACGATCGAAGACATGGTTAACGCCCAAGCTAAACTCATCGACTACCTGGATATTACGACCTTATTTGCCGTCATTGGCGGATCAATGGGTGGAATGCAAACCCTACAATGGAGCATCAGTCATCCCAACCGAGTCAAAAAGGCCATCGTAATCGCCGCAGCAGCCCAACTTGGTCCTCAATCCTTAGCCTTCAACACCGTCGGCCGAGAAGCGGTCCTAACCGACCCCAAACATGGGCTCTCTATCGCCAGAATGATCGGCCACATCACCTACCGATCCGACGAATCCATCGGCACCAAATTTGGACGAAAACTGCAGGAAAATGCTGATTACGGATACGCGTTCTCCACCGAATTTGAAATCGAAAGCTATCTCAAATACCAAGGTGAGAAATTCGTAAACCGATTTGATGCCAATACGTATCTCTATCTATCAAAAGCCATGAGCTATTTCGATTTAATCAAAACATATGGCAGTCTCGAGTCTGCATTTTCACCTTGCACCGCCCAGTTTCTCATTATGTCCATTTCATCTGATTGGCTCTATCCATCAAAACAATCCCGAGAATTGGCCAAATCGCTTATCAAACTCAATAAAACCGTCAGTTATTGCGAAATCGATTCTCCCCATGGCCACGATAGTTTTTTAATGGAAAGCGACCAACTCTCGACCATGATTCGATGTTTTTTAGGGAGTAAGTCATGAAACATTATGCACAGGAACAAATCATCACCCATGTCCCACTCCAGTCCAAAGTATTAGACTTAGGCTGCGGCGATGGAGCACTCCTACTCAAGCTCAATAAAATTAAAAAAATAAAAGGCTATGGAATCGACATCCTCATCGAAAACATCGTCAAATGTACCGAACAAGGCATCTCCGTCTACCACGGCGACCTCAATGAAGGCCTCCCCGGATTTGCCACGCATTCCTATGATATCGTTATCCTAAGTCAAACCCTTCAGCAAATTGAAGACCCCAAAATGGTTCTCGAAGAAATGCTCAGGGTCGGCCAACAAGGGATCGTCACATTCCCCAATTTCGCTTATTGGAAAGTACGTCTCAACCTCTTCCTAAAGGGCAGTGCCCCCAAAACCAAGCACCTCCCCTACGAGTGGTACAACACCCCCAACATTCGCGTCTTAAGCATCGCGGACTTTAAACAACTATGTCACAAATTAGGTATCAAAATCGTCAAAGAAATCCCAATCTACACCACGTCAGTTCAAAGACAGTTATTTCCAAAATGTCTCACTAATCTATTTGCTCCAGAAGGGATGTTTGTAATCGAAAAGACCGCTTCGCTCTAAAAAACTTAGTTAAAATCTCCGCACACTCCAAGTGAGGAAGGTGGTCGCATGTTACAAAATGGTTAAAAAGAGGCATCGATGCTAAATCAACAATCGAGCCACAGGCCCCCCATTTACGATCTAAGGCCCCATAAACAACTCGATCTATCCTTGCATGCAAAATCGTCCCAAAACACATTGGGCAAGGCTCTAGAGTCGTATAAAGCGTACAGCCCGACAACCGCCAATCTCCTATTACTGAGGAGGCAATCCGAATCGCATTAATTTCGGCATGGCCCAGCACATCCTTGGACGCGAGCTTCGTATTATAAGCCTCAGCGATAATCTGCCCATCTTTAACAATGACAGCACCAACAGGAACCTCATCGGCTTTAGCAGCCAAACGAGCCTGATTAAGGGCTGCCTCTAAAAAAAGTGAGTCCAACTACAATACTCGTTCCAAGTACTCATTAGATTCGGTATTAACACGAATCACGTCACCGGTTTTAACAAAGCCCGGCGCATTAATCTCCATACCATTCACCAATCTAACCGGACGAAGCGAATTAGTCGCTGTCGCTTTTTTAAGTTCAGGTGGTGCAAAATCAACTTTAATATCGATGGTTAATGGCAATTCAAGACCTACAGGCGTTCCTTCATAAAACACCACATCATAATCAATACCTTCCTGAAAATATTGAGCCTGATTTTCAAGTAAATCTTGAGGAAGCGTGGTTTGCTCATAAGACTCTTGATCCATAAATACAAAGCCAGTGGGCTCTGCAAATAAAAACTGCATTTTTCGATGATCTAAAATGGCCTTATCCACCTTATCGCTTGACCGAAACCGTTGCTCCAAATTTTTACCCGTCATGATATTTTTAAGCTTTGTCTGAACACAAGCGACTCCCTTACCAGGAGTCACATGCATCATATACGCAACACGCCAAAGCTCTTTATCAAGTACTAAAATATTTCCCACACGTATTTGAGTTGCCAAAATCATGTTATTTATGTCTTTTTCGGTCTGTCTCTTTCAAGTGTTTTTTACGCAAACGGATGGCTTTAGGGGTTACTTCAACCAATTCATCATCCGCAATAAACGCCAAACACTGTTCAAGAGAAAAAATAGTCGGAGTTGTCAAAAAGATTCCATCATCAGATCCAGAAGCTCTCATATTGGTGAGTTTTTTACTTTTGGCAGGATTAACAATCATGTCATCGTCTCGAGCATTTTCTCCGATAATTTGCCCCTCATAAACATCTACGCCTGGCCCCATAAATAGGCGCCCTCTTTCTTGTAAATTATTAAGTGCAAAGGCAACAGTAGTAGCCTGTTCACCCGAAATCAAAACTCCATTTTGACGAGTACGAATGACACCTACATATTTTCCATACTCTAAAAAGCGAGAGTACATGACTCCCAAGCCTTTCGTCTGAGTCATAAATTCAGAGATATACCCTAAAAGTCCACGAGTTGGAATTCGGTAAGACAACCGAGAAACACCGTTATCCTGTGTCATCTCATTCATAATTCCTTTACGCCCACCCATACTTTCAATCACGGGTCCCATTGTCGTCTCATCAACTTCAATCGTGACCTCTTCATAAGGCTCCATTTTTTCGCCATTAATGGTTTTCAAAATAACCTGAGGTCGTGATACTTGAAACTCATAGCCTTCACGTCTCATTTTTTCAATCAAAATAGACAAATGCAGCTCACCACGACCCGCTACTTTATATCCAATACCAGAGTCGGAGTCTTCCACTTGTAACGCGACGTCAGATAATAATTCACGTTGTAAACGATCCTTAAGATGCCTAGACGTCACATAGTCCCCTTCTTGACCAGAAAATGGAGAATCATTGGCCATAAATGTCATAGAAATCGTCGGAGGGTCAATCGGAAGCATTGGCAATGGAATCGGATTTAAAGGATCGGTAATCGTCTCACCCACCCGGATATCTTCCACACCTGCAATCGCAAAAATATCACCAACACCAACCACATCAACTTCTTTAAGCTGATTAACATGATATTCAAATAATTTTGTCACACGTGCTGTTCGAGGCGCTTTATCCTCAACACCCGCATAAATCGCGATTTGCTGATTTACTTTCAATGTTCCAGAAGTCAACTTCCCAATCGCAAGACGGCCCATAAATTGAGAATAGTTAATATTGCTCACCATAAACTGAACGGGCTGATCCGCTTCACCTTTTGGAACTGGGATTTTTTTAATGATTAAATCAAATAACAAATTGGCATTACCGGCCTCATCATCAAGACTATTCTTAAAAATACCTTCACGTGCAATTGCATAAATAACAGGGAAATCTAAAACATGGTCTTCAGCATTAATCCCAACCAGTAAGTCAAAAACCTGATCCACAGCCCAATCGGGGCGTGCACTATTTTTATCAATTTTATTGACAAGAACAATCACTGGGAGATTCAAATTAACCGCTTTTTTCAAAACGAAATAAGACTGAGGCATTGGACCTTCAGCCGCATCCACTAAAAAGACAGCGCCGTCTGCCATGTTAAGTACGCGCTCAACTTCGCCACCAAAGTCCGCGTGACCGGGGGTGTCGATAATATTGATACGGTAATCCTTATAATTACAGGCTCCGTTTTTAGATTGAATAGTAATTCCGCGCTCTTTCTCGATATCAATAGAGTCCATTAAGCGTTCTGCAACAACTTGATTTTCTCTAAAAAGACCGCCATGTTTAAACAATTGGTCAACTAATGTGGTTTTACCGTGGTCAACGTGCGCAATGATTGCAACGTTACGAATTTTATCTTTCTGATGCATGAAGGCCCCTATTTCTATTGAATGTTTATATTAAAAAAATGTGTCGATCTTACGTAAAATCAGCCTTACTGTCAAACATGAAGCCCTCAAGGGTCATCATCATGTGACATTAAAAATAAATAGCATTGACACAACAAAAAAAATCCACCACAATGACAAACCTTTAAAAATGGCTTTGAGAGCCAACTTAATCCGGATAAGGATTTCAAATAAATAGCCGCACGGAATCACGTGTCGCTAATCATCTAAATATAAATAAATAAAAATTATAAATGAAATTTTTGCCATAAACATGCCGATAAGAAGTATGGAAATGGAACGAAAATGATAAGTCATTCCAAAAAACAGGTGGAAAACAAAAGATGAGCACAGAAGAAATTTTGAATGGCATTGAAGATCCAGAAAGCATGTTGGCCGAAATTGAAAGCATGTTGGAATCACGCGTAGAGATTACCGAAGAAGAAGATGACCTTGAAGTCATCGACGAAAAGGCCGCACCTGAAGAAGACGTCGCAAAAGCAAGCTTAGTCTCTTTAGAAAAAGCACCTGACCTGGACGACTCCGTCAAAATGTACCTTAGAGAAATAGGAACCATTGATCTTCTCACTCAAGAACAAGAGATTGATCTTGCAAAACGAGTTGAAGCTGGAGAAATGGCCGCAAAACAACAACTCATTAATGCCAACTTAAGATTAGTCGTTTCCATCGCTAAAAAATACACAGGCCAAGGCCTTTTATTTTTAGATTTAATTCAAGAAGGAAACACTGGATTAATTAGAGCCGCTGAGAAGTTTGACTACCGAAAAGGGTTCAAATTTTCAACATATGCCACATGGTGGATTAAACAAGGGATTACCCGAGCCATTGCCGACCAATCTCGTACAATCCGAGTCCCTGTCCACATGGTTGAAACTATCTACAAAGTAAAAAAGACATCGCGAATCTTAATGCAGGAATTTGGAAGAAGACCTAGCAACGAAGAAATCAGCGAACGTACTGGACTACCTTTAGAAAATATCGTCGCAATCCGAAAATATTCTCAGGTCCCCCTATCCCTTGAAATGCCAATTGGAGACGAAGAGTCTTCTCAATTAGGTGACTTCATTGAAGATAAAAACCTAGAAGCACCAGATACAACCACAATGAGAAACATCCTCAGAGAAGAGCTTGTTAAATCAATGGATGTTCTCACCGAAAGAGAACAAATGATCCTGAAACTTCGCTTCGGTTTCGACGACGGACGTCCAAGAACCCTAGAAGAAGTAGGCCGAGTCTACAACGTAACTCGAGAACGAATTAGGCAAATCGAAGAAAAAGCCCTCCGAAAACTACGCCATCCAACCCGCCGCGCCCGCCTCGAATCTTTCAGATAACCACTCGATAAAAATGTAGGGGCATCCCTCGTGGGTGCCCGCCTCTACAAAAAGAATTACAACGAAAGAATAGACTTCCTCACAGACTCCGCAATCGGCTTCTGCTGAGACGCATATAAAATCGATCTCCCAACATTCACAATCAAAAGCCCAAGTCGCGGGGACTGGCAATCCACAATATCCGTATAACCACCGCCCTGAGACCCTACTCCAGGCACCAGAAAATCAAGAGTTGGGTACTGACATGCAATCGACTTAAACAGCGACTGCGTCGCACCTACAACCGCACCCACATTATGGTAACGATCATTCCAGGTAACTATTTTATCCAACACATGACAATACAATGGACGACCATCTTTCATTTCCATTAATTCAAAATCAGCAGACCCAGGGTTTGAAGTAAGCCCCAGGACAAAATGAAATTTAGACGTATACTCAAAAAAAGGCGTTAAACTGTCTTCTCCCATATAGGGATGAAGTGTTGTCGCCGACGCATTTAAACTATCAAACAAAAAGCGCGCCTGCATCCGAGAGGTATTGCCAATATCTCCCCGTTTCGCATCCAAAATCACCGGTAAATACGACGGAATATACGCAATGACCCGTTCTAAAACACGCAAACCATCAATCCCATACGCTTCAAAAAAAGAAATATTTGGTTTATAGGCCACAACCAAATCATGGCTACAATCAATCACAGACCTTAAAAAGTCCTCAACACCAAGCAACGAGCGATCATACCCAGCAGGTAATAATTCAATATCAGGATCTAAACCAACGCAAACTTGGCGGCCAGTATTCTCAATATTAGTTAAAATTTGTTGTAAAAAAGGGTGTCGGTCTACTGACATGACTTTAAATCAGCAGTCGTAAACAAGGCTTTTACATCCGAGTACCCTGCGTTATGCAAGTTTTCGAATGCGCCTTCCTGGCGATTAATCACACCAACGATACGAACAATATTGACTGACTCAGACTTCAACACATCACAGGCTTGCATCACTGCGCCGCCGGTTGTCAAAATATCTTCGATTACAACCATTCGTTCTTTAGGATGAAACTCGCCTTCAATTAAACGGCGCGTGCCATAGCCTTTGTCAGATTTACGAACAATCACAAAAGGCTTATTTAATTTAACGGATAAAAGTGCAGCTAAAGAAACGGCTCCCAATTCAGGAGCCGCAATACGATCATAACTATCAGAAGGAGGGAAAAGAAGAGCCAATGCATCACATAATGGATTCAAAATTTCGGGCTTAGTCTCAAACAAATACTTATCAATATAATAAGTAGTCGGCTTACCAGAACGGGTAACAAACTCCCCTTCTAAGTAGGCCGCATATTTGAGAGAGGCTAAGAGTTCACTCATTTAAAGACTCTAGGCAGCCTTTTTAGCTGCTTCTTCGTCTTCAGCTGCCTTACCTCTTGGGATGCTAACACGAGCAATCAAGATTGACTCAGGAGTCAAGTAAGTCACACCAGCCGGAGCAGGTAAATCTTTCAAGAAAATAGAGTCGCCGATATTCATTAAAGAAACATCAACGATCACCGATGCAGGGACATCCTTAGGAAGACAAGAAATTTTAATTTTAGAAATCTTTTTCGCTAAAGTACCTCCCATTTTAGTTCCAGGGGCAATTCCTTTAAAAACTAAAGGAGTCTCAAGATCAACTGAAACATCTTCTAATACAAGTTTAAAATCAACATGAATAAATTCTTGTGAAAAGACATCACGGTCAAAACAGTGAGGCAATACCACTAATGAGGAAGGCTTATCGCCAGTCAATTCAAGAGAAATTAATGTATTTTTTCCAAAAGTACTTTTAGAAAAAAGTTTCTTTAATTCACTTGGGCTTACTGAAATCGCAAGCGGTTCAGAATCATTCCCATAAACAATTGCAGGAATAAGACCAGTGCTTTTAAGCCTTTTAACTTGATTTTTACCAAATGCAGTACGAACTCGTGCTGCTAAAGCGACAGTATTCATGTGTATTTCACCTAACTTGATTCAAATATAACTAAAAAACTGTCACTTAAAAAATGACAGAAGAACATAAATAATACCCAAGTTTACACAATATGAGAAGGGGCGATCTTTGAGCACATCCCATTCGATGGACAATACTCAGAAACTGTACAACTAGCACAGAGAGGGTTAATCGCTTTACAAGTACGACGACCATGTAAAATTGTGAGCGTTGAAAAGTCGATCCAGGTCTCTTTTGGCCAGATTTTGGCAAGATCATATTCAATCTGCGTAGGATCCTGGGACTTTGTAAAATGCCAGCGAGTGGCTAGCCGTTTCACATGGGTATCCACCGTAATACCAGGGATACCAAAAGCTTGCCCCAATACTACATTAGCTGTTTTACGCCCTACCCCTGGTAATTTAATCAGTTCTTCTAAAACCAACGGAACTTCTCCCCCATACTGACTACATAACAGAGATGCCGTTTGGATAATATTGGCCGATTTATTTCTAAAAAAATTAACCGATTTAAGAAATTCCATAACTTCTTCCAGAGGAGCCTCAGACAATGCCTGAGGAGTCGAAAATGCCCTAAATAATGCAGGAGTCACCCGATTGACCCGCTCATCCGTACATTGGGCGGACAAAATCACCGCAATCAGCAATTCAAATGGATTACGGTGAATTAAAAAAGGGCTTAAATCATCAAAATCACGGCACAAAAGCTCATAAATTACCGCCGCCCGTTGCTTTTTAAGCTTAAGAGTCTCCGTCATGTTTTAGCGACTGGATGAAGCTCAATACCAACCGGACAATGATCGGACCCATAGGCATCTTGATGAATAAAGGCATTTTTCAAACGCGGGATAAAATCCGAAGTCGCAAAAAAATAATCAATTCGCCACCCAACATTTCTCTCTCTCGCACGAGTTTGCATGCTCCACCAGGTATACTCTTCAGGTTTTGTATTAAATAATCGAAATGTATCGACATAGCCCATCTCAACCAGGCGATCCATCCAAGCTCTTTCAATCGGTAAGAACCCAGACTCCCCTTCATTTTCCTTTGGGCGAGACAAATCAATCGGTTTATGAGCAGTATTATAGTCCCCACAAATTACCACTGGCTTCCCAGATTTTCTCAAATCCTCACAATAATCAAAAAATGCCTGATAAAAATCCAACTTATATTGAAGCCGCTCATCATCCCGCTGACCATTTGGGAAATAAACACTAAATAAAATAAAATCATCATATTCAGCCATCACAGCACGGCCTTCAACATCAAATCGCTCAATGCCAAATCCTTCTTGAACACGAATTGGTTTTTTTCGAGTCAAAATTGCAACACCGCTATAGCCTTTACGCAAAGCTGAGTGCCAGATTCCATAATATCCCGACGGATTTAATACCTCATCCGGCAAGTCTTCAGGACGTGCCTTTGTTTCTTGCAAGCACACAACATCAGGTTCAAAATTATCCAAATACGCTTTTAAAGCACCCTTACGGACAACCGCACGAATTCCATTTACATTCCACGATACTAACTTCACAAAAACAGCCTCCAGAATACCTATTTATTATTGTTGACGAAACTACCCGTATGATACACTCAAATTCCCCGAATCAGGAGGTCACTGAATGTCTACCCATATCAAAATATTTGACACCACATTACGCGACGGAGAACAATCCCCCGGCTGCTCGATGAATTTAGAAGAAAAATTAGAAATTGCTTATCAATTAGAACGTCTTGGCGTGGATATTATCGAAGCCGGATTTGCGATGAGCTCCAGAGGTGATTTTGAAGCCATCGAAGCCATCGCAACCCATATCCATACTCCAACCATCTGCAGCTTAGCCAGAGCTATCAAGGCCGATATCCAAGCCGCAGCAGACGCCATTAAAAAAGCAAAGCGGCAACGCATCCATACATTTATCGCAACGTCTCCAATTCATATGGAATACAAACTCAAAATGAGTCCAGAAAAGGTCATTGAAAACGCAGTAGGCGCCGTCCAATTTGCCAAATCATTTGTGCAGGATGTCGAGTTTTCATGCGAAGATGCAGGACGATCGGATAAGCACTTTTTAGTCAAAATCTTGACCGAAACCATTAAAGCCGGTGCCACTGTTGTCAACATCCCAGACACCGTCGGATATCAAACGCCAGAAGAATATGGCCAATTAATCCGGTTTTTAAAAGAAACGGTCCCAGGCATCGATAAAGTTGATATTTCGGTTCATTGTCATGACGACTTAGGATTATCAACTGCCAACGCCCTTTCTGGTGTGTTAAATGGGGCCACGCAAGTCGAATGCACCATCAACGGCATCGGAGAACGTGCTGGCAACACTGCGCTAGAAGAAATCGTTATGGCCTTGAATGTCCGAAAAGCAACCTATCAGGCTCACACCAACATCGTGACCAAAGAGATTTTCAAAACATCCAGATTAGTATCAACAATCACAGGGTCCGTGGTCCAAACCAACAAAGCCATCGTTGGCGCCAACGCCTTTGCTCACGAAGCCGGTATTCATCAGGATGGAATGCTCAAAATGCGACAAACCTATGAAATCATGGAACCAGAAAGTGTGGGGATTTCAAGCACAAAATTAGTTCTTGGAAAACACTCAGGTCGCCATGCATTTACAGATAAACTAAAAGAGTTAGGGTTCACCTTAACCGACGCTGGAATCAATAAATCATTTGAAGAATTCAAGCAATTAGCCGACAAGAAAAAGGAAATTGCCGATGAAGATATTGAAGCCATCGTTTCAAATAAAATGGCGATTGGAGAAGACTTATTTCATATTGAAGATATCGAAGTCATCTCCAAAATCGGTCAAAAACCCAATGCCACAATCACCCTTAAAAAAGGATCCGAGCAAGTCACCAAAACAGCTGAAGGTGCAGGATCTGTAGATGCGATTTACAAAACGATCGATGAAATCGTCGGCGAAGAATTTCAACTTAAAGACTATATCGTTCAAGGTGTCACCGGTGGTACGGATGCTCTCGCAGAAGTCGTAGTCAGATTACAAGAGAAAAAGCGAACCTTTACTGGAAGAGGTGCAGCATTAGATGTATTAGAAGCATCAGCAAAAGCCTATGTTATGGCCATTAATAAATTATTAGCTGGGCGAGGAATCGAGAGAATTAAAGCTCAATTGTGAAAGGATTCGGCAACCTGACCAAATGTTTTCGTAGGCTGTGGGGTTCTCTGTAACCCACCCTCTCGATCTTTTTGAGCTACTTTTTTAGCAGGAATTTCAGTAAGAGGTTCATGGGTACGGAGTTCCTCTCCATCTTTCCTTTGCTTAAGTAAGCGAAGTAGTTCAGAGTTTTCTTGCCTCATTGAGCGAGTCTCATTTTCAAATTGCTTCTTGGTAAGTAACAGATCTTTTTGAAGCAAGTCTAAAGAGTTAAGCTTTTCCTCTAAAAGTCGTCGAGACTCAGTTAAGGACTGATAACTCATCTGAATCACCTCAAAGTCCTTGGCCCGTGATCGGAGCTCCTTTTTAGAAGTTTCAAGCTGGCTTTGGGCACGTCGTGATTTTTCGTGCAAATCCCTAAAATAATTATGGCGACTTTTAAAATGAAGACCATACTCTAACAAAGGCTCGGTATCTTCAGGAAATCGGGAGACACCCTGGAGGACATCATATCGTCTAGCTTCAACCGCATGTCCACCCTTAATCGGATGCCGATAGCCGATATGGATATCCTCTGTATCAAACTCCAAAATAAATTGGCCCTCCCCCATTTGAGTTGAAAATCCAAAAAAAATATTATCCAAATCATCAAAAAATCCAGAAAAAACGTCCCTACTTCCCTTATCAAGTTCAGTTTGTGGCTGAGCAATACCAATATGGATTATGGCCTCATTCCATTCAAAAGAAGTCATCAAATAATGAGAAAATAAATTTGCTTTATACGCCATTTTATTTTCCCATCTCTCTAAATGACCCGTGTCATAAATCGAATTAAATCCCGCGCCTACTTTAAAATTAGAAAGTTGATACAGATGATCCAATTCAAATAAAGTAAGTTTCATTGAACTCACAAGATTATTTAAATTAACCAATTCCACACCGACTTCAAGTTGTTCGATAGGAGAATAAGTAATCCCCATATCCACCCCAAAACGGCCACCCCGAAATATATCCATGCCTGCAGAAAACTCAATATCGCCTGGATCACTCATAGATAAAGCAGGAATACAAAACATTCCAGAGGGTTGAGTGACAACAATAGGAGTATCCACTAGCCCTAATGACTCATTGGGAGATGCTACTCCGAGCGCAAATAATGGCAAAGAAAAAAAAGTAGCCACCAAAAAAGCAGTTAACGATTTGATAAAGTTCATGATGTAAACAAAATACCCCCAATTAAAAAGGGTTAAACATTTTGCATAAGCTCCCTATAATACCCACAAATAAAAATGACGGAGTTACGCATGTATAAAATCGCAGTTATCGGCGGAGACGGGACAGGTCCCGAAGTCACACAAGAAGCCGTAAAAGCACTTCACGCCATTCAAAAAAAATATGCACTTTCATTTCAATTCACATCTCTCGACTATAACGGAACCCGCCATATGGAAACAGGCAAAATCCTAAGCGATGACGAATTAGAAGGGCTAAGACAGTACGATGCGATTCTTCTTGGGGCCATTGGCCATCCCGACGTCAAACCGGGGGTTTTAGAGCGAGGAATTCTTCTTAAAATCAGATTTGGACTAGACCAATACATTAATCTTCGCCCAGTTCAGTTATATGAAAATGTAGAAACCCCACTCAAAAATAAAGGCCCAAAAGACATCAACTACATCGTTGTGAGAGAAAATAGTGGGGATTTATATACCGGAAAAGGCCACACAGAAAATAAAGGCACTGACAACGAAGTTGCCGTAGAAGAAATGGTCTATACCTACCATCAGGCTAAACGCTGTTTAATATACGCATTTGAAATCGCAAAAAACCGAAGAAAAGGTCAAGCTTGGGCTAATCTAAGCCCAGAAGATATTCAAAAAGGCTATACTGCCAAGCTAACACTAGTGGTAAAATCAAATGTCCTCTCCCATGTATTTGGATTATGGAATCGTGTCTACGACGAATTAAAACCGCTTTATCCAACAGTCAAAACAGACTACATCCATGTCGATGCATGTTGTATTTACATGGTCGAAAGTCCAGAACGCTTTGACGTCATCGTCACCACCAATATGTTTGGCGACATCATTACGGACTTAGCGGCCGTCACTCAAGGTGGAATGGGGATATCGCCTGGAGCCAACATCAATCCGGAAGGCGTCAGCATGTTTGAACCAATCGGTGGAACCGCACCTGATTTCACTGGTAAAAATCAAATCAATCCGCTTGCAGCAATCGGATCAGCTCAAATGATGCTCACTCACTTCAAAGAAATTGAAGCCGCAGAAGCATTAGAGGCCGCAATGAAAAAAGTCATCAAAAAAACAAAATCCATGGCTGCAGCAAAAATGGGATTTGGTACAACAGAAATTGGGGACATGATTGCCCAAGAGATTATAAATGGTTAATAGTAAAGAAGAATTCAGAAAAGAATCAAAAGATCGGATATCACACCTTGAAAAAAAAGAAATCCTGATTAAAAGCCAAGGGATAATCGAAAATCTCAAAAGTCTTGAGTTAATCAATCAATGTCAGCGGGTAGGGATTTTTATTCCTACCCCAAGAGAACCTCAGATTTTATCCTGGGCAAAAAGTTTAATTGACATAGGGATCATTATTTACTCACCCACATTTAACCAAGAAAATCTAACCTATCAGTTCACAGAAAGTTCACTCAAAGGATTTAGAAAAAATCCTCATAATATTCTAGAATGTGAAGATTGTATTTATGAACAAGAAGTTATGCCTGAAGTCATCCTCGTCCCAGGGCAAGCCTTCGATCGATACGGTCACCGAATTGGCCGGGGAAAAGGCCACTATGACACCCTTCTCAGTAGTCTAAAAAATAATCCGATTAAGATTGGCATTTGTTTTTCAGAGCAACTCTTTAGCTTGGTTCCCAAAGAAGATCATGACATCCCAATGGACATCATCGTGACAGAAAAGCAGACTTATCTAACGGGGCTTCTTCTTAACGAGTCGTTTTAAGGATCTACCAGGTTTAAAATAAGCCCGAGTAGATTTAGGTAACACCATCGTCTCCCCAGTCTTGGGATTACGCCCTTGACGTGAAGATCGTGTTTTAAGATCAAATGTACCAAACCCAACAATATTGACGGGTTCTTCTCCATTCAAGCAATCCGAAATGGTATCAAACACCATCTCAGTCACATCCTTCACAACCTTGTATTGCAAGTCAAGCTTGGAAGCTACTTTTCTAATAATTGCATCTTTATTCATAACGCCAATAATATCATCACTCCAGTAGAGGCGAAACCAATAACAAAATGTTACTATTACAAAAGTATGCTCCTTCATCTCTCAATTAAAAACTTCATTATTATCCGCACACTAGATCTTCATTTTGAAGCAGGATTAACTGTATTTACTGGAGAAACTGGTGCAGGAAAATCCATCATCATCGATGCAATTTCACTACTCTGCGGAACCCCATCCAATGAATCCATGATTATGGAAAATGAAAGCCAAAGCATTATCGAAGGTGTCATCGATATTTCAAGAGTGGCCCCCCTGTTCAAAGAATGGACAGCTGAAAACGAAACCCAGATTACCGTCACAAGAGTCATCAAGAAAAGCAATAGAGCCATCGCCAAAATCAATGGCCAAACCATCCCCATAAAACAGCTTCAAGAACTGATGAAGTCCGTCATTACCATTGCATCCCAACATGAATTCACTCGGTTTTTAGACTCAAAAAGTCAGCTTTTTCTACTTGATCAATTTTTACCCCTCTCAACTCATAAAGAAATCACCGTTTATCAGACCGAACTCCAAATCCTCAAAGAAATTGAGAAGCAAATCCGAGACTTAAATGCCTTAAGTACTGACGATTCCCTCACAGAATTTTTAAAATTTCAGCTTGAAGATATTAAAAAACACGACTTTAAATTAAATGAAGAAGAAGAGCTAAGAGACGAAAAGCAAAAGCACAAAACTGCTCAAAAAGAGCATAAGGATTTCATCACCCTTCAAACGGACCTTACCACCGCCTACAATGCGCTAACTCATGCCAAACCGGTTATTTCAGATCTTCTCTCTCAATACCAAGAATCCTACCTCGCAGCCATTACAACGCTTGAGGAAATGACTCATTACATCGCAAAAAGCATGGCCCGCCCACAACGAGACCGAGACATCAACGATATCGAAAGTAGGCTGGATATCATTTTCAAATATAAAACCAAATATAAAGCCCCAACACTCAATGACTTAATTGCAAAATTAGACGGCATCAAAACCCAAATTGAAGTCAGCGAAAACCGAGAAAATAAACTCAAAGAATATGAGTCCAAAAAACAGCTCCAAACCAATCAAGTCCTAGAGCTAGCCAAAGAAATTCACACTGAAAGAGTCCAAACGGCCGCAAATGTCAGTCAAAAAATCACGGGCATCCTCAAAGATCTCAATTTTGACACTGGATCATGCACCATCAAAACAGAGTGGGATGAAAGTAATATCAAAGAAAGTGGCTGTACCAAATGCACCATTCTAATCAAACCAAGTGAAGGCCAAAAAGAAGGTCCCATTAGCGAAATCGCATCTGGGGGTGAGCTATCCCGAATTATATTGGCCATCCGAAGTTGCAGCGTCGACTTAGAAAGTCCATCCATGATGATTTTTGACGAAATTGATACAGGCGTAGGAGGCCTCACCGCTATCAAAATTGGAGAGAAGATTCAGTACTTATCTAAAAAGTCGCAAGTCATTTGTGTGACCCATTTGCCACAAATCGCAAAGTTTGCGAATATACACTTCTCAGTATCAAAAAATACCCAAAAAAGCCCAACAGAAATTACAGCTAGGCTGTTAAAAAAAACAGAAGTCACAGAAGAATTAGAACGTATGATTGGCGGAAAAGAAATGATCAAGGACCTCAAACGAGGGTAAGAGAGGAGGACATGCTATGTGTGGAATTGTAGGTTATATCGGGGAAAGAGACGTCCCATCAATATTATTAGTAGGATTAGAAAGATTAAGTTACCGTGGCTATGATTCATCTGGAATTGCCGTTTTAGATCATAACGAGCTCAGTTTTTGGAAAAAACTAGGCAAACTCCATGCCCTAAGTGACGAATTAGGTAAACTCACCATTAAAGGCGACATCGGTATCGGTCACACCCGCTGGGCAACCCACGGAATCCCATCCGAAGAAAACGCACACCCTCACCTAGGTCCAAAAAAGAAAGTTGCTGTCGTCCATAACGGCATCATCGAAAACTACCTCATCCTCAAAGAAAAGCTTCAAAAACAAGGAATGTTATTTAGGTCAGAAACAGATACCGAAGTGATATCCCATCTCATCGAATTTTTCCTAAAAGATTCGCTAGAAGATGCCATCAGGAATACCATTAAAGAGCTTTCAGGTGCATTTGCACTAGCCATTATTTCTGAAACAGAGCCTGATAAAATCATTGTTTGTAGGAAAGGAAGTCCTTTAATTATCGGAATCGGTAAAAACGAAAACTTTATCGCCTCCGACATCAATGCCATCATCCCTCACACCAAGCAAATGATTCACTTAGACGACAACGAAATGGCCATCATTGAAAAAAACAAAGTCACCATCAAAACATTTAATGGCGAAATTGTTAACAAAGAAGTCCAAACCATCACATGGGACCCAGTGGCTGCTGAAAAATCAGGCTACGACCACTTTATGTTGAAAGAAATTTACGAGCAGCCAACAGTTGTTCGCAACATCATTTCAAAGCTCCTGGTAGATGGGAAATTTAGCTTTAACCACCTCAAACTCTCAAGGCAAGAGCTCAATAACGTAAATCGATTTATCATTCAGGCATGCGGGACCTCATGGCATGCCGGTCTGGTAATGAAGTATCTCCTGGAAAAATATGCCAGGGTCATCACAGATGTCGATATTTCATCTGAATTTAGATACCGCCACAAAGTAAACGGAATTAACGAAATTGTCATCGCACTCTCCCAATCTGGAGAAACGGCCGACACTTTAGCATGCTTAAGAGAAGCCAAAAGCAGATTCTATAAAGTACTCAGCTTTGTTAATTCAAAAAATAGCAGCATGGATAGAGAATCCGACTCGGTTATCTACACCTACGCAGGTCAAGAAATTGGTGTCGCATCCACAAAAAACTTTATTGCCCAGCTAGTAAGCACCTATATTTTCACACTTTATCTCAGCCAAATCCGGTGGACATTAACTGAAGAGGAAATTAAAGCAAAATTAGATGAGCTCAAAAAAATCCCCGATTATATTGAGAAAATTTTGAGTGAAACAGAAAAAATAAAAAAAATCGCACTGAAATATCATAAGTGCAAAAGCTACCTATTCATCGGTAGAGGCGTAAATTATCCATCTGCCTTAGAAGGCTCGCTAAAACTCAAGGAAATCTCCTACATCCACGCTACAGGCTACCCCGCGGGAGAGCTTAAACATGGACCACTCGCACTCATCGATGAAAACATGCCAGTAGTCTGTATCGCGCCCGAAGCAGAAACCTACGAAAAAATGATCAGTAATATCGAAGAAGTTCGGGCAAGAAAAGGTAAAACCATTGTTATTGCTACTGAAGGAAATACGGCCATCCACCACTGTGCAGATGACGTCATCTATATCCCAGAAGTATCCGAAGACCTGACTCCAATTTTGGCTGCAATCCCTATGCAATTACTCGCCTACTACACCGCAATTAATCTAGGCTGCGATGTCGATCAACCTCGAAATCTGGCCAAGAGTGTCACTGTTGAATAAAGCAAACATCATACTTATCGGGTTTATGGGGAGCGGAAAAACCAGTGTCTCAAAAGCACTATCCGCTCTCTCAGGCTTCACTTTAATTGATACAGATCAAAAAATTGAAGAACTAGAAAATACAAGCATCACACAACTATTCAATACCAGAGGTGAAGACTATTTCAGAAAACTTGAAGAATCACTATGTGAATCTCTCCTCGTAACAAAAAATAGTATTGTTTCTACAGGCGGAGGAATGATTTTATCTGAAAAAAATCAAGAACTTCTTGAAAAGATAGGGGTCATCATCTACCTCGAAGCTAGCGTAGAAACCATCGTTTTCCGGATCAAAAACGAAACAAAACGTCCCCTATTTAGCCAAAAAACACCCCTCAACAGTCTTTCAATACTCTTACAAAAAAGAGAGCCTCTCTATAAAAAATTAGCCGATCTCACCGTATCCACCAACAATAAAACGGTAGAAGAAATTACCCAGAAAATATGGGACTTTTATAATAGCAATTCTGTTGATCAAAAAGGGAGAAAAGCACTACATCATGAATCCAATGCAAACTGAAATACTTGAAATTACAAGTAAAAGCAGCCACCCGATCTTTATCGGAACACAAATCTTAGACGATATTCCAGCCTATATTCAAAAAGAAATTAAGGCTGAAAAAGTCGTCATTATCACCAACACAAATCTTATTGATGCCTTTGGAAATGTCCTCAAAAAAGGAATTGAATCCAAAAAGATCCATTGCACAATTATTGACATCCCATCAGGCGAAGAGCAAAAAACATTTCAAACCGTCAGCCAAATACTCAATCAGCTACTCACCCTCAAATTAGAGCGTAACGACTGCATCATCGCATTAGGTGGCGGCGTGATTGGAGACTTGGCTGGATTTATCGCAAGCATCTATTTAAGAGGGATTCCTCTTATTCAAGTCCCAACCACCTTACTCGCTCAAGTCGATGCCTCAATCGGCGGGAAAACAGGCGTCAATCACCCTAAAGGTAAAAATTTAATTGGAACATTTTATCAAGCAAAAGCCATTTTTATTGATACAGCGACGCTTCACTTATTACCTAAAAGAGAATTGAGAGCAGGCCTTGCTGAAATCGCCAAATATGCGATTACCCTCAACACCCCTCTATTCCATTACATGACTAAGCATCTCAAGGAAATTATCAAATTTTCACCAAGTCAGTCTCAAGAGATATGGCAACACATGATTAAAGAATCCGTCAAAAATAAAGTATCAATTGTAAGCGAAGACGAAAAAGAATCTGGAAAGAGAGCAATCCTCAACTTTGGCCATACTATCGGCCACGGTGTTGAAGCCGCCACCAATTTCAAGACTTTTCTACACGGGGAAGCAGTCGCCATTGGAATGCTCATCGAAACCGAAATTGCCGAAAAATTATCTCTAATTTCTAATGAAGAAGCTAAAAAGATTAAAGGCTTTTTAAATTCCCTCTCGTACGAAGAAACAAATCTGCACGCTACACCAGAAAAAATTATTGAAAAAATGCAAATGGACAAAAAAGTAAAATCCGGAAAACTTCACTATGTACTTCCAACAGAAATCGGAAAAACTATCATTAGCAATCAAGTTTCAATTGATATCGTAAAAGAATTACTAGCAAAATATTGCTCAGATGCTACACTGTGAGCACTTTTACCAAGGTGACATATGGAAGAAATACAAAAAATATCTAACTCTCAACCAACAGAAACACAAAAAAGAAGAGTAGGTCGACCACGAAAAAACCCTCACTCTGCTGTCACAAAAGACTCGCCTGTACATCATCCAGATGATCTTCTTAAGGACCTTGAAAAAATTGGCAGACAAATCAAAAGTCAGATTCACTTAATTGAAAGTGACCTCAATGCCGTGCGTCACGAACAAGAAGAATTCAAAACTTATATCGCCAAAGTTGAGCATTACACCAAAGAGTGTGAACGATACCAAAAGTCTCTCGCAAGAAAGCTAGAAGTTCTTGAGAAAAAAACAGAAAGCAACAGAAATAGTATCAAAACTATTGAGAGCCACATAAACACCATCGTTAAAATCATTAAAATAAACATTGAAACAATGAAAACCCAAGACGAGCAAATCAAGGCCTTCATCAACACAAAATATCCCAGATGACCTCTACTGCCGCAATATTTGGCGGTAGCTTTGATCCTGTTCACAATGGCCACCTAGCAGTCATCAAAGCTGTTATTGACACCCAAAAACCAGATAACTTAATCGTATTCCCATCCAAAATATCCCCACTCAAAACTCAAGTGTTTGCACCAGAATCCGATCGAATTAAGATGTTAAATCTGGCAATTGAGTCCCTTCCAGCATCTAAAACCAAGGTATCAATAGACCTGTTTGAGTTATCGGCACCAAGTCCATCCTATACAATCCACACCCTAAATTATCTTCAAACCAAATTTAAAACTACTCAATTTTCACTCGTGATCGGCTATGACAATTATCAAGTTTTCCATCGATGGAAAGAGTATGAACAGATACTCTCACAAGTTTATTTAATCGTAATCAATCGACCAGGTTTCAGCGAAGAAAACCTCCAAATCCCTCAAAAATACAAAAGCAAAATTAAATTTATCACCATCAAAGAAAGCCCAATTTCATCCAGCAAAATACGGAAGAGCATTGCAGAAAAAAAATCCATCATTAACGAAGTCCCTGACCCCATAAATAACTATATAAATCGATACAAGATTTACGAGTAATCAAAACAAACCATAAAATATCATTGTTTTAAAGACTGAAAAACAAGGAAGACCCCAACTATAGACCTGGGGAGGTTAATGGGATGTTCGATCAAACAATGAAAGAAATGCTGGAATGTACTAACTTAGAAGACAACAAAGACATCAAGCCACAAATGATGAAGTTTATTCTCACATTCGAAGACATTTCAATAGAATATGACTACACACTCAACTAAATCCATATTCTTGTAGGGGCACACGCTCGTGGGTGCCCTTCTTATGGATTAGTAAGCTTCTTCCCTAGTAAAGACCACCAAAATGGTCTTAAACAAAATCTTAATATCCAATCCAAATGACCAATTTTTAATATAATATAAGTCGTACTTTAGCTTATGCTCAGGACGCCGGGTCAACACCGATCTCCCATTTACCTGGGCCCAACCGGCTATACCACCCTTCACACGATGCCTAATCGGAAAATAAGGGATATCACGGCTATACTGTTCAACAAAAAAAGGACGCTCAGGACGAGGCCCTACGATACTCATCTCCCCAAACAACACATTAACTAACTGAGGAAGCTCATCTAGCGAAGATCTTCTTAAAAATCGACCAAATACAATATACCTGGTTTCATTTTTCTCGCTAACCAAAGCAGGCCCCGTTCCTAGCTCCGCATCCGGAATCATCGTTCTAAATTTAATCATATTAAACAAAACGCCATCTTTCCCGACACGTTCCTGAACATAAAATACAGGCCCAGAAGGAGACGAGCATTTAATTAATATTCCAATCACAAGAAATAAAGGTGCCAATATAATTAAAAGAAGTATTGAAAATACAAAATCAAAACAGCACTTAAAAATAGGTCCAATATCAAATACAGGTCGCTTGAGATGTGTTAAAAAGGGTAATCCATCAAAAGATTCCACCTGCACAGTCCCCGCCATAAAATCAGACACATCCGACAAAATACGAAGCTCAATATTATTGAGCTCACAAAAAATAACCAGTTCGGTATAAAAGGTATTCGGTAAAGATCTAGTTGTTACAAAAATTAAATCAATCTTTTCTTCATCCACAACCCGCTTAAATTCAGAGGGATTTCCTAAATAATGAAAAGTATCTTTTAAATGAAAATGCACCTTCTCAGGAGCAGAGCTGTCTAAAGAGCCGACATATTTTAACCCTAAAATTGGATAAAACTGGATTTTCTCAACGACATCCTGTCCAAAAGAATCAGCTCCAATCACCAATACAGGACGAGCGCCCAGTCCGTGTTTAACTAAATAAGTCTCAAGCCTCAAAATCACTAACCGGGATATAGACAGTAAAATAATCCCAAATAACCAAGTATAAAAAACAAAATAACGAGACCCAGGAAAAAAAGGAAGAACAAAGGTCACGGCCATCAACTCAATCGTCGCAATTGAAACCCCTTTGAATACTTTAATACATTCATCCACATCCGGAACCAACGTCATGGTACGACGATACATTCCCACAAAATAAAAAGTAGGCACCCAAATAAGAATCAAAATCCCAATAATCGATAAATAGGGGGCTAATTGAGCATGAGAGTAAAGCGTCCCATATTGAATTGAAAAAAAGTGCCTAAATACCCAACCTACCTTAAATTTAAGAGTATAAGCAGCAACAATAATAACCGGAAAAAGCAGAACATCCGTGACTAACCGCGTCAGCAGATACTGAAGAGACGAGTGAAAAGAAACCCTCAAAACTCAGCCCTTAATTCCCGTGCCATAAGACCATTAATCGCGTCTTTTACTAGGACCTGATCATAAACCACCGAATAAACTGCGGAGACAATAGGCAAATCAATTTTATTTTTCTGGGCAAATCCATGAATAATCTTCGCAGTTCTAACCCCTTCAGGACATACAAATTTAAGTTTTTTAAGAACAATATCCAAGTCACCTTCCTGAGCCAAGTGAAATCCAACCTGAAAATTTCGGCTTTTATCCGAAATACAAGTTGCCACTAAATCCCCTACTCCAGATAATCCCATAAAGGTTTCTCTGCGGGCTCCAAAAAACTCTCCAACACGCGCAATTTCATTAAGTCCACGGGAAATAAGCGCAGAAGTGGCATTTTTACCCATGCCCATTGACTCCATCATCCCAGAGGCAACGGCGATAACATTCTTTAAAATACCGCCGACTTCAACCCCTCTCACATCGCTGGATGTATAGGCTCTAAAATAGCGACTGCTACATAATTTTTGAAAAAACACAGCCGTATCGTGATCTGAAGAAGCAATGACAGTCGCAGCAGGTAACTGCTTCGCTACTTCAGGTGCCAAATTAGGGCCTGACAAAATAGCCGTAGAAACTTTATCTCCCAAAATACGATCTACATAATCCGAAACAAAAAAGTCATCATCCGTATCCATAAGACCTTTAGTTAAAATAAGCAAAGGAACTCGATTTTTTAGGTAAGGCGCACATTGAGTTAACACATTCACAAAAGGAGAAGAGACGGCCAATACAACCGCATCCACACCATCAAGTGCCTCTTCCAAGGAACTTGTCGCATTCATCGACTCTGGAAAAACAATACCAGGAAGATGGTAACAACTCCGCCGAGTCAAAAGTTCAGTCACCGCTTCTGAACGATGAGACCACATCATGACATCATGACCATTCTCACTCAGCAGTTTACCAACCGCAAAACCCCAAGCGCCGCAACCAAGTACAGTAATTTTCACAGTTTGTTCTCCGTTCCTTTCAATAAGCGTAAAATATTGGCTTTATGCCGCGAGATAATAAAAGCCGAAGCCACACCCATGCCAACACCATAAGCCATTGGCGCACTAAATAAAACTAAAAAAATAGGAATTAAAACACAACATACAATCGTTGCAACCGACACCATTCGGCTAAAATAAATAATCGCAACACCAATCATAAATACCAGCAAAAAAGTTGGAAGATGCAAAGCCGCCAACACCCCCAATCCAGTCGCGGCCCCTTTTCCACCTTTAAACTTTACAAAAACACTAAAAGAGTGGGCGAAAACCGCAAGAAACGCAGCTAATACATGAAGCCCATATGAAAAAGGATAAACCGCAATCAACAAAGTAATCGGTAAAAAGCCCTTGGTCCAATCTAGAAAAAAAACCAAAACACCCCATTTAAACCCCATCACACGACCCACATTGGTTGCGCCCAAATTACCAGAGCCAACAGTGCGCAAATCAATACCGCGAGACCGAGAAATAATCAAAGAAAACGGGATAGAAGCCAAAAAATAAGTCATGATTAAGAGTACTACAAGTAGCATACTAAACTCCTATTCCTGTAGTAAGCTAGCCACAAGACAAAACCTTAGCCAATTCAGAAGACCGACTGCCTGCAACCAAGTCTTCAAAAACAATATCCGCTAAATACGAACTGCGAACTGAAGGCCCAGAAAAAACATATCTGATTCCAATCTCTTCTGCGATTCGTTTTAACTCTGCAAATTCATCAGGATGATAATATCTAACCACATCCAAGTTTTGCTTATCGGGCTTTAAATATTGCCCTAGGGTCAAAATATCCACCCCAGCCGCTTTAATATCTTTAAATACACTCACCAATTCATCATGAGTCTCACCTAATCCAACCATCACGCCAGTTTTAGTAAGCTTGGTTGGGGCAATTGTCTTAATCAAGGTTAATAATTCTAAAGATCTCTTATAAAGAGACCCTTTTCGGACAGTTCTATACAAGGACGGTACCGTTTCAATATTATGGTTAATCACATCAGGATTTGCATTAATCACTGTTTCTAAAGGCGTTTTTTTACCCTTAAAATCCGGAATTAACACTTCTACCTTCACTTCAGGAAATCTGGCCTTAATCGCAGTCACTACATTAAAATAATGAGTAGAGCCTTCATCAGGCAAATCATCTCGATTAGGTGAAGTTAAAACCACAAATTTCAAGTTAAGAGATTCAATTGATTTTACGATCTTATCCGGCTCATTGGCATCTGGCGGAAGAGGTTTTCCAAACGCAACGCTACAAAATCCACAATTTCGGGTACAGGTCGTGCCCAAAATCATAAACGTCAACACACCTTTAGAGAAACACTCAGACCGATTAGGACAGCGCGCTTCCTGACAAATACTATTAGGCACTTCCGCATCCAATAGTTTTGAAAGTTGGCGAGTCGCCGCAATTTTACCGCTACTTTTACGAAACCATTCAGGTAACCGAGTAGACGCTTTAGAAACTGCTTCAGGGGATTGTTCAAGAGAATGCATAGACGCCGATTCTAACATAGACAGTTCAGCCAAAAAAGAACAAAATTTAAATACTCATCATGAACTTCCTACAATTGATAATTGATATAGAAAACAATACAATAACGAAGTATGAAAACAGAAAAAAACACTCACGAACTACAACTCTATTATTTTGACGAATGCCCTTTTTGCCAAAGAGTTCTCAACTACCTCAAAGAAAATCCAAAAAAAGTAACCCTCAAAAACATCAATACAACCCCCGCTTACAAAGATGAGCTCATCCAAATCGGTGGAAAATCTCAAGTCCCCTGCTTAGTCATCGGCACAACCCCAATGTATGAATCCCTGGATATCATCAAATGGCTTGAGGAAAACGCATGACCGAATTAGCAAGAGAAATCAAAGAAGCAATCCTTAAAACAATCCCAAATGCAACTGTATTGGTCACAGACCCCGATGGGCAACACTTCGAAGCCATTGTAATCAGTGATATATTTGTAGGAATGCCACTTATGAAACAACATCAGCTTGTGATGAATTCATTAAAAGAACAATTCAAAGAACGAGTCCATGCACTCGCACTCAAAACAACCACTCCTGAAAAGTGGAATCAATTAAACAAGGAGAAGTAAAAATGACACCAGAAGAAATTGAAAACAAAAAACAAGAAATCGCCTCAGATATCAGCACAAATAAAGTAATGCTGTATATGAAAGGTAATAAACAAGCCCCAATGTGCGGATTTTCTGCACAAGTCATTCAAATCTTGACACATTTAGGCGCAGAGTTTGAAACTAAAGACGTCCTCTCAGATGAGGGATTAAGACAGGCCATTAAAGAGTTTTCGGATTGGCCAACAATCCCACAGCTCTACATTAACGGGGAATTTATCGGCGGATGCGATATCACCACCGAGATGTTCCAAAATGGCGAACTAAAAACACTCATATCAAGCTAAAAGGGGAAAATTATGAAATTGAAAAAAAATAAAATCGTCAGTGCAATTCTAGGACTTTTATCAGTAGGCACCGTTATCGCCCTATTTTTTTATAAAAAAGCACAAAAAAAGAAAAAAGGTCTAAAAAAATAGTCCACCAGTTAGATACTAGGGCATTAATCGCTTGGTATACCCAAAACAAGCGAGAAATGCCATGGCGAACAACCAAAACACCTTACCACATTTGGATCAGCGAAGTGATGCTTCAGCAGACTCAAGTTGATACTGTAATCCCCTACTTCAACCGATTTATTACCCAATTTCCAACGCTGCACTCATTAGCCGATGCTGACCAACAACTGGTCCTAAAAGCATGGGAAGGCCTAGGGTATTACACTCGGGCACGCAATCTCCAAAAAGCAGCGAAACAACTTTATTATGACCACAAAGGTCAATTTCCGGAATCCTACGAAAATCTCCAAAAAATCCCAGGAATCGGACCTTATATTGGGGCTGCCGTCACCAGTATCGCATTTGGGAACCCAGTACCCGTAGTTGATGGGAACGTCCTCCGAGTATTCGCGCGGGTATGGGGGATCACTGAAGATATCCGACTCCCCAAAGTAAGAGACGAGATTTTTGACGCACTCACTCCATTTATTAAAAAGTCTAACCCATCCGATTTTAATCAGGGAATCATGGAGCTAGGCGCCCTCATCTGCAAACCCAAAAATCCGTCATGTTCAATTTGCCCCTTAAAAACCCACTGCATCGCCTTTATCCAACAAAGAACGGACGAACTCCCATTTAAATCAAAAAAACCACCGACACCTCATCACCACATCGCTGTGGGCGTCATCTGGAAAGATGATCAAATCCTCATTGGAAAACGCAAAGAAACTCAAATGTTAGGCGGGCTATGGGAATTCCCCGGCGGGAAACAAGAAGAGGGTGAATCTCTCGCCCAAACCGCCCTGAGGGAAATCAAAGAAGAAACAGGGCTAGAGGTTGAGATTATCTTCCCCTACCCCCCGATTAAACATACTTATACGCATTTCAAAATTACACTTCACGCTTTCAACTGCCGTGTTATTTCGGGAGAACCCCAAGCAAGATCCGCAACGGAGTTAAAGTGGGTTCATCTAAAAGATGTAGATCAGTATCCGTTTCCGAAGGCCAATATCAGTTTGTTAGAGTTGATTAAAACTCAAGACACCCAGACTTTACCCTTATTTACTAGCGTCTGATTTACCATTCAAAAGAAAAACTAGCCCTACCAAAATACTCAAAGTCGCGACAAACAAGAAAGCCCCACCTATTGGTGACAAGGCAGATTTTAAATAAGTAATAATGACAATTGAAATTAAAAAGGCCGTCGCAACTTCGTTAAGAATACGTAAAAATAATCCAGAACATTCTTTACCCTTCATCATTTTTTTAGCCAAAATACCTAAGTAAATATAGTATCCAACAAAAACCAACGCCAAAGTCAGTTTAAGATGAAACCAAGGCTGAGTCAGAAGCCCAAACTGAAACATCGTCCATCCACCAAACACAATCGTTAAAAGCATGGAGGGATGTCCAATTCCATACATCAACCGTCTCATCATCAATGCCAACTGAGGACGTAAAACTAATTTCTCAGCATCCGTCTTAGAAGCAGTTTCAGCATAATAAACACATAAGCGACCCAAATAAAGCGCCGCAGCCATCCAAGCAACCATCGACACCACATGCAAGCCTTTTAATAACGAATACATCATAAAAATCCTCCAGAAAAATTAAGACCCCTTGCAGGTTGCCCTTACACCATTAACCCATTAGAATACCCCGCATGTCAAAACAACCCTATCTCATCGCACCATCAATTTTATCGGCCAACTTTGCCCGCCTGGGTGATGAAGTCCGTTCTGTCCTTAATGCAGGTGCAGACATCATCCACTTCGATGTTATGGACAACCACTATGTCCCCAATCTCACCATCGGACCCCTCATCTGCGAGGCCCTCAGAAAAGACAATATCACCGCCGAAATCGACGTTCACCTAATGGTTAAACCCGTGGACAATATGATCGAAATGTTCGCCAAAGCCGGTGCAACTTATATTACCTTCCACCCAGAAGCGTCTGATCATGTGGATCGCTCGCTCGCACTAATCAAATCCTTAGGTTGCAAAGCAGGCCTAGTCTATAACCCTGCCACACCACTCGATGGCATTGAGTACGTCATCGATAAAATCGACATGATTTTATTGATGTCAGTAAACCCTGGATTTGGAGGTCAAAGCTTTATACCTTCGGCCCTAGAAAAACTTAAAAAAGCCAGACAAATTATCGACCAATCCGGCAGACCCATTCGACTTGAAATCGACGGTGGCGTCAAACCCTCCAATATCAAATCAATCGCAGAAGCCGGTGCCGACACATTTGTTATGGGATCCGCAATCTTTTCAACCCCAGATTACGCAAAAACGATTGGGGAAACCCGCCAGATTCTCGCTCAAGTTCCTCACTAGTTTAAAATCCCCTATCTCTGGGAATACTAAACCATCACTAGTGTTGGGGGACAAAGCGTGAACAATAAATTTCAATTAAGTAATCAATCAGCCCAAATTTTCATGTTTAGCATGATCATTTGTTTTGTAGTCACCCTATTATTTTAATTTTTTGAGGTACATATAAACCCACTGGCGGGATACGCCTAGTTCTGAGGCCAAGATTGTAATGGCTCCTTTTTGTTTGAGTGCACCTTGTTCAATTAATTTTTCAACTACTTTTGACTTTTCTTGTTTTGAGAGTTTTTTGGAGTGGAGATGAAAATGAATGAGGACCTCTTTAATTTTTTGTCTGAGATCTGTTTCGGATTCCTTGAAGAAAAAGTTTTCTTTCATGGATAGATTTTCTGCGCGATCCATCAAGATTGTTAGGAGTGTCGAGAATTCTTCAAATGCCGATAGTGATAAATGGACGGCTAGTACTCCGATTAAATCACCAGCTTCGTTTCGAATGGCAAGCCCTGAGGATTTTAATGGCTCATTTTTGGGGCCTGTATTTTTATAATTAAAAAATTTGTCGGGTATCTTTCCTTCGTGCCGCAAGATCCCGATATCTGACGTCGTATGCCCTGGCTTTCGTCCGGTGATTACATTATTAAAAATCGAACGTACTACAGGGGCGTCTCCTCTGTGATCTACGACAAGAGTTTCGACAAATGGGCGAAAAATAGTGGAAATAAGTTCAGCTATATCTGTGTACCGCTCTAAGAGACTTTCATCTGACATTTTTTCATTATCCCAGTCTTTCCCTAGTTTTTCAACACGAAAGTTTACTTATTGACATATAAATTACATTTTGTTAAATTTTAGGAGTAGCTATTTAACCCACCGACAAGGAGCCCCTTTATGATAAGAGTAATAGGACAATTGATTAAATTCCCAAGAACGATAGCCCCCCACGTTCGCAGGGGAATCACTACTCCCACATCCACATCTGATTCAACTACACCTAATTCGAACAAATTCTTTATAGCTTGTAGTTCAATATATGCGGGAGGTGTCTTATATATTTTGGCGGGACACCTGATTGAACATATTGAAGAAAAGAAGATACTGGCCCCCTACCGCGAGGCAGTCGAGATATCTCCTGAAAATATACGCTCCCAGATAGATTTGGGGGTTAAATCTTTTGAACTTGCTCGGTGGCACGAATCAAAGACTGCATTTGAGCGCGCTGAAAAATTAAGTCAACAGCAAAACATACCTACTCCGATATGGCTGGAGTCTAAGATTAAAGAGACCTCTAAACATGCTGCGTGGAAGGATACTTGCGATTGGTTAATTGTGATGGGAAGTAAATGATAATTCATTACAGGCGAACTTCTCACAATAGAGTTACGCCCTTTTTTATTTCGGACGGTTCTTACCTAAAAAGGGGAAAGAAAGCATTAAAGTCGCTAACTGCGGCCAAAAAATCTTTAAATACTGGGGTAAACCAGAAAAAACCAACTCAAACTGATCTTCAAATTTTCCAGAAAACGATTTCTTAACTTCTTCTCTTAAATTAAAATACACATCCAACGGACCCGCGTCATTCATAACGTTGACATAATTCGCCCACAACTCCTGACGCCCAGGAAACCGATTCTCTAAATGCCGGGCAAGACCTTTATCTGTCATCAAAAAAGAAGTCACGGCCTTAAAATCAGCCAATAATGATTGAACAAAAAATCGATGAGACAATACTTGAATATCTAGTTGAGGATCATTTTCAGTCAATTGAAGATACTTAAGACGCACAGACATCGATATTTTCTGAAGCTGCGTTTCTAAAATCCTCAGATATTTCTCAGTCTGCATACGGACAATATCCTCAGTCCAAGCCAAGCGATACTCACGTGGAATTCGAGGATCATCCATAGGCCAGGATATTTCATCCAAAGGCAACTGATGCTCATCAGCTCCTCCAGAAGATACAAAACGAATATGGCGATTTTCCTCAGACATTTAAGGAGTATATCAAAAAAAATCTTTAAATTTGACGCTGGAAAATAAGACCCGTAAAATCAAAATGTGAAACCAGAACACCTTAAAATCTATACAGAAATTCAAAATAGCCCTGTTTATGATGTGGCCATTAAAACTCCCCTTACCGAAATGCCTTTGTTATCCGAACGTATGGGTCACCATATTCTACTCAAAAGAGAAGATATGCAGCCTGTTTTCTCATTTAAAATCAGAGGCGCCTATCACAAGATAACCCAGTTATCAGATGCACAAAAAAACCAAGGTATCATCGCTGCTTCTGCCGGAAATCACGCACAAGGTGTCGCATTAGCCGCAAAAAAACTCAATCTCAACGCTAGTATCGTGATGCCCGTCACAACCCCAGCCATTAAAGTAAATGCCGTCAAACGCCGCGGCGGAAATGTCATCTTATTTGGTGACAACTATGACGAAGCTTTTGAGCATGCAATGCACCTATCCAAACAGCAAAATTTAACCTTCATTCACCCCTTTGATGACCTCCAAACACTTGCCGGACAAGGCACCGTAGGTCTTGAAATTTTAGAGCAAAGCAAACCACTCCCTGACATCATTTTTGTTCCAGTGGGCGGTGGCGGATTATTGGCGGGCATGTTAATCGCCATTAAAAAAACACATCCTCAAATCAAAATAATCGGTGTTGAGCCCGAAGATGCCGCCTGCCTCGATGCCGCATTAAAAGCAAAAAAAAGAGTGATCTTAAAAGAAGTAGGTATTTTTGCAGACGGTGTCGCAGTCAAACAAATCGGAGAACACACATTCGATATTGCCAAAGACCTCATAGACGGCTGTATAACAGTTACCACCGATGAAATGTGCGCCGCAATCAAAGATATTTTTGAAGAAACCCGCATCATCGCAGAACCCGCAGGGGCACTCTCCCTCGCAGGACTCAAACGGTATATCGATACTCACCCCACAGAAAAAAATAAAACCTTGGTCGCCATCAACAGCGGGGCCAATGTCAATTTTGACCGGCTGCGCCATATTGCAGAGCGGGCCGAAATCGGCGAAGAAAAAGAAGGCATCCTCGGCGTCACGATCCCAGAAAAACCAGGAAGCTTTAAACGCTTTTGCGAAACCATTGGTAAAAGGGCCATCACCGAGTTCAACTATCGATATTCGGACTCAAGCAATGCCCAAGTATTCGTCGGACTCCAACTCAAAAAAGGAAGACCCGAGCTAGAAACCGTCATCCAAAAACTAGAAGAAGCTCACTACCCCGTCACCAATTTAACCGACAACGAAATGGCCAAGCTCCACATCCGCCATATGGTCGGCGGACATGCCACCCAATTAACTAACGAACGGCTATACCGCTTTATTTTCCCAGAGCGACCTGGTGCATTACTCGAATTTTTGAAACAGATTGGGACTCAATGGAATATTAGCCTTTTTCACTATCGCAATCACGGCGCTGATTTTGGCCGCGTTTTAGTAGGAATTCAAGTAGACGATAGCGATCTACCCAACTTCGAAAAATTTATTCAAACTATCGGATACAGCTGTGAAAATGAATCTGATAATCCTGCTTACAATTTATTTCTGTAAAAAGTCTCTCATCTGAGCAAAATCAATTTGATCTGGATGATGTTGAACGGCTTGATTAACCAATACCGCCAATTCATCCAAACGTTGCTGTGTGTATAAAATCGCAATTAAATTTCGATACGCAAGCGGATAATCACTAAGCGCAATACTCGCCCTAAACAACGCTTCCGCGGATTGGACATCCTCCGACCTTAAAAACACCGCGCCAAGATTATTATAGGCAATCCCATACCGGTGGCCTGGACTCGTCTCAATCGCTTTTTGAAAGACAATCCCAGCATCCTGCACCTGACCGGCTCTAAAAAGTTCAACCCCTAAATTATTGTATAAAACAAAGCCCTTTGGTTCACAGGCAATATCATGCTGATAAAACCGGATCGGATCTTTCCAATCCAAATTACGATCAAATGTAATCCCACCCAAAACCGCGATACCAAGAAAAAGAAATCCATAAACCATCACAGAAGTCGCAGGAACCTCCCTAAATTTCTCCTTTACTTGGGTAATTGCAACTCCGACACACCCCAAAACACCTACCAGTGACAAATAAAACCAATGCTCACGGACAGTAGACGCCAAAGCAGGAACTACATTATTCACAGGTAAAATACCAACCACTGCAATCAAAATAAACCAAAATAAAATCGTTCTCAGCACCGATTTTTTAAGCCAAAACCAGACACCAATCACTAAAATTGGCATCCCAATCCATAAAGAAAGGTTCCAAATGGAAGTCGTCACAAAGTGGTATTCCATATGAAGCGGTACAGGCCAGAATGACAACTTCAAATAAGTCAAAATAATGCGAGGAAATGTTAATACGCGATCAAAAAATGACGCCTCCGCAATAAAAGAAAGCGTCCTGGACTTAGAATCAAGCGACCCCAGATACCTAAATGCAGAAAACAAAATACTCACCGCCACACTTCCCCAGATCATCCAACGGGATATCCGAGACCGTTCAGCAGAAAATAAATAATCACAGGCTAGCCAAATAAAGGGGACAAACACAATATTTTCTTTAGTCACTAGTGCAATTAAATAACAGCCAACAGCACCCATCAGCCATCTCAATCGAGTATCACCTGTATAGTGCAATACAAGCAAAATACTCCCCAAGGCCAATCCAGTCGACATCACATCCCCACGCCCAGAAATATAAGTCACACACTCAATCGCAATCGGATGAACGGCAAAAATCACCGCAAGCATCCCCGCTAAAATCGGAGAAAAAAATCGCCTAAAAATCAGCAGTACCAATACGGCATTTCCCCAATGAAATATCACGCTGGTCAAGCGATACCCTAAAGGATTTAATCCCCAAAACTGATAATCCACGGCAAAGCTTAATATTTGCATCGGACGATAAAACAGAGACGGATGAAAGGGTTCTCCAAATGCAGATGTCGTAAAAATCTGTCCGATATTCCCCAAACTTCTAATCAGGGTATTCGTGACCACCATCACTTCATCATCCCAAATAAACGGGCCATTCAAAACAAATCCATACACAGCAAAAATCGCCGCTAAAATCAGAAGCGCCCAAGACCACCATTTAATCAGAAGTTGGGCCGGGTTAATTCTCGTAATGAGTGATTGAATCATGTTAGGATTATCGCATGAATCGATCACCACATTCTACTATCTATCAATCGGTGGATCCTTACACACAAACCAAAGTTCACTTCACACCTACTCAATCCATAAAAGAAGTTCAATTAGTCATCGATCAACTCGACCAAGAGTTCCAAAAATGGTCCAAGCTATCCATTACTGACCGCCTCACTCAATTAAGCCAAGTCCTCAAAGAATTAAGCCTCACAATCGACACCCAGGCAGCCATCATCAGCACAGAAATGGGTAAGCCCATCACTGCAGCCAAAGGCGAAATCGAAAAATGTCTCACTCTGCTCGATTATTACGGCCCCAATTCAGAAGTATTATTAACCCCCGAAACATATGGAGATACAGAAAGGGTCATCTATCAACCCATGGGCGTTATTTTAGGAATTCAACCTTGGAATTACCCCATTTGGCAGGTATTCCGATTTGCCATCCCCACTCTCATCGCAGGTAATACCGTTATCATCCGACATGCCCCTAATGTCAGTCTCTCCGCAAAAAGCATTCAATCTTTATTTGATAATGCCAATCTCCCCATTTTAAAATGTATTTTTTCTGACAATGCAGATACCGAAACCATCATCCAAAATCCAAAAATTAAAGGCCTCGCATTTACAGGGAGCACCCACACCGGCAGCCTCATCGCATCCCTAGCCGGAAAGCACATCAAGCCATGCGTCATGGAATTAGGTGGCATGGACCCCTTTATCGTCCTAAGCGATGCCAAAATGCCAGACACCGCCATCGCAGCCGCAAGTGCCAGATGCACCAACTCCGGCCAAGTCTGCACCAACGCCAAACGATTCATCGTTCATGAGTCTCTCGTTGATACCTTCATCAAAGAATATCTAAAAGCAACAGAAGCCCTCATTGCAGGCGACCCAATGGATCCTAAAACAACCTATGGCCCCCTCGCGAGAAAAGACATTTACGACTCCGTCATTAAGCAAATGACCACAAGCATCCAAATGGGTGCAAAAGCCCATACAAGCCCCATCCCAATTCCAGATCAAGGATTATTCATTAAACCAACCCTACTCACCAACCTCACGCCAGACATGCCTGTCGTCACCGAAGAAGTCTTTGGCCCAGTAGCAGCCGTAATCCCATTCAAGACGATCGAAGAAGCGATCCAAATCGCAAACAACATCCCCTACGGCCTTGGGGCCAGCATATGGACAGAGTCCAAATCCTCAGCAGAAGAAATAATCCCAAGAATCGACGCTGGCGCAGTCTTCGTCAATCGGGCGGTCACCTCCCTCATCCACCTACCATTTGGCGGAACCAAAAAATCAGGCTTCGGACGAGAGCTAGGGCGTTGGGGACTCCACAACTTTTCCACGATCAAAACAGTTGTCACCAAATTCTAAATTTGTTATAGTTTTCGCCTACCAATTGACGGCCCCATCGTCTAGCGGTTAGGACACCAGATTTTCATTCTGGCGGCCGGAGTTCGATTCTCCGTGGGGCTACCATCCTTCGCAGTGTTTTGCGACAATCACCTAAATTAGAATTAATGTGCTACGGCTGGCAGGCCAACTTTTACTTATTAGCAGTTCGTTTTCTTACATAAATAATAAGTCGCGCCGCGCGATGGTGAGTAAAAAAGCTCCACATCCATGAAAACATCACAGCTACCCTGCTTCTAAAATCGATCAAAAACCACACATGAATCAGCGACCAGGCTAACCAGGCCAATAGCCCAGTGAGCTTAAGAGGCCCTATAACAGCAATTGCACTCGCTCTACCGATGGTGGCCATAGACCCTTTATCCATATATTTAAAAGGCCGCTCTCCAGACTTAGGCTGGCCATGGAGTCGTTTCAAAATTAATTTGGCGACATATCTTCCCGCTTGAGCAGCTGCTGGCGCAATACCAGGAACGGTCTTTCCATTGGCGTCCATTAATGAGACACAGTCCCCAATACAAAAAACATGATCATCATCGGGAATAGAGAAATCAGGACGCACTTTGATTTGCTTGGATCTCGTCAGCTCAACACCCAATTTAGTCATCAGGGGAGCCGCTTCATTTCCAGCTGCCCAAACAATATTGGCCGTCATAATCATTTCATCGCCAAAATAGATTCGGTCCGCCTGAATATCCGTCACCGTTTTCCCACACGTCACTCTCACACCCATCTGATGCAAATCACGTCGAGCATGCTCAGAAAGGACTTCTGGATACTGAGAAAGTAATCGAGATCCGCTATCAATCAAAATAATCTTGGCCACTTTAGGGTTAATTTTACGAAAATCCTCAACCATGGTTTTTTTGGTAATTTCAGCAATCGCACCCGCCATTTCTACGCCAGTAGGACCACCGCCGACTACTACAAATGTGAGATATTTTGCAATCTCTTCGGGTGTTTCAGCACGCTCGGCTTTTTCAAAGCTCAATAAAATTTTCTCTCTAATTCTCAACGCATCATTGAGTGTTTTAAGACCAAAGGCATGTTCCTCCCATTCAGGATGTCCAAAATAGGAATGTCTAGCCCCCACCGCTACAATCAAATAATCATAAGAAAATTTTCCACCATCTTCCAAAATCACTTCTTTGGCAGAACGATCAATATCACACACATTACCCATCACAACACGGATATTAGAAGATTTACTAAAAATGGATCTTAAAGGATATGCGATATCAGAAGGAGACAATGCCGCAGTGGCCACTTGATATAAAAGAGGCTGAAAAAGGTGATGATTGCGCTTATCAAGTAAAACGACTTTGACATTCGGCAAATCAGACAGTTGTTTCGCAGCTGCAACGCCACCAAATCCACCACCGATAATAACAACTTTTTTAATTTGGCTCATCACAAAAATCAGTATACCAAAAACAAACAAGTCGAGATACTTTTGACGATCATTTTTCCCCCATGATAAAGTAGCCAACAAAATAAGTGGCCCGGAGAAAATCATGACATTCAAAACATCAGCGCTTGGCTTCCCTAGAATGGGACATCAACGCGAGCTTAAAAAAGCACTAGAATCCTATTGGAAAGGGCTAAGTTCACTCACAGACTTACAAAACACCGCCAAAGAACTGAGAAAAAAACATTGGGAACTCATGAAATCAAAAGGGATCGATATTATCCCATCTAATGATTTCAGTTTTTATGACCAAGTATTAGACATGAGCTGCTTAGTAGGCAACATTCCTAACCGAATTGAATGGAGCCAAGGCCAAGTCGACTGGGATACATACTTTTTAGTTGCCCGTGGACAAACAGCCAAAGCAAGTAACCGCCAAGACACCACAGCTAGCGAAATGACCAAATGGTTTGATACTAACTACCACTACATCGTTCCAGAATTTGATGGCAAAACCAATTTCAAATTATCCAGCACAAAGCCTTTTGATGAATATCAAGAAGCCAAAGACTTAGGAATTAACACCCGTCCAGTTTTAGTAGGTCCAGTTACTTATCTAACAGTGGGTAAAGAAACCAAAGAAGCCCCACAAGGCTTTAACCGGTTTTCTCTACTTGCATCAATCTTGCCAGTCTATGTTGAAATCCTTAAAAAGTTCGAAGCACTCGGCGTAAAATATGTTCAAATCGACGAGCCAATCCTCGGATTAGACCTCAGCCAAGAACAAAAAGACGCCCTCAAAACAACATTTGAGACATTTGCGAGCCAAGTACCCAACATCCAAATCATGCTCACCAGCTACTTCAGCGAATACCGAGAAAACTTCGCTCTCGCCAAATCACTCCCTGTCGCCGGAATCCATATCGACGCAGTAAGAGGCGCAGAAGAAGTCAGCCAAATCGCATCTCAATTCCCAAAAGATAAAGTCATGTCATTAGGAATTATCGATGGCCGAAATATCTGGAAAAACAACCTGGAAGCATCACTTGCCACAATCCAAGCTGTCCAAAATAAATTGAATGCAGAAACAGTTATCATTTCAACATCATGTTCCCTACTCCACAGCCCGTTTTCATTATCCACCGAGAAAAAACTAGATAATGAACTCAAAAGCTGGCTGAGTTTCGCAGAACAAAAACTAGAAGAGTTAGACATATTGGCCAAACTCGCAAATGGCGACACTAGTGCCAACGCGCAACTAGAAGAAAACAAAAAAGCAGTACTATCACGAAAAACCAGCACACGAATCCACAATCCACAGGTTCAAGCGCGCATGGCCAAAATCACCGAGTCCGATTTCAACCGACAATCGGTATTCGCTGCTCGTCAGAAAAAACAACAAGCCATTTTCCAATTACCATTATTCCCAACTACAACGATTGGATCTTTCCCTCAAACTCAAGACGTGAGAGAAGCCAGAGCCAAGTTCAAAAAAGGCGAATTATCTCAAGAAGCCTATGACCAATTTATTGCGGATAAAACGATCGAAGTCATCAAAATCCAAGAAGAGCTCAACATCGATGTCCTCGTCCACGGCGAATTTGAAAGAAACGACATGGTCGAATACTTTGGCGAACAGCTTGACGGCTTCGCATTCAGCGAAAACGGATGGGTCCAAAGCTATGGATCACGTTGTGTAAAACCTCCATTCATTTTCGGAGACGTTTCAAGACCAACCCCAATGACCGTTCAATGGTCCAAATTCGCACAAGACCACACTGACAGAATCATGAAAGGGATGCTCACAGGCCCAATCACAATTCTTCAATGGAGCTTTGTGAGAGACGACCAACCTCGTAAAGACACCACCTACCAAATCGGATTAGCCATCAGAGACGAAGTCCAAGACCTCGAAGCCGCCGGCATCCGAATGATCCAAATCGACGAACCAGCCATCCGAGAAGGCCTCCCAATCAGAAGAAATGAGTGGCAGACCTACCTCAACTGGGCCGTCAACTCATTCAAATTGGCCACATGTTGTGTGACTGACGAAACTCAAATCCACACTCACATGTGCTATTCCGAGTTCAACGACATCATCGACGCCATCGCCAAACTCGACGCCGACGTTATTTCCATCGAAACCTCAAGGTCCAAAATGGAACTCCTAGACGCCTTCGTCACCTACAACTACCCCAACGAAGTAGGCCCCGGCGTCTACGACATCCACAGCCCACGAATCCCAACCATTAGCGAAATGGAAGAACTCATCATTAAAGCCAAAGATGTTCTCCCAGTCCGCAACATCTGGATCAACCCTGACTGCGGCCTCAAAACCCGCCAATGGGAAGACGTTAAACCAGCTCTAAAAAACATGGTCATCGCCGCCGAAAACCTAAGAAAAAAAGTTGAGGTTGCGGTTTAAGAAGCCAAGCTTTTTGAATAGTCTAACCACAAAAGCCACTGATAATCTCGGTGGCTTTTTGGTTTACTAAGATTTCCCGACCTTCAATAACCTCGGCTTCACCGCTTTAATTTTCTTGGCCGGATACTCCACAGACTCAACCGTAAAGTTAATATTAAATTTACTCACAGCGAGATCCTTAACCAAAAACGGACGCCCCGTAAATTTTTTAAACGCGCTCCAGTTATCTAATCGAAGTACTGATATATCCTGATCATAGCCATCCGCCGTATTAACTCCGCTACTCCCAATCACCACAACCCCTTTAGACGTCACAATGGCATTATTAGGGCAATCAAATTCGCTTTGAGAACTAATCAACTGTCGGGTCAAGCGACCCTGTAAATCCATCAAAAAATAGACTGCATTCGTATTTTCCAATTGAGGGCTATTGGACATCGATGTCAGCAATAATTGATCCCCAATCTGATCAATATCGACTCCCTGATCATTATTAACACCCTGAATCACCTTAGCCCAATTCAGCTGACCGCCTCGGGTAATGCTAATCACACAGATATCAGAATCCTGGTCTTCCTCTTTACCATAAATATCCCCCACCAAAACCAAAGCCCCATTCGCCATCTCAACACAATGCCTAATAAACACAGAATTGTATCGAGGAGTGAAAAAAAACTTTTTAGAAGTAATCTCCCCCAGTCCATCTAACTCAACAACTCCAAATCCATATTGGCGTCGGGTAGAATCTGTAGTCGCCTGAAGTAACACTCGCAATTTATGCTGAGGAGACCCAATAATTCGGGTGGCATTTACAAACTGAGAATCCGTAGGCAAATATGTTTTAGACCAATTGATATTAGCAGTACTACTCAAACTAACTGCCAAAAACTGACGATCAAGACCCTGACCCACCAATATCACATTACCCTCGGTATTTTCCTGCATATCCGATAAAGAATATTTCTCAAATTGAATCGCCCAATCCAGTTTATTTTCCGGATCCAATTTCATCACAATAGGCCTCTGAGGCTGACCCGCATTCCCAAATCCAAAAAACCGTTTAAAAGGACTCTGACTACCTCCCAATAAAAGGATTCCTTTATCTCGAGTTTGGATCATACTCTCCAAAAAATCCTCATCGGTCCCACCTAGCGTCAACGCCCACAGCGGCTCTCCCTGATAATTAAGCTTTCCCACCACCCAATCCGTCGACGGCGTAAAACTCTTTTTAGTATTGCCCGCAAAGATATATCCGTCATCCTCCACAATCCGGATGCCCTGCTCAAAGCCATTTCCGCCATAATTTTTTGAAAGCGCTCCGTTAAAACCACTTATGGAATCCAATGTCCTTAGGTGATCAGAAGTATCTGAAAAAATAGGAACATCTAAAGCCATTAGAAAAAGAAAAAAGAAGATAAAACAAAATTGAGAGAGACTCATAAGTAGAGTTTATCACGACTGAATGAATGATTAAGCCTAAAAATGAATTAAAAATAAAACAATAAAAAA
>CAMCZW010000005.1 GCA_945888435.1 bacterium UBP8_UBA817
CCGTCTCCGTCCGCTCTGACGACGGTCGACGTTGGAAAATATCCCCCACTCTTTTATCCCCAATCAAGCACGCTTGATTAGCCAGCTACACAGAGCCTCTAACAGGGGTGCTCTTTTTGGAATAGTATGGGTTTGGTGGATCGCTTACGTTCTTTCTACGGTGAAGGTTGTCTCAAACTCTTATCGAAGTTATACAGGAAATAATTTCATATTTTATCCTTAAATTTTGAACAAAAGGTTATTTGAAAAGATTTTCAGAGAAAATAAGTATTTAAAAATAAAAGTTAGTAAAAACTTAATTCTGATTAAAATATCCCCCCACCACCCCAAATTCTACAAAAAGCTTACGTACGAGTAAAGCTTCCTGTGAAAACAGGGGTGGATTTTTATGGGCTTATCTTTTCGTTTAGTTTGCCTGGGCAGTTGGCCTTAGCTCTTTGAGCGATTTTAGAATTGCTTTTGAAGAGGCGTCTTGTGGGTTGGATTGTGTTGTTTCGGCATTTTCGAATTTGGATAGTAATTCTTCGAGGCCTTTGTCGGCGGTGACGGTGAAGCCGGCGTCTTGGATCATTTGGAGAGTTTGGAAGGGATTGGTGCCGATGGTGTTGAGGTAGCCGTCCATGAATAGGGAGTTGGCTGGGTAGAGACCTAGGGCTTGCATGGATCTTAAGTGGATTTCGCGGCCGGCGGCCATGCGGATTTCGGCGTTGGGGTTGAGGAGGCGGAATAGGGCTAGGATGCGGAGGCATTTTTCTGGGTTTAGTTCTTCGGCTTTGGGTCCGAGTTGGTTGCCTTCGACATACATATAGAAGTTGATGGGGATGGATTCGGCTTTGAGTTCTCGTAGTTTCATGGCGACGTCGACGATATCCTGGTTGGTTTCGCCCATGCCGACGATGATGCCGGAACAGATTTGAAGGCCTGATTTTTGGGCGGCTTTAAGGGTGTTGAGGCGATCCTGGTAGGTGTGAGTGGTGCAGATGCTGGGGTAGAAGTCTTCGGAGGTGTTGAGATTGTGGTTGAGGCGATCAAGGTTAACTTCTTTGAGGATGTCGGTGTCCTCTTGGGAGAGTAGCCCTGTGGAGAGGCAGACTTGGATGGGGTATGTTTCTTTGATTTTTTTAATGATGCCCGCTAATTTTTGGACTCTGAATTTTGTGGGGCCACGACCAGCGAAGACCATGCAGTAGCGGTAGGCACCGGCTTCGTAGGCGCGTTTGGCTTCGTTTAGGATTTCTTCTTCGTCTTTGAAGGAATAGTCTTCGATGGGAACTTCGGATGATTTGGCTTGGACGCAATAGGAGCAGTCCTCGGGGCATTTACCGTTTTTGGCGTTGTTGAGGATGTGGATGCGGACTTCGTTTCCGAAATAGTTTTTACGGACTTGGTAGGCTTGATTGAGAAGCTCTAATAAATTAACTGAGGTGCCGTCTAAAATGGCGTTGGCATCTTCGTTGGATAAGGCGAGACCATTGATGCTATTTTCTGCGAATTTCTCTAATTTCATGATGCCTTCCTTATAAGTGTGAGTGTGGAGTTTTTTGATATGGTTTGAATTGTATTCTACATAATTTTCCCATAATACTCACCCCCTGACCCCTCTCTGTTCCAAAGAGGGGAGTTTGAGGAGCGTCTTTTTGATTGTGGATAGCAGTTCATTCATGTGATGGAGGGCTTGTATGTTTGTAAATCTGAGGACGATTATGTTTTGGTGTTCCATGATCAGGTCTCTGAGGTCATCATGTTCCTTTTTTTCTTGGTGAGAGTTTCCATCTAGTTCTATTACAAGACGATACTTGGAGCAGTAGAAGTCTGCGATAAAGAATCTTGATGTTTCTTCAAAAACATGCTTTATTGGGAACTGTCTTATAAAACGGTGGCCATCTAGCTTTCTATTTTTCAGTTTTTCCCATAGCAAGGTTTCTACAAGTGTCTGATTTTTTCGTAGTTCATTTAGAGTCTGTTTAAGCGGAAATGACATCGTTAAAACAATATCTTAATGCTCCCCTCTTTGGAATCTACATTGCCAATAACTCCAGATAACACTCACCCACCCACCTCCCTCTCTGTTCCAAAGAGGGAGGCTCAAGTAGTTAATTATCAATCACAGTTCCACCATTCTTGGGCAAGGGGTCGGAGCTATAGGTTGAAGAAGTCCCTCTTTTGAAAAGAGAGGGATTTAGGGTGAGTATTAACTTAGATCAGGGCTACCGTAATACGGCCAATGTACAAAGAATACCATCTATATTACACTTTCTTTTATGTCTCAAACTACCCATCAATTTCATATCCCAGTGATGGGAACGGCTTTTACTATTGATAGTCCTATCAAGATTGCCCGTTTTGGCATTTCTTCTGTAATTTCTATCGGTGACGATGAGCTGTGTGAGAATATGCGTGAATATTACGCTCGATTTTATAAACTCTCTTACTCCCCTATTGCTAAATTTGAGTCGCGTTATCGGGCTCGTCGGATTTGTGCGTATCTTGATTTGGTTCACCATGTTGTTGAATCTCAGCTAGAGATACTTAAGGCACTTCCGTTTGAACCTGGAAATGAGATTAGTAAATATTTTGAATTGATGTTTGATAAACATCCGATGGCGATACTCTATCGCTTATTTTTGAAGATGCCGGTTGAAAGTTCTGAGCGTGATGCCGCCGAAGCTGAATTGAGAGCGTCGATTGTGGCGGGATCTATTGATGTCAATATTATGACGAAGCTAGATCGCTTGAATTATGATGAAAATGGCCAGTTGATGGCGGATGAGTTTTCGGATGCGTGTGCAGCTTTAGAGGGCTATGCCACGAGCCAATTATCATCGAGCATTGTGTTTTCAGCTGGATTTAATCGTCGGCTTTATGCGCATATTGAAAGCTTTGATGACTTTTTTCCGGATGCATCTGGATTTATTAAAAAGAAAGTGATTTTAAAAGTATCCGATTTGAGATCGTCTTTGATTCAAGGTCGGTTTTTGGCGAAAAAAGGGGTTTGGATTTCTGAGCACCGAATTGAATCGGGACTTAATTGTGGCGGACATGCCTTTGCCTCTGATGGATTTTTGTTGGGGCCAATTTTAGAGGAATTTAAATTACAGAGAGCTGAACTTTCATCGTCGTTTTATGATTTGTGTAATGAGGCTTTGGCGAAACGTGGACGTGCGGTTTTTGGGTCAGTGCCGCCGGTGAGAGTGACGGTTCAAGGCGGAATTGGGACTCATTTGGAGAACCAGTTTTTATTTGATTATTATGATGTTGATGGCACCGGCTGGGCAACTCCGTTTTTATTGGTACCGGAAGTGACAACTTTGGATTATCCGACGCGGCTTCGCTTGGCGAAAGCGACGCAGGATGATTTGTTTTTGAGCGAATTTTCTCCATTGGGTGTGCCGTTTAATTCGATGAGAGATACGCCGAGTGAAGAACAAAAGAAAGAGCGTGTGGAGATTGGCCGACCTGGAAGTCCATGTCCTAAAGGGCATTTGGTGAGTAATCTTGAATTTACTAAAAAGCCGATTTGTACAGCTGCGGTCACTTATCAAAAACGTAAAATTGAGCAATTGAATCAGTCTGGAGTTTCCGGCGCTGAGAGAGACGGTCAGTTTCATAAAATCGTGGTTAAATCCTGTCTGTGTGAAGATTTAGCAGCCGGTGCCTTGATTGAATACGGCATTACCAATAAACGACCCCTAAAGACCGCTGTATGCCCGGGGCCTAATTTGGCTTACTTCTCCAAAATCAGCACATTGGCTGAGATGGCGGGTCATATTTATGGACGATTGAATTTATTGAATGATACTTATCGCCCCAATATGTTTATGAGCGAACTTAAAATGTATATTGATTATTTGGACAAGGAAATCCGTAAGGCACTCCCCCAGCCTAGCGATAAAGACATGACCTATTTTGAATTTTTTAAGGCTAATCTGGCGGATGGAATTGCGTATTATCGAGATACGCTGATTCCTCAGCTTTTATGTGAGACTGACGAGTACCGTGCACGAATGCTTGAGGAATTACTTGCGCTTAAAGGGCAGTTAGATCGCTTATTTGCCAAGCATGGCTTGGTTGGCATGGCTATTTAGGCTTGATTGGTAGAGTTGCTCTCTGTCCCATCGTCGCCTCCTGATGTAGAATTCGCTTGAGCAGCTACTAGCTCTGTTGCTTTTAATAGATACTGGTTGAGTTTTATAAAATCTGAAATCTTATTTTTATTAATAATTATTTCTAATAGCTTTCGATAATCTCTCTGAAATTCTTTTGAAAAGACTATTTTGAAAAACTCTTTATTAAATTCTCCCGGAATAGAATCATCCTCAAATGAATCCTTCCATTTAGGATCCTCCACATAAAATATTGAAATAATGCCTTTTACTTGTTGCTTATTTGAAAAACATCCCTCTTCCTGCTCTTCAACAAGTGCTAATAAATCAGATAGAAATTTTTGTTGCTTATATTCTCCAATTCGGAACATTGGGACTAAAATCCGATCATCTCCGCTTAATGAAAGGTGATAATGTACCCAGATTAAATCCATCCATGAGGCATCTCCACCTGATAAAAATATATTGGCTATTTCTTTATTTTCCGCTGTATCTGGAGTGCTTAGACTTGAAGAAACAATTGCAAATAATAATGCCATGAAACACTCTTTTGGCAGATTACATTGTAAAAAAAGAATAGGGTCTTCACTTTGAAAACTTTCAAGCCTATAGTTCGATTTTTTGTCTTTGTGATTATCAAAATAAGGTTGATCTTCCTCGTACTCACTATCTAAATTTCCAATAGGCTCTAGATTGCTGGCTAGGACTTTTATATTGTCTTTTATTGTATGCTCTAAAAGACTTCTAAACATCGCTCTCTGCCCGCCTTCTGCGTGCACTGCGTTATACCAAACAACTGTATCTTTTAATGCCTCTATAATTAGCTCCCAAGATTTAGGCACGCCATTTTTGAAAAGATCTTGCAAAATTGGATGATCATCCCAGTGCGCTTCTAAAATTCGAAGCATTTCTAATTTATTGGGGTGACCATTTGAAATCGGTATACCTGCCCCTAACGGATGTAGAGAGTAATTTAAAGCACTTGTAAATAATTCTTCTGTCTTTGTTAAATATGGAGGTGAGACAGTATCGAACTTGCCACAGTCTGCACCCATAGCTAGGCAATGTGTTTCTTGTATTGATTTCACATCTTCTTCAGTGGGGTTTTCTTTTAAAAAAACTTTCACCTTATAACCACTCTTGTTTAATTTTTTAATATATTCCGATTGTATTGTAGTCACATCAGATAAAAACTTAACCCATACTGTATTAATTTCTGCACCTGATTTTTTAAGACTCTCTAACACCGCCATCCCTGATGTGACATCTCCTAATCCATCCATGGCTGTTATGTAAATCGTTATTGGCATTAGAAAGTCTGATTCACTCATTTTTTGTTGGCATTTCTGAAGAACCTTTGCCATTTTTTCTATACTAGTGGGTTCTCCTTCAGGGCGTGATTTTTGCCAATTTGACAATTCGATTACTTTTTCCCGAGTATACTCATCTTTTTTATCGATAAATCTTGGTGAATTCTTATCTAATTCTTCTAAGAGTCTATATATTTCTAAACAATCCAAGAAAACTGCAAGTGCATGAATAGATTTGGGGTAATCGGTGAGAATGACTTCTAAGTTATCCATTATTTCTGAAAACCTACTAAAGAAGCCTTTGCAATTTTCATGCCCTTCTTCTAGCTCTTCCAGTTCATTAATAAGTTCAATAGTTTTCTTTACAAGACTGCGCTCATCAGGGGTAATTTCTAATTTCAATACTTGAGCTGAAATTGTTTTTTTAAAATCCATTTATGAATACCCTTATACAAATTATTATTTGAAGGTTATCGTTTTTTTTTGGATTTTAATTTCTGAGAATAGACTTGGGATCCCCACAGGTGGGGATAGTGATACCAATCTTAAAAGAAAAGACTATGCGTAAAGCTGACTACCGGCTTTTTTGAATTCTTCTGATTTTTCTTTCATTTTCTCTTGCTTTTCTGCGTAGTCACGGACATCTTGTGTGATTTTCATTGAGCAAAATTTTGGGCCGCACATGGAACAAAAATGCGCGACTTTGGCGCCTTCAGCGGGAAGGGTTTCGTCGTGGTATTCTCGGGCGCGTTCGGGGTCGAGACCTAGGTTGAACTGATCTTCCCAGCGGAACTCGAAGCGAGCTTTGGAAAGGGCGTCGTCTCGTTGCTGGGCGTTGGGGTGACCTTTGGCCAGGTCGGCGGCATGGGCTGCGATTTTGTAGGCCATGATCCCTTCTCGGACGTCGGCTTTGTTGGGGAGGCCTAGATGCTCTTTTGGCGTGACGTAGCAGAGCATTGCAGTACCATACCATCCAATCATGGCAGCGCCGATGGCGGAGGTAATATGGTCGTATCCGGGGGCGATATCGGTGGTGAGGGGCCCTAATGTATAGAATGGCGCTTCATGACAGATCTCTAATTGTTTATCCATATTTTCTTTGATGAGGTGCATTGGGACATGACCTGGGCCTTCGATCATGACTTGGATATCGTGTTTCCAGGCGATTTTGGTAAGTTCGCCTAGGGTTTCGAGCTCGGCGAATTGAGCTTCGTCGTTGGCGTCTTTGATGCTTCCGGGGCGGAGGCCGTCACCGAGACTAAAGCTGACATCGTAGGCTTTCATGATTTCGCAAATGTCTTCGAAATGAGTGTAGAGGAAGTTTTCTTTGTGATGAGACAGACACCATTTGGCCATGATTGAGCCGCCGCGGGAAACAATCCCTGTGAGACGTTTTGCGGTCATTGGGACATATCGTAAGAGGACGCCTGCGTGGATGGTGAAATAGTCGACGCCTTGTTCGGCTTGTTCGATGAGGGTGTCTCTGAAGACTTCCCAAGTGAGGTCTTCGGCGATGCCCCCTACTTTTTCGAGAGCTTGGTAGATTGGGACGGTGCCGATTGGAACGGGGGAATTACGGAGAATCCATTCTCTCGTTTCGTGGATATTTTTGCCGGTTGAGAGATCCATAACCGTGTCCCCACCCCATTTGATGGACCAGGTCATTTTTTCGACTTCTTCGGCGATGCTTGAACTGATGGCGGAATTGCCGATATTGGCGTTGATTTTGACGTGGAACTGGCGGCCGATAATCATGGGCTCGAGTTCGGTATGATTGATGTTAGCGGGGATGATGGCGCGTCCGATGGCGATTTCGTTTCGGACATGTTCTGGAGTCATGTTTTCGCGGAGAGCGACATACTCCATTTCAGGGGTGATAATACCTTGTTTGGCATAGTGCATTTGGCTGACATTTTTCCCGTGTTTGGCTTTGAGGGGTTTGCGAAGATTGGGGAAACGGATGGCGTCGAGCTCAGTATTACTTTGGCGTTCGTGCTGGTAGTGGGATGAATGGGTGGTGAGTTCTTCGACATCGCCGCGGTCGATGGTCCATTGTCTGCGGATTTGAGGAAGGCCTTCTTCGATATTGAGTTGAATGTTGGGATCGGTATATGGGCCGGATGTGTCATAGACATTGAATGGGAGATTGAACTCTTGGTCTCCATTGGATAAATGAGTAGTGCTTTGACTGATTTGTCTAAAAGGGACTTTGATTTCAGGATATTGAGTACCGGAAATATAACTTTTTTTAGAATTGGGCAATGGTGTATAGGCTAGATTAAGTTCTGTTGGACTTTGGACTTGTTGTGATTTTACTGCCATTGGTGATTCACCCTCATTTTAAGATCTCGCGATGTTTCCACCGTGGAATTTTTTTTAAGTAGGCTACTTTGCCAAGAATATGACTGGACACGGGAATAGTCATTAATTGGAAGACGATGGCCACTGCGATTTTAAATCCGACGCTACCAGTTCCCATTGCGATCCAGGCACCCAGTAGGATAAACGTTATCCCAAGTGTCATGGCGTTTCCGAGGGCATGGGTCCTACAAAAAAAGTCTGGCATTTTAACTAATCCGACGCTTGCGCTGAGGATGAGCCCCGTCCCTAAAATTATAAATAGTGCAGTGATTGCGTCTTGTATTGTCATTCTCTGCTGTCCTGGTCCTTAGAATAGTGGACTTCGAGATAGTTCGCAAATGCAATTGTAGTAAAGAAACCGATTATCGAAACGGCTAGGATGAAGTCTGTATAGTAGGCACTTTTCCATTGGATGATGAGGCAGGCTAAAATCCCGATGATGCATACGGTAATGGCGTCGATGCAGAGAACTCGGTCCAGTGCGGTTGGGCCTTCGATCATCCGGTAGAGCGATAGAAGGAGTGAGAAAAGTAATACTGCGATGCATCCGTCTAATATCCACTGCATTTTGTTACCTCGTAAACCTTAAAATATGGCGGGTTAAATCTTGAGCAATGGACTGCTCGACTTGCTCTTTGGTATGTCCGTCGAAAGCGTGGATGAGGAGTTTTCCTTCGGGTTTGAGGATGTCGATGGTGATGGTTCCGGGGGTTAGGGTGATGCTATGGGTGAGGATTAGGATTTCGATATCGCTTAAACCTTGGATGTCAATTTCAACCAGGTTGGGTTCTATTTTGTTATTTGGTGTGATGAGAATGTGAGTGAGCATGGTGATATTGGCGATGATCAACGCTTTGGAAAAATAATAGAGATAAGCCAAAAATCCGAGGATTCTACGCGAATAGCTTGGGGGTTGGAAAAATCCTTCTAATAGTGAAATCAGGGTAAATCCGAGGATGAGGCCGATGATGAAAGTGACGCCGTTTTGAGTGGCGGATATCCCGAGCCATGCCGCTGCAATGCTGATATTGAGGAGGAGTAATTTCATCCTTGATGCTCCTCGATTTCCTGGATTTCGATAGGTTCGGGGGAGATTTGAATTGGAGATTCTATGATTTTAGGGGTGTGGTAATGGGGAGTACGAATAGATCGGTATTCCATGACTTTTTTAGTGTATTCAAATTGATTGAATAGAGATTGAGAAGTACGGCGTGCAGTTTTGATGACGGAGTTAGGCGAAAGTCCGATGAGGAGGGAGAGGAGGACTAGACTTAGGGTGATGGCGACCATGTCTTTTGAGATGATGTGGTTGGACGAATCTGTTGTGGTGGTGGCTGAGCTGGTCCAAAATCCGGTGGTGATAATTCTTAGTAAACTCCACAGGCTTAGGACGCTGGTGATCACTATGATTGCAACGAATACCCCTGCCCCGATGCCCAAGGCTTCGCTAATGAGCATCCATTTTCCCCAAAATCCGCTGAGGGGTGGAATGCCTGCGAGTGAGAGCGCCTGGATTAAAAATAAAAAAGAGAGAATGGGAGATTGTTTCCAGATATTTCCTAGTTTTTTGAGATCTCCAGATCCGGCTCTGGCTTCGATGAGGCCTGCTAATAAAAATAAGCTTGCGATGACCAGGACATGATGAATGATGTAGTAGATGAGGGCGGCGATGCTTTCCTGTGTAAACAATCCGATGGCGACCATCATGATGCCAATATGGCTGATGAGATTGAAGCTAAGGATTTCTCGGATGGATTGACGCTCAAGTGCGCCAACCGCACCTAGAATCATCGTTGGAATGGCGAGTAATAGGATAATCGAATAGACACCCCATAGCTGGTGAGGAAGCATGGTGCCGAAAATGCGAAGTAATGCATAAATACCGACTTTGGTGAGAAGTGCTGCGAAGAGGGCTCCGACTGGTGCTGGGAGTTTTGGGTAGCTATTGGGCAGCCAATAATAGAGTGGAAAAAAGCCGGCTTTCATTCCAAAAACCAGTGTGAATAAGACTGCGATCACGACGATTCTAGGGTCCGTCATGATGAGCGTAGAAGAAATGGCGATATCGGCAAAATTGAGGGAGCCAAATAAGGAATAAGTGAGTCCCGCTGCACATAAAAATAGCGCGCTCCCGATGATGTTGATGGCTAGGTAGGGATAGGCGTGGCTGATTTCTTTTCGGTCGATTTCTAGTGTTAATAGCGCATATGAGGCGATGAGCATGATTTCGAAGGCGACGAAAAGGTTGAATAAATCGCCGGTGACAAAAGAGAGCGTGATGCCCGCTATGCAAAAAAAGATGAGGGGGAGACGTAAGGGGTGTTCTTGCTTTTCAGTTTTTTCGGTGATGCTGTAGTGGATGACAGCGACGCTTACGATGCTTGTGAGTAAGACCATAATCGCACTTAGGGAATCAACGGTGAGCATAATCCCAAAGGGGGCCGCCCACCCGCCCATTGGCATGATGAGAATCTGATGAGTTTGGATGGCGAGCATCATCATGACGGTGATGGCCACTTGGACGACGGATGATGCACTGGCAATGAGGCGTCGCGTTTTGACCTCTGAAAACAGAAGAATCATGGCGGCGGTAATCATCGGAAATATGACTGGTAATACGGGGAGACTACTGATCATGAGCGTCCTTTAGTATGCGATATACCAATGTAATCATATAGGCGGTTACCCCAAATCCAATCACAATGGCGGTGAGGATAAGGGCTTGCGGAAGAGGATCGACGCTCACGAGATTACCTGGTGTGATGATGGGAGCGGATTTACCTAATGGGCTTTTGGACATACTTAGGATGAATAAATTAACGGCATGTGTGAGTAGGCCAAATCCGAAGACAAGCTTGATGAAACTTCTTTGTAAAATGAGGTAAATGGCGCACCCAAATAGAAGTCCGACTAGGATTGCGGTGATGGTATGCATTATTTGGTTTCCTCGATCATCATGATGATTTTGGAGATGACTCCGACGACGACTAAGTAGACTCCGAAATCAAAGACCATGGGGCTCCACTCAGTATGAAACATGAAGGGGAGGTCAAAAAATAATGGGGTTATGCAGATGCCATAGGCGATTAAAAGGCCGGATATGGCCAGTATTATTGGATTAAATTTGATGAGTGCTTTTGTGTAATTTATTCCATAAACGATGACTAACATAATGAGAGAAACCGCAGAAATTGTTCCTGCAATAAATCCACCTCCGGGCTCATTGTGACCCTTTAAAAAAATCGCAATGGCGACGATATTGAGTAATATCACGATGTATTTGGTGGTGGCGGTGACAATCAATGACTTTATTTTCATTGGTTGATACTCCCCCCTTTTTTCCAAAGTAATCCGATGACACCAATAGCGGCAATAACTAAGACTGAAATTTCTCCCATAGTATCAAAGCCTCTAAAATCAACCAGGATGGTATTCACCGCGTTACTTCCACCGGCCAATGGAACTGTGGCCTCGATGAAATAACCAGAAATCGAATCGAGAACCTGATTGTTGGTCATGAGAAGTATTAGGCTGGTGGCGATGACTCCAATGGTGGATGCGATTGTGATATTGGCGGTTTTCCTGAGTGTCCCGTCTACTTTTTGAGAGGTGTCTTCTTTGGGTAGTCTGATGAGTAAGAGGACCATAAGGACAACTCCAATGGCTTCAATCATGAGATTGGTAAGTGCTAAATCAGGAGCATGGTAGAGCAGGAAATAAAAACTGATTAAGGCCCCCACTACGGATATCGCAATGAGTTTATTAATATTAGTTTTCGCAATGAGAGTCGCAATCGCCGCCCCACCGATGAGGATGGCGGTTAAGCTGCCAAGAGTATTAGTGTCATCCATTTTAAAGAGAAATGGGAGAATTAACTCTGGAAATAATGGCAAGAGAATGAGTAAGAGTAATCCCGCGATAAATCCTAAAATAATCATGAGATAGTCCGGTGAATGATCGGTTTTGACGCCGGCGGTAATTGCGGTTGATATTTTTTGGATTGTGTTTAGAAGGTGATCAAATTTAGTTTCTAATTTGGCCGTTTCTGGGAGTGTGCAGTCTACCCATTTGCGTTTGTAGAGGACCCATGAAATCCCAGCACCAACGGTGAGAATGCCGCCGCTTAATATTAATGGATTGGTAATACCCTGCCAGATGCTTAATGAGGCTGGACTTGGGTAATGGAGGCCTGCCACACGCAGATAATCACACCAAAAGACAGCATCTTGTGGGAATAGCCCAAATATTAATGAAAATGAGGCCGCAATAATAATTGGCAGTTGAATGCCCATTGAAGGCGGGTCGATATGTTCTTCAGACAACCCTTTGAGATTACCAAAAAATAGAGTTAGAAACCTAATGCCGGCGATGACTAATCCAATTGCGGCAACCAGCATGGCCGCTAAGATGATGCCATTTTCTTTTTGCGTGGGGATGGTGAGGATGGTGTGGAGCAGAAGTTCTTTGCTGATAAATCCTGTAGTCCCTGGAAATCCAATCATGGCACCAACGGAGATGACGGCTGCGATCCCTGCAATGGGGGCAAATTTGAATAGACCTCCCATTTTTCTAAGATCCTGGGTATCGAATGTGTGGATGGCGACTCCGGCGGCCATAAAGAGTGCGCCTTTGTAAAAAATATGATTGAGGATTTGATAAAAATCATGTTCAACCCCATAGGTGGTGCCTAGGCCATAGCTCATGACTAACGCGCCTAATTGGCTGACGGTTGAGTAGGCTAAAAGTTCTTTAATGTCATGGGTCATGACGGCGTATACTGCGCCGATGACCATGGTAATGACTCCGATGGTAATGAGGATGGGGGCCCATAAACTGTTTCCACCAAAAATTGGATAAAATCTGGCAATTAAAAAAATCCCCAGTTTGACCATCGCTGCAGAATGGAGATAGGCGCTCACTGGCGTAGGCGCTGACATTGCTTTTGGGAGCCAAAAATAAAAAGGGAATTGGGCAGATTTACCAAATGCGCCAATTAAAATCAGAACCATGATGGTCGTTAAATAGGGCTGAATTTGGGTAAGAGTTGGGGCTAAAATCAATACCTCTGATAATTCGCTAGTCCCTGTGAGTATGGATAATAAAATTAATCCGACCAGCATGCATAAGCCTGTGAATCCTGTAGTGATTAGTGTAGCAAGTGCCCCTTTTTGCGATCCTTCTTTTGATGATTTAAATCCGATGAGTAAAAAGGACGCGATGGCCGTGAGCTCCCAAAACACAATCAGTAAGCCGATATTATTGGAGAGAACGGTGCCCAGCATGGCGGTAATAAAAAAGAGTAAGTAGGCATAAAATCGACTATTTTTTGGGGATGATTTTGGGAGATAGTAGTGAGAATAGGCGCATACCAATGCCCCCATCATACAAGTGGTGATACTAAAAAAGAGCGAAATCCCATCGATTAAAAACGAAAAATGAATCCCTAATTCGGGTATCCAATTTACAAAGTTAACTTGAGGAATCCCGACTTTGTTTGCAATCGATAAGATGATGCCTAGTGATGCCAACGGCGCCATCATTGCAAGGAGGCCAGCGTATTTTTTGATTGATTTTGATGGGATGAAAAAGAAAGGAATGAGAAGGGTCGGAAGTAGTATCCCCAAGAGGAGAGCGTATTTGGAGATGATCCCCATTATTGAGAGGAGACCCTTTTTAAGAGGAGTATTGCCGCAATTGCGATGACAAAATTGGGCATCCATGCGGCGATAATTGGAGGCACTGCATGGGAAATCCCTAATCCGACTCCAAGTAATACATAGTATAAAATGACAATGACTAAACTAATACCAAGGCCAATGGCAGAGGTACTGCGATGAGGCCTAAGTCCAATGGACGCCCCTAAAATTGCAAAGATTAAACTTGCAAATGGTACGGCGAACTTTAGATAAAATCGGACGAGATCATCGTCATATTTTTGGCCTGTTCTTTTTTTGAGCGTAATTCTAGCTTTAAGTTCTTTGGCATTCATTTCTTCGATTGCTTTGTCGCGATTGGTGATGTCGAGTGGGTTAATATTGATGTTGATGACTTCTTTTTCAAAGTCCATGACGATGGCTTTTCTGCGGTCGGTGAGGGTGAAGTTATGCATGGTTCCTTTGTAAAACTCCCAGGCCCCATCATCTCTCCATCTTCCTTCGGATGCTTTGATAGCTCGGATTAGTTCGCCCTTTTCATATTCTAGGACGGTGGCTTGCTTGAGTAAGCCCTTATCCACTTCGACGATATTAATAATTCTGGAGGGTTTTCCTTCGCTATCATATTCGGTTAAATTAATATTTTGCTTAATTGTTGGACGGTCTTGATTTTTAATAACGGTCATCAGGTTTTTTGCAGAATTGGTGGCTTGTGGGACAACCGATTCATTAAACCAAATTGTCATTAAACTTACGAAAAGTCCGACGGCGAATACAGGGACGACTAGCCTAAAAAAGTTCACACCGGCGGCTCTGAAAGCGATAATTTCTAAATCACTATTCATCCGGCCAAATACCAATAGTGTGGCCAGCAACATTGACATTGGGAAGGTAAAAACCATAATTCCAGGTAGTTGATAGATAAATAGCTGCATGACTTGCGCCATCGGAATCGCGAATTTAGCAGCCTCATGCATAAGTGGAATTAAGACTGTACTCCCCGCCAAAATCGCTGAAAACGTGATAATCCCAAACACAAATGGGCTTAATAATTCTTTAACAATATAGCGGTCTACAATTTTAATCATTGAGCTTAAAGTCTTCGCCTAAATAAAATTGTTTTGCTTTTGGATCGTTGGCAATATCATGGGAATTTCCAGACATGAGCAATTTGCCTTGGTGCATCAGATAGGCACGATCTGTAATGGATAGCGTTTCTCGGACATTGTGATCGGTAATGATAATCCCCAAGCCTTTGCGTTTTAATGCTCGGACAATGTCTTGGATTTCTCTGATGGCAATTGGATCAATCCCTGCGAAGGGTTCGTCGAGAAGGATGAAGGATGGGTTGGTGGCCAAGGCTCTAACGATTTCAACACGCCGTTTTTCACCACCGGAGAGTTCAACGCCTCTCGCATGGCGTAAGTGGAGCAAGCCCATTTCGCCTAGTAATTCTTCTAGCCGGCTTTGGTATTTTGCGGGGGGAACATTTCCTAGCAATTCCCAAAGTGCGACGATATTTTGCTCTACAGTTAATTTTTTAAATATTGAGGATTCTTGAGGGAGATAGCCTAACCCTAAACGGGCACGTTTATACATTGGGAAATTGGTAATGTCCTGATCCCCAATCATGACTTTGCCTGCATCCGGTTTAACCAGACCGATAATCATATAAAATGAAGTCGTTTTTCCTGCACCGTTTGGCCCGAGCAATCCAACAATTTCTCCAGGTTCCATGGTTAAGCTGACTTCATCAACCACTCGGCGGCCGCCATATGATTTTACTAATTTGGTTGTTTTAATCATGATCGACTGTCCTTAATATTCGTTCTATTTTTTGAGCATGTCCAGTCAGCGGGTCCACTTCAAGGTAAATACCGTTGACCATCCAAGGGAGTGCTTTTGATGTTTCAAATCGTTGCGGCATTTGGGTTAAAAATCGACTAATAATAATATCTTTGTCGACGCCCAGTACCGAGTTCATACTTCCCGTCATCCCGATATCGGTAATGGCAGCGGTGTTGTTTTCCATAATCCATTCATCTGCGGTTTGGACATGGGTATGCGTCCCAAATACGCAGGATACTTTGCCATCCAGATAAAATGACATGGCTTTCTTTTCAGATGTGGTTTCGGCGTGAAGATCCACAATAATCGTTTTAGTTTCTTTGGACAATACTTCAATCGCTTCAATTACGGCATGAAACGGGCAATCAGAATGCCCCATAAATACTCGGCCAATGAGGTTGATCACCCCGATTTTAGCTCCGTTTTTTTCGAATAGTCGATATCCAACGCCAGGGTTATTTTTAGGGAAATTGAGGGGTCGAATGACCCGGGTAAACTGGTCGATTTTTTTGACAAATTCTTGTTTGGAAAAGATGTGATTTCCAGAGGTCATCACATCAATCCCCATATTTACTAGTTCAGAATAGACACTAAATGTAATTCCAGATCCGCTTGCTGAGTTTTCGACATTGGCAATCACAAAGTGAGGATTGTAAGTCTCCCTAATCTCGGGGAGTTGTCTGGCCAGCACTTTACGTCCAGGCTGGCCAACAATATCTCCGATACAAACAAAGCGGAGATTATCCATTAATGGGCAATTCCAGAGGCTCGCGTTTCTCTAATAATCGATACAATGACTTCGCCAGGGTAATCAACTTCAGCTTCAATTTTTTTCGCCATATCGAGGGCGATTTTGTGGATTCCGTCATCATCAATTTCGTCGGGCTTCACGACTACTCTGATTTCTCGTCCGGCTTGGATGGCATAGGCCTTTTCTACCCCTTCGTATGAAAGAGCGATGGCTTCTAGTTTCTCAAGTCGTTTGATGTACATTTCGGTCGATTCACGTCTTGCGCCTGGCCTGACAGAGGAGATCGCATCCGCCATCATAACGATGACCGCTTCGATGGTATCTGGCTCTTCGTCTTCGTGGTGGGCCATAATACAGTTGATGACTTCTGCACTTTCGCCATACTTTTCACAGACTTCTTTTCCGAGGTCGTCATGGCTTCCGCCTTGTTCAAAGTCGATGGCTTTTCCGATGTCATGGAGAACGGTTCCACGTTTCGCTAATTGCACATTTACTTTCAACTGTACCGCCATTGCGCCTGCAATATGAGCCGCTTCTAATGAGTGAGATAGAATATTTTGACCATAGCTTGTTCGGTAATGCAATTTGCCCAATAATCGGACGATTTCAGGGTGAAATTGAAGACCTAATTCATCAGCTGCTTTTTCTCCACGTTCTCGGATAGTTTCTTCTAATTCTCGTTTGGATTTATCCACCATCTCTTCAATACGAGCTGGGTGAATTCGGCCATCTTGAAGTAGTTTTTCCATCGTCATTCTGGCGATTTCTCTTCGGATTGGGTCGAAACAAGAAAGCACAACCGCACCGGGGGTATCATCGATCACGACATCGACACCAGTAATCGATTCGAAGGATCGGATATTACGGCCTTCTTTTCCGATAATTCGACCTTTCATTTCATCGTCTGGCAATTGAACAACCGAAGTCGTCGCTTCAACCACATGGTCAACCGCAGTGCGTTGAATCGCATCTACAACAATTTCCTTGGCTTTTCGGTTGGCGACTTTTTTGGCTTGATCTTCGATTTCTTTAATCATTTTACCCGCACGAGTCCGGACTTCTCTTTCGATATTGGCCATCAATGTTTTGGTGGCTTCTTCTTTGGATAATCCAGCCACTTTTTCTAAGGTGCCGAGCAAGTCTTGAATAACGGTTTCTTGCTTCTTTTTAAGCTGTTTTGCGCGTTCAAATTCTTGCGTTACCTTTTCATCTCGGTCCATTAAATGGGCTTCTTTTTCTTCGAGATATTTCTCTTTTTTAACGATGCGTTTTTCGATTTCGCCAATATTGTCTCGTCTGGATTTAATCTCTGCGTCCATGTCGGTACGGGCTTTACCCACGACTCGTTGCGCTTCCTGATGAGATCTTCCCTTAATTTTTTCGGATTCGCGATGTGCTTTATCTAGAATTTGTTCTACTTCTTTTTCGGCTTTTTCAACTTGTTTGTCTGCAGCATTTTTTGCTTTTAGGACGTATGCCATTGCGACTGCAATTGATGTTACGCCGATCGCAATTGCGATAATAATCGGGCTCATATTTTCCTCCTACGTTCTACTTTTTTATTCTAAAATTAACTCTTCTTTCGCTTGGTTGGGCGGCGTTAGTACTGGCTTGCTATCTTTAACTAATTGTTTAATTTTCACTTCTAATTCTTGATATGCTTTTGGGTTGTCTTTCAAGAATTTTTTTGCGGCATCTCGACCTTGCCCCATTCTTTGTTCTTGGTATGAAAACCAGGCGCCACTTTTCTCGACTAAATCATAGTGAATCGCGAGATCCAGAATATCACTTTCTCTGGAAATCCCTTCTCCAAATATAATTTCTAGTTCTGTGAATCGAAATGGTGGAGCTACTTTATTTTTAACGATTTTCACTTTGACTTTGTTTCCGACTATATCCACGCCTGATTTAACCGATTCAATTCTTCGGATATCCACTCGGATTGATGAGTAAAACTTAAGTGCACGTCCACCCGGTGTGACTTCTGGATTACCAAACATTACCCCGATTTTATCTCGAATTTGGTTAACGAAAATCACGATTGTTTTTGATTTATTTACAATGGCCGTGAGTTTTCTTAATGCTTGGGACATTAAACGCGCTTGTACGCCCATTTGAGAATCGCCCATTTCGCCTTCGATTTCAGATTTTGGAACCAATGCAGCAACGGAGTCGATGATAATTAAATCAACAGCATTTGATCTTACTAATGTTTCAGCAATTTCTAGTGCTTGTTCGCCATAGTCTGGCTGGGATAAAAACAGGCTTTCTAAATTAACGCCTAGTTGTTGGGCATAGGCTGGATTGAGGGCATGCTCTGTGTCGATATAGGCACAAACCCCACCTTGTTTTTGGGATTCTGCAACGGCGTGTAGGGATAGAGTTGATTTCCCTGCGGACTCTGGACCAAAGATTTCGATAATCCGTCCTTTTGGATAGCCGCCTACTCCCAATGCCAAGTCTAAAGACAATGCGCCCGAAGAAATAACTTCAACTTCTTCAAGTGGAGTTTGTCCTAATCTCATAATCGCGCCCTTTCCATGGGCCTTTTCGATTTGGGATACTGCAAAATCTAATGCTTTTTTCTTATTGTCGTCCATTTTATCCTCCTGGGGATTTCGCACTTAACCACTGTTTTAATATCATAAGTGCGGCTTGTACTGCTTTGTTTCTAATGGTTGTCGCGTCGCCTTCTAATTCTAGTTGTTTAATTCGTCTTTCGCCATCATATTGAATTCCGACAATAATTACGCCCTTCCTTTTGATGCTCGAGAGATCCGGTTGATGCTGGACTCCCGTTACCGTCACGTAAATATCGCTTTTCATTCGTCGTTCGATGCATTCAAGTACCCCTTCCACAAAGGCAGAGGTGGCCGGGTGATGTTTAAGTATTGGCACCGGCATTGCCAATAATCTCATTTGGGACAGTGTCGTCGGACAGACTAGCCCTCCCAAAAATTGGTCAGTGGCTCTTGTAATCCTGGATAATCGATTACATAACGCCCCATTGGTAATGGTTTCAACCACCACTATGGTTTTTTTTGACCTCTTAATCAATCCAGACAGTTCAGTATCAATTGACCGATCCAGATGAATGACTGCCAAATCAATAACGTCCTGAAATCCAGCAGACGTTACTGATTCTTTCATTTGCAAGCGGTTATCTTAACCCGTTTGTCAATTGAGCGACCTTATCTGTTTTTTCCCATGGAACATCCAGGTCAGTCCGACCAAAATGTCCATAAGCGGCAACCTGACGATAAATCGGTCGCTTTAATTGTAAGCTATTAATGATACCTTCTGGTGTTAGAGTAAAATTTTCTTTAATTAGGGTCTCTAACTCTCGATCATTGGCCGCAGTTCCAAAGCTGTTGACGCGAACCGACACGGGCTCGGCAATACCAATGGCATAGGCCAACTGGATTTCAACTTCGGTTGCGAGTTTGGCTGCAACAATGTTTTTGGCAATGTATCTGGCCATATATGCAGCTGATCGATCTACTTTACTAGGATCCTTTCCTGAAAAAGCGCCACCGCCATGACTCCCCCAACCTCCATACGTATCAACGATAATTTTTCGTCCGGTTAACCCTGCATCTCCATTAGGCCCACCGATGACAAAAGCGCCGGTTGGATTAATCAAAATTCGGGTATTTTCGTCCAACAAATTCGCTGGAACGATGGTCTTAATGACATGCTCGATCATATCGTTATGAATTGTTTCCCATTCAACATCGGGGTTATGTTGTGTAGAAATAACGATGGTATGAGCTCGCACTGGCGTTTTGTCTTCGTCGTATTCAAGCGTGACTTGGGCTTTTGAATCTGGCCTGAGATACGTTAACTGGCCGGATTTTCGAAGTTCAGCGACTCGCTTTACTAGTTTGTGGGAGAGCACCAATGTCATCGGCATTAATTCTGGCGTTTGGTTACACGCATATCCAAACATTAACCCTTGGTCTCCTGCCCCCATCTCTTTAAATTTACCCTCACCTTTATTGACCCCTTGTGCAATATCGGGTGATTGTTCGTTCACAGTAGTCAGCACGCCACATGTTTCAGATTCGATTCCGTAATCCGCTTTGGTATACCCCACCTCTTTGATGGTTTGTCTTACGATTTTTCGGATATCGATCGATGCTTTTGTGGTGATTTCGCCGCCCACTATGACTAGCCCTGTGGTTGCAAAACATTCTGCCGCCACCCTACTTTCTGGATCTTGCGCTAAACACGCATCCAAAATTGCATCCGAAATCTGATCGCAGAGCTTATCTGGGTGTCCTTCTGAAACTGATTCCGAGCTAAATAAAAATGCCATTTTATTCCCTTATTTCTTTAATTCCTAACAGCGTTATCAGGAGACTTTAATTTTAACTTACCTTACCTTGACAAGGCAATGGCGAGTGCGTCTCTACCGTTTTCTCCAGTAACTAAAGGTGATGAATTGGTTTGGATACAGGTGATGAAATGGCCTAATTCACTGGCCAGGGGCTCTTTTTTAGGGACTTCTATTGAAATAGGCTCTGATACGGGCAACCCAATCGTCACTTCTCCGGTTAGAGACACTGTTTTGGTGACTTTACTTTTAAATAAGGTAACGGTTTGAGCAATATAATCCATTTGGATATACCCTTCATTTCCTGTGACGGTTAGAGTTCTGATTCGATTGGGTGTAATCCAGTTGACTTGGACATAGGCGCTTACGATTGAATATCTAAGTAAAATATCCGCGTAATCATCACGGTCATCGGCTACGGCCCTTCCTGAATTGATTAGGATTTGAGTGGGGCTACTTTCTCCAATTAAGGTGTGGATAATATCGATGTCATGGACGGCTAAATCGATTAAAACATTGGCATCTTTAATTTGCCCGGGGAATCCGCCAAGTCTGCGAGTGCTGATGGAGACGACGCGACCGACTTCTCCGGCTTTAATCAATTGATCTACCACTTGAACGCTCGGATTAAATCGCTCGATATGGCCGACCATTAATTTCACATTATGCTGCTTGGCCAATCTAATTAAGTCATCGGCTCTTTCGATGGTATCTGCGATGGGTTTTTCGACTAAGACGTTCACGCCTTTTTCGATGGCATATTTGGCCATTTCATAGTGCAGCCTTGTGGAGGCTACGATGGATAATGCGTCCAGGTTTTGCTCGTCGATGAGAAGTTTATAATCCGAATAGCCTTTGACTGCGTACGTCTCTTCAAACTGGGCCCTGAGTGTTGGGTTGCTATCGCATACCGCAACTAGGTTTACATCTGGATTTTCGCTGTAGACTCGAACATGGTGGCGTCCCATGTTTCCGAGGCCGATGACGGCTATGTTTAATTTTTTCATTTCCATAGTTTCCTATTAGTGAATTTTAGGTGTCAAGATCTTTAGTGTTTTCAAGCTATGGTGCAGGTGCACTGACTTTGTTTGAGCTCACTAATCTGGAGCATTAGGACGCTGAACAAAAAGGTCCCTGAGTGCCCGCCATAGCCTTGGCGACGGAGGGTGTATCGAAGGGCCTTACGCCTATCGGAGTTTTTGGATTTTGGCTTCGATCGGCTTAATTAATGTAAATTTCAATAGGATTTCTCATTACTTTCCCCCTTATTTTTCAAAAGCTGATAGTACGAAATAAATGCAATCCCTACTCCCCAAATAATTGCCAAGACCAAATTATTTCCTATAGTTCGTACAAAACCAAAATTTAAAATAATTGTCGGAACCAATAAAATGGCCACTGTATACCTTAGACCTTTTTTTAAATTTAGAGTTGATAGTACAAAACTGATATTGATTAAAATCCCAACCACAATGCAAAAGAGTTTTGTATTTAAAGTAAAATCTAGCTCACTTTGAAAAATATCAATCAAAAATATTGCCCATCCCCATGCGAAAAGGGTTGAAATAAGATAAAGGAAAAATTTCATTAGATAATCTCCACTGTCATCATCGATAAAGCGGTCAAGCCCCCATATTTCCTCATCCGATCACTGCGACATTTAATTTTTTCATAGTTTGCTATTGTTGAATTTTAAGTGTCAAGATCTCTTTGATTTAGCAATCCATATTAATTGACAAAAGGCATACACTTTGCAACCATATTAATGATGTCAATTGCACTCTTTCAGTTTAGCCCAGAGAAGAATCTTATTCTTAAAAGAGAACGAAATATTTCCTTTGATGAAATTATTGCACTTATTAACTCTGGGGGGGTTCTCGATGTTTTAGATCATCCCAATCAACAAAAATATCCTGACCAATATATCTATGTAATTAATGTGGATGGGTATTGTTATTTGGTACCATTTATAAAAAAAGGAAATACGATTTTCTTGAAAACAATTATCCCGAGTCGAAAGGCAACCCGAGAATATATCAATGGAGGAAAATAAAATGAAATTAGACCTAGAAGAAGAAATGATTTTATCTAACTTTAATGAAGGAAAGTTAAATCAATCAAAAAAGAAAAAAACTTTACTTGATGAGGCAAAAGCTGCCGCAGATGAATATCAAGTTAAATCAGAGCGTATTAATATCCGTTTATCGCGATTTGACCTAGATCATATCAAAAGGGTGGCCGCACAAGAGGGTTTACCCTATCAAACATTTATTGCGAGTGTACTTCATCGATATACGATGGGTTATATCAAAAATAAAACTCTATGATTCACTCACTGATCGGAAGTATTCCGGCGATTATATTACCTTTAGCGGCCCTTCTCCAACTCCTGCGTATGGTGCGTAACCGATCGGCGGAGGGCGTGAGCGCGGTTTCTTGGGCGTTATTTGGGATTGCGAACTTATGTCTGTTTATTTATACGGATCAAATCGATATTTTTATTTTTTTGTCTTTTATTGGGACGGCGGTTATTGATTTTTTAATTGTGGGGCTTTGTTTTGTGTTTCGTGGTCGGGAGTAATTGTTAGTATCAAATACTTAATCTTTATACCTTATAGCTCCAATTTAAATTGTTTTCTGGCGTGTTATCCGGCCTAGTTCTTAAAAAAATAGTTCCTCTTGAACTTCTAACAATAACTCCATCTAATGTCCCATTTTTAACCATTTGAATGGCTGCGGCCACAGAAATCCACTTTTTATTATCTATTTGATACATCACTGTCGTACCTTTTCCATCTTTTTTAATGCCGGTTAATTTGCTTTTTTTATCAAAAAGAGACGCTAAGAATTTTTTGATTATTTTTAATACTGCATTTGTATCGTTTACTTTATGAGCTTGCATATTTATTGAAATATTAAATTCTTTAGCAAATTGCCTAGCATACTCAGAAGCAAGATTTTCAAATGCAATGAGTAATTCCTCAGTGATATCTATCCGATATTTTAAGCCTTCAGTTCCGCCCACTATTCCAACTGATTCAGTGGATTTATCTTTTTTGATTTCTCTAATAGCCTCTTGAGTCAGTTTTTCAATATGAAGATGTTTTTTTCCTGGCGCTCCGGTCTCACCCATCTCTCCAAGAGCCTTTCCTGAATTTATTGAATCTCCATTTGAAACTAAGGTAGATTTCAAATGTGCATACATGTATCCTGTGCCATCCAAACTTTCTATGACTACAAAATTTCCATATCCTTTTCCATTCTTCCCAATTTGAAGACCGTTTTTAACGACTACTCCATCTTGCATAGATAAAATTTCAGTAGGATTAGAATCACACTTATCTGGGGTAATATCAATACCATGATGCGGTGTATATTCGCCCTTCTGATTCTTCCTTGGCTCGGCAAATTCACTACTAAAAGAACTTGGATTCTTGTAAATATCAATTGGTGCATTTAGTCTAGTTTGTTTCATGAAAATCCCCCATTAATTTTACTTTGAATTACTTATTTCTACCCACTTACCATCCCGCTGTTCGAGTATAGCAAGTCTTCTTTTATGTGGCTCATAAGTTGTACGCATATATTGAATCTTTGTATTCGACACCCATTTTGCATCTTCTGCATTGTTTGCATTAGCCCATTCCTTCACAAGTGCTTTGGAATTTATACGGTAAATGGAAATTCCACTTTCGCTAAAACCAGCCTCGTCGAAATTTGAGACTATAAATCGCTTCGTATCAGGTGAAAATAAAGGAGGGCTATTAATAGAGGTGATTTGACCGGTTTGATCACTAATTAATAGCCATTCACCCCCTTCATAAAAATCGCAGCAGATTAGAACATAGTGAATGTCTTTAAACCAATAGATCAAACTAAATTTTCTGTAAGTACTCCACCCCTCTGTTAAGTCATCTTTCAGTGTAACAACTTTTCCTGTTTTGACTTTGATTTTTAGGGTGTTTTTTTGTCGGATGGCTATATCGGTTTTTTTGAGTTGTATCCTCTCGATGGAAGATCCGTTATAGCTGTATTTTGAGAGAAGTTTATATAGCGGTTTATTGAGGTCTTTCGGAAGAGAAAAATATACAGCTCCCAAGCCGCATAAAAATATCAAGACCCCTATTATGAGAATTTTCTTAATCATTATCTGCCTTATTCTAGCAGAATAATTGCGTTTAATAAAAAATATATCCACATAATATATAACGCTACTCTTTAATTTTGGCACTCCGGCCATTATTGTCTTTTTAATTGTAAGGCCTTGCCTTATCTTCCACCGTTGACAATCTTATTAGCACTCACTATCCTAGAGTGCTAATAATGGTAAAGCACTCATGTTAACTGATCGAAAAAAACAAATTTTAAATGCCACTGTAAGTCTATATATCCACACCGCAGAACCGGTGGGATCTAAGTCGTTGCTGGATTATTGTCCGCTTGATGTCAGCTCTGCCACAGTTCGTCAGGAATTGAATGAGCTTGAAGCGGATGGGTTTTTGACGCATGTGCATACGTCTAGCGGGCGGATTCCGACGGATTCTGGATATCGATTGTATGTGGATGAATTGATGGCGTCTTCGCCGTTAAGCGTCCAGGAGCATGAGCTGATTTCCGAACGGCTGGATTCGATGAGTCTTCACTTGGAGACTGCGCTTACTCAGGTGTCCTCTCTGATGTCGTCTTTAATTGATTATACGACGATTGTGATGGTGCCTACGATTTATCAGGATGCGCTTAAGCTGGTGCATATGGTGTTGGTAGATATTAATCGGGTGTTGGTGATTTTGCTTCATGCGCTTGGGGTTAATCATGAATTTATTTTGACTTTGGATGATCGTGTGGCTCAAGAAGATTTAACAAAGTTATCTCAATTATTAACTTCTAAATTAGAAGGCCTTAATATTCAAAATATTCCCCAGGAATTTTTTGCGGAATTGATTTCGGATTTGCCTGATTATCGGTCTGTCCTAGATCAGCTATCCGCTGAAATTATTAAGCTCAATAGCCACCATCAATCCAATCAAGGGTTGCTTTTGAGTGGAACATCTAAAATGCTTAAACTCCCTGAGTTTAGAAATATCGAATTTACTCAGCAAGTATTATCTGCGGTTGAAGAAAATAAAGTGTTACTGGAATTACTTCAGAGAGCGCTGGTTCAGTCCAATACCAATCAGTCCTGCTTTATCGGAAAGTCTGATCATCAGGTCGAATTACTGGATGGGTGTAGTGTGATTTTAAAGCCGGTATCGATTGGCGAGTCCTACTCGACGGTCATTGGTGTTTTAGGACCCACGCGAATGTCGTATTCAGCAGTGACTTCAAAACTCACGGTGGTGAGTGATATGGTGTCAGATTATTTAAGTCAAAATATTTCAAAAGGAGGTTCCAATGGATCCAGTTACTAATCAAGAAAATACTCAGACTTCTCAAGCGACAGAAGAGGTGATCGATCCGGTTACGGAAGATCCTTCACTGGCTTTAGTCAAAGAAATTGAAGACTTAAAAGCTAAATTGGCTGAAGAATCTAATTTGAGACTAAGGGCCCATGCCGACTTGGATAACTTTCGTAAACGTAAAGAGCAGGAGCTGATTTCATTTAGAAAATTTGCTCAGGAACAGATTCTTTTAGAGTTGTTGCCAGTGCTTGATAACTTTGATTTGGCGATTCAACATTCAGGTACGCCCGACAGCTCTTCTCAGAAAGTTATGGAAGGTGTATTACTGATTCAGAAACAACTTAAATCAGTACTTGATAAAGCAGGTGTCATTGGGATTAATGCGGTAGGCCAGCCGTTTGATCCCAATTTTCATCAGTCAATCGGGCAGGAAGACTCAGAACTTGGCTCAAATTTGGTCGTTCGCGAAATGCAAGCAGGGTATACGCTTCATGGACGTGTGATTAGACCGAGTTTAGTCATTGTATCGAATTAAAAAAACAGGAGGACTATTATGAACGAGAAAATATTAGGAATTGACTTAGGGACTACTAACTCTTGCTTTGCGATTATGGAAGGCTCTGAACCTGTCGTTATCGCTAACGCTGAAGGTGCACGCACCACTCCCTCTATTGTTGGATTTGCCAAAGACGGTGAACGACTGGTGGGACTTCCTGCAAAACGCCAGGCGATTACGAATCCTAAAAATACGCTTTATTCTATTAAAAGTTTGATTGGACGACGGCTTAGCGAAATTTCTAGAAAATTTCCGTTTGAAGTTATTGATAGCAATGGCGTGACGAAAGTAAAGGTTAATGGCAAAGACTATACGCCTCCTGAAATTTCGGCCATGGTCTTGCAAAAAATTAAAAAAGACGCAGAAAGCTACCTTGGACAAGAAATTAAAAAAGCGGTTATTACGGTTCCAGCGTACTTTAATGATAGCCAACGTCAGGCGACTAAAGATGCGGGCGAAATCGCAGGCTTAGAAGTATTACGGATTATCAACGAACCAACCGCGGCGGCACTCGCCTATGGATTGGATAGTAAAAAAGACGAAAAAATCGCCGTTTATGACTTTGGTGGCGGTACATTTGATATTTCGATTCTTGAAATCGGAGACGGTGTATTTGAAGTTCAATCTACCAATGGTGATACGCAACTTGGCGGAGATGACATTGATGATTTATTAATGCATTGGCTAGTCGATGAATTTAAGAAAGAAAAGGGCGTCGATTTATCGAAAGATCAAATGGCCCTTCAACGACTTAAAGACGCGGCTGAAAAAGCGAAGATTGAACTTTCGTCTACAGTAACGACTGAAATCAACTTGCCATTTATCACCGCAACGGCAGAAGGCCCTCAACATCTCAACTATTCACTCACTCGAGCCAAACTTGAGCAAATGATTGAGCCATTGATTAAAAGATCGCTGATTCCTTGTGAAAAAGCACTCAAAGACGCGGGTATTGATGTCAGCAAGATTGATGAAGTTATTTTAGTTGGGGGGACGACTCGTATCCCAGCAATCCAAGAAGCTGTTAAAAAGTTTTTTGGTAAAGAGCCTCATAAAGGGGTTAACCCAGATGAAGTTGTGGCGATTGGGGCTGCGATTCAAGGCGGTGTTTTGGCTGGCGATGTGAAAGACGTTGTTTTGTTAGACGTTATCCCATTATCACTTGGAATTGAGACTTTAGGATCTATTTCCACACGATTGATTGAACGTAACTCGACAATACCAACTTCTAAAAGCCAGGTATTTTCAACAGCCCAAGACAATCAGGGAAGCGTTGAAATTCACATTCTTCAAGGTGAGCGTGAAATGGCCTCGGATAACCGATCTTTGGGTCGATTTACTCTTCAAGGGATTGCACCAGCACAGCGTGGAACTCCTCAAATTGAAGTTACTTTTGACATTGATGCCAACGGGATTCTCCATGTTAAGGCTGCGGACAAAGGGACTGGTAAAGAGCAAAAAATTACCATCACCGCTTCCTCTGGATTATCGGATGAAGATATTGAGCGCATGAAAAAAGATGCAGAAGCTCATGCTGAAGAAGATAAGAAAAAACGTGAAAGTATCGAAACTAAAAACCAAGCCGACTCATTGGTGTACTCCACTGAAAAATTACTTAAAGACAGTGGCGACAAAGTGAAGCCTGAAACCAAAGAAAAACTTGAAGCGGGTATTACCACAATGAAGGAAGCGATTGCTTCTGACGATGCGGTCAAAATCAAGTCTGAATTTGAGACATTTGAGAAATTGGTTCACGAGACTTCTGCTGAGCTTTATCAAGCGGCTTCTGAAGCGCAAGCTCCACCAGCCTCTGCCGAAGCGGGTGCAGAACCTGCATCTGAAGCGTCTGAACCTAAGGACAATGTTGTCGATGCAGAATACTCTGATGTAGACGATAAAAAAACAACTTAAACTTTTAACGACTTATTGGAGAAGGATGTCATCATGGCCAAGGATTTATACGAAATAATGGGCGTCAGCCGCACTGCAAGTGAAGCTGATATTAAAAAAGCATATCGAAAGCTTGCACTGGAATTTCATCCCGATGTAAATAAGGATCCTGGCGCTCAGGATAAATTTAAAGAAGTACAAAAGGCCAATGACATCCTTTCTAATCCTCAAAAGAAAGCCCAGTACGACCAGTATGGCGTTACCGATGATCAGCCTGGTGCTGGTGGTTTTGGTGGTGCAGGTGGCGGATTCAGTGGTTTTAACGCTGATTCTTTTGAAGATATTTTTGATAACTTTTTTGGCGGTGGCCGACAGTCTAAACGTCGTGGTGGTCCGCGCCCTGGCGAAGATCTTCGTTATGACTTAGAAATTACTCTTGAAGAGGCCGCGGCCGGTGTTGAGAAAAAGATTGAAATCTATCACCTTGCCCGATGTAAAAAATGCGAAGGTTCTGGCGCTCAACCAGGCAGTAGTAAAACCACCTGCGGAAAATGCGGCGGCGCTGGCCAGGTTCAAACTGTCCAACGAACAATTTTAGGTAGTTTCTCTCAAGTGATCACTTGTCCTGAATGTCGTGGTGCTGGTGAGATCATTAAAAATCCTTGCTCTAATTGTCATGGTAAAGGTCTTGAAAAACAAAAACGTCAGATTTCCGTTAAAATCCCAGCCGGCGTTGATAGCGGAAGCCGGTTACGGGTGTCTGGTGAAGGAAACCATGGCGAAGGCGGCGGCACACCTGGTGACCTTTATGTCTTTATCACGGTGAAGGCCCACGCTTATTTTAAACGCGAAGATGACAGTGTGTATATTTCTGTTAACCTCCCCTATTCAAGACTAGTATTGGGTACTGAAATTACGGTTCCTAGCTTGTCAGGAAAAACCAAACTTAAAATTCCTGCCGGCACTCAGCCTGGCACCTTATTTAGATTAAAAGGCAAAGGGATTGCCCATCTCCAAAAATACGGGACTGGCGATCAATTTGTCGAAGTGACGGTTGCTGTACCCAAGTCAATTTCTGGCAAAGAGAAAAAAGTAATTCAAGAATTGGCAGATTTGGATACTAAATTTGATGCTCAGTCTGAGGATCAGATGGCGTTTTTGAATAAGCATTAGACTATATCCTTTCTGTTCTTGTAGAGACAGGTTTCAAACCTGTCTCTACGGGATTAAATTTCTCTTCGCCTGCATATCTTTAAGCAAAGCGTTGAGATTATCTAGATCTTTTTGGGGGTGCTCGGCTTTTTGGAGTAAATCCTGAGTTTCTTTGATTTTTTGATCAATATCCACAAATTGTTTAGGGTCTCTCATCATTGTGCCGGTGAGGTATCTTGGGGCCATGTATTTGGCTAGGTGTTCTGGTTTAGGGCTTGGGTGCAGGGCTAAGTAGGCCCGATTAAATAGTTGGACGAGATAGCGGTCTTTTTGGGTTTTCTTGCCGGACCATAGTCGGTTGATAATTTTGTCGTAGGCCTCTGGGTCTCGGATGATTTGGGAGACAGCCGCATGGAGAGTATCGATTCGCTCGAATCCTAATTGGTGGATTTGGTATTCGATATCCCAGTCTTTTTCAGTGAGTTTAAAATAATTTTCTAAATTAATGCCCTTGATAAATGGGGCGTTGGCGGCTTGATTGATGATATTTCCAAAATAGACTTCTTCCTGATAATTCAGAGGCTCTAGTCTAAACATATGTTTGTTGTCATTGATGTATTTTAGGGTGCCTATTAATTGTTCTGGACTTGGTGATTCAGGTAGTTTTTCAAAGGCTTCCAGGTCCAGCATTAACTTGGCTTTTCCTTGGATGTCGAGGCCTAACCAGTATCGATAGTGAAAATAGGATAATTCGTCGTCTTCTGATTTTGGGAAATGTCTTACTTTTTGTTTTCCGATGACGACATGCTCATATTTGTAGACGCTGTTAGGGACGCTGATTGGAGAAAACTCAGATAATTTTTGGCCAAACTGGTTTTGAATTTCTTTAATTAAGTCGATAAGAAGTAAGACGTCTTCTTCCGCATCATGGGACTGATCTTGTTTGAGAACGCCAAATGCTTTTGCGGTAGCTTCTAGCTTAAACGAATAATATGGGAGATTGAGGTCATTGGTTTGGGTCGTCCAAGGGTAGACTTCTTCGTTTTCGAAGGCCAGGGATTGGATCCAGTGGAGAACGTCGATATTGTGGAGTTTTCCTTTGAAGTAAGGATTTAATCCGTATCTTAATAATGTATTTCTTAAAAACTGTAAGTCAAATTGATTGCTGTTAAAGCCGATTAAAGTCGCTTCTCCGTGAGTGGCGATGATTTTATCTAATTGAGATTGGATAAATTTTGCGGTGTCGTATTCGGTTTTTCCACTTTCGTTGAGGGTGTCAATATTGAGTTTATTGGTGAGGATGGCACCAGGGTCTGCGATTTGGGTTCGGTTGAGTTTAACGGTCCCTTTCCAGGTGTCGATGATGTTGAGTTGATCGTCGGTTACGACGAAGGCAAAGGATAGGATTTGCCCTAAAAAGTCGCTGGTGGATGTTTCAAAGTCATAAATGATATTCATTTGTCCAATTTACTATAGAAAAAAAATAACTTAAAGTTAGTCTAGACTTTATGTCCCCGTAGCTCAGTTGGATAGAGCGTTTGATTCCTAATCCAAAGGTCGCTGGTTCAAATCCGGCCGGGGACACCAGAGACTACGCCAAAATGCCGTGATCTGGCTAAATCGCAAACCTTAACTACACAGCTACGGCTGAAGCCCTCTTCATGGCCTGCGGCCAGCCGAGCAGCCTTGTCAAAACGTGACATTTAGTCACATTTCGCCTACGGTTCCGTCGCTAACGCTCCTCACACTCCTTGGTAGTCTGCGGTTTCCGAGTTTCACCAGCTGACGACATTTTGATGTAGTCTCTTGGAATCGCGATTTTATTTTACTTATCTATTTTTTTATTACTCGATAAAAACGCCCCTCTTTGGGACAGAGAGGGGTTGGGGGTGAGTGTTATCTGGAGATTTAGTTGAGAAGCGGTCCTTACGAAACTTAGATCTCTAACCCCAACATCTCACTAATCAATGCCATACGGATATAGAGCCCAAACTGGGCTTGGTCGAAGTATTTAGCGGAGGTGTGGGTGTCGACGTCCTCAGCGATTTCGGCGATTCTGGGGAGGGGGTGGAGGATGGTTAGCGTTGGTTTGGCGTGGGTGAGGTGAGCGCGTTCTAGACGGTAGTGGTTTTTGACGGCGTCGTAGCTTTCTTTGGTGTCGAAGCGCTCTTCTTGAACTCGGGTCATGTAGGCGATGTCTAGGAGGGGGAGTGTGTCTTGGAGGGATTTGGTTTCAATGACTTGGTGGCCGCATTTTTTTAGCCAAGCGACTGTTTCTGTGTTCATTTTTAGGCTGGGATGGGAGATTAGGTAGAAGGTGTGGCGTTTGTAGAAAGCGAGTAGTTGGACTAGAGATTTGACGGTTCGGCTGAATTTTAAGTCACCAATGATGCCGATTGAGAGTTCGTCTAAGCGATGATGGAAGTGGTTGATGGTGTAGATGTCTAATAAGGATTGGGATGGGTGTTGGTTGGAGCCGTCGCCTGCGTTGATGACGGGGATGGTGGCATGCTTGGCAAATTCGGTAGCGCTGTTTTTTTGAGGGTGTCGAATGACTGCGATGTCGCAATATCCACTCATGATTCGGCCTGTGTCGGAGAGAGTTTCTCCTTTTTTGGTTGAGGAGGATGCGCCGCTTTCTAATGTGATGATATTTCCGCCTAATTTTTGCATGGCGGCTTCGAATGCGAATCGGGTACGCGTGCTGGGTTCAAAAAATAGACTGGCTAGAATTTTTCCGCGTGCCAGATCAAAAATGGAGGATGATGTATTGTGATGAAAAAAAGAGGCTTTTTTACAAATGGCTTGGATATCTTCTTGGGTGACTTGATCTGCAGAGAGTAAGTGTCGAAAGGAGATATTCATGATAGATACTTTGTATCATATATGAGATTTCCTTGACTACTCTAAATTTCGTCCCCTATCATCCCATTGATATTATTATTAATTTTGACCGATTGATGGGCAGGAGGCCTTTTAGCATGATAGGAATGGCAGAGTATATATGGTTAGACGGGGCGAAGCCGACCGCTTTACTACGAAGTAAAGGCCGTGTGATTTCTACGGGTGAAGAAGTATCTCTTTCTGATTTTCCAGAATGGGGATTTGATGGATCTTCAACTTATCAAGCACCTGGCGATATGTCGGACTTGGTACTTGCGCCTTCTTATTTCGTTCCAGACCCTCTTCACGGATATGGAAATTACCTTGTGTTATGTGAAGTCTTAAATGCAGATGGAACTCCTCATACGACTAATACTCGCGCCCTACTTCGGGACGTGATCAATGCCGGTGGTCAAGACTTAGAACCATGGGGCGGATTTGAGCAAGAATACACCCTGTTCCAAGATGGGATTCCTTTAGGGTTTTCTCCTGCAAGTGAACCAGCTCCACAAGGTCCTTACTATTGTGGTGTTGGAGCTAATCGTATTTTTGGGCGAGACATCGTCGAAGATCATTCGGTGGCGTGCATCGAAGCGGGAATCAATATTTATGGAATTAACGCCGAAGTTATGCCTGGCCAATGGGAATACCAAGTTGGATACCGTGGTTTTGAAGGTGATAATAATGACCTATTAACTTTATGTGACCAACGAATCATTGCAAACTGGCTTCTTGAGCGAATTGCTGAAGATTATGATGTCGAAGTCTCTTTTGCCAATAAACCTAAATCAGGAGATTGGAATGGAGCTGGATGCCATACTAATTTTTCAACGAAGGATATGAGAGATAAAGTCAAAGGTAAACAAACCATTGATAATGCAGTCAAAGCACTTTCAGAAAAACATAATGAACATATTCAAGTTTATGGTGCAGGCAATGACCAACGCCTCACCGGAAAACATGAAACCTGTTCATTTCGTCAATTCCGAGCAGGAACCTCTGATCGAGGCGCGTCTATCCGCATCCCACTTGGTGTTGCACAGAAAGGCTATGGATATATCGAAGATCGTCGTCCAGGCGCCAATTCAGACCCATACGTCGTGTCTGCACGTTTGATAGCAACTGTTGCAGGGCTAAACTTTGATTCTCATTTCGAGCCATTCGTTAATCTTACTTTAAATCAAGAAGCCGTTCCTTCCCGGTAACGCTTCGGGGGCTGTTTCTTCAGCCCCCATTTAACCAACCATTTTTTTTCGTTACATTTTATATTACTCAATTCTCGTTATTGTATATGTGTGTCTTATAAGACCAAGTATTTTGGACACTCAAGCATGATTTTGGAGGTGAGTATAAATGGATATTAGAGGCATTAGTTCCTCGTCCCAGGCAGGCGCTTCTTCAGGTGCCTCCAGAGGGTCGAAATCAGATTTTGGGGATATTTTAAAAGCGACTGAAGCCACGGTGAATGAAGGCTTTTCTGAGACTAAATCAAGTGATTCTGGACTTTCTGCACTTCATAAACTAGAGCAAGACCTTTTTAGTAAACTGTCTCCTAAAGCTCAAGCCGCTCGATCGTATGGCGATGGCGGACTATTTTAAAATAACTGACCTAAACTAAAGTGGAGAATGGTATCTGTTTCTCCTCTCGCTAAATCAAAGCGCAGAGGTCCGATTGGAGTAAAGAAACGGATACCAACTCCGTACCCTGTATGCAAATCATTCAACGAAAGATCGTAACCCGTTTCAAATATCTTTCCTGCATCTAAAAAGAAAACGAGTTGTTTCTTTTCAGAAATATCTCTTCTTAATTCAAAATTCCATAATATTTCCCTAAATCCAATAAATGCCCGATTGGTTCTGTACCCTCTTAAGGTATTCGGTCCGCCGATTTCATAGACCTCCTGCTCAAATGTTTTCTCAATATCATCATTATCTGGCCGGAATACGCCCGTGTACATCCTTGCGGCTGCTACCAGCTTGTCAGATAAAGGGGTAAAGCCGGCAATGCTTGCCTGCCCTCTCGTAAAGGCCAATGCGCCGGTCTTAATGAGACCCATGTCCATTCCCTTTTCAAGGCTGAGTGACCAATAAACCCCTTTTCTTGGATTAAATTGACTATCTAGTTTGTAATAATTAACAGCCTGACCTAAGGACTGTACTGAATAGGGCGAAAGATCAATTAAGTCCACGTCTTTATTTTCTACTTTTTCTAATTTAAATGTAGAGGTGGTGTAACATTGGTTTTGAATCAGCGGAAGCGTAAATGCAAGTGATCCACCATAGCGCTTAAGATCATACAAATTATCATCTTCACTATTTGAAACGCGCTCTCGCTCTTCTCTAAGCCAGCCCTCCACCGAAAAATCAACTGGCTTTTTGAAGATTTTCCACGGCTGGGTATACCGGACTGCGTGGTTTTTAACGCTAATTTCTCCCCTTTCTAGATTAAGTTGAACAGTCCCTGATAACCCATCCCCATGCATGATAAGATGATTCATGTTACCCCTGAAAAAGGACACCAGCGTATCATCCCTAATATCCAGTTCAATCCCTGTGTCAAATCGATTTGCTTTTTTTTCCGTGACCTGGAATGTGACGATTACAGATGTTCGACTTCCATTTTCTTGTAATAAAGGTGCTGATACATCTCTAAAATATCCTGTTTGGATAATCGTATCTCTGTCATTTCTTAATTGATATGAATTAAATACTGACTTTGGCTTACAGCTCATTTTACGATTAATTAATTTTGGATTAATAATATCGAGACCTTCCCATCTGATGTCCTCAATTTTTCCTTCACTCATTTTAATAACCAGCACATCCCCATTCATTTCGGCGGATATTACTCGAAACAAGTCATACCCTTTCGTATGGTAATAATCTGTAATTTTTTGGATATCTTCTTTAAGATATTTGGTATTTAGTTTTCTCCTCTTTTTATTTTTCATTTGTCTCATTAACTCTCGATCGCTGAAAACGGTGTTTCCATTTAATTTAATATTTTTAATTTGAGGATATGACACACATTCAAAAAATAATTTTAATCCATTTTCAGTCGTTACTGTTTTAGGAATCACTCGTTCAAACTCTCCAGTTACAATTAATTTATTAATATCTTTACTTAAGTCTTCATCTTTAAGGCGATATCCTAGTTTTGAATCTAGGATAATGGCGATATTTTTTGTAATCCCTTTTTCATCAACAAAAGTGATGGAATTAATTGTGTGATCAAAGCGAATGCTGGCATAGGCTGATACTGCCCAAAGTATCAATACCATCATTATTATTTTTAAATATTTAAAATTCATAGGTGTAATTTAAAGAAAATCTTTGCCGTGCCGTACGCTGATTATCTTCTTGTCGATTTGCAAATGAGACTGAAAATTGTTTAAGTAGTAAATATTGCAGTTCAACCTCTGATAGCAATATAGATCGGTCACGGCTCTGGCGATTTTGATTTAAATCGGTTCTGGCTCTCAAATATAATTTATTATCAATTAATTCATGCGCCAAACTAATCCCAAAATCATTTTGGCTCGTTGTTAAATTATCATTACTTCTAATGACCGCTCTTCCAAAGTTATAATTAACCCTAAAATCATATAATCCCACATTTTCGATAATTTCTCTTTCAAATGGTCTTAAAAATTGACGTCTAACTAACTGATTAATTTGGTTTTCTCCAAATACATTGATTAATCTTTGGGTTTGATTTGTATTTGATGGACTTTCCCCTCTCTTATCAAAGGCTAATTCTGGCGCGACGATCTGTACTAACTCATAGCTATTTCGATCTTGTTTATTGCCATCATTATTGCTAGTTAATGGGTATTTTTTTTGAAAAATAATCGTGCTCGACCTTGGATTGCTATCGGTCATCGTAAAATGATTAAGTTCAATATTTTCAATCTGGAATACAGATCCGTTGAATGTAATCAGTAATGCCCCATATGGGTTGTCTTCTGAGATTTGATTATTTTCGGTCGCAATTTTCAGCGGCTCGATCAAGCTCATCGCAGTCAGATGAACAATGGGTGTCAGCGACTTAATTCCGTTGATCCCAACCTCAGATTTAAATGAAACATCATTTTCTAGTACTTTATATTTTTCATTTTTAAAGAAGAGCTCCTGGTCTGGTGGCGTAATTAGCTCAAAGCTACGGTTAAATAAGGTAATCACACCTGCTTTTAGATAGATTTTATTTTTAATTTCAGGTTCAAAAGTAGTCCCTTTAATTAGCAAGGGTGTTTTATGTTCACCTAATTCAAAATCAATTGTATTGGCAAAATCAGAAAGTAAGTTTTTGCCTAATAGACCGCCAACAATATGCATGTCTTTCCCGACTTCTACACTAATATCCAAGTTCCAGTTATTAGCCGATTCTGTCTTTTTTGATGGTTCGATTAACACTTCTCCATCTGAAATTTTGAAATCTGCTGAAATCTTGGCAACATCGCTTGTTTTTTTCCATACAGGTGTCATTTGCAATTCATTTTGTGCTTGAGATATTGGAAGATTGTATGGGCCCTTAATTTCTAATTGATTTAAAATTATTTTTCCTTGAAATTTAGAAGGGACTTTTGCATAAAGAGTTGTGGGTTCCGCTTTAATATTAAGTTCAATCTTCGCATTTTTTGGTCTTCTTAAATTTAATTCACTTAATTTAATATCCCCATTCAGACTTAATTTATTCCATTTTTTTCCAGAATTATATCTAGGCCATTCGATTTTCAGAGGAGACAATGTAATGCTATTTGGTGTAGAAACCTTATCCTCAATATTCATTACAACTGGGATAGTCTTTTTTTGGCTTCCCCTAATCCTAAATTCAGCATTTTCTAATTTAATATGCTTTGGAAGTATTATTGGATGATCTAAGGTTCCGACCATTTTCACTTCTAATTCCCCGTTATTCTTAATTTTCTTAATTTGAGGAATAAATAATGTGACTGCATCGATATTATTTTTATTTAATGTAAGGGTTAGATTGATTGGGCTTTCAGTCTGAGCGGGGTCCCAATAGGCACTCAGCGGAAAATTACCTTTAATAGGAGTATCGATTTTATTTTGATTCATTTGGATTTCAGAGCGATCAATCCATATTACACCATCTCCATCAAACCGTCCGCCCACGCCTATCCCTTCGTAAGGATTGGCCCCAAATGTGCCGCTGATTGAGGATAGCTGGTAGGCCGTCCCCTTATCACTACTGGTCATATTGATTGCGATTTCTGCGGCCTTTATTGGGCCCCGTTTAAATTCTTTTATTAGGAGTTGGGCATCTATTTTAGGGAGTTTTTCTTGAGATTGGATCGTAACCCATCCGGTTAACTTACCTGCGATGCGTGACCATCTTGTGACAACACCTTCAAGAAACGCGTCTCTTTCTTTTTCATTTTCCACCAAAAAACTGATACTGTCATTGCTGTATCCATATAGTTTCATATTGGCGGTTGAGGTGAGAAGGTTGGGGTCTTTCTTTTCAAATTGTTCTGAGGATTTCACTTTATTACTAGCACTCCCCTCCCATTCATTTAACGTTTTATTACTTCTAGTTAAAAAATATTCGACTTCATATTTGGCTTGTTCTACCAATTCGGAAATCACACTTAAATCTGCGTCTGGAAATTTCACATTTAATTTATATTTTCTATTTTCTATATTACTAATTTTGCCAATTTCTGGCAGTACAGCGCTACCTTCAATAGTAATAATGGTATCCCTATTTTTAAATTGAAAATCTTGTAATCTAATTGTAGATTTATTGTAGTTTAGTTCACCTATTATTTGATCAACCTCTAAAAAACGACCCTTTAAATCGGTTATGTCAAAATTTACCGTGGCGCTATTTTCTTTTTGATGACTTATTAACTTTCCATCAATATTAATTTTTCCGTTAATGACTCCAAGTGGACCCAATATCGACCCAAAATCTTTTAAGTGGACCTCTGTGCCTTCTTTAATTTCAATGCTTCTATTTTGAGTAGACCACTCTAAGTCAAAAAATGCTTTTGAGCCTCCCTGCATTAAAACGACGTCACTGACTCGCAATATATCTCCACTCCAATCGATATTGGCATTGAGAGTGGTGATCGCTTGCCCCTTTATTACACTTTGTCTTGCAAAAACATTTCCGCTAACTTGATACTTTTTCAGCCCTTTGGTTGATTTATCTATTTTGGAAACGGTCAAGATACTGGATAACTTTCCAGCAATCGGATACAGCATCTTTGGAATCATTTTCCCTAGTTTTGGAATTGTTTCAATGGGGATATCTTTGATGGCGATGTTGAGGTGATCAAGGTCTGTTTTATACAATTTTCCTGAGATATCAATGGTAGTGAGATCGTTATTAGCGTGAAGTGTTTCAAGAGTGATCCAAGGACCATTTATTCTTGCTTTTAGCTCTACATCATTATAAAGCGCGCCATAAAAAGCAATTTTTTTCCCGGTCCCATTGAGTGTGATGTTAATTTTATCTTCTTGAAAATTTTCGCCTGCTTGGGGAAATTGAACACGGATATCTGCGTTGAGGGATACGCCGCCCGAATTAGTATTTTCAGACTCTGGATCGATGTCCCTAATATAGATATCCTCACCGCTTACTTTAAGCTGGAGGAGTTTATTTTTGTCAATCATTCCTATTGCTCTAATTGCATTGGACTTCCCATTTAATCCTACTGTTAACCAATTGCAGTAAATATTACCACTTGCGATTTCTATCTGGGCATTTAGATTATTAATCTGATTACGAAATAAAACAGATTGATTTGGAGTTGCTAAAATAGACACCGTAAAATTAGATAAATCACCCTCTATTTTTGTTTTAAAGTTTAGTTTTCCTGTCAGGATTGGATTTGCGCTATTTTGTAATTGAGGCAGGTCAATATCTGTCCCTGTAAATGAAAAATTTAAATTGCCTGATGGAGAATTTAATTCAATGCTTCCACCACCTTTAATTTCTCCACCATAGATTTCGCTATGAGGAGTATCAATTTCCAAAATGCCTTTTTTTAATCGAACATTGGTGATGATATTGGTCGGTTTCATATTATAAATCGTCGCCTTATTTGTGACGGTCATGACTTTTAATTCTGGGGAGGATAGATCTCCATTGATCGCAATTTGTGATTGACTTTCTCCTGATATATTTACTTTTTCAAGTGGTGCAATAATTTTTCTTAAATTTGCGAGGTCATATGGTTTGGTTTTAATCGATACCGCGATTTTGGGTTGCCCGAGTTGAATATACCCGCTTCCATCCATGGGGATATTTGCAATTTCGCCTTTAATCTTTGTAAAGAGAATATAAGTAAGTGGGCTCTCTAAGAAAGGGATTGTTTTTTTAATAAGTGGCGTTTGATTGGTGATGTCGGAGCCTCTTACTTGCTTCAAGAGGACTCCATCTTTATTGATTAGTCCGATTTTAATCCATTGTTTCCAAACGGTATCGGCTTGTTTTTCGGACAATCCATTGTCTACTAAAATATTACTTATGACGGACTTCGGCATATTTCCTTGAATAATACGAATTTGGCTGTCCAAATCTTTTATTTCTTCTTGGATAAATGGGAGTTTTAGGGTGGCATTTTCTGTTTTTAAGTTAACATCGTACCAAACCGGAATTTCTTTTGGGGATTTTGTCGGTTTACTTCTGATTACAGCTTCGATTATGGCCTTATCACCGGAGAGCTTATACCCATTAAATGGTAATAAATAGGATCCCCATTGATCTAATTTTAGGATGGCACTGAGGGACCCCATATAATTTCCGGTTTTAATATTTGCAATTCCATGAATTTCTGTTGATTTTGGGTCTTTTGGATTAGGATGAAAGGCAATTTCGGCCTGATTTTTATTTTTAATTATTAATACGCCATCTTTAAATCGAAATTGCTCCTTAAATGGTATTTCTAAGGTTTTTTCTCCCCACCCTAGTTCATCTAGATAATCAATATTAATATTTTTAAAATTAATTTTTCCAGGTAATAATGGCGGTTCGCTCGCAGGGGTTTTAGCGATGTATATCTTACTTAGGTTCCATTCTCCTTTTTTATTTCGACTAATATTAATTGTCACGTTTTCAATATCGATTTCGCTAAGTATGTCGATTGGTGACGACTTTGGAAATAATAATTTGATGGGATTATATTTAAATGTCACCTGCCCAATTTCAATTGCGGGTTTATTTTGAAAATTGGGAGGATTATTAATTTGGATGTCGCCCACTTTGATTCGAGACAATAAGTCACCGCTCACCGCACTCACCATTGTCCCTGGAGGAAGTGATTTTGATAATTCGTTATTAATAATCTCTTTAAAAAATTTATGGGGGATTCCGCTACTAATAAATGCAGCGGTTCCTACCCCAATACTGATACTACTGATCAGGGCCCATTTTGCTACCCCTTTTCCAAAAGCAACTACTCTTTTCAAGGGGTTATTTTATATACTGTTTTAATATATCTAATACAGCCTGCTTATTACTGTCTACTTTAATTGGAGAATTTGACACTGCAATTGCCCGATCAGGATCTTTTAATCCATTGCCAGTCAGGACGGATACAATGACTTGATCAGATGTAAACTCAGTCGTTTTAAGCATTTTTTTAACACCGGCAATTGATGCTGCAGAAGCTGGCTCACAAAATACACCATCTAATCTTGCTAATTTGATTTGTGCTTCTGTAATTTCGTCATCTGTAACTAAGTCAATGATGCCATTGGACTCGGCTTGTGCGGCAACAGCTCCTGTCCAACTGGCAGGATTACCGATGCGGATTGCGGTCGCAATGGTTTCTGGGTTTTCAATGGGATAGCCTCTGACAATCGGTGCAGACCCTTCGGCTTGGAAGCCCATCATTTTTGGTTTTTTTGTGGATTTTTTGAGATCAAAATATTCTTTGTACCCTTTCCAGTAAGCTGTAATATTCCCTGCATTCCCGACTGGAATAAAGTGATAATCAGGGGCATCGCCTAAGGCGTCTACAATTTCAAATGCACCAGTTTTTTGCCCTTCGATTCGGTAAGGATTAACTGAGTTTACAAGGGTAATAGGGGATTCTTTACAAATTTCGATGACCATTTTTAATGCATCATCAAAATTACCTTCGATTTGAAGAACGATTGCTCCGTACATCATAGCTTGAGCCAGCTTCCCTAATGCAATCTTTCCTTCGGGTATAATGACGCAGCAAGTCATCCCCGCTTTGGCGGCATATGCAGCGGCTGCGGCAGAAGTATTTCCTGTCGAGGCACACATGACCATTTTTGCGCCGGCTTCTTTGGCCTTGCTGATGGCCATCGTCATGCCGCGATCTTTAAACGATCCGGTGGGATTTAGCCCTTCGTATTTCACATACCATTTTGCTTTAATTCCCCATTCTTTTGCGAGATTATCAATAGGGATTAACGGGGTATTACCCTCATTTAATGACACAATTGGGGTTGTTTCAGTGACAGGCAAAAAGTCTTTATAGTGATGGATTAATCCTTTCCACATATAGTTACTCCAAAATTTTGCAGGATATCGTTGTTGCGCGAGGCGAGACGATTATATCATAAGCTACTCAGATAATCCTGTATCATATTCATTAAAAAAATGATGGCTTATTTGAACTAAAATCTTTTGAAATGGTCGCGCGCAAGCTGAATTATTCATGAGTTGTGGATGGAAATATGAAATCAATACAAGAAAGGGGATGCTAATTAAAAGTCCCTTTGCAGTCCCTAATACAAACCCTGCCATTTGATTTACTGTCCCAATAATGGGTACGCTTAAAATCTTTGTGGCTATTTTCCCAATCGCAGTCATAACCATTATTACTGTACCCCAAATGAGGAAAAAGACGACAAAACTTCCGACCGTCAGATTTATTGCAAATTTTGTAAATAGATATTCAGCAACTGAAGGGGCATAAATAATTGCTAAAAAGGCTCCGCCAATAAATCCGGCGAGTTCAGTTACGATTTCAATCAGCCCTGATTTATACCCATCGCGGCCACCCATAATAATACAAATTAAAATAAAGATATCTAGTAGGTTCATGCCTTTTTCGCTCTTACCTTTTCAGATCCAGGACTAACTCTCTTATCCTAACTATGGCTTCGTTAAGCTCGCTTTCCTCGGTCGCATAACAGGCCCGTATAAAGCCCTCTCCTGATGCGCCAAACGCAGTACCAGGGATGACCGCTACCTTTTTTTCTCTTAATAATTTTAATGCAAATTCCTGAGAAGTTAGTCCCGTGCTTGAAATATTAGTAAATGCATAAAACGCGCCCTCTGGGATTTGAGTGAACAGTCCGATTTTATTCATTCCATCAACATATAAATCTCGTCGTCGTTGGTAGGATTCTTTCATTTTTTTAATTTCTTTTTCAGGACTTCTTAATGCTTCTATTGCCGCGATTTGCGCAATGATGGGTGCGCATAGGGCGCTGTACTGATGAATTTTTAATGCCCTTTTGACGATTTCTTCCGGACCGCATAGATAGCCTAGCCGCCAACCAGTCATTGCAAATGCCTTTGAAAATCCACTGAGTAAAATAGTGTGGTCTTTCATGCCTTTAATGGACGCCATGCTGGTATACGGGACATAGGAAATCTCAGCATAAATTTCGTCCGAGAGTACCCATAAATCATGTTTAATCGCTAATTTCGCAATTTCTTCGAGTACAGATGCGGGGATGACAGCTCCTGTTGGATTGTTTGGAGAACAAATGACAATGGCTTTTGTTTTTGAAGTTATTTTTTCAGCAATTTTTTGAGGGTCTGGAATTAAGTGGGTCTGATGTGTCTCAACAGAGACCGATGTGGCCCCGCATAACTGGATTAACGGTGGATAGCATACATATCCTGGCTCAGGAACAATTACTTCGTCGCCAGGGTTCAATATGGCCCTTAGCGCGATATCCACACCTTCAGAAACCCCTGAGGTAAGAATAATTTCGGTATCTGCGCTGTAGGTGGCATGAAAGCGTTTTTCGAGATATTTTGAGATTGCTTGCCGACATTCTTTTAAACCGGCATTGGATGTATAGGAAGTATTTCCTTTTTCGATTGCAGAGATGGCCTTCTCTCTGATGGACCATGGGGTAGGAAAATCAGGTTCCCCTACCCCTAGTGAAATAATATCTTCTGCACCAATGACCAATTCGAAAAATGCGCGAATCCCAGATGGCGGAATCGTTTCTAATCGGTCAGAAAAGCCGGGGCTCATAGAGATACGGCTAGCCTTTCTAACTCATCGTCTGATGTCAGTAATTTTCCATTCTCCTTATACTTTTTGAGTACAAAGTGAGTAATGGTGCTTTGCACATGCTCAATTGGGGCCAATTTATCGGAGACGAAGTTTGATATTTCTTCTAAAGTTTCGCCTTCAACGCTGATGAGTAAGTCATAGACACCCGACATCAAATAGACATTTTGGACTTGATGATGCTTGGCAATTCGCTGGGCCATCATGTGATAGCCTCTCGCTTTTTGAGGGCGAACCTTTACTTCGATAAGCGCATGTAAGACTGACTTTGGTGCTTTTGGCATTGTCTTTTCCTTTTTATGCGATGGAGACACTTAGGGTTTCAGGTCCTAAGTAAGTTGTTAATGCCGTACAGCCTTCTTCAAGATAGATTTGTGTATTTGGGCAAATCTTTTTGATTCGGTTACTGACTTCAACGGCTTCTCCATAGAGATAATTATAGGTCAGCATAATATATTTTGCGTATTTTCCACGTGCAATATATTCCTGCTCGACGTGATTTAATAAAATATCAAATGCCTCTTCTTGTGTTTTGACACAATCGATAATATCAATTTCACCATTGTTTTTTAATGTAAAAATGGGTTTGAATTGATATAGCTTTTCCATCAATTTTGGTTGTTGATACCCTTCTGACACTTCATCTTTAGTGTGTTGAGCAAGATATCGTAATTCATTCACCATTGTTGTGTAGTAAATTAAAGGAATTTGTTTGGCAATAAATACTTCAAGTTGCTGCCCAGATTCACCCTTATGTAAGGCTTCGGCGACTTGAATAACAAATAAACCTAACCCTGCACCGGTTGTTTTAGAGTCAATTGAAATTACATCTAATTGATCTGCAAGCTGTTCAGCCGCCGCTTGAGCATTTTGAAAGGTGTCTGATAGAGAGTTAGACAAGTGAATTGAATAAATCTTTCTAATGCCTAACTTTTTTAGAGCAAGATATTTTTCTTTAAATTCTTCAACTGTAGGTGGCGTGGTTTTAAGTTCGGCCTTGCCCTTGTCAATTTTTTTCCAAAAATCAGCTTCGGATATTTTTCCATCGTCATCTAATACTTTTCCGTTGACGGTGAGCTTAATTGGGATGACATGGATATTGAGATTTTTGGATAAGTCTTTTGGAAATACAGCTGTGCTGTCAGTTAATACAGCAACATGATAATTTTGAGCGGCACTCTCTTGACCAAAAAGTCGTTCCTTGATGACATCTAAAGGTAAAAACTCCTCTTTTTGCATACGACGTACTTTTTTAATGATCTCTAAATCTTCATCATCAAATAATCTAACATTTCCCTCGCTGCGTTTTACGTGCGGTAGTAAACCCATTTGATCGTAATATCGAATCGTCCGAGGTGTAATCCCTAAACGTTTTGTTAAATAGCCAATTTTATATAGTTTTCTCTCAGGCTTGTTGACTGCCATGGACCTAACTCCCTTTTATTTAACGTTTTACGTCAGAATTTATCAAAAAATGCACTCTGAATCAAGGTTTACCTAGGCTTTTCCGATTATTTTTGTGATTTCATCATTCATTCCGGCTTCTGTTCGATGGCCAATTATGCGACCAATTTCTTTTCCATTTTGAAAAACGATACAGCATGGAATGCTGGAAATTTGAAAATCTTGAGCGGATTTGATATTGCTATCCACATCTATTTTACAGATTTTGATATCATCGGACCTTTTTTCTGAAATGGCACTTAATACCGGGGCTAACATCTTGCATGGTCCACACCATTGTGCCCAGAAATCTACCAGGACCGCCTTTTTCGTTTCTGCTAATACTTCGGATTGGAATGTTGAGTCTGTAATTACTGTGACTGACATAAAGGCCTCCTGTTGGTTTTGTGTGAGATCGACTCGACTTTAGCATGTTGTCACTACTTTTGGAACATCACGGCCTATTTGAGAAGTTGGTCGTGTTCTCTTTTGGCGTAGACATCGGTCATGCCGGCAATATAATCGCAGATGACGCGTTCTTTGGATTGGTTTTCTTTGATTTTCTCTTGATATCTTTCTGGGAGCAAATAGAGATCGTCCATAAAGATTTCAAAAATGTCTTTAATGATTCTCTGTCCTTTTTGATTCATTCGATAGACATCACTGTGGAAATAGAAATGTTTGAATAGATATCTTCTTAGTTCTGAGTTTTTCTCTTTCATTTCATCGCTAAAACTGACGATTTCTTTTTTCATCTCCTGGACATCCTGGATGGTTTGGATGCCGGTTTCCTGAATATTTTTTAATGTTTGGTAATAAACATCTTGGACTTGCGATGAAATTAAATAGCTATTGATAAGCGTTTTACGATGCCGGCCTGAGAGATTGGTATATGTTTTTTCGATTTGGCTTTTGGCCTCTTTCCATAAAGTAACGTCTTTTTCGAGGAGATCCTCCTGGAGTAGGCCGGCTCTTAGCCCATCATCTAGATCATGATTGTTATAGGCGACTTCGTCGGAGATATTGCAAACCTCGGCTTCAAGTGAATGAAATCCTTGGATCGATTGATCTGGATGATCCCATGGGGTTTGATGCTTCATGAGGCCATCTCGTAGTTCGAGCGTGAGGTTTAATCCGTTGAACATGGGGTATTTTTCTTCTAACTCGTCGACAATGCGCCTACTTTGGAGGTTATGTTCAAAGCCACCATAGGGTTTCATGAGTTTATTGAGTTCTCGTTCTCCGGCATGGCCAAATGGAGTATGGCCGAGGTCATGGGCTAAGGCAATCCCTTCTGAGAGATCTTCATTGAGCCTGAGTAAGCGCGCGAGATGACGGGAAACCTGGGCAACCTCGATCGTGTGAGTGAGGCGCGATCTATAATGATCAGATTCGGTTGCAATAAATACCTGGGTTTTGTGCTTAAGCCTGCGAAAGGCTTTGGAGTGGATAATTCGGTCACGATCTCTTTGAAAGCAGGTTCTGGAGGGAGACTCTGGCTCTGGATATTTGCGACCTTTAGAGTCTTTGCTTTTGACCGCATAAGATGCCAAAAGCCGACACTCTATTTCTTCAAAATATCGTGTCGGCTCTGGAAATTGATGGATGTTTAATTCCACCAAAAATTTATCCTAGTGAGAATCGGATGGACTGGTTAATTGTTGACCCTTCTGGAAGGTAATTTTTAATCACGACTTCAGAATCTTTTACAAAGTCTTGCTCAAGTAAGCAATTTTCTTTGTAGAATCGGCCTAATTTACCTTCGACAATTTTGTCGACAATGGCTTCAGGTTTACCTTCTTTTAGTACTTGTGCCTTAATCACGCTTCGTTCAGTTTCTAAATCAGCGGAAGGAACTTCTTCACGACGGATATATGGAGGATTTATTGCGGCCACATGCATGGCAACTCCACGCCCCATTTCTTCTGATACTTGGGTATTGAAGGAAACGATGACGCCGATTTTACCGTTCATGTGAACATATTCTGCCACATTTTTATCTTCTACTTTTTGAAGTCTTTTAAATGAAATTTTTTCACCTAATTTCAAAATTTTGTCCGGAAGAATATCCGAAATTTTTCGTCCAGCCACTTCAGCTTCGCCAAGATTTTCGACTTGGTTGATTGAGGAGTTGAGCAATGCATTCGCGACGCTTTGTCCGAATTCGATAAATTGATCATTACCAGAAACGAAATCCGTTTCGCAATTTACTTCCAGAATAACCCCTTGGGTTTTATCTGAATTTAATGCGGTAAAAATTCGACCTTCATTTGTTGAACGGTCTGATTTTTTTGCGGCGGCTGAAAGACCCTTTTCTCTTAGGATTTGGATTGCTTTTTCAAAATCCCCATCCGATTGTGAAAGGGCATTTTTACAATCCATCATTCCGACGCCTGTTTTTTCTCTTAATTCTTTAACTTGTTCAGCTGTAACGGCCATGGGACTCTCCTTAATTACTCGGCTACTTTTTTTGGTTCTTCGGTTGCTTTTGCTTGGCTAGCTTGAAGCATTTGCTCTTCAACCTTTTCAAATCCAGCGGCTTCTTGTGCTCCGCGTCCTTCAAGTACGGCTCTTGAAATAATACTGCAAAGCAATCGGATGGCACGAATTGCGTCATCGTTTGCTGGGATTGGGTATTGAACTTCATTTGGGTCAGCATTGGTGTCTACGATACCGATGATTGGAATCCCTAATTTATGGGCTTCTTTAATCGCTAACTGCTCTCGTTTTGTATCGATTACAAACAAGATTGATGGCATTGATACCATATTTTTAATTCCAGTTAAGCTGTATTCTAATTTTGCCAATCTTTTTGTAATTCTGGATGATTCTTTATTGGATAATTTTTGAAGTAATCCATTGTCTTTCATTCCAGTGTACTTTTTCATTTTGTTAATGCTTTGGCGAATCGTCATATTGTTGGTGAGCGTTCCACCTAACCATCTGTGGTTAACATATGGCATTGAGGATCTTTCAGCTTCAATTTGAATCGCTTCTTGCGCTTGTTTTTTTGTTCCTACAAATAAAACAGTACCGCCTCGTCTTGCAATTTCTTTTACAAGTTCAAAAACGTCGTGAATTAATTTAATGGTTTGTTGAAGGTCGATAACGTGGATGCCGTTTCTTGAAGTGAAGATATAAGGCTTCATTTTTGGGTTCCAACGTTTAGTTTGGTGTCCAAAGTGAACTCCACATTCCAATAGTTGTCTCATGGTGATGACGCTATTGCTTTCTTCTTGTTGAGTATTATTGTTTGAATTTTGGACGGCTGCGTCTTTGGTCTTAGTCTCTGACATTCTGAACTCCTGATTCATCACTACAGTCGGGTATTTACCCGCTACACTAGAGTGTAGATAGTGATTATTTTGATTTATATTTCTTTTGTAGTTTATACAAAAGATTGGTAAGGTATGCTAACCTTCTTTTTTACACCTAGTCAAGTATAAGGATCTCCATGTCAAAGTCTTCCTTTCAATTCCTTGTCATGATACTGACCGTCTTTGTGATGTTAAGTGTCCCATTTATTAACTACCCTCTTACTGATGGAGATATTAAGAACTGGGCTGATTCTGCTGCCATTTTGGCTCAAACTAATCAATATTTAGGTAACCTTAATGATCAGGCACATGGCCCCCTTATCACGTGGTGCTCGGCCATCTTTTTAAAACTATCCCCTCTTTCCTTTTATATGCTTAATTTTTTCAATTTATTGATGGGTGTTTTGGCCTGCTGTTTGATGTATTTTTTTTCGCTTCGTCTTTGGAAATCAGAAAATTTAGCCCGATTTAATGTGTATCTCTTGTCGACGAGTTTAATGTTTGTCTATTTATCTCGAACGCCGATGTATGACTGGCCGGCTACTGTTTTTTATTTTGGATTTTGCGGATTTTATCTTTTATATCTTCAATCTAATAAAAAGCAGTATTTTTGGATTTCTACCATTTTAATTGCAATTGGGAGTTTAAGCCGATTTTCGATTTGCGGTGGCTTAATGGGTATCTTGATAATTTTGACTCACTTTATTTATAGAAGATCGATTTGGCAGACGGTTAAGGATTGTGTTCTGGCATCTCTGGTTGTTTTGGTCGCGAATCTCCCATGGTTTATTTCTCAAGCTGATTCGAATGGGCTTTCTTTTGTGAAATCTTTCATCTACGACAATACCGGCCGATTTGTGAAATCTACTCGCAAAAATGCAGAGTACCGTGGTGATTTTTATGGCTTTTCTTTATATGTGTTTGTGGGATTAATCCCTCACACCTTTGTGATGATTACCTCATTTTTTAACCGTCACTTTGCCGAATTGTTAAAAAAGGAAAGAGTTTATCAATTTTTGATGGCATCGTTTTTACCTTGTTTGATTTTGTTTTCAATTTCGGGACATACGAAGCTTGGGCGTTATATCGCTTATGTATTTCCAACACTCATTATGCTGATGGGTCATTATGCATTTACAGAAGGGTTGATTCGTCCTGAATTTAGAGCGCGCGCCGCCAAAATGACTGGATTTACAGCCGTGTTTTTTGGGATTTTATTGACGGTATACTGGTTTCAATTTTCTAAGGAAGCCTCACAATCGGTGGTGTTTGTGTCGGCCTTTGCATTGTTATTATTTTCACTACTTTTGACCGCTTATTTATCGGTTGCGAAATATTGGGAGTCTTTACGGACCCATTCTCATCATTGGCTAATGGTCCATGCGGTCCTGTATATGATATTTTTTACGATTCTTGCAATTGAAGTGCCAAAAACACCATTTTTGGCTCATGTTCAAGAAAGTATTATGTCGCGACTTAATGGGAGTATTTTAGAATGAAAGTAATTATCCAAATCCCTGCTTTTAATGAAGCAGACGCCTTACCTATTTCACTTGCGGATCTTCCGACTCAGATTGACGGGGCGACCGTGGTTGAGTGGTTGGTCATTGATGATGGCAGCTCAGATAATACCTCTGACGTTGCAAAACGCCATGGTGTCCATCATGTGGTTCGGCATTCTTATAACCAGGGCTTAGCCCGTGCCTTTATGACTGGGATTGAGGCTTGCCTACGTCTTGGGGCTGATGTAATTGTGAATACCGATGCCGATAACCAATATCTGGCCGCCGATATCCCGAATTTGGTCCGGCCTATTATTGAAGGGCGAGCGGATTTTGTGATTGGTGAAAGACCAATTTTAGAAACTGAACATTTTTCTTTTGTTAAAAAGCTACTTCAACGATTGGGAAGTTTTGTTGTGCGGGTATTAAGCCGTACATCGATTCAAGATGCCCCAAGTGGCTTTAGAGCTATTAGCCGAGAAGCTGCACTGCGATTAAACGTATTTAATGATTACACATATACGCTTGAAACAATTATCCAGGCGGGGCAAACCGGTATCCGGACACTCTCTATTCCCATTCGTACCAATGGCTATTTAAGGCCTTCTCGATTAGTAAAAAGCATTCCTCATTATGTCAGAAGATCATTAGTCACCATGTTTCGAGTGATTAATATTTATAAGCCTCTTCGATTTTTTATGTGGCTTTCGATATTACCATTTACTTTGGGTGGAATTCTGGTGATTCGATGGGCGGTCTTTTATTCGGGTGATACGCCAGCGTCCCATATCCCAAGTCTTTTAATTGGGGTTGGTCTTATTTTAATTGGATTTCAATTGCTTATTTTTGGACTGATTGCCGATATTATTTCGGTTAATCGCCGCCTACTAGAAGATATTCAGTACCGACTTCGTAAAACAGCGTCTGTCTCTAATCAGTAATTGGGAGTGATCATGTCCTCATCTCAATTATTCAAAGATGCTCAGCAAGTCTTGGTTGGCGGGGTTAATAGCCCCGTCAGGGCGTTTAAGTCCGTGGGTGGTACCCCAGTATTTATTAAAAGTGGAAACGGGGCATATGTAACCACTGAAGATGGTCATCAACTCATTGATTACATTGGCGCTTTTGGCCCTCATATTTTAGGACATTCTCACCCGACGATTTTATCGGCGTTACGTGATGCTATGGACTTAGGGCTTTCATTTGGTGCGCCTACTGAAGCTGAAACTATTTTGGCTCATAAAGTACAAAAAGCGTTTCCATCGATTGAGCAAATTCGATTTGTGAATTCTGGGACGGAAGCATGTATGGGGGCACTTCGATTGGCGAGAGGATTTACGAAACGGGATATCGTTCTTAAATTTAGTGGATGCTATCACGGACATTCGGACTCTCTTTTGGTGGCTGCTGGGTCTGGCAATTTAACCTTCGGTCAATTGGATAGCGCTGGAGTTCCCCACTCTTTTGTGGAGCATACGGCGGTTTTAGAATTTAATGATTCTGAAGCGGTGAGACAGTTTTTTTCTGAATTTGGAGATCACACCGCGGCCGTGATTGTCGAGCCTGTGGTTGGTAATATGGGCGTTGTCCTACCTGAATTAGGTTTTTTACATACATTGAGACAAGTTTGTACTCAGTATGGGGCTGTTCTTATTTTTGATGAAGTGATGACTGGGTTTCGGGTGTCGTCTGGCGGGGCTCAACAGCTTTACTCGATTACTCCAGATTTAACTTGTTTGGGTAAAATTATTGGAGGCGGCCTTCCTTGCGGCGCGTTTGGTGGACGAAAAGATATTATGGCGTTTCTTTCTCCGAATGGGCCGGTTTATCAGGCGGGAACACTTTCGGGCAATCCTTTAGTGATGGCCGCCGGGATTGCGATGCTTGGGTTATTGTCGGATCCTGCAATTTATTCTCGGTTGGAGCAACGCTCTCATGCACTTGAAGTGGGGATTAACCAAGCTTCTTTAGCAACCAAGGTTCCTGTATCTGTGAATCGGGTTGGGAGTATGATTTCGATGTTTTTTACGGACACTCCGGTGACGAACTTGGCATCGGCACAAACGAGTAATACACAACGCTTTGCGAAATTTCATTCTTATTTATTAGATTCTCATGTGATGATTCCTCCATCACAATTTGAAGCGTGGTTTGTATCCCATGCACATTCTGATGAGGATATTACCCGTACGGTTGATGCGATTCATCACTTTTGTGAGACTGTTTCATCTTGAAATTGAACGCTGATTTATTTTATTTTAATCAATGCCTATGTGTGTGGCTTTGATTTTGTCAGGTCTCACTTTATAATGGGCGAAGTCAACTTGATTTATATGGAGAATTTTTAATGAAGTATCGGGCATTGCCATTACTTTTCGTATCGTTTTTTTCTCTTAGTATTTTTTACATGTCTCCTCTTTTGGCGCAATCTCGGACTACGTTTGGGATTAAAACTGCACCAACGGGAGTGGCCCCTGTACCTGCAGCTCAACCTGTCGAGCCCACAGCCGATGAAGTATCTGAAGAGGATGCCCGTAAATCGCTTCAACCAATGCTTAAAACCTATCAATATCCAGATGCTCTCCGCCTTTTAGAATCACTACCTAGTGATCAACTTACCCAGAACGATGTGGTGCTTAAAGATCGATTGAGTGTCATTGTAACTGTAGATCAAAGCGAAGATAATTCGGCCAAAATTATTCAAGGCGATGATGATTTGGATCCCGAGGATCAAGATACGATTAAACGATTATATCGTGAGGCGCAACGGTCATTTGTTTCCGGTGATGATGAGCTAACCAAAGATCTCCTTATTCAAATTGTTTATATTAGTCGCCGTCATTTTAAAGCTAAGCAATTTTTAAAATTGGGATTTGGACTTGATACAGGTGGCTATCAAGTTGAAGATAAGCAAACCAAGTTTTGGGAACAATCTTCTGTGTTTTTTTATGGCGGTAATTATGAGCGTGCAGTTAATGTTTTAAAAATGCTGGCTGTTTTTGATCCTAAGAATTCTAAGGTTCATGAGCGAATGGGATCAGCGTATTATATGCTGAGTCAAAAAAAGGAAGCGATTGAGGCTTGGACCACAGCATTATTTTTAGATCCTAACAATAAAACTCTAGAGCATTTTATTGCTGAAACCGAAAAAGCCTTAACTGTTGATAAAGAATCCGCAAAGCGTGCTAAGGAGGAAAAGCAAAATCGTAAAAAAGAAGGAGGCTCTGACGCTAGTGCTGGTGCTGAAATGCAGCTTTTGGGGGTTTTCCCAACCCAAGCGAAAGCGTATTCTTATGCTCAGAAACTAAAAGAGGAAAACCTTAATCCAGTTGTCGAACAACTTGATAATGGAAAATGGTCTGTCAGCGTCCCTAAATCTAAGAAGTCCAACTAAGGAGTAATAATGAAATTTAAATCTTATCTGTTTTTACCCCTGTTTATTTTTTGCTGTGCGACATCTTTGTCTGCCGCAACAAGTGATGAAGCTGTTTTAGAGCAATCCTTATCTCAAAAAGCTCAGCAGACTTTAGACCGTATTTATGGTGAGCGAAACTTTGTTGTGGATGTGGATGTCGATATGACCACTCCAAAATATGAAGTTAAATATACCGAACAATCTAAGCCTAGAGGTGTTACTCAACCTAAAAAACAAGATGAGATAAATGTTTTACCTGGATACCCGGTTTTAAAAAACTTGGCTCCAGATTCAATTTCCAAACTTCCGTTTGATTCGATTACTACTTATGTACGGCCTACACTACTTAAAACTCGGGTCAAGATTGTGGTTAATAAAGCATTTTCTAAATCACAGGCTGGACGTGCACGTGAAATGGTGGTTGAGTTATTGGGTCTTCAATTTCCTCGAGATACAATCGAAATTACTTACAAAACGTTTTATGATGCGGATGAATTAAGACAAGTCAAAGCAGCAAAACAAGAAACCACTACATTTACACAGCGTTTTCTTATTCCCTCCACAATGGTTACATTGGGATTAGCGGCATGGTTTTCTCTCTTGTTTTTGGCCTTTATGTGGGTGCAAAGCCGTTCTAACGCAAAACAAGGTCGCGGTGGAGATGCTGCGGCTGCTCCAGCACCAAATGTAAGCGTAAATCCTAACTTTGAAATGCCAGAATCCTCAGGTGGAGGTGGTGGAGCTGCTGCAGTGGTTCAATCAGATCATGCCATTAAACGCTACTTTGATTTTATTAGTGAAAATAACGTTGATGAGTTGCTCTATCTGATTCGCAGTGAAAATATGTCTGTCGAAAATATTTCGATTATTGTGTCTTTTTTACCTGCACGATTGGGTGCAAAAGTAATGGGAGAGCTTGACTTGCAAAATCAGGCAACAATTACAACCAACATTTTGAGTCAGAGGGTCGTTAATCGCGCTTATTTGGATAAATTAGAAGGCCGCGTACGCGACTGGCTTGAATGTCTTGTTGGCGGTAAGTCGTCGTTTGTGAGGCTATTCACATATGTGTCGGGCGAAGTTAAAAAACAACTTATGGGAGTTTTGGGTCAAACCAACCGTGATGCGTATCGCATGTTTAGAGAAAGTGTTGTTATTTTTGATGATCTTAAGTTTCTTTCGGATGATGAGCTTAAGCTGGTCTTGTCGGAGTCTAACATTGAATTATTATCGACGGCGCTTGTGAGCGTTGAAGATTCAACGCAGCAAAAGATTAACTCTAATTTAAATCAAAGTGCAAAAGAAATGATTAGGCAGTATTTAGACTTGAAGGGCAAGACGATTTCTAAGCGTGATATTGAGGCGGCTCAGGACTATGTTATCAATATCGTAAACAAGCTCGAGGCCGAAGGCAAGATCAACCTTAGATCGAAGATCTCCGTTTAGGACAGGGGATAAATGCCGCCATGCGGCCAACTCCCGAGGCTTAACTACACCGCTACGGCTGAGGCCTCCGCTCCTTGGTAGTCTGCGCCTCGTGATTTGACCACCTGACGACATTTATCCCCTGTCGGGGTTATCCAATGTTTGGCAAGAATCCAGCCCTTTCCCGCTTTTGCGGGAATGATGGGGTTTTTGGTTTTTGAATTATTATTTTATTTAATTATTTAAATATTGGAGAATTCAAAAATTCTTCGTTGGATTTAGTTTGTTTTAATAATTTAATTAATTCTTCAGTTGAGCTTTCGGAGTCCATGTTTTTGCGGAGTAAGTAGGCTTTTTTGAGGATATCTTCTGGGATGAGGAGCTCTTCTTTTCTGGTTCCAGAATTGATGATGTCGATTGCCGGGAATATTCTTCGGTTCGCCATTTTTCGGCTGAGGTGAAGCTCCATATTTCCAGTGCCCTTGAACTCCTCATAGATGATGTCATCCATTTTAGAGCCTGTATCGACTAGCGCAGTGGCCACGATGGTTAAACTGCCACCATGCTCGATATTTCGGGCCCCCCCGAAGAACCTTTTGGGTTTATGGAGAGAGCTTGGGTCTAAACCACCAGATAATGTTCGCCCAGATGGGGGTACGACGAGGTTATAGGCTCTAGCGAGACGTGTGATGGAGTCTAAGAGAATAACGACGTCTTTGCCGCATTCTACTAGGCGCTTTGCACTCTCGAGTACTAATTCTGATACGCGAACATGCTGCTCTGGGGGTTCGTCGAATGTTGAGTAAATAACTTCGCCTTTGACCGATCTTTCCATGTCAGTAACCTCTTCAGGACGTTCGTCAATGAGGAGGACTTTGATGAGAACTTCAGGGTGGTTAATTGCGATTGCATTAGCGATGTCTTTCATAATCGTCGTTTTACCGGCTTTTGGAGGAGAAACGATGAGCGCGCGTTGGCCCTTTCCGATGGGGCATAGCATATCCATGATGCGGCCAACGATTGGGACTGAGCCCGTTTCAAGATGTAATAATTCATCAGGATAAATCGGGGTTAGATTTGAAAATAAAGTTCTTTCCCTGATCATTTCTGGGCTTTCGTTATTAATCGCCTCTACTTTTAGTAATGAAAAATAACGTTCGCCTTCTTTAGGAGGGCGGACTTGGCCGGACAAACGGTCGCCGTTTGCGACCCCAAATCTTCTAATTTGAGTTTGAGAGACATAAATATCTTCTGAACTTGGTAAATAGTTATTGGTTCTTAAAAATCCATATCCATCCGGTAATATTTCGAGGATACCGCTCGCTAAGATAATGGCACTTTTTTCTGTTTTTGCTTGAAGGATATTAAAAATGAGGTCATTTTTTTTAAGTTGCTTGTAGTCGGGTAAATCAATTCCCTTGGCAAGTTCATGAAGTTCTTTTAAGGAGCTGCGTTGAAGTTCGACGATGTCTAATCGTTCGTCCGTGCTGCTATGTTCTCTGGGATTTGGATCTGGTTCGGATTGACTTCGGTCGGCTCTTTCGTCTACTTCTTGTGGGATTCCTTTAGGTCTGGGTTTATTGAATCGTTGTCTTTGCGGTTGGCCAGATTGCTTTTTGTCTTTGTTATTATACGGTTGCTGATTAGTCATATTGACTCCTTGATATCATTGGTTGTTTTTGTGGATTTTGATTGGGAGGAACACTGATGATGTGATGTATTCCCTAGTTTTTTGGATAATAAACTTAACTTTTGTACCTTTATGTATCTTCAATTTGTTTTTTGTGAAAATAATTGGAAATTTTTGCGCCAAAGTTGATGGCTTTTGATTGAACTTACGAAGATTTTATCAATATCTCCTCTATCTCGCAAGATTTGAAGTAGTTTTAATTGTATAAAGAGGAAAGCATTTGATATATTTTGATCTATGTTCCGTGTTTTTTTTCTCCTATTTTTTTATTGTGTGGCTTTAGGGCTTCCTGCTGAGGCGTTGGGATCTCGGGTTTCGCTGGATCCTAAACCTGTTAAGCGACGTGTTGAAGTGAAGCGTAAGCCTGTTGAAAAACCTATTGTGCATCATCATTTGCCGACTGCAGATGCGGTTCGAGCTGTTGTGCCAGCAGTTCAGGTGGCGTCTGTATCTAATACGCCCACGGTGTCGACTGCAGTATCTAATACAGTTCGTATCGCCTTACTTCGCGAGCTTGAACTTGTGAGACAGAGTATTCAAGATGATAGACATGCGACAGCCCTATCAACGATGCAGCATTTATCGGACCGCCTTCGGGCGATACAGACGGATGTCATTGAATCCTTTTTTCCAGATACATTTCAAACACTGACGCCTCAGGGTAGGCCATCTTTAGAATATGTATCTGATCGATTTGGAGTCATCTTTTCCCGTCGGTATTTAAATCCGTCTTCTGGGCAACATTTGGATGTTTCTGTGATTCATCTGGATTCATCTGTACAAGAGTATTGGGATATTGTTAAAAACCCTAAACTAGCGGCCCATTTGGATACGGCCAAAATTATTGAAATCCAGGATGGGTATCGGGGGCTAGAAAAAGTAAATCCAACTTTAGGCCTGATCGAACGCAATATCGTATTGAGTGATAGCTTGATGGTGAATATTGTGGCGGGTGGCAAAGATGTTAACCAGCTTATATTGGACTATACCCGACAAGTTCAATTTGGTAAGTTAAAGCGTTATTTGCAAGACTGACGTGGTTCTGATAGGATTCCAAAATCGTCAAAATGCTCCTGTAGCTCAGTCGGTAGAGCGTATCCATGGTAAGGATAAGGTCATCGGTTCGATCCCGATCGGGAGCTCCAGAAACTAGTATGGATTTTACCCTCATTATTCATCATCTTCGCAAGCGCCTCTCAGACTCTCAGGTTGTTATATCTGATTTGGAGAGAGAAGCGTATTCTCATGATCGTTCTCCCTATTTTGGGCCAGTTTCTTTGGATTTTATTATTTTGTTCCCCCACTCTGAGAGTGATGTGGAATTTATATTAAAAACATCAGATTTTTTTAATATTCCGATTGTGGTTCGAGGTGCAGGGACGGGTACGACGGGTGGCGCACTTCCCGTAACAGCCTGCTTGATGATGTCATTTGAAAAAATGGATCGTATTTTAGAAATTGATGTTGAAAATAGAGTAGCAGTCATTGAACCGGGTGTAATTACCGGTAATTTACAGCGTGAGGTGTCTGAAATTGGGCTTTTTTATCCGCCGGATCCAGCCAGCCTTGAGACCTGTACAATCGGTGGGAATGTGGCCGAGAATGCCGGTGGTCCTCGATGTCTTAAATATGGGGTAACCCGAGATTATATTTTGGGATTATCTGGATTTTATGTGGATGGCACTCCGTTTCATTTTGGTGGCAAACTTAGAAAAGATGTGGCCGGTTATGACATGATTGGGCTTTTGGTGGGGAGCGAAGGAACACTCGCTGTTATCACTCAAATTATTGTGAAGCTGATTGCATTGCCTCTTGAGGGCCCTCTGATTCACTGCGCATTTACGAGTTATGATGAGGCATTTTTTGCGCTCAACTCTATTTTAACCTCTGGGGTAAGCCCAAGTGCTGTTGAGTTCATGGATACGGCTTGTCTTAAGGCGATTAAGACCTGTCATGGAATTGATATTCAAGATAGTGACCACCCTGCTCATTTATTGATTGAACTGGATAGTCATGATGCCGAACAATTCAAGAAAGATACAGAGATTATTCTGGATATTTTAAATCGAAGTCAAAGCTCGGTTCAGGTGATGTCTAGTGCATCCGAAAAAGAAATTCTCTGGAAAACTCGCCGCTTAATTTCACGTTCTCTCAAACAGCTTTTTCCTCAAAAAATCTCCCATGACATTGTTGTCCCTGTGTCTCGGGTATCCACTTATATGGCCTTTATTTCTCAACTTTCAATAGAATCTGGAATTCAAATTATTGGCTATGGCCATTTGGGAGATGGGAATATCCATGTAAATATCTTAATTCCACCAGATTGTGAAGATGCTCATATTGGAGAAATATTAACGCTTCAAATACTTGAACAAGCTATTTTACTTAAAGGAAGTATCACCGGCGAGCATGGGATTGGAGTTACTAAGAAACCGTTTTTAAATCTGATGTTTTCAGAGTACGATATCACGATCTTTCGAGGAATCAAGCGTACTTTTGATCCAAAGAATCTTTTAAATCCACATAAAATTATTGACTAACCGTTGGGGGGAATCATGTCATCAGACTCTAATTTAAAACGCGTACTTGGACGATGGGATCTGGTAGGACTTGGTATTGGGGCCATTATTGGCGCTGGTATTTTTGTCATTACCGGTCAGGCTGCGGCTGAATATGCAGGTCCTGGGATTGTACTTTCGTTTATTTTATCTGGGATTGTATGTGTGTTTGCGGGTTTATGTTATGCCGAACTTGCATCGATGATCCCTACATCTGGGAGTGCGTATGCGTATGCACGCGCATCGATGGGTAATTTTGTGGCATGGATTATTGGCTGGGATTTAATTTTAGAATATTTTTTTGCGTCTTCGACCGTAGCCGTGGGGTGGTCTGGATATTTTGTAAGTTTTTTAAAAGAATTTGGAATTATTATTCCGCGCTATTTATCAAGTTCTCCATTTGGATTTGATCATATCCGAGGATGGTATTTAACCGGAGCGTTGATTAACCTCCCCGCGATGATGATTATTGCCATTATTAGTATTTTGCTTGTGGTGGGAGTACGCGAATCGGTGAAAGTAAATGCGATTATTGTCCTGGTTAAATTAAGTGTTATTTTTTTATTTATTATTTTTTGTGCGCCTTATATTTCAACTCAGAATTGGATACCGTTCATTCCGGAGAACACGGGCGTATTTGGCCATTTTGGCTGGAGCGGTATTGCCAGGGGTGCAGCAGTTATCTTTTTTGCTTATATTGGATTTGACGCAGTTTCAACGGCCGCTCAAGAGGCCAAGAACCCGCAGAAGGATATGGCGTTTGGGATTTTGGGGTCTTTAATTTTATGTACGATTATTTATATTTTAGTGTCCTTAGTTTTAACTGGGATTGTGGATTACCGACTTTTGAATGTCCCAGACCCGATTGCAGTTGGAGTGGATGCAGTGGGACCTGCAATTGCGTGGTTGAGACCCTTTATTAAATTAGGGGCGTTGGCTGGGTTAAATTCGGTTATTTTGGTCATGTTAATGGGACAATCCCGGATTTTGTATGCGATGTCTAAAGATGGGTATTTACCACGATTTTTCTCTAAGATTCATCCTAAATATCAAACCCCTTATTTAAATACTTTGATTTTAGGGATTTTAGGAATGATGATTTCGGGTATATTTCCGATTGGAATTTTAGGAGAGTTAGTGTCGATTGGGACGCTTTTTGCGTTTGCCATTGTTTGTATTTCGGTGTGGATTTTGCGGCGAACTCAGCCGAATATACCTCGGTATTTTAAAGTTCCCTGGGTACCGTTGATCCCAATCTTAGGGGCGCTATCTGCAGTTGGCCAAATGTTATCGCTGCCACCAGATACCTGGCTTCGGCTAATTGTTTGGATGGGGCTTGGATTATTGATTTACTATTTTTATGGTCGCAAACGGGTTAACGAGCCGAATATCGAAACATTTCCAGAATAGTATTGAGGGCTTTTTTTTGAGTACTTTCGTCGATTGAAATAATATCGGACGCATCGGGCTCTTTTAGTACTCTCAAGATATCTTCTAATGTATTTGATTTCATATATTTGCACATAGTGCAGGTGCCTACAAATGTTTTGCCTGGTACTTCGGCTTGTAATCGATTGGTAAGTCCGCATTCTGTCAGTAGAAAAAATGTTGATTTTGGTGAGGCTTTGACATGATTGATCATCTGAGAGGTGCTTCCGACATAATCCGATTGATTGAGTACTTGTGAATTGCATTCAGGGTGGCTTAATACTTCAACTTCTGGATACTGGACTCTTAAGAAGTCGATCATTTCGGCATCGTAATCCTCATGGACATAACAGGTGCCATCCCAATATTGAATTTCCTTGTTAATCCCTTTTCTTTTAAAATCTTCGATGACATTTTGGGCCATTAATTTATCGGGTAAAAAATAGATTTTATCATTTGGGATTTCTTCAACAATTTTATAGACATTGGAAGAGGTAACACAGACATCACATTCTGCTTTTACGGCGGCTGAGGTGTTGATGTAGCAGACGAATGTGTGATTGGGATATTTGAGTTTAGCCGCTTGGACATCTGCTGCTGTGATGGAATCCGCGAGCGAACATCCATTATTTTTACCTGGGATTAATACCGTTTTACTGGGATTTAATAATTTTGCAGTGTCCGCCATAAATCTTACGGCAGCGAAGACGATGGTATCTGCCGTGGTTTCCTGGGCTTTTTTACTGAGTTCGTAGGAATCACCGACCGCATCTGCGACTCCATAAATAATTTCGGGACTTACATAGGAATGGGCCAAAATAATGGCATTTTTTTTCTTTTTTAATTCATTAATTTCATTAATTAATGGGGTAATTTTTCGGCATTTTTCCTGTGTAAATAAGCAAATATTAGCCGCAATTTTTATATTTTTTAATTTTTCAAATAATTCTTCCGGGGTAATTTTGGACATCATTTAATTTCCATCATTTCCGATTGCGCCGACTGGACAAGCGTGTACCGCTAACTCACAAGCTTCAATTTCAGCATCAGTTTTGGGTTGGCTGTAGACGATGGCATGATCATTGTTTTGGACTAGCTTAAAGTTTTTTCTCGCAAGAGCAAAACAGGTATCGCAAGCAATACAATCTCGATCGACATAGTACTTGCCGGGGGTGTTATCTGGATACTGATCGTTTTTATTTGCCATATATCAGAAATACGACCATGATTATTTTTTTCAGTTTATGCCTCTTTGTATCGTTATTTAAAGAAGCGGTATTTTAACATTGCTCAGCAAATGATTCCAACGTTGTATGGCAGATATAGGACCTGGCTCCATCTAAAATCAATTCTGTAAAATCTAGAGGGCTTTTTTCTTGAATGGAATACTCATTTCTAAATAAGTCTAAGACATCTTGTATGGAATACTCTTCAGCCCCGACGGCATTGACGATACCCGGTTTATCTTGGGCCTCTAGGATGCAGTCAATGAGATCTTCAACATAGGTATATTTTCTATAAATTGTTTTAGGGTCTCCATTGACCATAATTTTTTCTCTGAGCATGCATCTTGTAATCAGCATATCTGGCCTTGAATTTTCACCGTAGACTGTAAATGGCCGGACGATGGCCCAATTTGAATGAGTTTTGGTAATTTCTTCACATATTTTTTTGGAGATTGAATAGGGAGATTCGATATTGCCTAATACTGAGGATGAGGAAATATAAATTAATTTATCTGCTTTTACTTTTTGAAGTAATTTTAAATAGTCTAAACAATTATTTTGAAAATAATCGGTGGCAGGACGATGGGTGCGTACCCCTGCAAATGCCCCAAAATGGACTAAATACTCACAAGCTATTCCGTCTGGAATCTCTATTAAAGATGGATTAACGCCTTGCTTACGATTTAAAATAAGTTGGGGAGATGGGTTTCCGGTAGGTTGTTGGATGTCATAGACAAGGTAGTCTTTGGGATTTAGCCTTTTACAAAAATGGCTCCCTATAAATCCGTGACCGCCGATGACTAAATATTTTATTTTTTGATTCATTGGATTTCCCCCAATTTAATTATTATTCTGTGATGAGTGTCGGTATCCATTTTTGTCGATTGCCGATTTGTGAAGGATACCTTCCTAGCTCTTCTTTCTTAACATGAGATTGATCCCCTTTATATTCTGATAAATCTAAAGGATTGTCGATTGTTAGTATAATGAGAGGCAGTCTTTCTGGCCATGAAGTCGCGTCTTTGGGATCCCACAATTTAATTTCTTTTCCTGCATAAAAGACATATTGCATGTGAATTCGAGATCGGGTGGTGTAAAAAGGGATGTCTTTTAATTTTGGGTTATTTTTTAACACGGATAGGACTGTGTAATCATACTGACCTTTGATTTGTTCGGCCATTGCGGGATAGACCCCGATGACAAAGGCTATGACCACTGCCACGGTCGCATAAAATACACCCGCAGGATTATTTTTTTTGAAATACTGAATGACGATGCCGGTCGCCCCCCAGAGTAACATCCCCCCGAGGGTGCCTTCTGTAGGTGTGATGGAATGATCCAGAATGGCTTTAGTGAGCATTGCAGTTGCACCCGCTGAAAATAATAGAACGATAATGACATGAATAGTGAGCAATCGCTTAGTAAGCATATTGATCCATAAGCCCCCTATCGTCATCGCCACTGGAACCCAGATCGGTAATAGGTACCTCATTTGTTTATGAGGCATTACTGATAATAATAGTAATGTGATCCCAATCCAGATTAATAAAAATTTACCTAACTTCTGCTTTCCATCTAGCCGTTTTCTAATTAATGAACTATTAAGAATTGACCACCCAAGCCCCATCCATATTCCTGTTAAAAATAAAAAGTGACCATAAAACCACCAAGGTTGGACATGGCTACTCGTCCATGAGGATACCTCCTTATTAAGGGTCCCTACCCCAGCCGCCATATTAGTCATAGAGACTACGATCGGCCATGCGCCCCCAATGATTAGTGCGATGAGTAATGAGCCGATGACCTGTTTCCAATTTTTTTTGAGGTGAGTGATGCCATCCAATGCAATACACCATGCGGCTAAAAATGGGATAAAGAGAGAAAAATATCCGACAGGCCCTTTGCATAGAAGTGACATCCCCATCGCGATCCCAAATCCCCACCAGTATCGTGCCTTAGAAATCCTGATTGCCTTGAGAAAGCACCAAATGGCACTTAGCATCGCAGCATGGACATAAATATCCCAAAAGTTTTCCCTGCCCATTTCGATCCAATGGATTGAGGTGGCGAGTATTAATCCAGCATAGAGAGCCCATTTTCGGTTTTGGGTAAGCTCAAAACATACTCCATATAAGGCAAGCACCATAATAATGGCCGCCAGCGCAGACGGTGTGCGTAATACAGTCAAATTATCAAATCCGCCGCCGATGATCGCAGCTATAGCCGTTAACCAGGTCGGCAATGGGGGCTTAGCAAGTCTTAGATCTCCATTCATTGTGGGGAGTAGCCAGGACCCATCTCTCACAATTTCTCTGGCAGTCTGGAGGTTGCGGGCTTCCATTAACTCGGATACTTGGGGTAACCCTAGGTGGATAAATAGAACCGATGCAGATACGGCAACCAAGATCAGCTGATGACAATATTTACGGCACCATTCTTTTATGAAATTCATCTTAATCCTTTAGAGACTTTCGGTTGTAATAAATATTTCTCATATAAATTAAAATCCCTAATACTTGGCCTGCCAACAAAATAGGATCTCTTCTGATCATGGCATAGACACTCAGTAAAACTCCGCCAACTACGCTTAACACCCAAAACCCGAGTGGGAAAAATGATTCTTTTCTTTTTTCAGAATAAAACCACTGATAGAAAAATCGAGAACTAAATACAATCTGACCCACCCACCCCAAAGCCATAACCGCACACATGCTCGATTGGACTTTCATCATTTGTGACCATGAGTATGAGGAGTCGGTTAAGAATAGCCATGAAAAAATTAGCCATGGCACACCATAAGATAGTGTTTTAAATACAGAATTACGCCATTCTTTTTTGAGTGAAATATTTCGGATATAGACGACATAATTTAAAATTTGGCCTGCAAAAATAATAATGTCATTTCTTAAAATTCCGTATGCCATCATTAAAAGCGCGGCAACTATACTTAATTCCCAAAAAATGAGAGGATTTGCTACTTTTTTTTGTTTTTCTGTATGAAATAATTGGGCAAATGACCGAGCCGCAAACAGTACTTGCGAGAGTAATCCTATTCCGAAAATCAGGAACTTCGTCATTGAGTAACAGTGCTGGTGCGGATTGCACGGCGTGAAAGCCAAGCAACGCCTAACATGTCTATGAATGGGCCTACAAGCCGATTAAATAAATGATATTTTGCAACTCCGGCGACTCTTGGAAAATGCCGAACCGGAACTTGGATGATACTGCCGCCACTCATCAGGAAAAGGGCCGGCAAAAAACGATGAAAGCCATTAAATTTAGGCAATTGCTGAAGTACTTTTGTTTTGCCTATTTTGAGAGGGCATCCTGAATCCTGAACGCCGTCGTTTAAAACGATGCGTCTGATTTTATTGGCAATCTTGGATGACATTTTTTTGACGATGCTGTCTTGGCGTTTTTGTCTTATCCCACAAACCAGATCATATTGATCAAGTAATGGATAAAAACTCTGGAAATCTTCAGGGGTAGTTTGAAGATCTGCGTCGATATAGCCGGTATAAGGGGTATCGCTATTTCTAATGCCGATTTCGAGAGCTGCACTTAGTCCAGAATTTTCTGCTAATTTGATCCAGTGGTATCTATGATCCTGATGACACTTGTGAACGATTAACTGACTACTTTTATCTTGAGATCCATCATCAACTAAAAGTATTTTTACTGATTTTTCGGAGATGGCTAAAAACTTATCCATTTTGTCAAAAAATAGAGGTAAACAGTCTTCTTCATTAAAGATGGGAACGATGATGGTGACGTCAAATTTCATGCGCCTGATGATAGCATTAAGTCGGTGTATTGTCGCTTAAAAATGGTGCGCCAGGCAAGATTCGAACTTGCGACCTACGGATTAGAAATCCGTTGCTCTATCCGACTGAGCTACTGGCGCTTAAGGTGGAATAAGTTTGCCATTTTAGTCGGGAAGTGGCAAGACTTTTAGCGTTGGTCTAGGTACTTTGAAAAATCATCAGGATTGATGTTGTCGATGAAGTCTTTAAATTTTTTAGTTTCTTCTTCGTCTTTTTCAGAATTGACCATCTTAGCTTTGATCATGACAGATTCGGAAACAAAAATGGGGACTTTGGACCGAACAGCGACTGCGATTGCATCTGAAGGACGCGCATCAATTTTGAGGATATCCGTTTCGTACTTACTTTTGATTTCGATAATCGCATAAAATGTATTATCGACGATTTGACTAATGACAATCCGCTCAACCTTACCGCCAAGCTCTGTGAGGATCTTGGTGATGAGGTCGTGGGTCATTGGCCGGGGGGATTTAAATTCTTGCAGCTCCATTGCAATTGCTGCTGCTTCGAACATTCCTATCCAGATGGGTAGAAAGTTACGCTCCTCTAAATCCTTTAGAAGGACAATCGGGGACATGTTTTTCGGATCAAATCCAAGTCCGCCGAGTTGCATCTCTACCATGTGTTGTTCTCTACTTATTTTTGGACGACAGCGACAATTTCTTTAAAAGTCTCAGGCTGAGAGATTGCCAGTTCTGATAGTGTTTTTCGGTTAAGAATAATATTTTTCTTATGGACATTGCCCATAAATTTTGAATAAGAAATTCCAAGCTGATCTAGAGCTGCATTCATTCGGGTAATCCAAAGTGCTCTGAAATCTCTTTTTTTGAGTTTTCTACCGATAAAGGCGTTTGCTAGGGAGTGTAAGTATGCCTGGTGGGCTGGGCGATACAGTTTGGATAAGGATCCAACGAACCCTTTATTATTTTTTAGGACTTTTTTGTGTCTTCTTCTTGATACGTATCCGCGTTTTACTCTTGACATGGTTCTACCTCATTCTCTACTTGGGACTACATCCCTGGCAACATTTGTTTTACTTTATCGATATCAGAAGGCGATAAAGTAGATGTGCCTCGTTTATTTCGTTTTGATTTTGACGATTTGTGTTCTAACAAATGTCTCATTCCGGCGGCTCTGATGCGTACTTTACCTGTGCCGGTGATTTTAAATCTTTTTGCTGCTGATTTTCTTGTTTTTAACTTACCCATCTTTAACGTCCTTTACTAATGTTTCGGTGTAATCATTGTGGTCATTGACCGATTTGCGCTTACAATTCCTTGAGCCTGATCTACCGATCCTAAATCTTTTACAATATCGATAAACTTCTCAATTACTCGTCTTCCGAGCTCGGGATGCATAATCTCTCGTCCGCGAAATGGTACGAATACTTTTACTGTGTAGCCTTTACCCAAAAACTCTTTGCATTTATTAATCCGAACGTTGAAGTCATTTTCGGATATTTTTGGACTTAATTTCAGTTCTTTCACTACCTGAGCTTTGTTATTTTTACGTGCTAACCGCTCTTTTTTTTGCTCTTGGTAGCGATATTGCCCATAATTGACAATTTTACATACAGGAGGCTTAGCGTTTTCACTTACCATTACTAAATCTAGATCGGCTTCTTGTGCTTGACTTAGGGCTGCTTCAATTGTCGCTACTCCTAATTGTTGTCCGTCGGCACCGATTAACCTTACTTCTTTAGCCCTGATTCGCTCGTTAATTATATGGGTCTTTATAGAAATTCCTCCTGCTTTAATTGGGTGTGAGAGTATAGCATTGCAATTTTTTAAGTGTCAACGAACTTCAACTCGTCCTTCCACTTTTGAATCGCATCTTCGATAGGCATACTGCCAATATCCCCGACTTTATGCTGCCTTAGAGAGAGCGTATTGGTTTCGGCTTCCGTCTTTCCGATAATTGCGAGATACGGATGTTTCTCGCTAGCCGCGAGTCTGATTTTGTAGCCAATTTTCTCGCTGGTGTCGTCGATTTGAACCCTGAATCCCTGGGCGCGGAGCTGGGCTGCACATTTATCGGTATATTCTTTGACTTCGTGCGTGACGGTGAGCAATTTTACCTGAACCGGCGCTAGCCATAATGGGAAGGCCCCTTCGAAATGCTCGATAAGAATACCGAAGAACCGTTCGATAGATCCAAACAATGCGCGGTGAATCATGATGGGTTTCTTTTTAACGCCATCGGAATCAACATAAGACATTGAGAATCGGTCCGGTAAATTAAAATCGAATTGGATGGTGGAGCATTGCCACTCACGCCCAATCGCATCCTTGATTTTAATGTCGATTTTAGGGCCGTAGAATGCGCCGCCGCCCTGATCTACTTCATATGGCAGGCTCTGAGACTCGATGGCTTTTTTGAGTGCGTCTTCGGCCATTGCCCACTGTGGCAGCTCTCCCACATATTTTTCTTCGGGCCGAGTGGATAGGAAGATTTTAAATTCTGTGAATCCAAATTTTCTGAGGATGGTTAAGCAGATATCAAGTACTTTTTCGATTTCGCTTTCGACTTGCTCGGGAGTACAGATGATATGCGCATCGTCTTGTGTGAATCCTCGTACTCTCATTAACCCATGGAGGACACCGGATCTTTCGAAACGGTAGACAGTGCCGAGCTCTGCATATCTTATGGGTAGATTTCGGTAAGAGTGCTGGTTGTTTTTGTATACGAGAATATGGAAGGGACAGTTCATCGGACGAACATAATAGTGCTGATCATCAATATCCATACTCGCGAACATATTTTCTTTGTAAAACTTTAAGTGTCCGCTGGTCTCCCATAAATTTCCGCGCCCAACATGAGGCGTATATAGAAGCTCGTAGCCAGAGTCAAAATGCATGTCTTTCCAATAGCTTTCGATAATATGGCGGATGCGAGCGCCTTTTGGATGCCATAAGATAAGCCCTGGCCCCACGTCTTCGCTGATGCTGAATAGGTCGAGTTGCTTGCCGAGCATGCGGTGATCGCGCTTTTGGGCTTCTTCGAGTTGGTGGAGGTGAGCGTCTAGCTCTTCCTGGGTTGAAAATGCAGTACCGTAAATGCGTTGGAGCATTGGATTTTTCTCAGATCCTTTCCAGTAAGCGCCTGCAATTTTGAGAAGTTTCACAATCCCGATTTGGCCGGTATGCTCGACGTGAGGTCCACGGCATAAATCGACAAAGGGGCCATTTTCATAAAATGAATAAGTGTCTAAATTAAGACCATCAACAAGTTCTAATTTAAATTTTTGATCGGCTTCTTTGAGTTTTTTTTCAGTTTGGGCTCGGTCTAAATCATAGTGTTTAAACGGTTGTTTTTCGTGGATGATATTTTTCATCCGTTTTTCTATTTTTTGGAGATCTAGAGGAGTTAGTGCACGCGGAAGTTCAAAATCGTAATAAAACCCTTCTTCGATGGCGGGTCCAATGCCGAGTTTGGCTTCTGGAAATAACGCTAAAACAGCTTGGGCTAATACATGTGACGCGCTATGACGTTGTTCAAATAATGACATGAGGGGTTCCTAGTTAAAATTTATTGGAAATCCAAAGAGAATCCCGTCGTTTAATGGCGGTACTTCACTTGGACTAATGAGGTCTAAATCAAATTCTGAAATCTCGAATTCCTCGAGATCGGCGTAGGATGCTCCCCGATTGGTTTCGAGTAAGCGGTCCAGGGTAATGTTGTTGAGTGATGCGTTAGGCCTGTTGTAGTGCCTGATTTTGGTGTCTGGATGCTTGATGGGGTCGGTCATGATGTCTGTATAGGCTTTGGAGCCAAGAATTTCGCTGACGGAGTCCTGGACCATGAGTCCGACGTAGCTGCCGATGGCTTTACTTAGGCTTTTTAGCGCTCCTTGCTCTGAACGACCTCTCCCCGTACAGTCTGGAAAGGCGGTTGTATGAGCCTTAAAAAGGCCTTTTGGAGTTTTGCTAATTGTAATTTCAAATGGTTGATCTGGTTTTATCATTTAGTGGCCTTGAAAATTATCATACTGTTGATCAGAGTTACAAGTATTTGGAGAATCCAAGTCCGATGCTGACACGCCTTGTATCGTATAAATTTTCAGTCAAATCAACAATGCTGCCTCTGACAAATATTTCTTTGGTTAAATAAAATAAAGCCCCAACGTTACCCGAATAGTCCTCCTGCTCTCCAGTAAGATCGGCCATAATTTGGAAGCGATCCGTGACATAGTAGTCGGCACCTAGCATTAAAGTTGGATTTATTTTTTCATTAAAATTGGCTTTAAATCCGAAGTGAAGGCCAATACCCTCGATAAATCTTTTGGACGCCACTAAGTAAGCATCGCAGTCATCTTTTGAGGAAATATTTTGGATCCCAATCGCGACGGATATCGCATTTCGAGATTGGTCGGAGATGAGATAGTATTTGGTGTTAAGGAAGACTCCTTCGTCCGGTTCTTTTCCGCCGACAACTCCTAATTCCCAGTTTTGGAATGTACCTAGGTTAGCCTTGTAAGACCAAGCATCGTCTTCAGCATTTTCCGCGTAGACATAGTCATATGCGATTGAGACTTCTTTGTATTTTAAGGATTCACCGGTTGGCATTGTGATAAGCCCTGTTGATCCACCAAGGGATGGTGATAGCGCAGAAAGTGATGCGGACATCCCAAACTGAGCAATGATTAGTGCGGTGATTATTTTATACTTCATGGGGATTTTCCTCTCTTTTTTTTGTGGCATTTTTAATGAGTCTTTTTAGTATGGCCCGCTCTCGCAACTCTTGCTGATGGGGCTGTGCAGGGAATCCTGACACGACCGTGTTTTCGGGCACTTCTTTGGTGACACCGGATTTAGACGCTACGGTTGAATTTTTTCCGATTATAACAGAGTCAATTCCGGCTTGCCCGCCAACTGTAACATGATCCATTAATTGAGAACTGCCCACTAAGCCAACTTGAGCAACAATGATGCAATCTTCTCCAATTTGGACATTGTGGCCGATTTGGGCCAGGTTATCGATTTTAGTCCCTCTTGCAATTTTTGTGGGACGCAGTAGGCCACGGTCGATGCAAGTGTTGGCCCCGACTTCGACATCGTCTTCGATGATGACGCTACTGAGATGAGGTATTTTGTGGTGGATACCCTTTTCGGTATGGATTCCAAATCCTTCTTCTCCGATGACAGCTCCGGATAAGATACGAACTCTGTTTCCGATTAAAGCATTTCGCAGGATAGTGACATTACTACCGATTTCGCAATCTTGCCCGATGATGACGCCTTCTTCGATGACGGACCCTGCTTTAATGAGGGTTTTCTCTCCGATTTTAACGTCTTTTTTGATGACGACACAGCCTTCAATGGTGGCGGATGAGTGGATAGTAGCGGTGGGGTGAATATCGGCGCTTTTTGCAATTCCGGGTAGATTATCGTGTTTGATGTGAAACAGGTCGATTGTTTTGGCGAGAGCCTTTCGGGGGGACTTTACGACGATTTGATTGGGTACCGCATCTAGCTTTTCGTAGGTGATTAACACTCCGGCCTGAGACTTTGCCACTAATTTTTGGTATCGCTTTTCTAGAACAAAGCTAACCTGGCTGGGCGTTGCATCTTCAATCGATGCAACGCCGCTAATTTCAACTTCAGGGTTACCGAACAGTTGCCCGTCGAGGAGTTTTGCTAGGGACTGGAGCGTGACCACTTTTAGTTAATTGTTGTTTTTTTTTAGGCGATCGATGACGAATTCAGTGAGATCTGTTCCACCGATATAAACTGCACGTTTGTCTAATACAACATCGACTCCAATTTTTTTGGCTTCGAGTCTTGCAGTTTCGATGACTTTCCCAACGATTCCTCTTTGGATTTCCATTTCTTGTTTTAGGATTTCATCACGTTTTGGTTTTAATTCTGCTTCCATTTCAGAAATCATTGTTTTCACTTTTTCTTCGCTAGGCTTTTTTTTAGCTTTTTCTTTTTCGATTTCTTCTTGAAGTGCTTCAAATCGTTTTTGATAAGTTTCTCTTTTCTTTTCGATTTCTTTTAAGCTGGTGGCGATGGTACCGTTTTCTTTGATGGAGCTAAAAATAACGTCCATGTCGACGTATCCGATAGAATCTGCAGAGACAAAGCTTGCAGTTGCGAGTGTTAACATAGCGGCCATTGCAATCGTTAATGTTGTTTTTTTCATTTGTTAATCCTCTTGATTTTGAGATGATTTATTTGCTTGGATTGTATCAGAATTAGAACGTATGACCAATATTAACTTGAACTCTGACAATCCCTTCTTCGTCGCTTCCGGCATCGATACTGAGTGGTCCTAGACCCGGGATAATAAATCTAATTCCGACCCCTTTTCCGATCATGAGATGCGACGTTTCGATATCCGATACGGAGCCAAGAGTTGCAAGCCCTGCATCTCCGAATATGACGAGTGAAAATGTATCTGTAAATAAGAATCGATACTCTAGACTGCTGACGATCTTTTTGTTTCCAAATTGGAAATTAGATTCATTTTGACCTCGAACTGAGTCTGGAAATCCGACACGGTAGTACTCGGAACTGAATAGGCTTTGGTCTCCAATGCGGCTTGCATCAATTAGGCCTAAATCTAATCTTAGCGCGATGGTTTGCTTATCAAATGTCGGGATGAATTTTTTAAGAGATACATCATACTTTGTAAATTCGAGGGAACGACTTGTAATATCAAAAGCCTTTTCAACATATGTGCTTACAAAGTGGCCAGATCTTGGGTTAAATCGGACATCTCTGGTGTCATGGGTAAGTCCAAATGTGTAGCTACTTGTATCATATTCTTGACCTACTTCGGTTAAATCGACATGCTCAAACTTGATTTTATGGCTATATCTAAAATCATAAGTCACCGGTAGGCCAACGGTGTAATCCATCCCCACCCGACTTTCTGTTCGGAACCGGTCTGAGCTGCCTGCGGATAGTGCAGAAACGGCTTCTCCATCGGTTTTCCAAAGGCGTGCGGTGAGGGATTTTCGGTTATCCCACATCCATGGATTAAAGTATTTGAACTGAAATCTAGAATCTTGTGCGGAATTTGTCCCGCCAATTCCAAACTGTCCTTTCAATAAAATTAATTGCCCTGTCCCCATAATATTGTCCCAAAATAAATCTGAGAAAATACTAAATCCGCTTTGAGGGCTAAATCCGCCACCGAAGCTAAACTGGCCATTATTTTCTCTTTCGGTGAGATTTAATGTTAGGTCATATTTACCATCGGCGGTTGCAACCAAACTTGGCTCGATGGCTGTAAAATAGTTAAGGTTATAAATTCTACGGATATTATCTCGCACATCGTTTTGAGTGAGAGCGTCCCCCGGCTTTAGATCTATTTCTCTCAGGATGACATAGTCTTTGGTTTTATTATTTCCTGTAATGATAATTTGGTTAATAAGCCCTTCTGAAATATGAAATGTTAGAATAGGACTCTCTGGAGTTGGGAGGTCTACATGGCCTACTTTTGCTCGTGAATACCCTTTGGTGAGATAGAGGTCTCGAATGAGGTCGATGTCCTCTCTGAGGTCCCGAGTATTAAACACAGTGCCAACTTTTATTTTGAGTTTATCTACAACTTCTGAAGTTTTAAATTGGGACATCCCTGGAAATTTAATTTCTTTGACGACTGGATTTTCGGTGACTTTGAATGTGAGGACAGCACCAGTTTTGGTTTTGGTGAGTTTGTATGAGACAGCTGAAAACACGCCGAGTGTTTCGATATTTTTGACGTTTCGTTCAATTTTAAATTCGCTTGAAACTTCTCCAATTCTAACTGAGAGTTGGCTCATCACGAGGACCGTTGAAACGGTGGAGTTTCCTTCGATTTTAATATCTTCGATGAGGACGTCGGAGGGATCTTTGGATTTTACAGGTGCTACGAGTTCTGCAGATTCTCTTTTTTGGTTAATCTCCCGGATCATGTCCTGGAGATTGGTGGGAGGAGTGAACTCTGACCATGCCGATTGAGAGAGTGAAAGTAGGCCAGATATTAAGAGCAGCCCAAGTTTGAATTTCATTACGGGTTAGACAATCATACCTAAAATAATTGCGGCCACCATAAAGGTGCCTGCAATCACTGCAGTTAGCTTGTTTAGTCCAGATTCCATGCCTTTTTGACTACGGTACATGTGAGCTGCGCCGCCAATTCCACCTAAGCCTTCTCCTTTTGGTGAATGGAGTAGGACGGCTCCAATCAGAAGAATCCCGGATAAAAATTCGAGGATCATTAAAAATGTTTTCATGAGATATCCCTTTTTGTGATAATTCATCGCATTATATTGAAGATTATAGGTATTGTCATTTGTTTGACATGACAATTTCTCAATGCGACTATTGTGACTATGAGTTTGGGTCATCCTTTAGTATTTGTTTGTTTTTTCACCTTTTTAATCCATGTCACGGAATCTTTGGCGTATTGCATGCGTCTTGCGGGAGTAAGGACCCGTAAAATTGCCATTGCGCTTGCGTTTGTCACAAGTACGCTTTTGGTATCTCGATTATCTAATATGTTTCAAGCCCCATTGCTTGGATCGATGGTGGATAAGACGATTAAATTGGGCGCAGGCCCTGCACTCACCATGCTTGAATATCAATTTAGATTTGTGATTTTTTCGGCATTTTTGGGATCTTTGGCCGGCGCTTTTTTGGGGCCGACGATTGTGAAGTTTTTTTCGGCAGCGATTACTCATTTTCAGAAAAACGGGTCTGTCCCGAAAGTGATTATTTTTGCTCTTAAGCCTCGTAATATTGTCAAAATGGTGAAGAGTTTTAGGTTGCCGCGATTGTCGATGTTATCGGATATTTCGCTTAAGGGAATCCCTAAGCAGTTTTTGATTATTAATGTGGTAGTGACATCGATTTATACGATTGGGGTGTTGTGCTCGCTTTTGGCGGGGGCCTATGTGCCTGAATTGAGATCAACTGCGAGCCAATTATCGGGGATTGTGAATGGACTTGCGACGATTATGTTTACGATTTTTGTAGATCCCTCTGGTGCCCGAATTACGGATGGCGCGGTGAATGGGGAGCGTCCGATGTCGGATGTGAAGTCGGTGGTGTTTTTTTTACAAATGGGCCGGATTTTTGGAACTTTGATTTTGTCTCAAATACTTTTTAAACCTTTTGCAATTTATATTATGTGGGCCACACGGACGATTGGACATTTTTTTGTGTAAACTATGATTTCCCATGAGCAGTATTTAAAATTAGTTGAGACTCTCAATCAGCATGCTTGTCACTATTATGATGAAAACTCGCCGGTCATTTCGGATGCGGAATATGATTTACAGTATCGCCAATTAGAGGTTTTTGAAGCGGCGCTTCCCTTAATGACTCATCCAGAGTCTCCTACTAAGCGGGTTGGCGGCGCTATTTCCCGGGGGCTTGTCCCATTTGTGCATTCGGCGCGGCTACCGTCATTAGGAAATGTATTTAATGATGAGGAATTGACTCAGTTTTATGATCGAATCCAAAAAGATATTACCGATACAGACATTGAATTTACAGTAGAGCCTAAAATTGATGGGCTTGCGGTGGCCTTACATTATCAAAAAGGGAAATTGGTCGCTGGAGCTACTCGTGGGGATGGTCTAACGGGTGAAAATGTGACAGCCAATTTAAGGACCATTAAGTCTTTACCGCAACAACTTACTCAAGAAGTGGATATTGAGGTGCGCGGCGAAGTGTATATGCGCCGAAGTGTTTTTGAGACGATGAAAACAGAGTATGCCAATCCACGGAATACGGCGGCGGGAGCCATCAGACAATTAGACCCGCAAGTCACAGCATCTCGTCAGCTGGATATTTGGGTGTATCAGGGGATTTATCCTGGAATTTTGACTCATTTTGAGATGATGGCGTTTTTGAGGGAATTGGGATTTCCGATTGCGGCGGATATTTCGATTGCGAAGGGAATTGAGGATATTTCGATTAAATGTCATGAAGTTTTTACCCACAAATCAACCTATGATTGGGAAATTGATGGCGCAGTCATTAAAGTAAACCGATTTGGATATCAGGAAGAGCTTGGATTTACTGCCAAAGCACCTCGTTGGGCAATGGCATATAAATTTGCGAGTGAAACAGCTACGACCAAATTGAAAGATATTATTGTGCAAGTAGGTCGTACGGGAGTGTTGACGCCGGTTGCGATTTTGGAACCGGTAAAGGTTTCTGGGGTGATGGTGCATCGCGCGACACTTCATAATCTGGATGAGATTGAGAGGAAAGGAATTAAAATTGGGGATGACGTTTTAATTAGACGGGCGGGAGAAGTGATTCCGGAAGTCATTGTTTCTGTGAATTCATCTGAGGATCATTTGGAATTTAAGATGCCAACGCACTGTCCAGTGTGTGGGACTGCGGTGCAGCAGATTGAAGGCGAGGTTGGGGTGAAGTGCCCGAATCGGCGGGGATGCGCGGCTCAATTGAAGGGTGCTATTTTACATTTGGCGGGTCGTAAGGCTATGGATATTGAAGGACTGGGCGATAAACTGGTGGATCAGTTGGTGGATTTGGGGCATGTGAAATCGCTTTCGGACATTTATCGTCTGGATTTTGAGACGCTTTCCTCTCTGGATCGCATGGCTGAGAAATCGGCTAAGAATATGTTGGCTGCGATTGAAAAATCGAAAACACAGTCGCTGGCACGGTTTATTTTTGCGCTAGGAATTCCATTTATTGGCGAGAGAACTGCGGCGATTTTGGCGAGTCATTTTGGATCGATGGAGACATTGATGGCGGCGACTTTTGAGGAATTACTTTCTTTGAGGGAAGTTGGCGATAAAATTGCGGCGATGCTGCTTGAAACGATGGCCGATGCTAATTTTATGCAAGAAGTGGCCTATTTTATTGAATTGGGTGTTATCCCTCAGCATCTTCAGACGGAGCCGATTGATGGACCTTTGAGTGGGCGTCGGTTTTTGATTACGGGGACATTGTCGTCGATGAGCCGATCTGTGGCTGAGAAACGGATTGTGGAATTGGGTGGCGTGATTGCGCCGGGAGTGTCGGCCACTTTGACGGATTTAGTGGTGGGAGATAGTCCTGGGTCTAAAGTCGCCAAGGTTGAAAAACTGAATGCGAAACGGGATGAGGCGTCTCGCATTAGGATTTTGGATGACGCGGCGTTTTCTAAGCTGATTGGCTAGGACTTAGGTGAGCCTTTCATATTGGGAGTGAATCCTAAGTGATGAGCGGAATTTCCTTCGGTTACAATAGATCTTATTGCTGCAAGACCTGTTGGCGGTATACTTGCTGCGGATAAACCACGAAGCTCGGACTCAGATTGAATTCCCATTGCGGTTAATAGTTTTGTTGCATTTGGATTTTCTCTGATAATGCCAACTGTGGAGACATGGGCCCCAATCGTTATACGTCCGTATACCCATTGATTGTAAGTCCAAGTGGTTAGCGGGCTTAATGGGGCTAATCCTTTTAGTTGTGTGGCAGATTGATGGGCAATCCCAGCAGATGTGGCGCGATCATCTTGTCCTGCGGCCTTCATGACTGCATCAAATATATTTTTTTCACCTTTTAACGCTGTTGGTCCTCGGAATTCGCTATTTGCGGCATCTTGGCTAAGCATTTGCAGTCGATTAGCAATGACGGCCCCATCTTTGTACGTTGCCGTCGTGAGTAGATCCGGGTGAATTCGGCATTCTAGAGTGACAGTTCTGCGAGTTGCGACATTGGATAAAATCCCGCCATAAGGAATACAGGGCACGATATCTCTTGGAATAATAATACGGGCTCTTTCTGCTGCTAAATTGGCCACATTTGCCCCCATCATTTGGGCCATATCAATCCACATCCGAAGTTCTAATCGTCCGGTGGATGTCCCCCCGAGTCGAACGACTTCAAATTCTCCGGTTAAGCCGCCCCCATGTTTGTGGGTAAGACTGGCTACCTTGGGAACCTCTGAGGTGATGGCATCTTTTAATAATTGTTGGTAAATCGGATCTTTTAGCTTTGCTTCAATTTCATCTAAAGTGGGTGATCCTGGCGCTTGATCAGGCGTAATAAATACTTGAGCGGCCATCAATGGCGGATCGACATGTCTCACCATAAATCCGCCACAGAGTGCGATACGCCATGCCATTTCGTCGTTTCCGGCTGCAATTGAGTTTTCATTGGTTGTACCAGCCAACCAGTAGCGACGACCATCGATTAAATAGTTCATGCATGCAAAAGTGGGATCCCCATCTATCCCGATAATATTTTCGGATAATCCTGCTGCTTTTGTTTTTTCAGCAAGTGAGCGGTCAATGGCCGCCATAATCACAGGATCGATATTGGGAGATTGTTTGAATTGAGTGAGAAGGCGAAGGTTATCGATATCAAGTAACTGAGGATCAATCCTAAAAGTCTCGGATAGCATTTTTCTTCGTACAAAGACTTTATCAATGGAGGATAAGCCTTTAAATTCTGGATCTCTTAGACTGAGTCGTCCTTTTGGAAATGGTGGATTTTCCTTGAGCTGGCGAACATCAGGAAGAGGTTCTCCGTATTGCCAAGGCTTCCAATCTTTAATAATGGGTCTTGCCAGGTGAGTGGCATAGGATCTTGACCTCTGCGCTATTACCCCTAATTCTGCTACAGCTATTCTAAATGCCATCGTGTTTCTCCCTACTTTCTACTGGCGATGGTGTTAACCTTACCATTTTTGGTGGAGTGAAAGCAAAGTAGGATTTGAAGCCCTCTTTTTTTCGTGGTAGTTTTTGAGTCATGTTTAATTTAAATACTGTTTTTTCTCGAAACACCCAACTTATTAGTACCGATTTGGATGATGAAATGGTCGTCATGGACGATGAAAAAGGATCTTTTTATGGACTCAATGCCACTGCGAAAATGATTTATGGGTTACTAGATAGTCCGCTGTCATTATCTGAAATAATTGGTCTGATTACCTCTCAATATAATGTTTCTGCTGAGCAATGCGAAAAGGATATTATCCCCTTTTTAGACACCATGGTGACCTCTCGACTATTGATTGTTACCTCCCCTACCTAGTCGTGGTTTATTTTTTATTTGGCCTTTGGATTGACTCGGATATCACCTTGCCTACTGCTGGGTCTATTTTTTTGATGCGTCCGTCGGTGGATGTTGTGATTAGGGAGGGGATGACTCCTGATCAGTTGGAGCAGCGATTGTCACCCACTTCTGAGGCGTTTGGAGAGGAAGGGAAGCTGTTATTTTCTGTTCCTACAATTGGCCGATTTTTGATTGAAGATGGCCGAAGAATTACTTATCAAAAAGATCCTGATTTAACTGAGTCTGAGTCTATAAGATTATTTCTTTTGGGGTCCTGTATGGGCGCTTTATTGCAGCAACGTGGGGTAATTGTGCTTCATGGAAATGCGGTATCGATGGATGGAAAAACGTGTTCGATATTTGTAGGAGATAGTGGCGCTGGAAAGTCGACGATGGCGGCTTGGCATTACCGGAAAGGGTCTTTAATTTTGGCGGATGATGTGGTTGCGATTGTGTTTAATGAGGCTGGCGATCCTATGGTGATACCGAGTTTTCCGCAGATTAAATTGTGGCAAGCGTCGGCGGATTTATTGGGGATTAGTACTGATGGGTTAAAGCGAGTGAGGCCTCAGGATGAAAAATATTCGCTGCCGATTATGGCGCAATTTTGTAGGTCTACTCTCCCGATTTTGGAGGTTGTGGAGATTTTGAAGGAACCTGGGCAGGTTAAATCGTATACGGGGGTTGAGAAGTTGGGATTATTGCAGCTTCATAGTTATCGGTATTCGTTTTTGGGACTGATGGGGATACAGAATGCGTATCTGGCTGGGCTTGTGAGGTTGGCTGGGAAGGTGTTGGTTAGGTCTTGTGAGAGGGTTAAGATTTAGCTGGAAATGGTGTCAGAGTCTTATTGGGAAAAGGTGCCAGAGTTGAGCGTGAGACTCGCTAATAACTAAGGTAACACTCACCCTAAATCCCTCTCTGTTCCAAAGAGGGACTTTTATTGATGGTTATATTTTTCTTAAGGGGTCGTAGCGTAAGTTAAGTTAAGGGGTCGGAGCATAAGTACCGGAGCTACTTTAACTTTTTGCTTTGGCACCTTTGTAGGCTAGTGCTCTGACACCTTTGTTTTTAATTTCTCAATCACATCAGCAGAATTCATTTCATCCCATAACTCTACTCTCTCACCTATTTTGCAATATATTGGCGACATTTTCTCCCATAATTTTTCAATATTCTTTCTATCCTCGTCTATATCCTCTCCAAATTTTGAGCTTATTTCTGTACAGAGATAATAAAAATCATGTAGTAGCATAGCTATTGCTGGGCTACAAAATGGAATATTCTCCCTAAGTAGTCTATAAAACTCTATTATTTTTCGAGATCTCTCTGCTATATCCTTTTTATGAAGATTTTGCAAAAAGGTCATTTCTATATCTACAGCTCTTACCCATAGCTGAGTCAATATTTCATACTCTTTTTCATATCGATAATTATTTTTATGTAATTTTGATGATATTTCACCACTGACAGATTCTATTCTTACTAAAACTATTAGATTTAATGCTGTAAGTACTATTTCAATGTAACTCATTTTTTCTCCTTACTTTGGAATCAAGAAACAAAAAAATACCAGATTCTTAAAAGTCCCTCTTTTGAAAAGAGAGGGATTTAGGGTGAGTGTTAACGCGTAGTAAGAAGCACACTTTCACGCTCAACTCTGGCACTTTTTTTTCAATGACACCTTTTATTAAGTTAATATTGGATTAACTCTTACCAATAAAAAAAAGCCGCCCCTTTCGGAGCGGCTTTTTTGGTTTCGGCAGGGAAATGAGGGGTTAGAATCCGCCCATTCCTCCCATGTCGTGTCCACCCATTGGAGCGGATGACTTTTCTTCTGGGATGTCGGCGATTAGGACGTTGGTGGTGAGGAGTAAGCTCACGACTGACGCTGCGTGTTGGAGTGCGAAGCGGGTGACTTTGACTGGGTCAACGACGCCGGCTTTGATCATGTCGACGTACTCGCCAGTGCGGGCATTGAATCCGACGCCTGGTTTTTCGTGCTTAAGTCTTTCGACGACGACTGAAGGCTCTAGGTCGCTGTTGGCTGCGATTCGTCTTAGGGGCATTTCTAGGGCCTGACGAACGATTTTCATGCCTACTTTGACATCGCCTTCTTCTTTTTCGATTTCTTTGTCTAGGGTTGGAATGAGGTTGATTAACGCCACGCCGCCGCCAGGGACAATCCCTTCTTCAACCGCTGCTCGGGTTGCTGAAAGAGCATCTTCGACTCGGTATTTCTTTTCTTTCAATTCGGTTTCAGTAGAGGCGCCCACTTTAATGACTGCAACACCGCCAGATAATTTGGCCAACCGTTCTTGAAGTTTCTCTTTGTCGTAAGAGGAGTCTGTATTTTCGATTTCTCGTTTAATTTCAGAAATTCGGCCTTTAATGGCTTCGGATGTTCCTTTTCCTTGAACGATGGTCGTGCTGTCTTTATCCGCTTTTACTTTAGCTGCTTGACCCAGTTGTTGAAGGGTTGTGGACTCTAAAGTCATCCCTTTTTCTTCTGAAATCATTTCAGCGCCAGTGAGGATTGCGATATCTTCTAGCATTGCTTTTCTTCTGTCGCCGAATCCAGGGGCTTTAATGGCAACCGCTTGGATTGTGCCTCTGATTTTATTAACGACTAGAGTTGCAAGGGCTTCACCTTCGATTTCTTCAGCGATGATGACCAATGGTTTTGATGTTTGAACCACTTTCTCAAGAATTGGAAGAAGATCTTTGATTGAAGAGATTTTTTTGTCTGTAATCAAGATAAATGGCTCGTCATATGCGGCGATCATTTGATCTTTATCTGTGATCATATAAGGAGATGCGTATCCACGGTCGAATTGCATTCCTTCTACGACGTCGAGCTCGGTTGTAATCCCTTTGGATTCTTCAACAGTGATGACTCCGTCTTTACCGACTTTTTCCATTGCATTGGCAATAAGGTTACCGATTTCTTCGTCATTGTTGGCCGAAATTGTGGCCACTTGAGCGATTGACTCTTTTGTTTCAACTTGGCGGCTATTTTTTTTGAGACCTTCAGAGATGATAACAACTGCTTTCTCAATCCCTTTTTTGATTCTCATTGGGTTGGCCCCAGCAACAACGTTTTTTAAGCCTTCTTTGAAAATAGCTTGGGCTAAAATAGTGGCTGTAGTGGTTCCATCTCCAGCAACGTCATTGGTTTTAGACGCAACTTCTTTTAATAGTTGTGCGCCCATATTTTCGAATGGATCTTTCAATTCGATTTCTTTGGCGATGGTGACACCGTCGTTAGTAATTGTGGGTGAACCCCATTTTTTTTCTAGGACAACGTTGTTTCCGTTGGGTCCTAATGTGCTGCCGACTGCGTCAGCAACTTTATCAATACCTGCAGATAATGCTCTCCAGGCTTCTTCTCCGTACTTTAATTGTTTGGCACCCATGGTTCATTTACTCCTTACTTCGTTTTCACTGCTAAAATATCTGCTTCACGTACAACAAGATATTCTTTTCCATTCATTTTTAGGTCAGTCCCGCCATACTTTGCGTAGATGACGACGTCCCCGGCTTTCACAGTTATTGGGATTAGTTTTCCGTCTTCAGTGATTTTGCCTGGTCCAGCAACAATAACTGTTCCTGTTTGCGGTCTTTCTTTTGAACTATCAGGAAGAACGATCCCTGATTGAGTGACTTTCTCGGCGGATTCTGGCTCGATAATTACCCTGTCGGATAATGGTTTATATTCTACGGACATTTCTGCCTCCTTTATTGATAACGATTAATGAGATTTTTTGATTTTAGCACTCTTTATTGTTGAGTGCTAGATGGCAGTTATTTTAAGGGACTTTACCGTTTGCTTCAACCCTTTTATACTGGGCTCTTCTTTCGGGGAAACCCTCGATTAAAACCCTTGCCGGGGTGGTGGAATGGTAGACACGTTGGACTTAAAATCCAATGAGACTAAACTCTCGTGACGGTTCGAGTCCGTCCCTCGGTACCACGCTTAATTTCAACTGCCCCCTTTTTTGATGGAGAGCGGTATTCCACAGTAAGTGAAATAATCTCATACGACTTTAGAGCCTGATAAATAGAGACGCTACTACCATAAACATAAATACACCCCTTTGAACCAATACCCCATCCCCCTCCATGAATCATAAAGCCATCCCGTCCATGCATAATTGTTGATGCGCTTGGTATTAAGGGGATAGCTAAATCACCCCAACCAATATACTTAAAAATCCACCTTAATCGAGATAAGAAGTCATGTCGCTTATTAAAAAATATAGTGCGATTAATCTGTAAAAGATAATTTCCTTCGGGTAAAGGTCCGATATTTTTTCTAAATTGATCTTTTTCTGTCGAAAATGGCTTCCCAGCTCCAGCTCGCCATTGGTTTAAGAGCTGATTTTCATTATTAATTAAAGAAAGGTGATGACCATCAAATTTTAAAGAGACGGGAGTCAAAGAAAAAATTGGAGTCACTAAAAAAAATGCTAACAAAATAATTAAAGTCTTCATTTTTTAGAATATCGAACAATGAGTTTGAAATTACGCTTATAAAGTTTCATAAAGGCGTGAAAACGACCATTATCAAAGCCGTTAACTTCAATACATCCTTTAGTCCCCTTAAATAAACCACCATGAATATAAAAATGCCCTCGATCAAAGGTATCGCCTTTAACCTGTTTTAAAGGAGTCGCAATAAAGCCCCAGGCTGGACTCTTTCGAACCCACTTTATACCATCCCATAGACTAGAGTTGTTATGCATATCTAAAGTTTCAGAGAAAAAAACTTGATATTCACCTTCCGGCAAGGGCCCAAAATCTGCTCGACTTTGATCACTACTCAAGCTCTCAGGATTTCCAGAAAAAGCGACCCATTGCTTCTTAATGCGCCCATTTCGAGTCATAAGCTTTAAAGATTGCCGATCAAAAAGAAGGTAATCCCCTGAATTGCAGGTAATAGCAACTCGCTCAAAATTATCTTTTTTAGTTGAGTTCGCCTCAATACGAACCGTCTTATTCCCAGATTTAGTAGTTAAAACCTTAATATTGTCAAAAATCTTATTTTCAGCCAAAAATAATAACTCCGAAAGTGTATATTCAGAAAATTCATCCGAAATAAAATGAACATTCTGACCAGATGAAGTTTGTTTAATTGCAATGATATTCATAAATCTCCCCCAAATTTGTAATACCCACATTCAAGCAGCAAGTGCAACATAGGTCTCATGAGGCGACAAAAAGTTAAGACATTTTCTGGGACGGTGATTTAGCTTGTGTTGGATAATATCGAGGTCTGATTGTGAAATCAATGCCCAGTCTGTTTTTTTTGGATAAGTACGA
>CAMCZW010000006.1 GCA_945888435.1 bacterium UBP8_UBA817
AGGATGCTTAACTTTAGCAAGCGCCAAATACTGCTGCTTATTAGAGTCTTTAAAAAATTCTCGAGCAAACCAAATATTAGAATATGAAAATCCAAGTTCCCTACAATTATTTTTTTCAAAAGCGAGTCGCTGCTGATCCGCAAGGATAACCCATTCGGGAAGCGTCGTTTGGAGATGAGCCATACCTGGCAAATCATCCACATGCTGAGAAGCCAAATATCCAGCCCCTAAAGACCCCGCCATCAATCCAAGATACCTACCCGTTTGAGAGTCCAAATACCCCAAGCTACGCTCCAAAGCTGTATTCGCAATATGCATACTGCCCAAGTAAAAGGGAGTGCGTACAGCCGAATTATAGGCCATTTCCCAAGACCCATAATCCAAAAAGCTCATCGTCCCCGAGGTCAGCATCGATGTCACTGGCGCCCCTACCCAATCAACAACCCTAGCTGACCGATGATACTGATAATTTCTTAAGGCCTCACTCAGGTAATCTGAGGGCGTAAAATTAGCAGAGGCCATCCCTGCCACAATAGGTATCCAACTCGGAGAAAATAAAGCCACACTTAATGTCGCCGCCCCAAGAGTAATCGCAGTATCAATATTGCCACGAGTTTGAGGGTTTGAAGACAATAAATGAGCCCCCATCCTCCCCGCCGAAGACGCATAAAGCAATCCAAAATTCCCACGTATCCCCAATCGGCAGGCCTGGGCAAATCGATAAGCGGTTGAGTTAAGCATCGAGCCAGACCGTTGTAATTCCGTATCCTTAAAAAACTGATCCCGATAGCGATCTACCGATTGAATTCGACATTGTTTTTCTCCTTCCAAAGCCTCAATCACATGGTCAGACCCAACCATATCAAAATAAAGTATTAACTCTAGGACATCGTCAATTTTAGAAATATCATCAAGACGAACTCCCTTTTTAGCATGTAAAAAGGAGTCATCCTTAAGCGCGCTAATCAACTGAGCCAAATCCTCATAAGACAACGTATGCGGATCTTTAGAAGCAATTTGATACTCCATCGCCTTAATAGCCACAATTTCCTTAGATAGCCGTAATACTTTAAGGTAACGCTCCTCACCCAAGCTTTGCTTGATTTCATCCAATCGATGAGTCACTTCCTCCAAATGAGTTTTACGGATCTCAATCGATTCCTTCCATGTTTCAAAAAAAGGACGTTCGCTAGACATTCCCACCCAACGCTTAGCAGCTGATAGCCCGCTACCCCAAGTGGACACTTCTTCAGTCACGAGCGACTTTAGGAAGTGCATCAACCCATAAATATCGTAAATAGTGGTCATCGGTTCAACACACCTCAGCTCATTACGACTAATAAAGGGTCCTAAACTTTCAAGACATTCAATCAATTTCCCTTCACTAAAAAATTGATGTGCTTTTTCCCAAGCTTCTGGTGGAGAGTCCCCAAAAATACCCTCAGTTTTTTCAAAATAGTAAGCCAACTTATCCTTAATCAAGGTCATCGCCTCTAAAGGACTTTCCAAACAAAATAAGTAAGCGGGCACTTTTTCTCTAATAATCCGAGTCAAATGAGTATAAAACTGCGTCTCCAAGTCACTCTCTCCTATCACTAAAGGAGCCTGATAAATAAACTCAAAAATCGCATTTAAGTCATTTTTTTGAATAGCTGCACTTAACTCAGTCATCCGTGTAAATGGAGCCTTATACCGTTGCTCATGCACGACAAAATCAGAAAATGACTTCCCAATCCGCTGCAATGCAATTGCAACATCACGAGAGTCAGTTAGGGATCTAGGCTCAGGCAAATCAAATCGAGAATCTTCTTTAATCTCTGGGCAAATCTTAAGAAATTCGGCAAATCCCCCCATACTCGCCTGTCGGACTTGATGGAGACTAAATGCAAGCAACTCTATCCCTTTAAAGATAAAATAAGCATCATGCCCATCTGGTATTTGTGAAATCAACTCATCAAAAATCGCACTCTCTCCAGGTAAAACCTGCCCCAAAATTTTACCCTCTAATAAAAATTTCAATTGCGTTAGTTGAGAAGTGTTAAGTCCAATATTATGGCTAACCGACTCACAATAGTGATCAACAAATTTTGGTAATACCTCTAATAAAGGGCGGTCGGCGGCTACACTAATCGCGGCAATCAAAGTCACAAGATCTAATTGCTCAGCGGGCAAGCCCCCCAACACAGCCAAACCATTAACGAAGGACTGAGGGGCCTCATAAATCATCCGCTTCAAGTGAACTTTATCGGTCCGTCCAACCCCAAGAGATAAAGAATCAAACGACTCAGAATTTTTAAAAAGAGAAAGTGTCTCAGTAAAAGAAGTGACCATCTCTTCAGAAAGAGACTGATCCCGAACCCCAGCCATCACCTTTTCGATAGTGAGAGACAAGTCCTTAAATGAAGGTAAGGTCTCAGGGAGACATCCATTTTGAGGCCCATGCTTAATTTTAGGGGCTAGATAGTCTAGTCGACTCTGTAAAAATCGACAAAGGGTTAAACAAAGAGTTTTAGCCTGATCAAGTCGAGCTGGTAGCTCAGCCTTCACTGGCAAGAGAAGATACTCCCTTAAACTGGACATCGACGCATCAAATGTACGATGACTATTGATAACCTCAGTATCCGACAAAATTAAAGGTGCAGGGTTAGACAGCGGAAACTTAGATACCATTTCAGCCGCAAAAAACAATTGATGGATCGTAAGACTTAATGACCTAAGTTCGTTTAATCGAAGAAGGTCCAAAAAAGTCTCAGGCGACGCTTGCCCAACCGCAATAACTTTAGCTAAAAAACTCACAAAACCCTCCTAATCAGGTTCTGCCCGTTATCGGTAAAAAACAAACAAAAGTTTCAGTTAAGCGAAACTCTGCGAGGCAGGCGTCATCCGATACGCAACCACATATCCGCCAGTATTAATCCCAGGCACATCGCTTGGCTGGGCAACATGCGAAACACCAGAATCATCAAAAACGGTATATCCAGGTTGCCCATCATGCTGTGCAAACGACACATAATGCCCACCGTGCGCAGTTCCGTCATGGATAATCCCTCCAACTAAGTCGAATTGAACCATCGCATCCCCAACCGGCATAACAAACCGGCTATCAACCGACACTGGAGTACTAATTTTTTCGCGACGGTTTAACAGACGATTATACGTAAATCGTTTCAAATCAAAAAAAACAATACCATCAGAATTTCCAGTCGGAACTAAAAAATGTTTCTTAACAGCATCTACACTTGGAGCACCCTCAACAGGTACAAACTGATTTTTACCGGTCATCTGTTCTCCAGCTTGATTAATACCATACTCACGTAAAACAAGAGCCGAAAATAAGGTTCCATCAGCAACTCCTGTAAGAGGAACACTGACAATCGATTGAGCTTCACTCTTCGTAAAGTCTTGACCTTTATAAGTCCCACGATTAGGGATCACGGATGTCCGAATAGAAAGTGAAGGTAAATACAATCCTAAAAATTTCGTCAACACCTCGCTGGCATCCTGATGTTGACGAATCAAATCCCCTGAAAGACCAGTAAGATCGGCAACTGATTTAGATAAAAAATCGCCACATACTTTTTTAATATCAGCATCAGTCAATGTTTTTGTAGCCAGTTTTCCGAGTATATCTGTAAGTAATTGACGAGGCTCAACATAAGCTGGCTTACGGGAATCGGGAGTCAATCGAGAAGACAACAGGGCAAGAATTTGAAGTGATGAATTTAAATAGCAAGTAGCACCAAGGTTACCTATCCCACTGTGAACCTCACCGGGAGTACTACTACATAAATTTCGAGGACCCTGAGATTGACCCCTCTGCTGAGCAAGCCAAGCTTCCAGTGAATCTTGAGTCCATAATGACCCCATCCCCAAATGAGAAGTCGCCATAACTTTATACAAATTCATAAATAAGCTCCTCTAAATAACTAGAAACTTATCGAGAATATTAAAAAGAAATTTCACAAGGGCGAAAACAAGGTTTCGCCCCTACAAAATTAATTAAACGAAAAAGTTAGCAATTTCCTTAGCTGCACTTTCCACACTATCCGATGCATGAATGACATTCATTGCAGTCGTTAATGCAAAATCGCCACGGATGGTACCAGAATCAGCTTCACCCGCATTGGTAACCCCAACCATTTTACGAATAATCGAAATCGCATTAGGCCCCTCTAAAACCAAAACCGCAATCGGGCCAGATTTCATATAGGCTTTCAAGTCTGGATAAAATCCTTTAGAGACATGCTCATGATAATGCCCATCAATTTGCGCATCCGTTGGCGAGAATAATTTGAGTTCTTTAACCGTAAATCCACGATCTTCAAACCGTTGTAAAATACGTCCGACTAGTCCACGGGATACCCCGTCAGGCTTAATAAATACGAGTGATTTTTCTACCATTTAAATGTCTCCTTAATACGGTCTAGTTGAGATTGAACTTGGCGAGTAGCCGTCCCTCCCACTAAATCCTTAGCGCTAATGGCCGCATCAACAGTCAGCGATTCAAAGACATCTGCTTCAAAGCGAGCATCAATTGACCGCAAATAGTCGAGCGACAGTTTTTCTAAGCCTAGTTTTTGGTCAATCGCATCCAAAACCACATTACCGGTAATGTCATGCGCTTCCCTAAACGGAACCCCTTTTTTGACGAGATAATCAGCCAGTTCAGTCGCAAGACTATACCCAGTTTTAATCTGATCATCAATCACTTGTCGGTTAAGTGTAATTGTAGGCAACATTTTAGCCATACACTCCAGTGAAATAAGCACTGTCTCCACCGAGTCAAACAACAAGACTTTGTCTTCCTGCAAATCCCGATTATACGTGAGCGGTAATCCCTTAATAATATGTTGAAGCGCCGTTAAAGCCCCAAGCACACGCCCGGCTTTACCTCGAGTAAGCTCCGCAATATCCGGATTCTTTTTTTGAGGCATAATCGAGCTTCCCGTCGTAAAATTATCGCCAATCGCAATAAAATTCACAATCGGAGAACTCCATAAAATCAGCTCTTCAGACAAGCGTGATAAATGCGTCATAATGACCGAATTCGCAAACAGTAATTCCAACATAAAATCACGATCCGCTACGGCATCCATACTATTTTGAGTAATCTGGCTAAATCCAAGTTCACCCGCAATCAGATATCGGTCTAATCCATAATTATTGCCCGCAAGCGCTGCCGATCCTAAAGGACACACATCCGCTTCTTCAAACGCATGGTGGATACGCCCAACATCGCGCTTAAGCATCTCAAAATACGCGAGTAAATGGTGAGAAAAAAGCACCGGTTGCGCCGTCTGCATATGCGTAAATCCAGGAAATGGGACATTAATATGGGTCACCGCCATCTGATACAAGGATTCCATCAAGGCCAATAACTGACCTTCAATCGCATCACACGCATCCTTACAAAACAATCGGACATCCGTTACAACTTGGTCATTACGGCTTTTACCCGTATGCATTTTTTTGCCCAAGTCCCCTAACCGTTCAGTCACAAGACGCTCAACACAGGAGTGGATATCTTCATCATCCCCTAAAAATGCATCCAAATCAGTATCAAATCCCTGATCTAAATCAGCCAAACACGCTTCAATTTTGCCAAATTCATCTTCGGTTAACACGCCCTTAACCATCAAAGCTCGGGCATGCGCACGATTTACAAGCAAATCATACCCCGCTAACTGACAATCAACATCAAGCGAATAACTCATTAATTTTGCAGACTCATCCAACCCTTGCCTAAAACGCCCACCCCATAACTTAGACATGAGTCACACCTCGATATACGAGTCCTCTCACTTTCAATGGCAAGCCATAAATTCGTAAAAATCCAGTCGAATCTTTTTGATCAAAAAGAGGCGTATCAGTAAACGATGCCAAATCCTCAAGATAAAGCGACTTATCCGCCCAAGTTCCTGCGGGGACAACATTGCCTTTATACAATTTCAATCGCGCTTTCCCCGTAGAATTCGCATGAACAGAATTAAAAAACGCATCCAAACTTTCTCTCAAAGGTGTAAACCATCGTCCGTCATACACCAAATCCGCATACGTAATCGCCAATTTATCTTTTTCTCTTAAGGTATCTCGATCAAGCACTAGCTGCTCAATCTGACGCAATGCTGCATATAAAATCGTTCCACCCGGCGTCTCATAAATCCCACGAGATTTAATCCCAATCAGTCGGTTTTCAACCATATCCAATTGGCCAATCGCATTCTCAGATCCAATCTTGTTTAATGTCTCAACCAGCTGGACTGCATTTAGGCGTTTTCCATTTACGGAGACAGGAATTCCTTTTTCAAATTCAATTTCAACATATTCAGATCGATCTGGCGCCGATTCTAATGTTTTAGACAGAGTAAACACATCTGCATCAGGCTCATTACCAGGATTTTCCAAGCTGCCGCCTTCATGGCTAATATGCCAGATATTACGGTCTTCGGAGTAAATCCGTTTTTTAGACTGGCTAATCGGGATATTGCGAGCCTCTGCATAATCAATACAGGCTTCACGAGAATGTAAATTCCATTTTGGGTCTTTCCATGGCGCAATAATCTGAAGTGATGGATTTAACGCCATATAGGTCAGTTCAAATCGAACTTGATCATTCCCCTTCCCCGTCGCTCCATGAGCCACTAAAGTAGCCCCTTCCTGCTCAGCAATCTCAACCTGACGCTTTGCAATCAAAGGTCGGCCAAAGCTAGTTCCCAATAAATATTCACGCTCAAACTTCGCTCCAGAGCGCAATGTCGGATAAATATAATCCGTAATAAATTCTTGCCTTAAATCCTCAATATAAACCTTGGATGCCCCAGTTTGAATGGCTTTTTCTTCAAGCCCAGTCAACTCATCTGCTTGCCCCAAATTGGCGCACATGGCAATGACGTCGCAGTCATAATTTTCTTTAAGCCAAGGAATCATAATAGACGTATCAAGCCCGCCAGAATAAGCGAGTACTACTTTCTTTTTAGACATAAGTCCTCCAAATTATTTGAGTAAATTAACTAAGATTGCTTTTTGAGCGTGAAGACGGTTTTCAGCCTGATCAAACACAACCGACTGTAAACTTTCCATCACTTCATTAGTGACTTCCATTTCTCGTCGTGCAGGTAAGCAATGCATAAAAATCGCATCAGGTGCAGCCAAGCTCATCAAGTCGGCATTCACCTGATAACCTTTAAACGCTGCTATACGATCCTCAGCCTGCTCTTCTTGACCCATGGACACCCAAGTGTCCGTATAAACGACATCTGCGCCTTGAATAGCCACTCTAGGGTCTTCAACAAAATTAATAGGAGGAAACGCTTCTGCCATCGGCGCATAATCTTTAGGACAAGAAACAGTCATCTCAACACCTAAAAAAGCAGCCGCTGTCATGAGTGACATACAGACATTGTTAACATCACCTAAATAACATAATTTTACGCCTTTTAATCGGCCCTTATGTTCACGAATCGTCATCATGTCCGCCAACGCCTGACAAGGATGACTCAAATCAGATAATCCATTAATGATTGGAACGGATGAAAACTGAGCAAATACATCAATATCATCATGAGACTTCGCTCTGATCATCACCGCATCCACATATCGTGACAGGGTACGAGACACGTCCCAAACAGGTTCGCGAGTCCCCATCCCTACTTCTTCATCTCTCAAATAAATCGCACGCCCACCTAAATGAGCCATCCCCACTTCAAATGAAATCCGAGTCCGGTTGGATGGTTTTTGAAAAATCATGCCCAAAATTTTACCGGCCAATAACGGCTCAGTCTTACCCTGCCTCAAATCCGCTTTAAGCTGATGGGCAAAGTCTAAAAGGTCTAATAATTGTTCCGGAGAACAGTCAGAAATATTTAAAAAATGGTGCATAAGGGCAAACTATACTACAAACACCATGTCCGCAAAAGTCCTAAATTAGTAGCAGAGGTAGCAGAGGGGTCGGAGCATAAGTACCGGAGCTACACATTCAGTTTGACACGAATATCCCGTAGAGACAGGTTTCAAACCTGTCTCATTACTATCCAATCAACCACTACAAACAAAAATGAAAACACGACAATAACAGGAGACAGGTTTGAAACCTGTCTCTACAAGTAAAACAGAACTACACTAATCCCCAACCACCGCAGACAACATTGTCCCAATCCCAGTATCCGTAAACACTTCCAGGAGTACCGCGTGTTCAATTGTCCCATTAATAATATGGACTCGATTCACGCCACCTTCAAGCGCATCAATGGCACAATGAAGCTTAGGGATCATCCCCCCTTTAATATCAGGATGTTTAATCAGCTCTCTCGCTTCATTCAATGAAATTTGACCTAAAAAGCGGCCGTCCTTCATAATCCCTTGGACATCCGTTAAAAAAATCAATTTCTCCGCTTTCATAGCCGTCGCAATACCTTCGGCAATATGATCCGCATTCATATTCAGCGTATCGCCAGCCTGGTTTCGCGCTACCGACGCAATCACAGGGATATACCCACGATCGCAGAGTGTCGTAAGTAGCGTATAATCCACACTTTCAATATCGCCCACAAATCCCAAATCCTGAGAATCCTGGCTTTTAACCTTTCGGGCAATCACCAAATCCGCATCCTTGCCAGACAATCCCACCGCTTTACCGCCATGCTGATTAATCAAAGACACCAAATCATTATTGATTTTGCCAGACAACACCATTTCAGCCAATTCCATTGTTTCGCTATCAGTCACTCTTAGCCCATCAATAAAAACGGCCTCCTTACCCACACGCTGCATCCATTTAGAAATTTCCTTACCGCCACCATGAACAATAATCGGGTTCAATCCAACATATTTAAGCAAAATAACATCCTGAGCAAACAAGGCTCTCAAGTCATCATCCAACATAATTGATCCGCCATACTTCACAATCAAGGTCTTACCCCTAAATTTTCTGATATACGGAAGTGCCTCAACAAGAGTCCGGGCCTTAATAATTTTTTCTTCGATTAATCCTGTCATGTGGGCCTCCTAGCAGTAGGTGGTATTGATATCAATATAGCCTTTGGTCAGATCACAGCCCCATGCGGTCGCCTCACCTTTTGCCAAATTCATATTAAGGGTAATTACAACGGTATCTTTTTTAAGCTCATTCACCAATTCCTGACGATCCGTCATCACCAATTGGCCACGCTTAAGTACCGCAACATCATTAAAAAACAAATCCGCTTTATCGCCATTAAACTTTACATCTATGGCCTTACCCGCAGCAGCCATCACACGCCCCCAATTAGGGTCCGCACCATGCACCGCAGTCTTTACCAACGGAGAATTAATAATATTCATCGCCACGGTTTTGGCATCCTTCTTAGACGCCGCCCCCACCACTCTCATTTCAATCAGGGTTGTGGCCCCTTCGCCATCTTTTGCAATCATTTTGGCAAGCACAATACAAGCTTCAGTCAGCAACTCTTCAAATTCCTGCAACTGCTCTCGATCAGTAATCGTAAATTGACGCTCTCCCGTCGCAAATAACAATATCATGTCATTCGTAGACGTATCGCCATCCACAGAAATCATATTAAAGGATTTATCGACGGCCTTGGTTAAAAGCGATTGAAGCAATGGTTGAGGGAGAGTCGCATTAGTCACCAAATACGCAAGCATCGTCCCCATATTAGGGGCAATCATTCCAGACCCTTTGGCCGAGCCACTTATGACAATCTGTTTACGCCCAATCTTCCTGGACAAATAAACCGGTTTCTCACATAAATCAGTCGTTAAAATCGCTTGATTAAAGGAATCAGAATCTTTTTGCAAAGGATCTTTGAGTAACGTTTCAATCCCAGGCAAAATTTTGTCCATGGGCATTTTAAACCCAATCACACCCGTCGATGCCACGCCAACCTCAGAAGGTCGTAACCCCAGCATATCCGCCGTCGCTTTCGCCATAGCCTTGGTATCCCGCTCACCGTCAACACCGGTACCTGCATTCGCATTACCAGAATTTACAATCACGGCCTTTAACGTATTCGTCTTCATTATTTTTTGAGTGTAATGAATACAAGCCGCCGCAAATTTATTTTGAGTAAAACATCCCGCCGTCGCCACGGCACCAGGGACATACAAAAAGGCTAAATCCTTTTTTTTACCCTTAATCCCCACATGGATGCCGCCAGCATACACCCCATCAATTCCTGTAAAAACCTCTTCCATACGATTCAACTCCAGCTAAAGGTAAGGGGGGACTAAAGCCAACCCCATCATTTCATCAAAATCACACATTATATTCATACATTGAATCGCTTGGCCGGAAGCCCCTTTGATCAAGTTATCCAATACGGAAAACACTACAATTTGATGAGACTCTCCAATCACTTTTGGAGTAATCCAACATTCATTCGTTCCAGTGACATATTTTGTTGTAGGCCGATCCAATTCAGGTTTAAGCACCACAAACGGACAATCCTCATACACATCCTGGTAAATCCGGGTCAATTCACTCTGAGTCAAAGTCCCCTCAACATCACAATACAAAGTCGATAAAACCCCTCGACTCATCGGCACCAAATGCGGGGAAAAAAAGACATCCACACCGAGTACCATTTCCATTTCAGGCTGATGGCGATGAGCCCCCGTCGAATATGCCGAAAATCCGCCATCGACTTCACAAAACAAAGAGCCTTCTTTCAAAGACCGCCCTGCCCCACTGACTCCAGATTTAGAATCAGAAATCACGCGTTTCAAAATACCAGCCTTCGCAAGCGGCCAGGCCCCCAGCATTACTGAAGTTGCATAGCATCCCGGCGTGGCACAAACATCCGCGCCCACCAGCTCATCCCCATACACTTCAGGTAATCCTAGCGGAATACGCCCTAACAACTCAGGATGATGGTGAGGCTCCATATAAAACCTTTCAAATAATGCAGGAGATTTCAATCGAAAATCCGCAGACAAGTCAATAATTTTTAAGCCTTTAACCTCTAAAAAATGAGGCAATACTTTCTGAGACTCTCCATGAGGGAGGGCCAGAAACAACACATCAAGACCTTTAACAGCCTCAATGGTTAATACTTCATAAGTTAGTCCAGCGAGAGGGCGCAAAAAAGGGGCAAACTGCTCTACACAAACACCAACAGACCGATTCGCAAATAATTTGGTAATCGCGACTTCAGGGTGAGAGAGTAAAAGACGACAAAGCTCGAAACCGGTATACCCAGTAGCACCTGCAATACCTATCTTAAGCATCAAAATGCCCCGGGCTTTTGAATTTAATCTCGGAGTTTGAGGCGAGTGGCCTTGGTACCTATACGATCACGTAAATAATCAAGACGCGCACGTCTTACTTTCGCACGTTTAACGATTTTCACTTCAGGAACTAATTCTGAGTGAAGCAAATACGTTTTCTCAACACCAATTCCGTCTACAATTTTACGAACTGTAAAACTTAAACGAGACCGAATTCCTTGAGTTCCAGTAACAACACCTTCGTATTTTTGAATTCGTTGTTTTTTACCTTCAATAATAACTTTAGAAACGATAACCGTATCTCCAACTTGGACATCGGCCACATTTGGCTTCATTTGTTTCTTTTCGATTGCTTCAATAATTGCTGACATTTTATTCTCCTTAAAATCTACCCGTTAATTAGTTGCTTCTCAATGATGCCTTGTTCGGCTTCAGAAGCGGGAGCTTCAATAAATAAACTCGGCTTATCAAACAAAGTTGAGTTTACCGATTCAGACATCCTCCACTGACGAATCGCGTCATGATGTCCGCTTACCACCACATCCGGAACTGGTAACTCCAGCACCATCCGAGGTGACGTATACTGCGGGTACTCCAGCCGACCACTTAAAATCGACTCTTGCTCCACACACTGATCGTTTCCAAGTACACCCGGAATTGACCGAATCAATGCTTCTGCAATCAGTAAAGAAGGAGTCTCTCCAGACAATAAAATAAAGTCACCAAGAGACACTTGCTCAAAAGGAAGAAGATCGAAAATACGCTCATCGACTCCTTCATAATACCCTGAAAGCAAAATCACTCCATCTAACGAAGACCACTCTTTCACATGAGAATGAGAAAAATGGCTTCCCTTAGGGGATGCATATAATAAACGATAAGAGGCATAATGTTCAATACTCGTAACAGCCCGATAAATCACATCAGCTTTAAGCAGCATTCCCTGCTTACCCCCATAGGGATAATCATCCACTTTATGATGCTTATCCACCGCAAAATCCCGCAGCTGCACAAACTCAACCGTCACTAACCCCTGATCCACCGCTCGACCGATCATGCCTTTCAAAAAAAAGGCCGACATCTCATCGGGGTACAGGGTAATAATAACTATTTTCAAATCGTTATTGGGTAGGAATTGTTGCCGTCACGATATCAATCACAATACCGTCCTTAACGATGACTTCCATGCCGCCTAATTTTTCGTACAAATTATCCCCAGGGACAACTGTCACAAACCCATCAACGACACCTTGCAGGAATTGGCTCCCCATTTCCAAAGTATCTATTTCTTCGAGACGTTGGCCAAGCTCACGCATGGATTGACCAATCTGATCCCGCTCAAGAATCAATTTTTCCCTCACTACAGGTGGGATCGATTGATCCTTAAGCTGGTCATCAATTTGATCCAAACGCACTCGAGATGCTTGTATGCCAGTATTGACTTCAAACTGAATATATTCCTTAAAACGATCAGTAACAATCGCCTTAATGGCCACACTCCGTTTAAGCGTTAATGTTTTAGATTTCTCTTTAGAAATCTCTGGTTTTGAACTCACAAGTCACCTCAAGTGATTTAAAAAAATTAGTCAGTCAAAATTTCCACTGTCACTTTTTTGTCTTGTTTAGCCGCCGCCGCTTTCACGACAGTCCGGATAGCATTGGCAATACGACCGTCTTTACCGATCACTTTACCAACATCATCAGGGCCTACCAAAATTTCCAAAATGATAATGCTTTCTCCGACGGTTTCCGTGACCTTAATAAGATCAGGAGAATCCACCAAAGCTCTCACAATTGTTTCTACTAAAGCTTTCATCTTAATTATCCCTTCCCACAAAAATGCGTAATACGCCCCTAACGTATGTCTTATTACTTCTTATTATTTCTTCTTGGCTACTCGGTCTTTTTTAGCAACACCTTCAAATTTACTTTTCTTTTCAAGTGCTGGGAAAACGCCTTCTTTACTCAAAAGACGTTGAACCGTCTCTGATGGAAGTGCCCCATGAGAAATCCAATATTCTATTCTTTCTTTATCAAAAACTAATTGAACAGGTTGAGTCAAAGGATTATAAGTCCCGACTTCTTCAATCGTTTTTCCATTTCTAGCAGCCGTGCTATTCGCAACAACTATCCTATAAAAAGGAGTCTTTTTTCTACCAAATCGTTTTAATCTCAATCGTACAGCCAACGCAAACCTCCAACACCAATAATCCGTGATATATTTTAAACAGTTTAGGAATTATAACCCCTTCAAAAAGCAGGGTCAATCAGACAATAAAAACTCAAAATCTTCTTTGGTCAGTGCACCACCAGAATGCCCCCCAAAATTAACCACATCATCAAACAAGCGTGATTTCTGGGCCTTAAGCTGCATAAGACGCTCCTCAATCGAATCCTTCATAATCAGTCGATTGACGAAAACAGACTGAGACTGTCCAATGCGATGTGCACGGCTTGATGCTTGATCCTCAACAGCAGGATTCCACCATGGATCCACATGGATAACATAGTTGGCTTTAGTCAAATTAAGTCCAACGCCACCCGTTTTTAAGCTTAACAAGAAGACCATTGGCGTTTCAGAGCTTTGAAACTGCTCGACCAAATTACCTCGACGTTTTACAGGCGTCGTCCCATCCATCCGTACTAGCTGAATTTTCATTTCCTTGAGGATTGGCTCGATAATGTCCAAAAAGCGTCTAAATTGAGTAAATACAAGCACATGATGCCCTTCCCAATATAATTCCTGAATCAACTCTTTCAACCGCTGGATTTTAGGCGACTCCGAAGGGAATTGCGGATCAAGTAATCCTGGAGAAACACAAAGTTGGCGAAGACGTAAAATTGCAGTCAATACTTTCACCCGCGCTTTGGCCATCGACATACTGGAGAAAGACGATTCAGCCACCTGCCTAGACTCGGATAAAATTTGTTGATACAAGGTCAATTGATAAGGAGACATCGGTAAATAATCAACCGTTTCAACCATTGGAGGAAGTTCTTTTAAGATTTCATTTTTAGTACGACGAAGCACAAATGGCCGAGTCCGTCTCAACAAGACATCCGTGCGGCTATTTTTAAGTAACTCCTGAAATCCACCATAGCTGCCAAAAATACCCGGCACTACCAAATCCATAATAGAAAAGTATTCTCCAAAATGGTTTTCAACGGGGGTCCCCGTTAATGCCACCGTAAATTGACGTTTAATCTGCCGAGCAGCTTTCGTCCGCCCTGCAGTCAAATTTTTAATATACTGCGCCTCATCAAATACCAAAACATGAAATTGACGTAGATCAAACCAATCCGAATGTCGCCGCAAGACATCATAAGTCGTAATCAAAATATCAACCGAGTCATCAATTAAATGAAGTTCTTTCGGATTAAATACAATCGAATTTAACAACGGACAAAACCGTTTAATTTCATTCACCCAGTTAAAGACCAAACTTGGAGGTACCACAATTAAGTGAGGTCCAAAATTCTTTCTAGGTCCAATCGAAATAGAGGTTAAAAAAACCAAAGCCTGAATCGTCTTACCAAGCCCCATATCATCGGCCAAACAGGCCCCAAATCGGCATTCATACAAAAAGCGTAACCAACAATATCCATAATACTGATAGTCTCGTAGCACCCCAGAAAACAAGTCTGGAAGTGGATACTGCTGCAACTCATCTAAGGCAGATAATCGTTCAAAAACAGCCTGTTCAGCCTCAGGAAGTTCCACCGAAACTCCATGATGACGAAGCATCAGCCAATCTAAAATTTCAAGGCGAGAAAAGCGAACAACCCCAGCGCCTTTTTTAACTCTGGAATGGGCTTCTTTGACACTGAGTACATGCTGAATTAAAGCCAAAGACTTTGGATCAAGAACATGGGTATGGCCATCGATCTGTAAAATTCCACCACTGGATAAAACACCCATCCAGTCAAAGCCGGTATAGGTGCGTTGTCCAATTTTAAAGGTCGAGACAATTTCATACTCTTCTGGATTGACTGATGAAATCTGAACAGAAGCTTCAAGTTGATCCATTTCAACCGGCGCATCCAATAATCGAATAGATGTCCCATACCCCGCCAGTTTTTCTTTTAACTCAGTCACCACATGGGATAAATGAGAAGCTGCGACATAAACACCCGCTTCTAATTCTGAGGTTAAGAATCGATCACCGATGGCTTCTTTTAATACTTCATAAATCCGGCGCTCCACTTCAAAAGAAGAGGTCACCCAAACCCACTTTCCAAGATGCTGCCCAATGCAGTACCAAGGCTCATTAGATGTCGTTCCTAAAAACTTCCAGGATGGGGCCATAACAGACACATCCGTCCCAGCATAAGACAGCTGAAGCAAATACCCATCAAAATCCTGGACAACTTCTACTGAAGGAATCGAGCCGAAAATCTCCAGTGGAGAATCCCCCATCCCATCCCAGGTCAAAATAGTTCCTAAAAAGTCCTTATGATTATGCCAATCACACGCATGCAAAAAGACATCGCGGGTACATCTTAAAACACCGCTTTTAACATGAGACGGCAATTTTTGAGCCATGATTTCCAAGAAATGCCAGCCGCTTCGATCCGTTAAGCGTCCAATCCGGCCCGCGTCTTTATCGATAACAAATAACTCTCCAAACAAAGCAGCCGAAATCATAATTTGCTCTTGATAAATAAAAGTCGGGTTTAAACTAACATATCCAGCATCCTCCTCGATTAATACTTGAGGACGACATACTAAATTGGTATCCCAAACAAATTCTTGTTGGCCAATCACATGAGGAGGCTTAAAGATAATAGAGAAATTTTCCATTTCATCAAATGCAGCGGCCAGTCTCTCATCAATCGAAAATCGAGAATACAAATGCCGTGACAATGAGCGTAAGCCCGATGGCATATGTGAAGAATCAGCCGACAAGCGGCGCCCTCCCATAAAACAGGTAAACCGAATGGTGTGAAACGCACCTTCTTCTAATAAAATTAATAACCGAGGTGACAAATCCGTCATTCAAAATCCTTACAAAATATCCCTAAAATAAATACGATATGGTCGAATTTAAGGAAAGAGTCTAGTATACTCTGGCCATGCAAAAAACACCACTTTACATCACAGCCGCACAGGGAAATCTCACCTCACGACCACCAGTTTGGATGATGCGCCAAGCCGGACGCTATCTTCCTGAATACCGCGAGCTAAGAAAGCAGTACAATTTCAAACAGATGATGTCGACGCCAGATTTGGCCACCGAAGTCACACTTCAACCCATCAGACGCTTTCAAATGGATGCCGCAATTTTATTTTCAGACATCTTAGTCATCCCAGAATCTTTAGGCTGCAAATTTGATTTCATCGAAAGCAAAGGCCCTGTTTTTGAAACCCCAATCCGAACAGTAAAAGATATTGAAAATTTAAATTCTGACCATTCCGCACAGAATATTGATTATGTATATCAAGCAATCCGGCAATTAAAACCTCAATTAAATGCATTAAACACCCCCCTCGTCGGGTTTGCAGGGGCCCCATTCACCGTCGCCAGCTATATGATTGAAGGCGGATCATCGGCTAGCCTTAAACAAACCAAATTACTCATGGTCCAAAATCCGGCCCTACTCCATCAATTACTCCAAAAAATCACAGTCACCACCATCAACTATCTCAATGCCCAAATCGAAAACGGCGTTGAAGCACTCCAACTATTTGATACATGGGCGGGATTACTCGCCTGGGATGATTTTAAAAACCTATGTTTCCCTTATATCAAAACCATTATCCAATCTCTTAATAATCCAAACCGCATTCCAATCACTGTATTTTGCAAAAATACATCCGCCTATATGGAGTTGCTAGCCCAAACAGGATGCGATGTCATCAGCGTCGATTGGACGGTCAACCTACCTCAGCTTCTTAAAAGCAACCGGTCATTTGCAGTACAAGGAAATCTTGATCCCCATTGGCTATATGCACCGCATAACATCCTTAAAGACAAAATCCAGCTTTTACTTGCAGAAACAAAGCCATACCAAGGCTATATCTTTAACCTTGGCCATGGCCTGATGCCGGATATAAGTCCCGACGCAGTTAAATGCGTGGTGGATACGATTAAGAGCAGTTAATTGCCCTCCACAGGTGGGCTTGTTATAATCACCCGACTAAGAGAATCACGAAGGAGCTCACCATGGCCACACTATCACTCAATGATCAAGAAATAAGCATTCCAGACGGAGAGAAAATCGTCACATTTATCGAAGAAGCCGGCGTCCCAATTGGATGCAGCAACGGCGTCTGCGGAACATGCGAAATCGAAGTTCTCGAAGGCATGGATAACCTATCCGCCCGAAACCAAGAAGAAGAAGACCTCGGGATGGAAGGAAACCGACGACTAGGCTGCCAATGCACCATCAACGCTGGTGCTGTTAAAATTACGTATTAATTAACCAACGCCCTCTGTCATCCCCGCGTAGGCGGGGATCCAGGTGTTAACCAATATTCCCAGATAACACTCACCCACCAACCTCCCTCTCTATTCTAAAGAGGGAGGCTTTCATTCTAATGATAATCGATCCAGCACCCCTCTTTGGAACAGAGAGGGGCTAGGGGTGAGTGTTACCTACGAATTCTTTTCCTGAAAATCCGACATAAATTTAATCAACGCATCCACACTCTCTTCTGAAAGAGCATTGTAAATGGAGGCTCTAAGCCCACCAACGGACCTATGACCTTTAATGCCAATAAATCCAGCCGCCTCAGCTTGGCTGACAAATAATTTTTCTAAGGCTTCATTACCATCTTGAATACGGTAAACCACATTCATAATGGACCTAGAGTCTTTTTGAACCGGGCATTTATAAAATCCATTGCTATGATCAATCGCATGATAAAGCTTTGCAGCCTTACGCTCATTAATTTCGGCGATTGCAGTTAAGCCGCCTAAATCCTGAATCCACTTCAATACCAATCCAATGATATAAACACCAAAAGTTGGGATTGTATTATACAAAGATCCTTCTTTAATATGAGTACGGTACTGAAGCATCGTTGCAATCGACTCCGGCGCACGTTCGGCCAAATCCTTACGGATAATGACAATCGTGACCCCTGCTGGCCCAATATTTTTTTGAGCGCCCGCATAAATTAATCCAAACTGATTTACATCAATCGGACGGCATAAAATATCAGAAGACATATCGCCAACTAAGGGAACTGACCCCGTATTGGGAAACTCTCGGTACTGAGTACCAAAAATAGTATTGTTGGATGTAATCGCAACAAAGGCTGCATTGGGATCAAATTGATCAGAAGTCACTTTAGGAATATAGGTAAAATTATCGGCTTCACTTGAAGCAACCACCCTAACTTTACCTACTTTTTTAATTTCTTTAACTGCCTTTTGAGTCCATGCACCGGTCAAAATAACATCCGCCGATTGATCAGCTGTCATTAAATTCATCGGAACCATGGAAAACTGTAGACTAGCACCACCTTGTAAAAACAAGACTGCATAGTCATCAGAAATCCCAAGCAACTGACGTAAGCGTAATTCTGCATCATCAATAATGGCTTGAAACACTTTTGTCCGGTGGCTCATTTCCATGACCGACATTCCAGACCCTTGATAATCCAGCAATTCACGCTGAACTTGTTCTAGAACTGGCCGAGGCAACACCGCAGGACCTGCATTAAAATTATGAATTTGAGACATATTAAACCTCCAAAAAACTAATCGACTTCAACCAAACGAATGGAGTTAATCCCACCAGAAATCCCAATTGGGATACCCGCAGTCACAACAACGAGATCTCCAACTTTGAGATACCCCAATCGCTTACACTCTTCGATGGCAATACCGATCATGGCACGCCATTCGTAAATTTCTTCAAATTGCGTCGGCATCATCAATGGGACAACCCCACGATAAAGCACCATACGCTTAGCCACCAGTGCATCATCCGTTGGTGAAATAATGGGGACCGTCGGATTTAATTTTGAAGCCACCAAAGGGGTATTACCCGAACTGGTAAATGCCAAAATGGCAGACGCTTCATTTTCTTCGGCAATTTGGTCGGCGGCCTGACAAAAGGACAGAGCGCGACTTTTAACTGTAATCCCTAGTGGGGGATGATCCTGACGTTTCATTTTATACATATGATCGTCTGACATATCGCAAATTTGGCGCATGGTTTTAACGGCCGCAACAGGATTAATTCCAACCGCTGTTTCGCCAGACAACATGACCGCATCACAGCGCTCATAAACCGCATTAGCCACATCGGATACTTCTGCACGGGTCGCTATAGCGGATTGAATCATCGACTCAAGCATCTGCGTTGCCACAATAACCGGTTTCAAACGGCGATTACACATTTTAACAATACGTTTTTGAAGACGCGGCACATTTTCAACGCCGACTTCAACGCCCAAATCTCCACGGGCCACCATGACGGCATCGGATACATCTACAATTTCCTGCAAATACTCCAAAGCCACCGGGCGCTCGATTTTAGCAATAATATGGGTTTTTTCGCCCCCAAATTGAGCCATATAAGCCCGAAGCTCTTTGACATCTTTCGGTGTTGATACAAAGGACAACGCAATATAATCCACATTAGCTTTAAGCGCCGCTTGTAAGTCACTTTTATCTTTATCGGATAAGGCCGACAAATGCGTCAACGTATCCGGGAGATTAACCCCCTTACGACGCGATAAAAGCCCACCCTGCATCACTTTACATTTAATATCCGTCTTGGTTTTTGAAAGAACTTTTAATCGGACACGGCCATCATCAATAAAAATGGCATCGCCTTTACTAACATCCTTCACTAGACCGGTATAGTTAACCGATACAATCGTTTCATCCCCTTCGGTTGGGGTCATGGTAATGGTAAATTCGGCACCCGTTTTAATACGGATAAACTCAGACTTTAAATCTCCAATACGGATTTTAGGCCCTTGTAAATCTAAAAAAACGCCGACAGATCGGTCTAAGGAAGTCGCTGCAGCTCTGACCATTTCAACTAATGGGGACACTTCATCTGAATGGCGTAAGTGGGAGGCATTAATACGGAAGATGTCCACACCAGCTTGAATCAGCTGTTTCACCTTTGAAGGGGTATTAGAAGCGGGTCCTAATGTGGCAATAATTTTAGTTCGTTTTGAAAGCAATGAATTTCTACTAGACATAAGAATAGGGAATATAACACACCATTTTAAAAACGTCATGACATCAAGATAGGCAAGATGTATAATGTAAACTCGGCCAAATACTTATGGCCAAATTATTTTAAAAATCGGGTTCAAAAATAGATTAGAGGGGGGGAGAGGTTTATTATGGCAGAAGTACTATTTTATGATGTAAAGACAAGAAAAAAGATTAAAAAACATCAAAACGAAATCAAAAAAACAAAATATGAACGCCCTCTAAACACAGGCACCATCCAAATCCGCTATGCCATCCGAGCTCTTCACGAAGACCGCTGGCTTACCAAATTTTGTACCAAAGCAGATTGGGATCAGCTTAAAGTAGAAGAGATCGCTTAACTCCTCCGCTACCTTTCTTTATTTTCATCGAAATTATTTTGATATTAGCCCGATAATGGTCATGAATCACCCATCAAAGGATCTATTATGCCATTCAAAATAGTTGCAGCCTCATCCCCACTCCCTGACAATTTAGCCCAACTACTTACTGAAGAAAATCTACTCTTCTTTTTAGGCATTACTACCAAAGAATCTCTCACTTCATTTTTATCTGAAATTAAAAGAGATCCACTATATCCAGCCTTATTTATCTTACTGATTGCCCACAGACAATCGCCAACAGCTCAACTTGAGTCACTCGCTTCTACTCAAAGGGAGGAGATCCAAAAAATGATCGATACACTTGCTCCCAATACACATCTATGGGACCCCCAGGCAGATAATCATAATTCAGACGAATTAAGCGAATTAGCAGAAAAACTCCCCAAAGAAAGCAGTCTAACTCCAATACAATTTTTAGACATCATAAACAAAGGTTGGAATAATTATAAAATCTCTCATCAAGGCATCTTTACCTTTGATGATATTAAAGAAGCAATGTTTGAAACTACTCTCGATTTCAATCAACCAAAACGCCCCCGAAGTGAGAGTCCAAGAGGATATGGCGGAGAACTCGCCATTAGAAGAGGATGGAGAAAAACAGGCGACTGGCTAGCTGACGTCATTAGATTTGAACCAACCATAGAGCTAGCCTATCAGGACTTATATCCGACTCCTCCCCGGCTAGAGTTTCTTGTAAAAGATTTTTTAGGAAAAGTGGCACTATACCTAACCCAGGAAGGCTATCTACTAAGAAATCAACTTTATTTAGAAGCAGACGAATCCCCCGCAGCTCTGAAAGCTGCCCTCCACTTATTAGACACACACCTTAGATCGACAGAGGCTCATCCAATAGTAGAAAATCTAATCAGACATTGCCGATCTGACATCTATCCGGCAAGTCAAATAGACCCAAGCTTAGATTCACTCCCAGCCAATGGCCATGCAGATAATAATCAAGATACCGTCAAAACCGGAACTCTAACCAACGGTGGGAAAGTCACCGACATGAGCTGTATTCGAGTGCATAATAGCAATGAAGATTTTAATGATGTGGCCATCTTTGGGCCATCTTGATCAGACAAGCTTGATGATACGACAGCCTGTGTAGTGACCGTTGTATAAAAAACCTACTGAGCGTAGGCCTTCATCATAAGATAGGCATCCGCAATCACAAGCGCAATCATCGCCTCAAGCACAGGGACAGCGCGTGGGCATAAACAGGGATCATGACGGCCATGAACCTGGATCACTTCGGGTTGGCCTTCTATATCAACGGTATTTTGCTCAACTGTAATTGAGGACGGTGCTTTAATCACAGCCCTAAGCACAATATCTTCGCCCGTTGAAATCCCACCTAAAATCCCGCCACAGTGATTGGTCTCAGTACGAACCCGATCACCTTCCATATGAAAGGCATCATTGGTTTGAGAGGCTTTAAGATTAGAATGAGCAAATCCAAGACCAATCTCGACACCTTTAATCGCGCCAATCGACATCACACCATACGCAAGCATGGCATCCAATTTATCGTATAAAGGTTCGCCCAACCCAACAGGACATCCCGTTACAACGGCTTCAAGCACCCCACCGATTGAATCGCCAGTACCCCGAATTTCTTTAATCAAAGCTTCCATTTCTTTTGCTTTTTGAGCGTCAGGACATCGAACGGCATTTCGCTCAATCTCCTGATAATCAATGACTTCAGCCTGGATATCCCCCACCGCTTTGGTATACGCAATAACCGAAACTCCTAAATGAGCCAAATATTTTTTAGCAATTGCACCCGCCGCCACACGGCAAGCCGTTTCACGGCCAGAACTTCGTCCGCCACCCCGATAATCACGAATGCCATATTTGGTGAAATAGGTAAAATCTGCATGACCAGGCCGAAACGAGTCTTTGATTTTAGAATAATCCGTAGACCGTTGACCTTCATTTCTGATTAAAAGCGACACAGGGGCACCAGTTGTTACACCCTCAAAAACCCCCGATAAAATTTCAACCGTATCGGATTCTTTGCGAGGAGTCGTCACCGCACTTTGGCCAGGACGTCTACGATCCAAATCCACTTGGATTTCGGCTTCAGTAATCGCAATCCCAGACGGGACTCCGTCCACAATAACCCCGATCGCTGGACCATGGCTTTCGCCGAAAGTCGTAATCGTTAATAAATGTCCAAAGGTATTTCTAGCCATTCGCCCAGTATAAAGGCCGGCTTCAAAATCGCCAATACTTAAGTCAGCTCTCGTCCTCTGGCCATAACGATCTTACCCGTCCTAACTACTTCAGCAACTTTAAACTCGGATAACATCGCCATCAATGTATCAAATTGAAGCCCTGTCCCGGTCATCCTGAAAATAACAGAATCCTGCGTGATATCAATCGTCTCTGCTTTAAAATGATCTAAAATAACCAGTAACTCCTGACGGCGTTCTTTTTCAATATTGACCTTAATCAATCCAAGCTCACATTCAACTGCTTCGGCATCCGAATGCTCTAGTGCTTGAACCACATCAATCAACTTAGAACACTGCTTAACAATCTGCTCCAGTGCAGAAGGATTACCATTGGCCGAAATCGTCATTCGCGAAAAGCGACCATCTTGTGTGGGCGACACCACCAAAGACTCGATATTAAATCCACGGCGTGAAAACACGAGGGCAATCCGAAGTAAAACTCCCGGTTTATTTGCAACCAGTAAACTAATGGTATGACTATCAGAAGAGTTGATTTGAAGCATATTAGGTACTCCCTTGTGGTTTTTCCATTTTACGTTTCGGCGCCTCAATGACCATATCCGATGCCGCTCCACCCGCAGGAATCATTGGAAATACATTCCCCTCTTTCACAACTTCCGCATGGATAATACAAGGCCCCTCATTATAATCGAGGGCTCGTTTTAAAATACGTTTCACATCAGCAGGGCGTTTAATCCGAAACCCTTTAATTCCATAGGCTTCACCCAATTTAACGAAGTCAGGATTACCCACCAAATCAACGCCACTCAACCGGTCATCATAAAAAAGTTCCTGCCACTGACGAACCATTCCTAAATATTTATTATCAATAATCAGGATTTTAATCGGAAGTTTATGGATAGCGGCAGTCGATAATTCACATTCCGTCATTTGAAATCCGCCATCACCCACAACTGCCACAACGACATCATTAGGACATCCAAATTGTGCACCAATCGCACTAGGGAATCCAAACCCCATCGTCCCTGCACCACCGGAGGTCAGCCATCGGTCTGGTAAATTAAAATTAAAAAATTGAGCGGCCCACATTTGGTGCTGGCCAACGTCCGTTGTGACAATGGCATTTCCATTAGTCAGTTCATTCATTTCACTTAAAACATGTTGAGCATGAAGCCCTCCATGAATTTTATATTTGAGCGGATAACGCTTTTTATTACGCACAACTGTATCAATCCAGTCCTGAGTTTTGAGTGGCTTTAAGCGAGGGATTAATCGTTTCAATATCGCCTTGGCATCTCCAACAATGCTGGCATCAGGTACCAAAATTTTATTAATTTCAGCCGGATCAATATCAATATGAAGCTTTTTAGCCGTTGGACAAAAGCGTTCGATTTTAGCGGGAGTAATTCGATCATCCCATCTTGATCCAATGGAAAAAATTAAGTCACATTCAGATACCGCCATATTGGCATAGGCCGTCCCATGCATCCCTAAAAACCCAAGCGACAATTCATGGTCTTCTGGAAAAATCCCCTTAGCAAGTATCGTCGTGGTAACCGGCGCACACAACAATTCGGCCAACTGCTTCACTTCTTTAGCGGCCCGTGAAATAACCGCGCCATGTCCAATAAGAAGTAATGGTTTTTTAGACCCTTTAAAAACAGCCGCAAACGCATCAAGTTCAGCATCCGTTGGATCTTTAGGAAGAGAATAACCAGGCAAATCCATTTCAGAATTAGTTAAAGCCGCTGTACAAACCGCACTCGTAATATCTTTAGGTAAATCAATAAGTACCGGTCCAGGACGACCAGTAGATGCAATATAAAACGACTCCTCGACCACACGAGGAATATCATTTGGGTTTTTCACAAGATAACTATGCTTAACCAACGGCGCCGTAATCCCAAAAACATCAGCTTCCTGAAACGCATCCTTGCCTAAAGCAGGCGTAATCGTTTGCCCCGTCAATACAAGCATCGGGACAGAATCCATCTGAGCTGTAAAAATCCCAGTCACAGTATTGGTCGCCCCCGGTCCGCTAGTGACCAAAACAACACCCACTTTACCCGTAGCACGAGCATAGCCATCCGCCATATGCGTCGCGCCTTGTTCATGGCGCGTTAAAATCAATTTAATTTTAGAATCCACCAAGGCATCAAAAATAGGAATAGCCGCTCCACCCGGATAACCAAAGATGTACTCAACACCCTTATTCTCAAGACACTTAATTAAAGCCTCAGCGCCATTTATACTTTTTTTTGACATTTTTAAACCCCGATAAATAAAAGAAAATCCAATATACCAATAATTTATCGATTTTTAAACAAATAAATTTCAGATAAATAGTTATATTGGTAAAAAATTGCAATTTTTGATAGATTTTGGATAGAAAATAATTTGAGAGGATATTGTAATGAAAATACTATCCGAATTAATTGATCAAGACGCGATCTCAAAATTCACCCCATTTCAAAAAAAAGTCTATGAAGAACTGGTTAAAATCCCTGCAGGCCAAGTCATCACATATCAAGAGCTCGCCAAAAAAGCAGGTAACCCCAAAGCCGCACGTGCCGTTGGACATGCCATGGCCACCAATCCATTCGTCATCATAATCCCCTGCCATCGCGTGATTAACGCCAGCGGGGAAATTGGAAATTATTCAGACGGCGGCCCTTCTAGAAAAGAGAAACTACTCATCAGCGAAGGCGTTAAGATTGAAAATGGAAAAATAAATCAAAGACACTTCCATTTTTTGTAAATCCTAAAAAGCAAGGTATTATGTGCTTAAATTCTAATAAAAAGTGAATGAATGGGGGAATGATTTATGACAACGCCAGGCAAATGGACTCTGGGCTTACTAAGTGCCGTCACCTTAATCGGGCTAAGCGGTTGCGGATCTGGGGGAAGCGACGACGACTCTATTAGCACTACTACTGCCACCATTACTGGTAGACTTCAACTCCCAAGCGGCGGATCATCATTTACAACAAAAACAGAAAGCCCATCAAATTACATCGTATGGGTTCAAAACCGAGGAACCGGAGAATCATTTCAAGTCGATGTTGGTTCAGACGGCAACTTTGAACTTGATGTAAACAAAACCGACGACGTCGATTCAGGCGATAATTTCATTGCCACTCTCATCAAAAAAGAACCACTCGAATTCGCAGGAACCATCCTTATTCAAAGTGAACTATCTGGAGAAACAGCCAATACTGGACTTGGAATTCAAGGTAACTTACCCAATATGGACATCCAATTCGATCCAGATACAGGAAGAGCCGTCCTCACCAACCCAACCGACAATATTAATCTAATCATTAAAGAAGGATTCACAGTAAATTTAGACGGAGCAGAAGGCCCTCCAATCGGATTTGGAAACTTAGGTAAAGGAGCCGGCTCCCTCGGACTACAAAGTGAAACCAACATTAAAGACAAAGACCAAGATGGAATACCCGATATTTTTGATGCCATGAATGATGGCGAAAATTTAGACAATAAAATAAGCTACGGCTATTATAGTGAAATCCTAAAAATGGGTCCTAAATTTGAAAATTTTTTCATAGGATCTGCGGTCTCACACATCACGATGTTCATGAACATTAAAGTCGACAACGAAGACCGAAACGACCCCAATTTAGTCACCGAAAACGCCGTCATCGTATTTGAAGTTCACGAATCCGGAACCGACACCATCACCTCCGTCAGACTCGACTTACTCCACGAAAACTGGAGAAGCTCATCCCTTCAGCAACTCCCAGGTGGATTCGTCGACCTAGCCTCCCCTACCGCCTACCCTTCTCAAGGAACCGCCTGGTCCACACCAAACTATTTGTATAAAGCCACAAATCGCAGTAGCCAAACCGTATGGACCACGCTCATCAAGCCCGACAACGGTTCATTTACCGCAGGAAACTTAGTCCGCTTCAAAATCACTAAAGCATATGGCCGAACGGAATATCATTGGAAATCTCTCAACTTCAAATTCATCTCCACAGTCAGCGCAGACTCATCCCCTTCCGTCGATACGGGAACTATAATGGGCGCAGGGACAAGATCCAGCCTCTACGAACTAAGCCCCTCATCCAGCATGACCATCGGATGGAATCATCCTAATGACGAAGATGGAAATGACCTCACAGGGCTAACGTATCGGATCGAACTATTCCATTACGACGCAGATAATCAGCAAGTAGGATCTCCCCAAGTCCTCAGCGTATCTGGAATCAGCCCCACATCGTTCACCATCCCATCCGCCAATATCGACATGTATAACGATCTTTCACCCGCATTCGTCCAAGTCGACATCACCGCTGGCTATCCATACGGTGATAACGCCGCATCCAAAATCTTCATCCGACGCAGCAATTGGGAAATGCCCTAATGCACACGCCCCTCCCAGAAAACCGATTAAACACTCCACAAGCCCAAATCTGGACAAGCATCCTAGAAACCGCCCCAATCATCCTCACAAAAAAAATTGACCTCACCCAAGACATCATCAAAATCGGCGACGCTACAGAAATCTCCCCCGCCCAAAAAGAAACCATCCTCTCCGCATTCAAAGCCCTAACTCCCTGGAGAAAAGGACCTTACCAGATTTTTGGCACTCTCATCGATAGCGAATGGCAATGCCAACTCAAATGGAATCGCCTTGCTCCACACCTCCCAGACCTCACAGACAAAACCGTCCTCGACATCGGCTGCAACTCGGGATATTTCAGCTTCAGACTCGCAGGCTTAAACGCCAAAAAGGTCATCGCTATCGATCCAACCACCCTCTACTATTTTCAATTTCATCTCCTTAATCGATATATCAACACCACTCAAATCGATTACCTCCCTATCGGATTCGAAGATCTTAGCCCCACAATCCCCCAATTCGACGTCATCCTCAATATGGGCATCCTCTATCACCATCCAAATCCCATCGACTGTCTGATGATCTGCAAAAATAAACTCAAAAAAAATGGGCTTCTCATTTTAGAAACCCTCATTATCTCCGACCCAGCCATCACCTCCCTCATCCCCAAAAACCGGTATGCCGGCATGAAAAATATCACCCAAATCCCTTCCGTCCCTCAAATTATGGAGTGGTTATCGCATTGCGGATTCTCCTCCGCCGAAGTCATCGGCACCACCATCACTACAATTAGCGAACAGCGAAGTACCCCCTGGAGCTCTCCACATTCCCTAAAAAACGTCATCACCGATACCGGCCTCACCATCGAAGGTTACCCTCAACCTAGACGTGTCATGATCAAAGCATGGGCCTAACGCATAACTTAAGCTTGAGAAAAGCACCTAAAAGCGAGTAAATTAGAGAACATGAATCATGCAGTCATCTTAGCCGGCGGAATGGGGACCCGATTTTGGCCATTGTCCCGTCTCAAAAACGCCAAACAATTTATCAGACTAATCGACAACAAATCCTTTCTTGAACATACCATCGACCGCGTTGGTACCATCATCGACATACCGCATGTCTGGATCGTCGGAAATAAAGACCAAGAAACTCAACTGAGAGAACATGCGTCTCAGATTAATCAAAATCAAACTCTATTAGAACCCTGTGGAAAGAATACAGCCGCGTGCATCGCTTGGGCCGCCTTTGAATTACTTAAAAAAGATCCCGACGCCATCATGATCGTCCTCCCGTCAGATCATATGATTAGCCCAAATAAGGCATTTGCAGACACCATTTCAACCGCGCTCCAAATCGTCCACAACCAAGATGTCTTGATCACCATCGGCATCCCCCCCACTTTCGCCAATACCGCCTATGGATATATCGAAACCACTCAAAAAAATGCAGTCAGTCTCCCCGTCATGGCTTTTCACGAAAAACCCAATAAAGAAACTGCAGAAGCCTACTTAAAAAAAGGACATTTTTATTGGAATTCTGGCATTTTTATCTGGAAGGCAGCGACCATTCTTGAGCAAATCAAGCATCATTTACCTAATCTCTATGCCGCTCTAAAAACCGGTATCGATACCAACACCAGCATCCCAGATATTTACCCAACGCTCGACTCCATCTCTATCGACTATGGCATTATGGAAAAATCCGCCCACATCACCCAAGTGATTCCCGCAAGTTTCACCTGGAGCGACATCGGCAGCTGGACCGCACTCAATGATTTTCTTCCTAAAGACCCGCACAACAACGCCTCAGAAACCAATGTCATCGCCCACAACAGTCATGACAACATCATCCATGCCCCAGGCAAAACCGTCGCACTCATCGGCATCGACAACCTCATCGTCGTAGACACTCCAGACGCACTCCTCATTGTCCAAAAATGCCATGATCAGGACGTCAAATCCATCATGTCCCAACTCCCAAATTCACTCAAATGACCCCATTTCATCTCCGCATCCAAACTAATTCCCCCGGTGAACTCACCAGTTGGGTCACCCCCCTAGTCGCCCAATTTAAAAAAAATTGCCCAGATAGCACCGTCACCATCCACCTCGTCCCCTGCCAATACAAAAGTGGCCAGGAAAAAGAAATTGCCCAAAATATCAGGGGCGTTGATCACGTCACCTCCCCCAAAGAAACCATCAAAAAAATTTTCAATTTCAAAAAAGATCTTAAAGAAACCGGTGCAATCCTATTTTTAGGTGGAGACCCGATCTACACACGCTTGCTAAGTAAAAAGTTTCATATCCCAGCATATGCCTATACAGAACACGCCTACCCCATTGGCCGGCATTTTAAGCATGTATTTCGCAAACACATCGATGGCGACTTAATGGCCGTCCGCCCTCTCCAGTTTTCAGCTTCAAAAGCAGATATCCTCAAAAAATATCACCTCGAAGACAAGCCCTATCTCCTCATTTTCACAGGATCGCGCCCTCAGCATTTCGAACACCTCACCCCACTCATCGCCCAAACCCTGGATCACCTCCACAAAACCCGTCCAGATATTGCCACTCTCATCCAAATCTCGCCCTTCATCACCCAAGAACTTCTCCAAAAAGTCCAAAAAAACACTCCCATTCCCTCCGCAAAATGGCTAAGAGGCGACTCTCTCGACTTACTCAGCATCTCCAAACTCCTCCTCACCATCCCCGGCACAAACAATGCCGAAGCCATGTACATGAAATGCCCCATGCTCATCGTCATCCCAATGCATCACCCCAAACATCTTATTTTAGACGGACTTCCAGGGCTCATCGGGAACATCCCCCTCATCGGTCCGCCCATTAAAGTCTGGGCGGTCACCAAATATGTTAAAACCCATCCACTCTTAAGCCTGCCTAATCGTTATCTCAAAAAAAAGGTCGTCCCAGAACTCATCGGGAAATGGACACCTATCGAACTTGCAACTGCAGTCACCACATTATGGGACTCCAAAGAACACCTAAACGATCAAATCACCCATTATTCAGAGATTAATCTTGATAAGGAAGCAGAGATCCTAAAAAAAATTGTGATAACTATCCTTTCAAAAAGCGCCACATAAGCGCAATTCAGATTCAATCACTGCAAGCTCTGCCTCAGTCACATCCACTAAAGGCAAGCGGGGAATCCCCACCTTAAACCCTTGTAACCGTAGCGCCGCTTTCACAGGCGTCGGATTAGAAGTAATGAACATTGCCTTAAATATCGGCGCTAATTTCAAATCTAACTCACGCGCTTCAACCATCTTTCCTGCAGCAGCCATATTCACCAATTGGCGCATATATGTCCCTACCACTTGCGCAGCCACAGAGACCACACCAACCGCACCAGCGTCCATAAAATCCACCGTCAACGCATCATCGCCAGAATAAACTAAAAACGACTCAGGAGTGACCTGCCGTATCTTTTTCATTTGGTCCAAAGATCCAGCAGCTTCTTTAACCCCAATAATATTCCGCACAGATGCTAATCGAGCCATCGTTTCAGGAAGCATATTCACACCCGTCCGCCCAGGAACATTATATAAAAGAACAGGTAAAGAGGTCGATTCCGCAACAGCCTTAAAATGCTGAAACATCCCTTCTTGCGATGGTTTGTTGTAATAAGGTACAACTTGCAAAACCCCATCCACTCCAAGTCTCTCAGCTTCTTGAGTTGATTTAATCGCAGTCGCGGTGGAATTCGATCCAGTACCCGCCATAATCTTCGCTTTCCCTTTAAAGTGAGAGACAAAGCGTCCAAATAATTCAAATTCTTCATCATGGGTCAACGTCGGACATTCTCCCGTCGTGCCCGCTAGTAAAATCGTATCCGTGCCAGTCGCGACCAAATGCTCGCCAAGCCGAATCGCTTCCTCAAAATCAACGCCACCCTCTTCATTAAAAGGAGTCGCCATCGCCGTAATAATTCGTCCAAAGATTAATTGATTCATAAACCCACCTATAAAATCTAGGCGGAATATTCGCACACGACTAGCGCTTTGACAACAAGGCTTATAAGCCAGTGTCTTCAGGAAAAAGAGAAATAGGAGCCTCCGCCTCAATTGCAGTCAACGTCAACACCTCAACCTGACTCAATCTTCGGTCAATTGTCCGTGATTTTGAGGAGACTTCATCAATCGTATTACTCGCTTCCTGCAATTTCTTTTTCGTTTTATCAATCAGCATTCCAAATTTCAAAAACTCGGTTTTCACCTTCCCCAATACTTCCCATACTTCGCTCGATCGTTTTTGAATCGCCAAAGTTTTAAACCCCATCTGCAAGCTATTGAGTAATGCCGCCAACGTCGTAGGCCCCGCAATCAATACTTTATACTCATTCTGCAACACATCCAAAATCCCAGGACGCCGCAATATTTCCGCATACATCCCCTCAATCGGGATAAACATAATCGCAAAATCCGTCGTAAATGGTGGATCAATATATTTTTCTTTAATCTCTTTCGCCTCTCTCTTCACCATCATTTCAAGCTGCTTACCTTCAATCTCCACCTGTTCCGGATTCACGGCATCCTGTGCAGCCATCAATCGTTGATACGGATCCTGTGGACATTTCGCATCAATCGGAAGCCATACGACATCCACACCGTTCTCTAATTTTCCAGGCAATTTCACGGCATACTCTACCGTCTCCCGACCATGCGATTTTGTACGGACATTCTGAGCATACTGATCCATCGACAACACCTGCTCAAGCAAGTTCCCCAATTGAACCTCCCCCCAAGTCCCTCGCGTCTTCACATTCGTAAGCACTCGCTTCAAATCCCCAACCCCAGACGCCAAGGTCTGCATCTCTCCTAACCCTTTATGCACCAACTCCAACCGATCACCGACCAACTTAAACGACTCACCCAACCGCTTCTCTAAAGTAGAATGTAATTTTTCATCCACAGTCAGTCTCATTTCTTCTAATTTTTTATGATTATCTTCCTGCAACAACTGCATGCGTTTTTCAATCGTATCCCGCATCTTATCCAGTCGCCCTTCATTAGACTCCATCACCTTTGCAATTTGAATCGAAAACTGATGCATATTCTGAGACAATTCCTGCCGAAACCGCCCCATTTCATTCCTAATCTGACCATCCAATCGATCAATATCCCGCGACAAGCCATTATCCTTCTGCAAAAAATACATCCGAACCAAAAGCCCCAACACCAAAAGCAAAATAAAAATCTGAACAACTTCAAAAATCACAAAAAACCCTCCAAAAATCCAATAAAAAAAACGGCAAATAATGACCGTACTCACAATTTGCCTTGACTTTTTATGAGTTCTATCACAAAATGCCAAATATGCGTCGATACATTACTGAATATATTACAAAAGATCTTGAATCAAAACTGGTATTTATCACAGGCCCTCGCCAATGTGGAAAAACCACGCTTTCCAAGTCATTAATGTCACCATACACCTATCTTAATTATGACAACTCTGAAGACCGTCAAATCATCTTAAGAAAAACATGGAAACAAAACTCCCCACTCCTCATTTTCGACGAGCTCCATAAACTCAATAAATGGAAACAATGGCTTAAAGGAATTTATGATACACAAGACCCATTCCAGCCAATCGTTGTCACAGGCAGTGCCCGATTAAATACATACCGAAAAGCAGGAGATTCATTAGCAGGAAGATTTTTTCAATTTAGACTTCATCCACTCGATATGAGAGAAATAGTACTCCACACAGACTCCACCCAATCACGAGCACAATTATTTGAACAACTTTGGAACTGCAGCCCATTCCCAGAGCCTTTTTTAAAAGGTGATCCCACCTACTACAGGCGGTGGAGAACAAGCCATTTAGATGTCATATTAAGGCAAGATGTTCAAGATTTAAGCGCAATCCGAGACATTCAACAATTAGAAACACTACTCATACTTCTAAGAGAGCGCATCGGCTCAAATATCTCTGTCAGAAGCCTAGCGCAAGACCTTCAAAAAGACCCCAATACCATCCGTAAATGGCTAGAAATTCTAGAAGAACTCTATGTTATTTTCAAAGTAACCCCCTATCATCGAAATATTGCCCGTGCACTCCTAAAAGAACCCAAATATTATTTCTTTGATTTTTGCCAAGTGACAGACGATGGCGCAAAGTTTGAAAATATGGTCGCATGCGCATTACTTAAACATATTCATTTTATTGAAGATACCCAAGGCTACCACATGAATCTCCACTATGCCCGCACCCGCGATGGCAAAGAACTAGATTTTGTGATTACCAAAGAAACTCAACCCATCGCCTTAATCGAAGTCAAATTATCAGATGACATACCAAGCTCTTCCTTCAAAACGCTGAGTCCATTTTTTAAAAAAACCACACCCGCAATCAAATGCATCCAAGTGGTTAAAAACCTAACCCATCGCCAAGACTGGCCCTCAGACATCACCGTAATCCCCGCAATCGAGTTTCTAACAAGCGACCTCACCGAACTCTTAAAGTAAATCCCTTTCCAAAAATACATTAATGTAAGAAATATAGGCGCAGTATGCGCAAGATGAACAATTTATTTCTAACTAGCAAGCAAACCCAAGAAAAATTTTGAAACTATTCTGGAGGGATTTCTACCTGAGCGGGAATTTATTCAAGATGCCTTTGAGATCTCCTATTGTGATATTTTACGACTCGCTATTCACAATAAGGAAATCCCAGAACAACCGATTGAAACGATGGTCCCCCATCTCATTTTAGATACCTACTTGATGATTACCCTTTACTGGATCAAAGACACCTCCAAGAGCTTTACCAACACCACCCAAGTTATCGATATGGCCACTGGAATTATGACAGGCCTTCTAAAAGAAGCGACCCTCCAAAAAACTCTCGATTTAGGCTATTTCTTGTTTAGAAATCATCTTTTCTCTCATTTCAATTTCGAAAAGGAGGGCCCCTTTCATGGATTTTACTCCCGATGATCTACCCCTCTCTAAATCAAAACGACTAGGAATTCTTGCCAAATCAGCACTCAGGCTTGCGTCCAAGCACAGCTCACATCGTGCTTCTAAAGCCCTTGGACTTTCGTCTAAGGAGGACTCACTTCATCTCACAGAAGTCGCACAAGAAGCCTTCAAGACTCTCACCAGATTACGGGGGACGGCGCTAAAAGCGGCGCAACTTTTGAGCCAGGAAACGCCCTTTAGAAGCTTGGTTGGAGACCAACCCATCCCAATCTCAACGAGATCATATCGGACAACTCATTTGGGATTTTTTTGTGACCCATTTCATTCAAAATGGGGTATTCCATGCCGATCCTAATCCTGGAAATTATTTAGTTTTATCCGATGATCGTTTGGGTGTAGTCGATTTCGGGTGTATCAAAACGGTCGCTCCCACCTTTCCCCAACAATTACAGACGCTTTTTTGCGCACATCTGGCGCACAATAAGGATCTTACTCGAGAAATTTACGCTCAATTAGGGGTCATTCCCAAGGTCATTCTAGAAGATTCTCAAAAATTTGACTCTGCTATTGCGCCTTTTCAGTCTTGGATCATCTTACCCTTCCAGTCTCAATACTTTGACTTTGGCCAGCACCCCAACTATATCGGCTCTCGACTTATGGACAGCCTCCAATCCGCAATGACCGCTATGGATAATACGACTTCAGATTTTGTAATGTTCGATCGAACTTATATTGGAATTTTAAGCTTACTGATCAAACTTAAGGCCCGCGTGAAGATGCAGGCATTGCTCGACGCTGCAGCACCGACCCCTTAGTTAAAAGGGATTTATCCTAAATTTAACAGAAACCCCTCTCCAAAGATTGGGCTAGTATGCGTAAGATGTGTAATTTCTCGCGAAGGGAGTTTATATATAATAAATGACCGTAGCGAAAATTGTACAGATTGCGTATAATAGCCCAATCTTTAGTGGTGGACGTAGCTCAGTCGGTAGAGCACCGGATTGTGGTTCCGGTTGTCGTGGGTTCAATCCCCATCGTTCACCCCATTTCACTCCTCCCTAATATGGCAAACTTTCAATGACATTAAAACAGATTGCAATAAGCCTACTCCTCTTATCAAACACCCTATCGGCACTCACCATCGGCAGCAAAGAAAGCGCCGTCATCAAAGCACTTGGCCCCCCTCCAAAACGACTCATGGGTCCCATGGGCGAAACTTGGGTATACGGAAATTACCATCTCGTCATGATTCAAGGTCAACTTGAAGGCTACGATAACCGGGATGCATTCAAGATTACGATGCCTCATAAACATAATTCAAAAATCACTTCCCTCACACAAAATTCAACCAAAGCTGATGTTGTGAGTATTTTAGGAATCCCTGACAAAATAGACCATCACCTCACCTACGAACGCTGGTGGTACAACGGCGAAGTTATCGAATTTATCGAAAGTCATATTTATAATATCTCTAATACCAAAGCGCTCAAATTTGTCTTCAAACTAACTCCAAATATGAGAAAAAGAAAAATGAGCGAAACCACTACCAACGAGATTATTGCCAAATATGGTACCCCAAGCACCTACCGCAGAGGATTTAATACGGACACCTGGTATTATGAAAACCAATTTTTCATCGTCCAAAACGACATCATTACCTACAAAGAGACATGGGAACCTTGGCAAGCCAAACGGCGTCAGCAGGAGCATAAAACTGATTTCTCCACGACCGAAATTAATAAAAATCTCCGGGTAACTCCTCAGGATTCTAAACGCAAAGATATGTTCCCAGAACCAGGAATTGATCCTACCATTCGTGACAAATCAGATCACGAAATCAACTATTATTATGATTCCAGAGAAAAACCACCAGAAGACAATGAAGCCGAGTAAATGATAAACTTTTGAAAATGGTTAGCAAAAACACCCTATTTAAAAGCGGTCTCACTCTCATCTTTATGATATGGCTAAGCTATATATCGCTAGGCCATCAACTTGATACCTACTATCAAGCGGTACAATCGCAATTAGGCCATGTCGAAACTCAACTGAGAAACGAAACCGTCTTTTCCAAACGCATCATCAATATTGTGGGCCCATCACCCCTCACCAAAAAAATGGAATTCGGCATCAACCTATTCAACAACGCGCCAACAATCGACACCTCCATTGATGCCATCAAAAACCACCATCAAATCCTCTCCCAATTTCTAGGCACACTAGATCCCAAAACCTTGGACGAAAGAGTCATCGCCGCAGACATCAAGCCCCTCTTCGACCACAATACCAAACGCCTTGAAGATGAATGGTCAGCTCTCTACGGGTCCATCACTTGGTACAACCAAAAACTTACCCAGTTTCCCTACACTATCTATCTTAAATTCTCACCAAGAACTCCGCTCCCCATCATCCCCGCATCGCTTTCAGCTAAATAATGCCGTCCAATCAAAAAATCGGCTTCATCGGCATGGGTAAAATGGCCACCGCCATCGCACAAGGCTTATTAAGCACTAAAACAGTCCCCTCAAGCGCCATCTACTTCTATGAAAGAACCCCAGAAAGTGCCACTCAAACAGCCCAAACTCTCGGCATTATCCCCGTTCAAGACATCTCAACTCTCATCCAAAAATCTGATGTCGTATTTTTATGCGTCAAACCCCAAAATCTCACAGATATTAGCCATCAAGTATCCCCTTTTCCACCAAACAAAATACTCATCTCCATCTTGGCCGGCATTTCGCTCTCAACTCTCGCACAAAAATGTCAGGCCCAAGGCCCCATCATTCGCCTCATGCCCAATACTCCCGCCGTCTTAAAAAAGGGCATCACCGCTATTTGCACAAATAAAGTTACCCCACCCACCACCACACAAGCCATCCAAACTCTTCTTAATTCCATCGGAGAAACGCTTATCGTGGACGAATCCCAAATGGACATCATCACCGCCATCAGTGGAAGCGGCCCTGCCTTCATGGTCCAAATTGCCTCCGACATCGCCAAAACCGGTGTTGCGGCAGGTCTCTCAGAAGCCCAAGCCATTCGTCTCATTGCCCAAACCATGATCGGGGCAGGACATATGCTTCTCCAAAGTAATACGTCACCAGAAACCTTAATCCAAGAAGTGTCCTCCAAAGGCGGTACCACTGTCGCCGGATTAACCCAATATCAAGATCAAAAAATAGGTCAATCTATGACCCAAGTCATCCAAGCCGCATACCAGCGTGCAATAGAGCTTAATCAAGAGTCCTCAAAATAAACTAAGTTTTGTGCTAAGATAAGCAACATGGCATCAATTTACCTTTATAAAATTTTTGATTTAGTCTTTCAAGCCATCTATATTGCCATGCTCGTTCGCATCCTTTTATCTTGGTTTCCGCATGATCCTTATCATCCAGTATTATCCATTATCTATCGCATCACAGACCCTATTCTAATTCCATTTAGAAACATGATTCCCCCCATCGGCGGATTCGACATTTCTCCTATTTTTGCCTTCATGGCGCTCGGGCTTATCAAAAAACTGTTTTACTACTTTTTATTCTAAGTGAAACATTTCATCACATTTAAAATCATTCCAAATTCACCAAAAACCAAGGTGAAGGCTGTGATGTGCAACCAAAGTGTCAAAATTGCCCTCAAAGCAGAACCCGAAGAAAATAAGGAAAATCAAGCGTTACTCAGATATTTAAGCGATATTTTGTATATTCCAATCAGCCACATCATCATCCAAACCGGCGAAACCAGTAAACAGAAACTCATATCGATTAAAGGGCTTCCCTATGACACCATCATCAGAAGAATCACTAACGCTATTTGAGTTAAATCAAAACCCACCAGCAAAACCCTCTAACCGCGAAACCCCATCACGCCCATCGGCTCCTTTGGCTCATCTCATGGCGCCAAAAACAATGGATCAGTTTATCGGTCAGGATCACCTCTTAGGAGAAGGGAAACCACTGCGTGAATGGATTCGATCCAAAAAAATGCAATCCATCCTCCTATGGGGTCCTCCAGGATGCGGGAAAACCGCCCTCTCCAAACTCATGACCTCCCAAATGAATGCCAACTACGTAGCACTCAATGCGGTCACCGCTAAAATCGCAGACATCAAAGCCACCATCGATAACGCAGAGGCCTATGCCAAATTAGGCAGTCGCACCATTGTGTTTATCGACGAAATCCACCGTTTCACCAAAGTCCAGCAAGACGCACTCCTCCCCGACGTCGAAAGCGGACTCCTCACACTCATCGGGGCTACTACAGAAAACCCCTATTTTTCACTCACCAAAGCCCTATTATCTCGCCTACATCTCTTTCAACTCACGCCACTCACGTCACCCCAACTTAAAAGTATCATTCAAAATGCACTCACTCACCTTAATCCAAGCGCCCCACCCACACTCAGTCCCCATGCCCAGTCCGCGTTAATCGCCCAAGCCAATGGCGATGCCCGCAAAACCATTTCATTAATTGAAGCGGCCTACCAAATCAGCCCAGATAAACAGCATTTATCAGAAGAAACTCTCCAATCCATCCTCCAACAAAAAGGCATTGGTCACGATGAAGAAGATCACTACAACATCATCTCCGCCTTCATCAAAAGCATGAGAGGCTCTGACGCCAATGCCTCAATCTACTGGCTAGCCCGCCTCATCCACGGTGGAGAGCCACCAGAATTCATCGCAAGACGCATGGTCATCTTCGCATCAGAAGACATCGGAAACGCAGACCCATCTGCCCTCACACTCGCCACATCCACCCTCGTCGCCGTCAAAAAAATCGGTATGCCAGAATCCCGGATCATCCTCGCCCAAGCCGCCACCTACTTAGCTACGGCCCCAAAAAGCAATGCCAGCTACATCGCCATCGACGAAGCAATCTCCGCTATCACTAACGGAACCATCTACGACGTCCCCAACCACCTCAAAAGCAGCAACTACCATTACAAATACCCCCATGACTATCCCAACGCCCAAGTCCAACAAGACTATCTCCCACACCCCCACCACTTCTATCGTCCTAAATTCACTGGAGAGAGTAAATCACTATGATTGATCTAGCGTTAACACTCATCCCCCTTACCCCTTCTCTGTTCCAAAGAAGGGGAGATAAAAGCCCCTCTTTGTTCACAGAGAGGGGTTGGGGTGAGTGTTATCTTCATAAAGACGATTTTAGGAAATTCTCATGAGAATCCTAGCTATCGAAACATCGTGTGATGAAACGGCTGCGGCTGTAGTCACTGACGGACACACAATCGAGTCCAACATCGTCCATTCTCAAATCAAAGCGCATAAAAAATTCGGCGGTGTCGTCCCAGAACTCGCCTCCAGAATGCATGCTGAAATCATCAACAAAATCATCACTTTATCGCTTAAAAAGGCCAAGGTGACGTTTAAAGATTTAGACGCCATCGCCGTCACCCAAGGACCTGGATTAGAAGGCGCACTTCTCATCGGGCAAACCGCCGCCAAAACCCTCGCCAAAGCCCTTAACATCCCCCTCATCCCCGTCCATCACATCCACGGCCATATCTACTCAAGCTTCCTTCCGACCCCCCCAGAAAACAACGAAAATGGATGTACCCAGGTTGTTTCAAAAGAGATGAGATTGGATATTTCTCACGAAAGGAGTTTATCGAGGAGCGGAGGCCTCAGCCGTAGCGGTATAAATGACTGTAGTGAAAATATTCAAGATCGCTCTTTTGGAGCAACCCCTCCATTTCCATTTCTCTCTCTAATCGTTTCGGGAGGCCACACCCAACTCGTTCACGCCAAAGACCATTTCGATTTTGAAATCATCAGCCAAACCAGAGATGATGCTGTCGGCGAATGCTTCGACAAAGTGGCCAGAACACTCGGTCTCAGTTATCCAGGAGGCCCCGCCATCCAAGAGGCCGCCATTGGTGGTAATCCTAAAGCCTTCCCGCTCCCAAAACCCATGAGCAAAAACGGATACGAGTTCAGCTTCTCTGGCCTCAAAACCGCTGTCATCCAAACCATCAAGCCACTCACGCTAACACCTCAAATCGTCCAGGACATCGCGGCCAGCTTTCAACAAACCGTCGTCGACATCCTAGTCCAAAAAACACTCCTAGCCGCCAAAACCCTAAACATCACCACCATCACCCTGGCAGGCGGCGTCAGCGCCAACACCGCCCTCAGAACCGCCTTCCAGCAACTCGCACCCACCCACAATCTCACCGTCATCATCCCACCAATGATCTACACCACCGACAACGCCGCCATGATCGCCACAGCCGCCCACTACCAATGCCAGTACTGCCCCAACACCTCTCCAATATTCGCCGCCACTCCCAACCTCCCACTCTCCCATCCAAAATGAAGCTCATCCAACGAATCGCACTGAAACAAACCCAAACCCTCAAACAAATCTTGTCTCCCAAGATGATCCAAAGCCTAAAAACCATGCAACTAAGCATTCCAGATCTCCTCTCCCATATCGAAACAGAATCCAAAGATAATCCGTTCCTAGAAGTCACCCCCTCAAACGCGCCCTATTATCTCCCATCAAAATCAACGCAACACGCAGGCGACGACAATCCCGACTTTCTAGACTATGCCAGTCAATTTGATCACTGCGGCAATATCATCGACTTCGTCAACGCCCAGATCGATCTCGAACACCTCACAGAAAAAGACCAATCCATCGCATTCGACATCACAGAACACCTCGATCAAAGAGGCTACTTACCCCAATTTGATACCCTCAGAAAACAACTCGCCGAAAAGCATACCGTCCAGGAACGTAAAATCAACGATATCCTCCACATCATCCAAAGCATGGAACCCGACGGCATCGGCGCAAGATCCCTCAAAGAATGCCTCATTTTACAAGTTGAACACTATCAATTTGATACCGACGATCTCCAAGATCTCCTCACCCAACTCATCAAAAACCACCTCGATACCCTGGCCGAAAAAAAATACAAAAAAATCGCAGACACCATGGATATCGAAGAAGAAGACGTCATCGCCATGCATACATTCATTAGGGAAAACCTCACCCCAAATCCAGGCGCAATTTTCTCAAGCAGCCCTGCCAACACCAATGCCCACATCATCCCATCCTTCAAGGTCAGAGTCTCCGAAACGGACCAAATTATCCTAGAAAATCTAGAAGAACAAACCGGCCCCAAAATTAATCTCGTTCATCAAGAAGAGGCCTTAAACTCACCAACACTCGACGACGAAACACGCCAATTTTTAAAAGAAAGACTCCAAAAAGCAAAAGACTTAATCGATGCTTACCAAACCCGTCTCCAAAACCTCAATAGTCTCATCAAAACCATCATCACACGGCAGGACCCCTTTGTCAGAAAAGGCCTGATCTACCTAGAACCCCTCCTCCAAAAAGAAATTGCAGCAGCGCTCAATCTCTCCCACTCCACAATCTCAAGAATCGTCTCCTCCAAATTCATCGACACCGCTTATGGCATTTTTCCACTCAAACAACTCTGTCCCCGCAGTATTTCAGGAAAAACCGCCCATCGTCTCAAGCTCATTATCCAAGAAATTGCAGATCAATTCCCCAACTACTCCGACGACCAAATCCGCCACTATTTAAACAAAATCGGCATCACCATCGCCAGAAGAACTGTGACTAAATACCGCCTCGCATCAAATACGCAAGCAAGTTATTATCGAAAATCTCCGATATAATCAAAAAGCATTAATACGTTACCTCTTTGAAAAAAGAAGGAAAAAAACTAGAATGGAACCCATGCAGGCAAAAAAAATAAAAACTCGTCAATTTTTTAATCTGGCAACCATACTTTTGGCAACCTATGTCATCCTATTATTCATATCAAGCACCCCCTTCGCTCAAGTAAGTAAGCTCAACAAAACCGAATTCGTCTTCGGCAACGGCTCCGGCTGGGAATCCGTCGGCACCAACGCAACTCCATCGATGCGCGCAAAACTTCCTGTGATGTTAAGAAGTGGCAGAACTATAGAGAGCATTTTAAATGATTCAAGCGCAAGTTTTTATCAACAATTCACAACCCCAACCCTTATGATCAATGCCATCAAAGATAGAATGTTAGGAATGATCGCTTCATTTGCCTACGTTCCAAATGCAAACACCGGCTGGCTAGTATGCGATGGATCAGAATACAGCACCGCCCAATACCAACAACTAGCAAACTTATTACGTGCCACATACAGCACAGCTGGAACAGGGCACCTCAATTCAGATGGGGATTGGGCAGGAAGATTTAAAGTTCCAGATTTGAGAGGGTTATTTATTATGGGAAGTACCTCTACGACCAATGTAACAACAATCAATATTGTCAGTACCATACCCCTACATACACATTTCTTCACAGCCGCTGGTAGTAAACAAATCAACACGCCAGCCGCATCAAGTGCAGCACATACTCACACCATCAAATCACTATTAGAATCCTCAATGAATACAGATTTCGCTACGGATTCAGGATCAGGACTTCGTCGTGGGTCAAGCAGTGATGCCATACCAGATACCGTCTTCTCCACAGTAAATAACCATAGCCATACATTTCCAGCATTAACCATGAGATATGGAGTTTCAACTCAATCATTAACACCAGCAAGACTAATAACTGAAAATCGACCCCCAAATGCAGCGGTTATTTTTTGTATTTATTCAGGGGTCCCATAACAATGAAAATCAAATTATTCGCAGTTATTTTTATCCTGTTAAGCATAAAAAATCCAATATGGTCAGCACGGTCAGGATTTTCAGCAAATCAAATTATATTTCAAGATGGATCCGGCTGGAAAGAAGCAACAAGTAATGTCTGTGGAACATCGGTTCAAGTGTTACAAGCGGTAGGAACAACGATACTCTCAAATGGAGTCGTATTAGATACTACCATCGGAACAGTCAGAAATTTTATAGATACATCTGTAATTGGGATGATTGTACCTTTCGCAAGCACACAAGTTCCACCTGGCTGGCTTCCTTGCGCAGGGCAAATCATTACTGTCACTTCAGTCTCTAATTGCGATTATCAGCAACTCGCGGACAAAATCCAGACAACTTGGGGCCCCGCAGCCAGTCCAGGGAGCATGGTCGGTGGAAAATTCGTAGGCCGCTTTCAATTACCAGATCTGAGAGGCCAATTTCTAAGAGGCGCATTAACCATTGATAATGCAGGAACTACCACCGTCGCAAGTCGAGAATCGGTTCTTCTTAATCCTGCAGATTACCCACGTTACCGCGACCCAGACTTTGGAAGCCAAATCACATATAGTGGTCTAAATAACGGTACACTTGGAAGTTATCAGCCTTCTGGATTTACAAGCCACTCAACTGAACATAACTTCACAATCGATGCAAGTTCAACAAGCGCTGTAGGCGAATCCCACAGCCACGCATCCGGCCAAATTACCCGCGCTGATGGTTATCACTTTTACTATCCTGAGGCCGTATCGGGAGTAGAGGGGTATGATGATGTGGATAATCATGACACGCTTTTTACTGATGATGACGGCTCTGATGATAATTATCATGGAACTTCCCCCGCGCTATCCGGTAACACTGGCTCTGGTACCGAAACCCATTCTCATACTTTTGCACCTACTATTTCTCAAGCAGAAAGCATAAGTAACCCACATTCATACCCGCAAAATGCAGCATTCACATTTGGAATAAGGTATTAAGATGAAAAAAATAAAACCCTTCTCATTATTAATCTGCATACTAGTTAGCCTACTCCTATTTCCATACCAGCTAGTATCTGAATCCTATTTCAAACAAGATAGACTTCAATTTAAAGGAGGAAATGCATGGATCCCAACAACAAATGGCTCAACAGAAGCAATTCTATTCTCAGGAACCGCCCTCACCCTTAGCAATGGAACATTCATCGACTCCGCTGACAAAAACATACTTCACTATGTTGCACCTTTAGTTGGCTCCATTATGGCATTTTCAATGTCAGGCACCTCAAATATCCCAGACTCCTGGTTAGTATGCGATGGAAGTGAAGTCAGAAAAACAGACTATCCTATTTTATACAATACCATTGGAGACCTGTGGGGGACATCATCGGACCCTTCCAGATTTAAACTACCAGATTTAAGAAACTTCTTTCTTAGAGGAGCAGATAATTTTGGAACTGGAGGTGGTGCAACTGGCGCCGCAACTAGAGATACCCGACCAAGATATACGACAATCGCATTTTCAGCTGTCAATTCCAGCACAATTAAAACTGGATCTTATCAGCCAAATGAAATTTCCACACATACTCATGCGTTATCCATCACAGAAACTAGCAATACAGAAAGCAATGAACACACACATTCAATGACTAATTTACATACCAACGACTTTAGAAATGGCGATGGCGCAGATGGCAATAATATTACCCTCTATGGCAATGATTCAAACTCATCAACAATAGTCGGGGCTACGGTCTCAGGGGTAGCAGTCGGAACTCATACTCACACATATACATTCCCTAATACGCAAAGTGGCTTCGCGGGGGCAAATTTAACTGTGCACGGCGTCCCCAAAAGAATCCATCTCATGTACTGCATAAAATATGAACCTATTTAATAACAGTCGATCTAACGGCTTACCGTTATATTTATTCAGAATTGTCTTCGGAGTATTTTTACTTTTATCGTCCTTAAGCATCATAAAAAAAATAACACTAAGACATATTATGCATACCGCAGAAATATATATCCCCTACTTTAACTTTATTCCATTACCATCATACACAGCATCACTAATACTAGTGTGTACATTATCACTACTATCCATCTTTTTTATGATTGGATACAGATTCAAGCTAGCAAGCGGGCTAATATTCCTCATAAGCCTTTATTTCTTTTCTCTCCATATGGAAAGGTTTAATAACCATTATTACCTTGTCTTATTAATCCTTTTGCTCTTTACAGTCTCCGATGCAGGGAAAGGACTTTCTTTAACAAAAGAGAAAGCCCCAGAATCGATACCAAGCTGGCAATTAAACCTGCTTCGCTTTCAGTGTGCCATCCCCTATTTTTTTAGTGGCATTCAAAAATTACTAGATAATGATTGGAGAAGTGGCGCATTAATGCAACATAGACTAAGAAATCTAACTCCTCATAGTTTATTCAGTCAGATAGACTCCTATACCATTGGTTCAATAGTAGCAAAATTAGCAATTACATTTGATATTGCCATTGGATTTTTACTTATAAACAAAAAAACCAGGCGATGGGCTGCGATTCCATTCCTTGGCTTTCACTTAATCAATCATTTTATAATATTTGGTAAAATTGCAGGAAGAGATTCTGTAGGTGTTTTCCCACATATTGCCATCGCAAGCCTGATTATCTTTTTTGACGGAGATGAAATTTCAAAAGGACTATCAATCCTAAAAGAGAAGTTTAATCAGTTTCAATTAAAGCTAAGTAACCAGGTCTTAACTCTTCAAAAATCAATTTTTCGCCCCTATATTGTATCGATAATACTTTCAATCATTATATTATTTCCAATATACAGATATGCAAATTACACGCAGACATATTGGAAAGATTTAAGAATTGGGACATGGAATAGCCATGCTCTTAAAAAAACTGGATTTCTAGATATTTACTACCAACATAATCAAACAGGGGAATGGATTTTATATATCCCTCGTACTAATTTATTTATACCCCATTATAAAGCATTAGAATCGCCAGAAGGTCATTATCAATTAGCTCAAAATCTTAAATCTCAAATGGAATCAACAGGATTATTTGTCCCCTATGTTGGATTTATTTCCGAAATTGTAATCAATGGAAGTAAAGTGAAAAAATTTCAAGGAATTCTTCCTTGGGAAGAATTAACAGAGCAATTATTTGAAACTGAGTTCACAAAATCCATTCCAGAAACAAAGCAATAATCATGAACAATCAAAAAAATACTTCAACTAGTATCGAAAATTTAATATTAACACCCGTGATTAACCATTCCTTGATTTTATTTAAAATTATGATTGGGGTATTAATCTCATTTCTTGCAATCAGAAATATTTACTTTGATTTTATCCATACCGCTTATATCAACAATACGTTCTACTGGCCAATATGGCCTCAAATGGCGCAACACATCCCAAGATCAATGTTTACCTATCTCAATCTCGGAACTCTTCTCTTCGGCATTCAAATCGCAAGACAAAAATGGGGAGCCTGGAGCTATTTTGGATATCTAATATGCTATTTACCCCTATTTACATTTAATTACACGTATTATGAAGATTACCAATTACTACTCATCACTATTTGCGTATTACTAAGCTTAACAAGTCATCAAAAAGCAATAAAATCTGCACAAATACAAAGCTGGGAAATTTTAATATTTAAGTTATTATTTTCCAGTATTTTACTATGGAGAGTAATCGCATATCTTAATATAGCCTGGCTCTCAGGTACCACCCTTAAAACAGTTCTAGCTCCTACTGTATTAAAAAATCTGCTATTCAGTCCTTCAAATTGGATAATAATAGCGATAAGTATTAGTCTACCGATATTTGAATGTTGCCTAGCACTAATCCCATGGAAATTCCCCAAATTAATCCCCGGATTATGGATCGGTCTTTTACTTTATTTCTATACCAATATTTTTTTCGACAGTGAATTTCAGTATAGTCAAATGCCTCTATTATTATTTGCGTTAAGCACCCTATTTTTACCAGCGGATTACCCTAAAAACTTCATCAAAAAAATAACTCAGCTATTAGATAAGATTATCCAGGCTGGAAAGTCGATAAGCACTCCATCTCAAAATTCCACTCAACAGATATCACCTACAGTAAAAACCTTAATCGCAGTCTATGTAATTATCCAGTTAATAATTCCATTGAATGTATACACGATATTACCAAATCATAAATGGGTAATAACCTATCCCACCTTCTCTTGGTCAATGAAAAAACAAAGGACCGTTCAATATGGCTATCTCACACTAGTCAACCCAACTACAAAAGAAACATCACAGATAAAACCGCCTGATGGTGTATTAGATACTCCGCTAACACTATTAATATATGCCCATCAATTAAGAGATTCTTACAAAAGCCAATATGGAGTAACACCCGAAATCTACGCTCATTTAAGAAAATCAATTAATAATCGTCCTATAACACCCTACACAAATCCAGAAATTGATTTATCCAAAGTTAATTATCAATTTGGAAAATCCCCATCATGGATACTCCCTCAACCTGAAAACTACTTCAAGTAGTTGCAAAGTAACCAAAAAAAAGTTACGATCGCTACATCACCTACTATTAGGGGCCTATCAAAGGGAATAAAGGGGGACTAATATGCCAGTATACGGAATAGCAACAGCCGAACCAAAAATTCAACCAACAAAAGTGATGGTGGTTAATCAGGGATCAAATCCTGGTTCTATTGCTTCATCAATAAGCAATTTAGTAACAACATCAGGGCTAACACTTGCATCCTGGCTAGGATGGGTAAATCCAACTCCAGCACCTATAACCACTCACCCAGTAATACAATCCAAAAGTAAAATCGTGACAGAAAACCCGGTACCAGCAAAAGAGAACCCTCATAGATCCAGAAGAGTAACTGAAAGTATCACAATAACAGAGGAATCAAGAGCCCTTGTTAACACCCCAGGCCTAGGGAATTTTAATGAAAACAGCTTTGGTAGTCTTGACCACCGTTTTGCGATATCTATCTGGGGGCGAACATTAGATGCTAACGGAACACGAATACCAACAGAGCTATGGCTAAGTTTTTTAACGCTATCCAGTTCAGGCGACTACCGTACTCAAAATCATGAAATTATGATCAGCAGAGCAAGTGAAAGTCAACAAATTATAAAGAATGGAGGTTTTGGTATACTGTTTCTAAATTCAAAAGCAATAGTGCGCTGGGAAACACTCACAACTGGAGCAGATTCCAACCTCGCAAGCGCCTATACTCGGCATGCTAAAGTAGTAGATTTAGCCACAGGTGGACTTAGTGAATTAGAAATACCCAATATGATCCCACTTTCATTAAGCTCAACTACAGGTATTATGCTGGCATTACAGGGCAGCAATGGTCTCAATGCGACCTTAGTGACAGAAAATCCAGATGGGAGCATTACACAAACTCCGACACTCATCCCTGGAATTACAACCGATTCAATCCGTTTCGGGGCGGTTAATTTACAAGGTCTAAAAAATAATAGCACTTCATTTTTTTTATCCACACTCACACAATGTGCCATGTGCAGTATTCAGCCAGATAACACCATCACTTCAGAGATGCTACCTCTTGATCCCTCCTTATTTAGCAGTATCCCAGGGGCATCAACAACTACTTTTGCTCCCGGTGTGATTTCATATTCTGCAAGACAAACACCTCCTGTTTCAATTAGATCACAAGCATTAGGCCAATTCACATTAATTTGCAATCTCAAAACAGGGGCGTCTCAATTATATGACGGAATTACGCTTGGACCCGTATTTACACTACCGCCAGGCTCCTTACATAATCAAAATATTATTGAAGTCCCCAAAATGGTTAGCCCCCCCCAATCCAATCATTTTTTGATGTATAACACAGTTGATAGAACCAGTATAAATATTGCACATCTATCATTAAATTCAACCCAAAAAACAATTGAAGTCGAGTCTACATTTACAATTTCACAAAGCCATCCTGAGACAAGTGAAGCATTAAATCTATCCCCATTAGTCATAAAAGACCCAAATGGAGACGCCGAAGTAATATCATTTTCTTGTGCACAAACTAATCCGCAAAGTTGTCAGGTAGATGCTTACAGATTAAATCCTCTCACCCATGATGCATCGCTACTAGGACATCTCGAACTTCCTGATGTTGAAAGTCGTACAAGCCGGGCGATGATAGCCATGAATAATAATAAAATCCAAATGATCTTCCCAAATGGGGCATCAAGCAATCCACTGGAAACGCGAGTATTTCTCCTACAGTATGTCGAGCGAGCGACCTCAACAAGTACTCAAAGACCATCAACCGCCACAACAACACCAAGAACCGCATCTAGTTCTAGTTCTAGTTCTAGTTCTAGTTCTAGTTCTACCCGTCAACCCACTAGCGCCACTCAAAATCAAGGTGTCGACGCAGTAGAGTCATCATCAAGCAAAGGTGACGCAATCCTAAACACCACAAGTATTGCCGGTATTATTGTAGCGGGAGTAATTGTTGTAGCGGGAGTAATTATCGCAGTTGTCATATGTAACAGAGGCGACAAAAAAACACACCCAACAATGCTAGTCGTTACTCAAGCGGCTTTCGACCAGATGTTAGGTGATGGAAGCGTAGTCAATCCAAAAGATCTAAAAATATTACGCGCCTCAGCATCCTTAAATGGACTCCCTACATCAAAAATACATCAACAAAGAACTGCAGTAGATGAAGAAGATCCCGATGCAACTTATCAAGATATATCAAACGTTGGTCCAGGGGTTAGGATGGCGAGCCACCCTAGTTTTCCACACTACGAGGAACCAGTACCATTTGGCGGCCACGGCTACTTACAAGTAAGCGCAGAAGGTCAAGGTCAAGGCCCAGTGTCAAATCCTACATACGACACGGCTTGCGAAAGCTACTACGACCCAGCAACGCTAAAAGGCTTAGACGTAACCAAATAGGCTAAACCCTAGCCGCCTAAATCCGAGGGGACTGTTACCTTAACATTCCCCTCAACAATAAAAATAGTTACGAAATGATTGACGATTCACAAAAAAATAATTACTCTTCTGGAAGATATCGTAGCCAAGAAGGGAAAAAATGAAACCAACCGAAATCACCAGCGTAATTCCAAGACCCCAAATTCAAACATCCTCACCCGCCACCCAATCCCAAAGATCAGACATCGCACCAAGCGGTGGCATAGCAGACACTATAAGCCGTACAGTGCAGACATCAGGGCAAACACTTGCATCCTGGCTAGGATGGGTAAATCCAACACCAGCGCCTATAACCACTCACCCAGTACCAAAATCCAAAAGTAAAGTCGTGACAGAAAACCCTGTACCAGCAAAAGAGAACCCTCATAGATCCAATAGATCCAGAAGAGAAGCTTTAAGTTTCCAACAAGACGCTGTACAACTTCTTTCTCCTCAATCATCTGACTTCGAAGACTTTGAAGCGGCAAAAACTCTTAATAAAGAATATTTAACATTAACTTGGTTTAAAGAATTATCTATAGGATTTAAAATTGGATCTCCAGAATTTCAAGGAGAAGAGCATTCGCTAGTTATCCTCAAAAGATCACCTTCTGGACTCTACACCCCATTAACCCCTTCAGCAGTGATCATCAATACCCCTGCGCAAGATCGAGATCCAAGTAAAAACCCACCATTTTTAGCATTTGAAAAGACCGGCCTCATCGGAGTAATCGAACGTGTAATCCTTCAAAACGGCACCATAATCAATCAGCAATCGGCCACAAAACTCAATTTGGAAACAGGTCAATTAGATGGCCAACTACACCCTGGTTACCTAAATTCGGTTAAACTAACCTCGTCGACAGGGGTATTAATTTCTCAAGAAGGGACTGGAGAGTTAAATGCATTAATGATTAAAGAAAATGCGGATGGAACAATAACCGGAACCCCCATTACACTCCCGGGATTATCAGCAAACCGCAACACAGCAATCCAGACAGCAAGACTAACAGATAATTCGTTTTTAATTAAACTAGAGTCTACCTTAGCAAGGTTAACACTTAATGAAGATCATTCAGTAACTGTAGTGACCCTTTCAACAAGTTTATCCCCCAATGGAAATATCATGACATCTCCTATATTCGGAAATAATCTCTTGATTACTGAATCAGCAATCTCTTCCATGGGCCGATTTTACAATGGAACCTCACTTGGCCAGCCATTTCCCATACCATTATCATTTAGCTACTCACCTGAAATAATTGACATCTCTCAAACCCCGTCAGGAAATAGAGAATTCCTATTCCAGACTCCTTCATTCCAGGCTCCTTCTGGAATCATAGGAAGCATTTCAATAGGTAAAGCATCCTATAACCCACAAACAAATACTCTAGATTTTCAAGGAACAGCAACAATCAATGCGCATGCCTCGCAAGCCGCTATCATAGCCGGAGTAATGACAGATGCTGATGTCCAAGCAGGTCTTGGCGGCCCTGGAATCATTTCGTTTTCATGCACAGTTGACCAATGCCAAGTAAATGCCCATCGATTAGATGTTGATGCGATGACTACCCAACACTTAGTCTCACAAAATGTATCAGATATCAGCGGACTTTTTTCAGGTAAAATGGAAATCACAGGTCCAAACATCCAAGTCTTTACCTTACAAGAAAATCCAATGCATATGGCTATCACAAAGCTATTCATGTTAAAAGGGATTCCAGTAGCCAATACAACGACAACACCCAGACCAGCCTCATCTAGCCAATCTATGCCACCAACTTCAGCCGCACCATCATCACCTTCCACGTCAATAACAATCCGCCCTACTACAGTAAGCCGACCCCCAGATCCGACGACAACTTTAAGATCAACCTCTTCCAGCTCTCAAACAAAACAAAATGACACAATCACTGATGCCCCCCAAGTCAGCCGCAGTCTCGACACTGAAACGTTAGTTGGCATTATTGCAGGCGCAGTTGCAGGAGGTGTCGCACTAAGCATCCTCGGCTACCTAGTCTACTCAAAAATCAGAGGACTTCGGGTAGTCCAGTCAACCGAATTCAAGATAGCCGATGCGTTACAAAAGCTACCAGGGGTTAATCCAGATAATTTTGGATTTAACGAAACAGAAATCCTCTAAAATAAAAGAAGCGTCATCCACCCACATCCGAGGGGACTGTTACCTTAACATTCCCCTCTTCGCCCTCAGCCACTACCACGGGATACCCCGTTGCTTCAAACAATCCCGCTTCATCCGTCGTATCCAACTCTGGAAATTGACGATAAATCTTTAAAAGAATACTCACCGGAAAAACCTGCGGGGTTTGTACCCGGATAATCGACTCTCGATTAAGAGTCCCCACCACCATCGCATTTTCAACTTGCTTTAAAGTATCCGAAACAGAAACTCCAGGGATAACCCCATGAGTAGGCGATGCCTTTTTCAACAGTCGTTTAATCAAATCCGCACTCACCCAAGGTCGGGCGGCATCATGGATCATCACATAGTCACAATTTAAAAGGGCATTCACCCCATTTTGGACAGAACGGCATCGGGTTGCCCCACCTTCAATCAATCTAAAGCGATCCAAAAGGTCATGGACACCCAAGAGATCTTCCATCCGAGAAAAATGATCTACAGAAACCGTCACTACCCGATCCGTAATCATTATAAAATCATCAAATGCCCGACAGGATTTGACGATCATCGGCACCCCATCAATCGGTAAAAACTGCTTCGGAGTATCACCCCCAAATCGAGATCCAGATCCCGCTGCCGTAATCACCAACCCCACATTCATGGAGCGACTCCCTCACGGGTCACAAAATAACCAACGTGATCTTCTCCCCAATAATTCCAACGCACTTTAATCACAGTGGTTTTAGCATTTAAGTAAATGGTCTTCACCCGACCTGAAATATTATCCAATTCATGCTCCCCTGCCACAACAATAGGAAAATACCCCGCCACCGGAATCTCCATCCACGGTTTCTCCAAATCGCCTTCATGATATAACCGTACTGCCACCATATTTCTCATAAAATCCTCCTATTCAATGTCAATTAGGCCATCATCTTTATAAAGCTCCCAATCCGCTTGTTCTGCAGAAAGTTGCTCTTTAAGTAAAAAAAATAAATCTTCTAAATCTTTTGAAATTCGAGGATGGTTGGATCTCAGCTTAATACGAGCCGTATTAAGAGACACAAGGTGCTGAGAGTTAATTTTAGGACGCAGCGGCCGTTTCATAAAAGCGTTTGATCTCAGATTTAAAGACTAACACTGCAGCGTCCAAATCGGGCTGAGACGCAATCAATCTTACAAAATAGCTACCGACAATCGCCCCCTCCGCATATTCCCAAACATCGCCAACTTGAGAGGGCTGGCTAATTCCAAATCCCACCGCAACCGGAATTGGCTTAATGTCCTTAATCGTTTTAATAAAGTCAGAAAGCTGATCATTGATGATACTTCTCTCACCCGTTATCCCAGTAGTAGACATGACATATACAAAGCCTTTGGACTCGGAAATAATTAAATTTAACCGATCAGGCCGACATAATGTCGATACTAACGAAATAATCGGGACCCCAGCTTCTCCCGAAGGTTCAATAAAGGGTCCGTATTCTTCAAAACTTAAATCCGGCAAAATGACGCCATCCACAGCAACTCGTTGGCATTGCTCAAAAAAAGCCTCAATTCCGTATCGAAAGATCAAATTCACAGATCCCATCAAAATAATCGGCTGTTTAAAATCTCTTTTTAATCGGTTTACCAACTCAAATACCTGATCCAAGGTGGGGTTATGGACTAACGCTCGTTGATGGGAGGCTTGAATCACAGGGCCATCCGCAATTGGATCAGAAAATGGGAGCCCGATCTCAAGGACATCAGCCCCAGCTTCAAGTGCAGCGCGCATTAACGCCTCGCTTCCCGCAGGAGTCGGGTCCGCAAAGGTTAAGTATGGGATTAAACATCGGCCTTCTCTCATGACATTAGACAGCATCACGGTACTCCATCAAGGTCCCCATATCTTTATCTCCACGACCAGACACGCCCAGGACCACTAGTTGGCCAGGTTTAATATTATGAGTATGTTTCAACGCCGCAAAGGCATGGGAGGTCTCTAGCGCAGGAATAATCCCCTCTCGCTCAGCAACCCAACGGCAAGCATGCAATGCTTCAGTATCCGTCACGGCATCCACCGACAAGCGGCCAACAGATTTTAAATAACTCAATTCAGGCCCAACGCCTGGATAATCCAATCCCGCTGACACCGAATGGGCCAGTTGAATTTGCCCCACTTCATCCTGAAGTAAATACGACATCGAGCCATGAAGGACACCAGGTACTCCCCTCAAAAGTGAGGCCGAATGCTCTCCGCTATCCAGTCCATGCCCAGCAGCTTCAACCGCCAGCAATTGAACAGAGCCGTCATTAATAAACGGGTGAAACAAGCCCATGGCATTAGATCCGCCCCCCACACAAGCCACCAACAAATCAGGAAGTCGGCCTTCTTTTTTAAGAATCTGCTCCCTAACTTCCACACCAATAATCGATTGAAAATCCCTGACCATCATTGGATACGGATGAGGCCCTACAACAGACCCAATAATATAGTGGGTATTCTCCACACTTTCTAGCCAATCTCGAATCGCTTCCGTCGTCGCATCCTTAAGCGTCTTGGACCCAGAATTTACAGGTACAACCGTTGCACCCATCAGCTCCATTCGATAGACATTCAAAGACTGCCGACGGATATCTTCAGACCCCATATAAATGACGCATTCAAGACCCATTAACGCGCACACTGTCGCCGTAGCAACACCATGCTGTCCCGCGCCAGTTTCAGCGATAATTCGGGTTTTACCCATGCGTTTGGCCAATAAAATCTGGCCCAAAGTATTATTAATTTTATGAGCACCCGTATGGTTTAAATCTTCTCGTTTTAAATAAAGAGAAATTCCCAATTCATCGGACAAACGTTTAGCAAAAAAAAGGGGGGAAGGACGACCAACATAGTCAGTCCAGTATCCGCGAAGTTCGGCTACGAACTCGGGATCATTACGATAGGTAGCATAGCATTCTGCCAAATCATCTAAGGCTGGAATTAAGGTATCCGGAACATACCGGCCGCCAAAAATCCCAAAATGCCCTAAATGATCTGGCATCGTAAACTACGCGGGAGTAGACTCCTCAACCGCTGCTGAAACAGCTTGCTGAGATGAAGATAATGCTTTAATACTTAAGCCAATTTTTTGTTCTTCAGGAACTAGTTTAACGATTTTCGCTTCAACTTCCTGACCAGGTTGGACAACATCTTCAACTTTCTCAACTCGGCTATTCGCTAGTTCAGAAATATGAATCAATCCTTCAAGATTGTTTGCAATTTGCATAAAGGCACCAAATGTCACAATGCGAGTAATGGTTCCCTTAACAATTTGGCCAACTTGAAACGTTTGAGCCACATTGACCCAAGGATCTTGTTCAAGCTGCTTCATTCCGAGTGATACTCGTCCAGTTTCACGGTCAACGCCAAGTACAAATACTTTGACATCTTGTCCGACAGTCACCAATTTATTTGGATTAGCGACTCGAGACCAAGAAAGTTCAGAAATATGAACCAACCCTTCAAGTCCGCCCAAGTCCACAAATACTCCAAATTCTTTAACGCTAGTGACACGACCATCGCGAACTTGGCCAACTTCTAGACTGTCTAATAATTTAGCAGTTTCTTCTTTAGAGTTTTTACCAGTAGCTTGTTTGCTGGAGAAAATCACTTTTTTACGTCTACGATCGACTTGAAGTACGCAAACCGTCATCTTTTTATTAACATATTTCTCTAAATCATCATCTTGCTCGATGGCCACTTGAGATGCAGGAATAAACCCGCGAATTCCTTGATACTCAGCCACAAGTCCGCCTTGAACCTTAGAAGTCACCAAGATCTCAATCTGTTGACGAGATTTGGAGAACTGCATCATATCGCCCCATGCCAATTCATAATCAGCACGTTTTTTAGATAAAACAGTATAGCCTTCTTTGCTTTCAAGTTTCACAATAACAACCCGGATTTTGTCTCCAGGTTTTAAGGAGTTTTCAGCAGTAATAGAAGAGTCATAACCAAATTCAGAATTAGAAACAAATCCATCTGATTTATAGTTAATATCCACCATGACGCCGCCTTTCTCAACGCGACGAACAATCCCTTCAATAATATCGCCTTCTTCATAATCAACGACCAATCGGTCTAATTCATTTTGAAAAAAGCTAATATTTGAAGCAAGCTGATCTTCCTTAGAAAGGGGCGATTTAGATGAATGTGACGTTTGACCATCATCTGTCATTAAGCTTCGCTCAAATTCAGACAATTGTCCGATTCGTGTCGCCTGAGAATCCTCTTGAGGTGCATCTGTTTCCCTTCGAATAGCAGAGTTAAATTCATCTGTGCGTGCAAATTCCCCCAATTTTGTACCTTCCGACATACCCAATCCTCCTTTAAGACAAAACCAATAAGGCGTTATCAATATAAAATTTCAATTGGTGACAGTGTACTAAACACCCATAAAATAGTATAGTCCCCCCCAATATTAAGGCAGAGGTCTTCCGATGAAATTTTCACAATTATTATGTCCTACCCTCAAAGATTCACCCAGAGAAGCTGAAATTGTAAGTCATCAATTAATGCTCCGGGCCGGGCTCAGCCAAAAAGTGGCATCTGGACTGTATTCATACCTCCCTATGGGATTAAGAGTCATTAAAAAAATAGAAGCCATCGTCCGAGAAGAACTAGATGCCGCCAATTGCCAAGAAGTCGCCCTCCCCCTCATTACACCTGCGTCACTATGGCAAGAGTCCGGCAGATGGGCCAAATATGGTCCAGAATTACTTCGATTTAAAGACCGCCACGACAATGAGTTTTGCTATGGCCCCACTTTTGAAGAAGCCATTACAGATATGTTTAGACAGTCCGTTCAATCCTATAAAGCGTTACCTGTGACTCTGTACCAAATTCAAAATAAATTTAGAGACGAAATCAGACCTCGCTTTGGCCTGATGAGATCCCGAGAATTCATCATGAAAGACGCCTACAGCTTTCACCTGACAGAAGACTGTTTGGATATCACCTACAAAGCCATGGAAGCCGCCTATCACCGTATTTTCAAACGCTGCGGGCTTGATGCGGTCTGTGTTCAAGCAGACAGCGGCGCAATCGGGGGAGACGTCTCAGCCGAATTTATGATTAGAGCCGACACAGGTGAAGACGAAGTCCTCATTTGCCAAGGCTGCCAACTGACCGCCAACAAAGAAGTCATCGAAAAAACCAATCACTGCCCAAAATGTAATAGCACCGAGTTTAAATCAGTAAGAGGCATTGAAGTTGGCCATATTTTCAAGCTAGGAACACTCTATTCATCGGCATTAAAGGCTAGCGTGCTAAGTGACTTAGGAAAGCCCACCATCGTCCAAATGGGATGCTATGGCATTGGTGTCAGCAGAACCATGGCCGCAGCAATCGAGCAACACCATGATGAAAAGGGTATTAAATGGCCCATCGCAATCGCGCCATACACCGTCACCATCATCGTCACCAATATGAGAGATGAAGCCATGGTCGAAACAGGACTAGCTTTATACGAAACACTCAAACACCAAAAAATCGACGTCATTTTAGACGATCGATCAGTCTCAGCAGGCGTCAAATTTAAAGATGCAGAGTTAATTGGATTCCCAATTCAGCTGGTCATCGGTAAACAATTTTCAGAGACCGGCACCATTGAATATAAAGAAAGAGACACTCAAGACACAATCAATGTTTCAAAAGATGCTATAGTTGGGCATCTCAAAACTAAGCTAGAAACCTCCAACTAAAAGGATTCAAACTTCATTACCCTCAACTCTAAGGAGTAAGCAAAATGACAATTATTCCTGTGATTGGTCTTATTATGGTCATTTTTTTCTCGACCCCTAAAAAAGATGCAACAACATCGACCGAGCCCCCCGTACAAAGCAAAGCAGCCCTCACCTCCCAACTCAATACACCGTTCACTACCTCAAAAAATAAACCCGTCCTATTTGCTCATGTTGAAGAAAAAATTCATGAAGTAGTTCCTCCCAAAATAATCCCGCCTAAAAAAGCAGTCCCTGCTCCAGAAGCACCAAAACCTACTCCACCGGCAGAACCCAGAGGCCCTATTACGGCCAGCATTCCCACATCCATAGACACGGGTGATTACGAAGCCATATTGACCTATATCACCACCAAATACCCAAAAACACCCCCAAGTGATGCAGAAGAAATTGCAACCAACTTAGTCGCCTACGGAAAAGACCATCAAGTCGACCCCAAACTCATCGCCGCACTCATTGCGAGAGAATCAGGTTTTAATAAAACGGCCATCAGCAAAAGCGGTGCCATTGGCTTAGGCCAAATTAAAAGTCTTAATTTTAACCACCTCAAAATTGATGATCCATTTGATATCAAAGAAAATGTGCAAGGCACCGTCAAATATATGAGCCTTTTGATGAATGTCTGGAAAGACAAATCTGAAAATGTTCAATGGGCACTCGCTTCCTATTACAAAGGCCCTACCGCAATCAGAAAAAGTGAAGGGAAAATTGATGAGCAAACCAAATCCTATGTCTCAGACATTCTCAAATATTATGATTCCATCAGCCAAATGAAAAACTCCATCATCTCCAAAGCCCCTTAAAATTTCACAAATAAAAAAAAGGCTTGACTTAAATATTGAAACCGCTAGTATACGCTCAACTATCCCAATTAATTAAGTCACCTATGGAGGACTCAAATGGCATTTACAAGACTAGCAGCTACGGCGCCTACTATATTGCCAGCACTTAGGTTAGCAGCTAAACCACAAGTAGCACCTATGTCGTTATCTGTTGGGCCAGCAAGTCAAGGTCCACCCAAATCAAGCCCACTGCATTCAAGCCTTCTAGCACCCTTAAGAGCAGTGGCTAGGAACGCCTCTCAAACACAAAGGCTACTAACAACAGCCCCTACTGCAGCCCCCGTAATTAAACGCTTAACATCAACAGCACATAAAGCAGCATCTTTAGGCAATCATGACAATAAAGAAGCACAAGATGCCCAAAAAGAGGCCCAATTACTTCTTGATATGCAAGAGCTTGAAGCGCAAGAAAGAAAAGAAGCCGCAAGACAAGGAACCAGAAAGCCGTAATTAAGTCCCTAGAAACCACGGGTATTTTCGTTTAAACTAGCTAAGATGATTATTACAAATACCCGTGGGACCCAAGATATTTTGCCAGCCGATATGATGTATTGGCACCATATCGAAACCACTGCCCGATCCATTTTTAACATTTACCATTACCAAGAAATCAGAACACCGATCTTTGAACAATCTGAGCTATTTGAGCGTGGATTAGGAAATGATACCGACATCGTCTCCAAGGAAATGTATACCTTTTTAGATAAGGGGAATCGCAGCCTCACCCTTAGGCCAGAAGGCACTGCCTCAATTGCACGTGCGGTCATCCAACACCCTCAGCTAACCAAACACAATCAAGCCAAACTGTATTACTGCGGACCGATGTTTAGATATGAACGGCCTCAAGCCGGACGTTTTAGACAATTTCACCAAATTGGAGTGGAGAATATCGGTAATGCCCACCCCTTTACCGACGCTGAAGTGATATCCTTAGGGCTTCACTTATTTGATGAACTAGGGATTCCGGGCCTATCTGTTAGCATCAACTCTGTTGGCTGCCCAGTATGTCGCCCAGTCATTCAAGAAAGACTCAAGCAATTTATTGGCAACACCCTCAAACACCTCTGTGGGGATTGCAACCGACGCTTCGATCAAAATCCACTAAGAATTTTAGATTGTAAAAACGATACCTGCAGAACTTATTTTACGGGCTTACCCGATATCCACAAATCGCTTTGCCATGACTGTAAGGATCACTTTAACTCTGTCGTTGAGTATCTAGACTCACTTGGAGTACCTTTTGATATTGATCCAAAACTCGTCAGAGGCCTCGATTATTACACTAAAACCACATTCGAAATCGTCTCCGATAAATTAGGCGCTCAAAACGCCCTATGTGGCGGTGGACGCTATGATAATCTCGTCAGAAAAATGGGTGGAAAAGATACTCCTGCAGTCGGATTTGCATTTGGTGTCGAACGCGCCGTCATGATCCTCAAAGAATTCTCAGAAATCGTCAAACGCGAAGATCCCCTTATTTTTGTAGCGCCTATTGGATTTAACCAGCAAACCCGATGCTTCCATTTAATGAATGAACTAAGACGCGCAGGCCTCAAATGCGAAATGGATTACTCCAAAGAAGATCTAAAATCTCAGCTTAAAATCGCAGATAAAATGGAAGCCAGCTACTGTCTCATTTTTGGTGAAGAAGAAGCCGAGAGAAATGAAATCATCCTAAAAGATTTTAAAAAACGAAGCCAAGATTCTCATCCAATTGATCACATTGTTGAGATTTTGACACAAAAAATAACCCCTCAATGACGCAATTTGAAATTATACCGGCCATTGATATTTTAGATGGACAAGTAGTTCGCCTTACTCAAGGTGATTATGACCAGGTTGAAAACTACGCAACGACGCCAGAAGACTTTGCAAAAGCATTTTACCAGGCAGGGGCAAAGCGCATCCATTTAGTAGACCTGAACGGTGCTAAAGAAGGCCAACTAGTCAATTTAGAGGTTTTTAAAAAAATCAGAAAAACCGTCCCTTGCGAACTAGAGTTAGGCGGTGGAATTAGATCCTACGACAGCGTCCAGCAACTTATAGACATCGGCATTAACTACCTGATTTTAGGCTCTCTCCTTACCAAGCAATGGGACTTAGCCTCACAATGGATCGTGAAGCACCCTCTAAGGTTTATCGCAGGTGTTGATGCCAAAGATAACACCGTCGCTATCGAAGGCTGGAAAGAAGCAAGTCAGTACCAAGTAAGTGACCTTGTGATTAAATTAAATCAGCTTCCGCTTGAAAGTATTATCTATACCGACATCTCCAAAGATGGCACCTTCAAAGGCCCCAATCTGGAGGCATTAACCGACATCAGCACACTATCGACACTCCCCATTATTGCGTCTGGAGGAGTAGGGACAATTGACCATATTAGATCAATTGAAAAGATATCTCATTTAGGGATTTCTGGCTGCATCGTCGGAAAAGCGTTTTTATCGGGTAAAATCAGCCTCGAAGACGCATTAGCACCACCGCATTAAGTGCCAGAAGCCCCATATCTCGGGTAATCGTCCACCAGCCTACCAACTGAGAATCTGACCCAAAACATCCACAAGTCACTTCAAGTCCTCGGCCAACTACGCTCAACATTGCCACCAAAAAAATAGACAATAGAATTAAGGACATCCACATCATCACCAAGAGAAAAATCCGATTTTCAGGAAACTTTCGCAAATAGGGTAGTAGACACATAATCAAGCCTAGCCCCAGTAGCAATTCGAACCAAGGAAGCGTCGATGCCGCCATCACGACCCATGACGATGGCAAAAGACGATATTGCATAATCGTGTCAATTAATCCCCATAGATTCATCAGTTTTGAGATACCCGAGTAAATCCACATCACCCCAAATAAAAAAACAATACTATCCGTGGCAATCGAGAAAAGACGCTTGCGACTAAAATGAAACATAATCAGATTCCAATGCACCTTGGTGTGCAGCCCAGCCTTTAATACCATCATTGAGCACATAGACGCGATCAAACCCGTCCTGCACCATTATCTCCGCTGTACGCCGGGCCATATCGCACTCTGTAGATGCACAATAGACAATAAATAAATGATGCTTGGAATAGACATCTAATTTGGACTTAACAAAGTCATAATCTCGCCAATACAAATACAAAGCACCAGGTACGCGCGCACGCTTAAAGGACTCCAAAGGTCTCGCGTCAATAAACACCGCATCCTGAGAATCAAATGCCATCTTGGCGTCTTCAAAAGAGACATCCCCATATCCGGACTTAAGGGCAGTAAAGCGAGTGTCAACAACCGGTTTTAATTTTTGGATATCCACAGGCGTTAACGGAGTAGATCGCATCAACTCAACACGAGTCAAAATCCCAAGGCATAAAGCAAGGAAAACAAAAGATCCAATAACCACTAAAATTAATTTAAACGACCGATTCATCAACACCAAGCTACCTGATATACTCACATAAATTCAAGTAAATCATCTCCATGGAGCACAATTATGAAAGAAAGTAAGTATATTTGGAAAAACGGAGCTCTTCTCCCATGGAAAGATGCAACTACCCATGTCTTAACCCATGCCCTCCACTATGGAACAGGCGTATTTGAAGGCATCAGAGCATACAAAACACCTAAAGGCCCCGCTATTTTTAGAGTTGAGGATCACTACAAACGACTTCACAACTCCGCCAAGATTTATGGGATGACACTCCCTTACACCGTTAAAGAACTCATTGATGCAACCAAAAATTTAATGGTTGAAAACGAATTAGAATCTGGCTATATCCGGCCGCTCTCCTACTATGGTTATAAAGTGATGGGCTTAAACCCAAAACCAAATCCAATTGATACCATCATCGCTGCCTGGGAATGGGGAACCTACCTTGGAGACGATGGTGTTGAAAATGGAATCCGGTGCAAAGTAAGTTCATGGACTCGCCTAGACTCCAGAATTTTACCTCCACTCGCCAAAGCAACTGCCAACTACGCCAACTCGGCCCTCGCCAAAATGGAAGCCATTGATTGCGGATACGATGAAGCTATCCTCCTCAACAGCAACGGCCACATTGCCGAAGGTCCTGGTGAAAATATTTTCATCATCGCCCAAGACACGATTTACAGCCCACCAGCATCCGACTGCGCCCTCATGGGAATTACGGCCCAAAGTGCCGCTAAAATCGCCGAAGATCTTGGCTACAAAGTCGTCTATAAAAGCGTCATCCGAGATGAATTATTTTTGGCCGACGAATTGTTTTTTACAGGAACCGCCGCCGAAATCACCCCAATCCGAGAAATCGACGGACGCCAAATCGGCAACGGCAAACGCGGGCCGATTACCGAGAAAATCCAAACGGCGTTTTTTAAAGCGGTGAAGGGTGAATTGCCACAGTATGGTGGGTGGTTGACGTATTGTAAGTAATTGCCCTAATTCCTAAGAGGAATAAAGATAACACTCACCCCTAGCCCCTCTCTGTGCCAAAGAGGGGAGCTGGGATAGATTAACGTCTTGAGCCTCCCTCTTTGGAACAGAGAGGGAGGTTGGTGGGTGAGTGTTACCTAGACCAGAAGGGTGGCACGAAGGGACGGGGTGTTAGTGACTAAGACGAACAAGACACGCAAACCTCACCAAACCCTTCAGGAGCGGGGTTCGCAAACCGCTCAAACTGAGGATCCTCGTCGTACGGCGCATGAAAAATCGTTAAAAAATCATCCAATATCGCATAATTAGCCTTATCCTCAACTTCCCTGATCGCCACTTCGGCCACCCAATTTCTGAGGATATATTTAGGATTCACCAAATTAAGCCGAGTAGAAATCTCGTGAGAAGAGCCCCCCTTTAAAATCTCGTGATGATATCTGGATAACCACCCTAAAGCAGCGTCTGTACTTTTAAAAAGAGATACCCAACGAGTAGTATCCAGTAGGCTTTCCGACAACAATCGAAATACCAACGGATAATCCGCCAAATCAGCTTCCATCAACTCAAGTAAGTCATAAATCAAGGATCGGACATCATCCGTCACTATTTCAAAGCCTAGTTTTTGGGCCATTTTAATTTCATAAGTCGTTAAAAAGTGAATCCAATACTCACCAAGACCTTCTCGTAAGTCAGTCTCAGAAATAAATGACGTTAGCGCCTGCGCCAAGGCCTGCAAATTCCACAATCCAATTAAAGGCTGCTGATCATAGGCATATCGCCCAGTCTCATCTGAATGATTACAAATATAGTGAGGATCAAACCCTTCCATAAATCCAAAGGGCCCATAATCAATCGTTTCTCCGAGGATGGACATATTATCCGTGTTCATCACACCATGACAAAATCCAACCGCTTGCCACTCCGCAATTAACGCCGCGGTCCTCACCACCACTTGATGAAACCAGAAGCGATACCGATCAGGTGTATCCATCAATTCAGAAAAGAAATGCTCAATCACATAATCTGCCAAAGCACGTCCATAATCAGACCCTGGGTAATGATAAAAAAAGTGTTCAAAATGACCAAATCGAATATGAGAGCTTGCAACTCTGGCAAGTACAGCCCCAGGCTCCCAACTTTCACGGCGGACTTGCTGGTTTGTGCCCACCACACATAAGGCCCGCGTCGTCAGTATCCCAAGCCCATGTATCGCTTCGCCACACAAATATTCTCTAATGCAGGACCGTAATACCGCGCGACCATCGCCAAATCGAGAGTAAGGCGTTTTACCCGAGCCTTTAAGCTGGATATCCCACTGACCATGAGCCGGTGTTGTCACCTGGCCCAACAGCAATGCGCGACCATCGCCCAACTGCCCCGCCCACTGACCAAATTGATGACCGGAATACACCATCGCCAGACTATCCGACCCGGGAAGTGAAAGCTGACCTGAGAAATACGATGCAAACTGAGGATGAGAAAGACTTTCTTTAGACAGCCCAATCACATCACATAAAGAAGGGTTGGCATGGATTAAAGTTGGATTTTCAACAAAAGGCTCCGCTGGCATTCGCGTATAAAAAATAGAAGGGAGTTGTGAAAAGGAATTGGAAAACGGAAGCCGAATATCACCCATTAGCCATCACAAGATGGCCAGATTCTGAAATACACTGAACCAATGATCGAAGCCGAATTAAATCTTCTACTTTTTTAACAGGCAAAAATCTGGATTTAGGCACATGAAGTAATTGAACCCGATCAAAAATCTCAATCGCAGCCCCCATCGCCATTTCAAGTTGAATAATAGGCTCATCCTCAACCACTTTAGGATTTACGATGACCGGCAACTCAAATCGATGGTCAAGTAAGCGTTGCTTAAGAGACTTCAAATCCACCCAAATGGAATTAGTATTAAATACCGAAAACCGATCGATATCTTCAAATTGAGATAACTCAGACTCTTGCACTTGCGCCCGTTCAAGTAGGCGAAATCGATCCCCATGTTTCACAATCGCCCCACCCTTCACATCCAAGGCCGTTCGCTTGGACACTTCCATCACCATATCCAGGTTTTCTCTTACCATCATTCCCAAGATGCGAGTATCAAATGTCGCCCCCAAATTATCCGAATTTGAAATAAACATATATCGAATCCCCTTAGCCAAAAGGTCATCCAAAATCCCCAGTTCATGAATCACCCAAAACACATCGCCATGTCCTGGTGGTGCCCACTCTAAATCTGGACTATGAGGAAATTGAGCAGGAGTCATTTTTTTGGTGTGAATTCGAGGGATTTGATGCTGTAAAAACAGCTGACAGGTAGTCCCATTCAAGGCGGCCTGAGTCCCCTCATGAGTTGCAAAGCTATCCATTAAAAATAACGGAACATCCACCCCTGTAGACTTCCTCAAAAACTCAACCTGCTGAAAGATAATATCTAAAAAAGAATTGGATCCAAACACAGGGATTAAAGACTTCGGGCCATCACAACCCATCGTCGTCCCCAACCCGCCATTTAACTTTAAAATCGCGGCCTGCCCCACCGACTCAAGTCCTAGGATCGCATCGCTCTCAGACAACTGCAAATAATCTAAACAATCTTGAACACGAATCCCTTCCACTTCATTCAAAGAAAGCGACTCACGCTTCTCTCCAAAAAAAGAAGTAAGCAGCCGCTCATACTGCAACTCAAAAAGCGCAGAATACCCAAGAGTTTGTAATTTACAAAGAAATAAATCCATATAATGAGAATTCATAAGAAGCCCCACAATAGCAAAAACACAGCATTAAAAAAATACCATCCACTACCCTTGATTAGAGAAGGAGTCACATAGTAGAGTGAGGGGGACGAAATTAACCACTCTTTTGTACAAAAAAAAGGAGATCAAAATGACCACCCAAACACAATCTATGCTCACATCAATCGGAATTACAGAGGTACAAACTCTTCACCGAAATCTATCCTATGAAGACCTTTTTCAACATGAGACCAATCAAAATTTGACTGGCTATGAAAAAGGAACTGTAACTGCATTAGGCGCAGTCAACATTGATACAGGCAAATTTACTGGAAGATCTCCTAAAGACAAATATGTTGTCAGAAATAATGACTCAGAAGAAACCGTATGGTGGGCAGAAAAAGGCTCCGACAACAAACCCATTAACCAAGAAACTTGGAATCACTTAAAATCTCTTTCTCTCACTCAATTAAACAATAAAACATTGTATGTCATGGACGGATTTTGTGGTGCAAACACTGAAAGCAGATTAGCCGTCAGACTCATTACCGAAGTCGCATGGCAAGCTCACTTTTTCAAAAATATGTTTATCAGACCTACTCAAGAAGAATTGGCCAATTTCAAACCAGATTGGACAATTTTGAATGCATGCAAAACAAGCTGCAAAGACTTTGATAAATGGGGATTAAGATCCGAAGCTTTCGTTGCATTTAACATTACAGAACGCATGAGCTTAATCGGCGGAACATGGTATGGCGGAGAAATGAAAAAAGGGATTTTCTCAATCATGAATTATTTCCTCCCTTTAAAAGACATCGGTGCATTCCACTGTTCAGCCAATATGACCAACAATGGCGAAACAGCCCTATTTTTTGGACTTTCTGGAACAGGGAAAACCACATTATCCACAGATCCAAAACGTCAACTCATCGGTGACGACGAGCATGGGTGGGACAATGCGGGAATATTTAACTTCGAAGGCGGATGCTACGCAAAAACCATCGACTTAACGCAAGAGAAAGAGCCTGATATCTACGCCGCCATCAAAAAAGACGCCCTACTCGAAAACGTTGCCCTCGATGAGCAAGGTAACATTGATTTCGCAAGCAATCAAAAAACTGAAAATACTCGTGTGAGCTACCCGATCTATCACATTGAGAACATTGTAAAACCAGTATCCAAAGGCAATCATGCCAACAAAATTATTTTCTTAACATGTGATGCATACGGAGTTCTACCGCCAGTATCCAAATTAACGAAAGAACAAGCTATGTACCAATACTTAAGCGGATACACTGCAAAAGTAGCAGGGACTGAACTTGGAATTAAAGAACCGACATCCACGTTTTCAACTTGTTTTGGCGCCCCATTTTTAATGGTAAACCCAACACAATACGCAGAAATTCTTGGCCGAAAAATGAATGAGCATAATTCTGAAGCCTACCTCGTCAACACAGGATGGAGCGGCGGCGGATACGGCGTTGGAAAACGAATGAATCTTAAAATCACTCGTGCCATTATCGATTCTATTTTAGACGGAACAATTAATAATACTCAGTTTGAAACCATGCCAATTTTTGGATTTCAAATTCCAACACAATTAGCCAATGTTCCAAGTGAAATTCTAAATCCAGGTAATGCATGGCAAGACAAAGCGGCTTATGATGCAGCTCTCGAAAAACTTGCGGGTCAATTTGATAAAAACTTCCAAAAGTTTGTAGGTACCGAGGAAGGTCAACAACTATCAAATGCCGCCGGCCCAAAATTAGGCCAATAATGAACACAAAAGAATACCCTAACATGCGTTTATTTTGCGGAAGTGCTCACCCTGAATTAGGGAAAGAAATCGCAGATTATCTAGGAATAAAACTCGGCCAAATGACGATTAAGAAATTTAGCTGTGGCGAAACCTATGTACGTATTGAGGAATCAATCCGAGGCGAAGAAATTTATATCGTCCAATCGATTAGTGAAAATGCCAACGATGATTATATGGAACTCTTCATTATCATGGATGCTCTTAAACGGGCATCCGCGTCGGCCATCCATGTCATCATGCCCCATTTTGGCTATGCACGACAGGATAAAAAGTCTGCCCCACGAGAACCGATTACATCGCGTTTAATGGCCGACTTACTCTCCGCAGTAGGCTTTGACCGATTAGTGACCATGGATTTACATACCGATCAAATCCAAGGCTTCTTCAATCAACCGGTTGATCACCTCACTGCATTACCGCTATTTGCAGACTATTTCAAAAAGAAAAACTTAACCGATTTAGTCGTGGTCTCACCCGACACCGGTAGTGCCAAATTCGCCAAACGCCTCGCCGACCGATTAGGCGCCGAATTAGCCATTATGCATAAAACAAGACCCCACCATAATGTGGCCGAAATCACCAATGTCGTCGGTAATGTCAAAGGCAAAACCGTCCTCATTTTAGACGACATGATCGACACCGGCGGATCAGTCTGCTCAGGGATCTCCGCACTAAAAGCCCATGGCTGCAACGACGACGTCTACTTAGCCGCCACGCATGCCGTATTCTCAGGTCCCGCAGTCGATCGCCTCTCCAAAGCCGGATTTAAAGAAGTCATCGTCACCAACACAATCCCCCTAACAGGCAAAAGCTTCGATTCACTCCGAATCATTTCCACCGCCACAATGCTCGGCGAAGCCATCAAACGAAACTACGAAAAAGAATCGATTTCGTCTTTGTTTGATTAATTCGATCCCATCCCGTAGAGACAGGTTTGAAACCTGTCTCTACAAGAACCGGCGTAGAAATGACGCCTACTCCTTCTTCTCCAACTCTATAATCGTATCCACTGCCCCACTCATCCTCATCCTCTCAGAATAAATATTGTAAGACAGCTGCGATGATTTCACTGACTCTGCGAGCTTTGGCCCTTTGCGGATATCCACATACCCCGACAAATCCATCCATCCAGTACTATCATCATATTCAATTTGCTTGGATTTAATCACCAACTGAGGCTGAGTCAGCACCACATCCCCAATTAACTTAAGCTTTTTAAGTGAGGAGTTAAAATAAAAAGAATGACATTTCACTTGAGTCGGCTGATTCATCCCACGAACCACTTCTTTATTAGACACCGTCGCTTTACGAGACGAATCCATCATCCAGGATAAAGAATCCGCATTAAATACCGCATGCCCAGTCATCACAAAATCCCCAGTCTCCTGATTATAAATACCCTGATCACCAGACAACTTTCGCGATGTCTGATAAATGGTGACATCTCCACTCATCTCAACCTGACGGCGGTCCCCATTGAGTACATAAACGAGCTGATGACATTTAAAATGAGTTGGAACTTGAGTCAATTGACGCTCTCTCACATCCTTAGACGCGTCAGCCTTAACCGGTAATCGTGTCCCACGGATATTACCCGACACCACCGCCCGATGATCTGATAGCGATACCGTCATCGTATCGGCTTCGATATGAAATGGCGGCAAATCACACTTGACCCCACCCCGAATCACGACTTGATTGGCCGCACGATCAAACTCCAATTCATCAGTCGGGCGGATTTCCATATCCCCTTGTCGCAAGACCACATTACCCGATAAGTACGCACGTCCATTCAATTCATAGTAATTGAGCTTCTGACATGACACTTGAACCGGTACCTGGCTAGGGTCAATGCCATAAATAATCGCACTCACACCTGACTCCGCAGAGACGGTCCGAGCCTTGGAATTAACCCGAACAGAGGTCGCTGAAATCTGATCCACCACTTTCCGACCCAAGGCATCAAACAGACACCCATCCGACACATCCTCCGCCCGAAATAAATACTGACTTCGAGACGTCCAAATATACCGAGCCTTCACCCAAAACCGACGAACCGGCCCCTCAAATCCGCTAATCACCGAATTTTTAATTTCAATTTGTTTTAAATCGCCCGCATTATCTTTGCCCTTAGACCAGTCCAAGCACACAAAAATCGTCACCGTTATCGTGAGAACAATCCAAAACGCCCAAATAAATCGCTTAATCCAACTTAAAATGTGATTCCTCCTAAGAATTACATATCGCTAAAATCATTACTATTGGGTTAACACTCACCCACCAACCTCCCTCTCTATTCTAAAGAGGGAGGCTTTAGATTGAAAATATCCAATCCAGTTCCCCTCTTTGGAACAGAGAGGGGGTAGGGGTGAGTGTTAGTACCTGCTCAGTTCTTTGTTATAATGCCAATTATGTTAACTATACATCAGCGATTAAAAACAGCCTTAATCTTAATCATCCTTATAGGGTCAACGCAATTACTCCATGCGGAACCACGGTATGATACCAAATCCATCATCATCAAAACAAAAACACAGATGGTCACCAAATCAGTGACGCTTCTTGATGCCGAGTCATTTAAAACCCAATCATGGGGCTTATTTTCCAGACTTCCTAACTATCCAACAAAAATAAAACGATTATCCAGGATTCAAAGAAGGTCAAATCCTCAAGTCCTCTCTCTTCATTTTGATACTAATCAAGATATTAAAGCCCTGATCACCCAACTTAAATCAGACCCTAATGTCATCACGGCTGAACCTAACCTGATTTACCAGATTCCAGAAACTCAATTCACCCCCAATGACCCCTTAGTAAGCGAGCAATACCATCTTGATCTTCTCCATATGCCAGAAGCATGGAATATCTCAAGCGGAAACGCAGACGTCACCATTGCTATCATTGATACCGGTATCGATATCAATCACCCTGACCTCAAAAACCAATTTTGGCAAAATACTCCTGAAGTAAATGGCTTCACAGGTATTGATGATGACAACAATGGAAAAATCGACGACAAATACGGCTGGAATTTTAACGCAGAATCCACCCAAATTAATGACGTCTATGGCCACGGCACCCATGTCAGCGGAATCGCCGCCGCCCAAGTTAATAACGGAATTGGCGTCGCCGGGATTGCATTCAATTGCAAAATTATGAGCCTTAAAACCAATGTCAACGATAGTGATTCCTTTTACGTAGAAGACCTGATTGCAGCCCTCAATTACGCCACGGAAATGCAGGTCGATGTCATTAATATGAGCTTAGGAGGCAGCGGGCAAAGCCCTTTATTTAATGAGGCCATCGAAGACGCATATGACGCAGGGATTGTCGTTGTTGTCGCCGCTGGAAATGAGCATGTCGATATCGAGAATGCCGATATCTCTCCCGCTATCCATCCAGATGTCATTACCGTCGCTGCCGCTGATTCAACTGGAGAAGTCGATAGCAGATACAGTAATTATGGAGATGCCGTCGATATTTTAGCGCCAGGCACAAGCATCTATTCCACCTATCCTCCCTCTAGCTACCAGACACTCACCGGCACCTCGATGGCCACCCCAATCGTAACGGGTGTCGTGGCATTACTCAAAAGTATTTACCAGGACGCAACCCCTACCCAGATATACAATGCCATTACCAAAAGTGCCCTCGACAAAGGGAGAGTAGGAAAAGACAGTCGGACCGGATACGGTCTCATCCAACCCGCAGCCGCTCTCAATTATCTTAAGCGCCCCGACACCTATCTTAAGCGCCCCAACACCAAATGCGAAATACTATCAGGCGATTATATCAAAAACGATCAACTTATCGAGTACTCCTTCATCTCCATTTCTCCCATTAACGAGTCCTCCATTGTGGCCACCATTAACCAAAATCGATATACCACCAGCTCCCCCGAATTAAGTTTTACTCCACTCTCTGGAAACCCTTCAGGAAAACTCACGATCGACTTAAGCACCATCCCTCTCACATCAGAGCTCCACATCCAGCTGTACTATGAAGACAGCAAAGGCGATCACAATACCGACACCATCAATTTAGTGATCAAATCAGGGTTTCAAATTGACGGTCCCAGCGGAGAAGGAAGCAAGCTCATTAATGCTCCAAACCCTTTTGATCCTGACCGAGAATCCACCACTATCGGATTTCAATCCACCCAATCGGCCATGGTGAACATCGATATCTACTCCCTCAATCTCGCAAAAGTATTTGAATGGCCTATTCAAGTGACCGCCGGCTATCAAGGAATCAAATGGGATGGCAAAGACCTAAGCGGCAATACACTCCCCAATGGCGTCTATATCCTGACACTCAACGCGACATCAGACAGTGGCGAAACCATCAAAAAACAGCATAAAATTGCTATTTCAAGACGAAAATCATCCTAATGAGCTATGAATTACTCATAAGTGCAGGTAACACTCATCCCCCTGCCCCCTTCTCTGTTCCAAAGAAGGGGAGAACAAAGCCCCTCTTTGGAACAGAGAGGGGTTGGGGTGAGTGTTATCTAATACTCAGCATCCTCCTAAGCATCCTAATAATAACGCCCCTTCAGAGTGACGAAAAAACAAAAATTGAAATCGAATCGTCGCTCTCACTCTATCGACAGACCGAACGCTATCTTAAGCAAAACACACCCGATAGCATCTTAAATGCCATCATCTCAACGCAACAGCGAGTCATTAACCCCTTCGCTGTAAAACGCACACGATTAGAATTAGCCAAATATTACCTCAATAAAAATGCCGTCCAAAATACCATTTCTATTATTGACCGATACCTTTTAGACCCCAGCGACACCATTATTTATCCCAAAGCCAAAATACTCCAAATTGAAGTGTATCTCAAAACCAAACAGTCCTCAGAAGCGCTTAAAGCCTACAAAGAGCTCATAACGCTTTATCCTCAGTACGATACCAGTAGGGAATTATTGGATCAGGTTTCTGACCTGTATGACGCCCCCCTTAAACCCAAAGATATCCTGCCAACAGTCAAAGAAAAAATCGGCTACATCCGCACATTATATGAAGCCAAAGCCTACCCTGCTGCAATTGAACAAATCCATCTATTTAAAGATTTTTTTATTGGCACCCCTTATTGGGAGGATGCCTTATATTATGAAGGCGTTTGCTATTATCACTTATCCAATTACCACAATGCCTATTCTCTGATTGAAGAAGCCATCGGAATCCGTAAAATAGACCGTCAGCAATGGCCAGAAGCCGAATATTGGTTTTCAAAATCCCTCAAAGCCGCCAACCAAAGCGATTGGGCCCAACAACGCATGATGAGAGTCGTCCGCGATGCCAAACCTACGGACTGGATGATTGGAGAAGCCTACTACCAAGTCCTCACCTACTTTAAAGATAGTAAAAACAACGAAGAAGATATCCCGAAATATGAGGCCGACTTTGAAAAGTTTGCCAAAAAAAGCCCCTATTTTGAGCGATATCAATGGGAAAAATCCCCAAAACCAAGCCCCGAAGTAAGCGAAAAATTATTTCAGATTTATAGCCAGGTTATTAAAAATTCGGACACCATCCAAGATAAATCCATTAATCCAATGACATGGGGAAATACCCATATGCCAGTCAGCTACGGAGTAGAAAAAACCTACTCCAATTACCTTGAAAGCAAAAAAAGACCCCAATGGAATTCATGGAAACGATTTATCGATGAAATGAAAGGATATGACATGGATGACATTGGATACGATCAACTAAGACACCGGATATTTAACTCTAAAACAATCCCAATCGACGAGATTGAAACCGTCCTTTATCTCCAAAACACACGACGTGAATACCCTCAATCCATCCAAAGCATTTCAGAATATATCCCCCCAGATCTCATCGCCAACGGCAATATCCCAGGCAAACTCGTCCAATATTACTATCCAAGACCCTACTGGGCATGGATCACCGACGCCTCCAAAAAATACAATGTCGATCCTTATCTCCTTCTCACCCTCATTCGTCAGCGAAGTCATTTTAATGTCACTCTAAAACTCAATGGAAATTATGGCCTCTGCCAAATCGATGGGGACCTGGCCCAAGAGTTCAGTAAAACCATGGGTATCAAATGGGTAGGTACAGAAGATCTATTCATGCCACAACGCAACATCATGTACGGCGCATTTTATTTATCTCAGCTCAAAAAAGCATATAACAATAATTATGCCCTCATGATCGCGGCACTCTCTACAGAAATAACTACCGTTAACACCTGGCTAGGCTTCCCTCCCAAGATCCCAGATACCCTACAAGAAACCATTCCCGTCATCGTCTACACCCAGACCCGAGACATCATCCGAGAAACCCTCGAAAATTACCTCATTTACCGTATGATGTACGATTAAAAAACCAGCGAATTCACCCACTCAGGAAAGTAAATAATTCTTTGAGCATCTTTAGGGGTAAAAACAAAGGGTTCAAGATCCTTAGACAAAGAAATAAAATCAACAGATTTAATAGAATTAACCAAATATTTTTTAAGCTGCTCGGGAGTAGAAATATGAAGTTTATGATCTAGATACTCATAATCAGGCTGAGTTTTTGGCCATAGAAATAAAATATCATAAAAATCCCGACCCATAAGACGTTTACAATTAAAAGCAGCATAAATCTTCTGAGAAAGTAATGTGGGAAGCGGAACAACATTGATTTGTGTAAACACATCAAATCGATTTAGAAATTTCTTTTCAGGCGTATACTCAACACGTTGAGGCTCTGCATCTAGTTGAATTAAAATTTTTTCTTCAGGCATCCCTGATAACCCATAATCATAAAGAAGTTTTGGGAGCCTAATATGGCAATGATAAGCTGTTTTATAGATAGTTTTAATCTCAATTTCATAACCCTCCCTCTCAAGATACCTCTGGATAATATCCGCCAAAAGATCCATAGACTCAGGAGTGATTCCACGATTATCAAAATCAAGATCTTCTGAAAATCGAGTATGTTCATGCAAAATACGTAATGCCGTCCCTCCCATAAATATAAGTTGATTGGCATAAGGAGACCCATAGATACAGTCTAAAATTTTATGCTGTAAATATTCTCGCAAAATATTGCGTTTAAACGGGTGAAGAGACGGAGGATAATACCGAGAAATTTCTTCAAGACTTAACATGGTGACACCCAAGCAATAAAGTGTTGAATTCGTTTTTCCAACGCTTTATTTCGATAAAGTTGAAGATAAGTTGTTAATTTTTGAATATTGATACGACACTTGAGTTCTGTCCGATTAAACCGAATAGACTCGAATTCAAACTCATTCGCAACAGGATGAAAATAAAAATAATCCAAAATAGCCTTCTCCAGATCTGCCATTTTAAACTGTTCGCCCTTATGAGACCTCAAAACATATCCAAAATTAAGACTAGGTTTAATATGCTGATAAATAAATGTTGCCACAGGAGTTTGGATTGTCATCGTTTTAAGTGTTGAAACACAAGTAATTCCATAAACACTTTCAGGCAAAATACCATAGTAACTTAAGGCAGATTGAGTAGAAATATAAGAATGCAGATAGAGACGTGAGGCAATTGCATACAAATCAGTATCCGTGCGAACAAAATCTGTAAAAACATAAAATCCATTTTTTAGTTTTTGGATATAGTGATGACGTTGCCATTCCGTAAGACGTGATCGATGAAAGGACGAATCCAGTTTATAAATATCAGATAAAGAAAACCCGGGAAGAACAGATAAGGATTGTTTAAAAGTAATAAAATTCATTTCTATTTTGACCTATTTTTAGTACGAAACAGAAATATAATAGGTAAATTATCAAAAAAAATCAACTCCACCTGATTTTTTATTCAAATGACTCAAAATAATCAGACAGACTTGATTATTCATGCATGGACAGTCTAAAAACCTAACTAGTAGTATAAGCCTAGTTATAAAATTACAATTTTTTCATCCTTGGAGGCTATCATGCGCGCACTCATTAGTGTTTCAGACAAAACAGGCATCGTACAATTTACAAAAGGCTTAATTTCCCTCGGTTTTGACATCATCTCAACCGGCGGAACTCTACAGGTACTCAAAGACAATGGCCTAGCCGTCACCGCCATCGACCAAGTCACGGGATTTCCTGAAATGCTAGACGGACGCGTCAAAACCCTACACCCCAAAATCCATGGGGGCTTATTAGCGGTACGCGACAATGCCGAGCATATGAGGGTCTGCGAAGACCACCATATCGGCCTCATCGACTTAGTCATCGTTAACCTCTATCCATTTGAAAAAACAGTCTCCAACCCCAATGTCAGCATCGAAGACGCCATCGAAAACATCGATATCGGTGGCCCATCCATGTTACGATCCGCCTCCAAAAACTATAAATCCGTCGGCGTCATCGTCAATCCAAACCGATACGAAGATGTGCTCACCGCACTCACCGAAGGCAAAGGCCAACTTAGCCTCGCCCTTAAAGCAGAACTCGCCCAAGAAGCATTTCAGCACACCGCCCGATACGACAGCCTCATTGCCAGTTTTTTCAGCCAAAAAATCACACAATCGGACCCTTCAGAATTTGGGAAAAGTCTCTCCCCTATCCTCACCAAAATCAGCGACCTCAGATACGGCGAAAATCCCCATCAAAAAGCAGCCTTTTATCGCTTATCCAATACACCAGGTTTAGGCGACATGATCCAGCATCATGGTAAAGAACTTAGTTACAACAACATCATCGACATCGAGTCCGCATGGCATATCGTCCGCAGCATCGACACACCGACTGCAGCGATCATCAAACATACTAATCCTTGCGGCACCGCAACCGGTATCACGTTATTAGACGCCTACACCAAAGCCCACCAAGCCGACCCCACCTCCGCATTTGGATCCATCGTAGGTCTCAACCGTCCCGTCGATAATGCCACCGCCACCGCAATTGCCGAAACCTTCGTCGAAGTCGTCATCGCCCCTCACTTTGATGATGACGCACTCGCCATACTCAGCAAAAAAGCCAATATCCGCCTCATCAGCATCCCTAATTTCAACACCCAAAGCGACCACCAATACCGCTACGTCACCGGCGGTTTCCTCGTCCAAACGCCAGATACCGTCATCCCCACCAAAACCGACCTCACCACTGTCACCACTACTCCGCCCACAGCGCATCAAATCAATGACCTCTTATTCGCAATGACCATCGTCAAACACGTCAAATCCAATGCCGTCATCATCGTCAAAGATGGGGCAACAGTCGGTATCGGCGCCGGCCAAATGAGCCGTGTCGAAGCCACAGAAATCGCCATCAAAAAAGCAGGCTCACACGCCAAAAACGCCGTCATGGCCTCTGACGCTTTCTTCCCCTTCAAAGACTCAGTCCAGCTAGCAGCCACCGCCGGAATCGTAGCCATCATCCACCCAGGAGGCTCCAAACGCGACCAGGAATCCATCGACGTCTGCAACAACACCCACATCGCAATGGTCACAACCGGGGTTCGGCATTTTAAGCATTAGCCTATCCAATCCCGTAGAGACAGGCTTCAAACCTGTCTCACCAACCCCATCAACACACACGAATGAAAAAAGATAAAATGAAAACACGAAAAAATATCAGGAGACAGGTTTGAAACCTGTCTCTACAAGAAAGACCATGGCAACTAAATTTAGAGATAGATATCGAATTGAATCTACAAGATTAAAAAATTATGATTATTCTCAAAACGGTGCATATTTTATTACCATCTGTACAAACAAACGTGTCAATTTTTTGGGGGAAATTATAGATTCTAAACTATCAGAAACAAAACAATCAAAAATTTGTATTGAATGTTGGAATGACCTATCAAATCATTACCCCAACTGTATTTTAGACGAATTTATTGTAATGCCAAATCATGTACATGGGATTGTCATCATCGATAATTTTAAAATAAATATCCAACCAAATGACAATCAAAAGAATCATTCAGTATCAGAAATCATACGGGCATTTAAACCATTTTCATCACGCCGAATAAATGAATATCAAAACACATATGGATTATCAATATGGCAATCCAGATTTCACGATCACATCATCCGCGATGAAGAATCATTAAATAAAATCCGGCAATACATCATCAACAACCCCTCCAATTGGGCAACCGACGAATTATTCGCGGAATTACCCACCACCCTCCCGTAGAGACAGGTTTCAAACCTGTCTCACCAACCCCATCAACACACACGAATAAAAAATGAAATGCGAAAATATTATGAAAATGCGAAAATAATAGGAGACAGGTTTGAAACCTGTCTCTACAAGAACGCATTTATCAAAAAAATAATTATTTATCCAAAAAACCCCGCCCCAAAACATCCACATACAGCCGATGTTCGGCATCCAAAATCCGTGCGGTCAACGTTTCTTCTGTATCACCAGGCAATACCGGCACTCGCGCCTGATCAATAATATCCCCGCCATCGAGGGTATCATCCACCCAATGGACGGTGCATCCGGCCTCGGTCACCCCAGCCTCTAACGCCTGGCGTTGGGCATGGAACCCTTTAAAATCGGGTAACAGCGACGGGTGAATATTCACCATCTTTCCTAAATACGGAGCAAGCAATGTCGGCCCAATCAGCCGCATATAGCCAGCCAGAACCACAAATTCCGAACCCCAGGCCAAAAGCACATCGCGCACAACAGCCTCATAGGCCTCCCTGGACGCAAAATCACGATGATTAACACTTGCGGTAGGAACTCCAAAAGATTTCGCAGTCTCAAGCCCGGCAGCAGTTGGGACATTGCTCAACACCCCAACCACGTCACCCTGCAGCCGCCCATCCCGAACGGCCTCCAAAATCGCAGTCATATTGGACCCACGCCCACTAATCAAAATCGAAAATTTCATAACTCTACTTTATCCCACACAGCTAAATCCAACCATCCCATATGGGCCTATACGCCCCAGAAAATCAGACTATACAGAGGTCACCTGTAACACATCCATCTCAATATAGTCGCGATCCGACCTTCTAATTCCTAAAGGACTGCCCACCACCTCAATATAGCCGGTCTCCGCGAAAATATCGTCTTCCTCTAAATCGTGCTCCGACCTTCCTCCGGTTTTTAGAGAACTAGCAACAATGGGATAGTTATTGGAGCTATAGCTATTATCCCACGTCGCGTGACGACCGAACTCAAGCACTCCCACCCTAGCTGTCAAAGCTTGAAGTGCACCATCATTAGGTCTTTCTTCTACTTTGTAGCAGCCCTGGTTTCGACTATCGTACTTCTTATAAATCATCTTCAAAATAAAAAACACCAAAGTAATCGTCGCCAAAGCAATCGCGGCCTTTACTCCAGGTGAGTCGGCTGCGCCACTACTACTCTGCTCTGCAATAGGAGGAGTAGGAGTAGGAGTAGTAGTAGTAGTAGTAGGAGTAGGAGTAGGAGTAGGAGTAGGAGTAGGAGTAGAAGTAGACTCCAGCAATTTAGGAAGCGCGACTTCTAAATTTTGAAGCATCTTCACAACTAGTTCAGCGTCTGCGCTTGTTAAATTTCCCATACTACTACCAACCTGAACCCGAGAAAGCTCAGCGTCGGTAAGACCCGTTCGCGTAAAATTATAGGCCCTAACACTCGTAATCAATTCTTCCATGACAGGCTTTATAGCCCCCGCATTACTATTAAGGATCTCCGCTACCTTGGGAAAATCACTAACTCCACCCGTTGCATTTTGAAGTGCCCCGTAAAAATTAAAAGTCGCTTCGCCTAAACAGACATCAGTGTAGTAATCCACAAAGCCTAAAACACCTGATTTCACTTCAGACGGCGTTGCAAAAGGATACACACTTTTATAAAGGGTTACCACATCAATCGTCCTTTGAACCCCATATGTATCCGTACTAACCAATTGTGAAAAATTGCCCTCTGTAATCCGCATCTCCAATCGAGGTATTGATAAAACATCTCCCATCGTTACGCTAGCATTACAAGCAGCGATACCACTAGCATCACCCGAACCCTGTCCACCACTAGCATCACCCGAACCCTGTCCCACTAAACTGTGATTAAGGCCAGAATAAGGCATGATGTCACAAGCCCCTTGACTTAATAAATACTGAGCAGTAATCCTCCGTTGAGCCGGAGTCAGGATATCCACAAGTCCCAAGTAAGTAGTGGAATCAGTAAGAGGCGTAGAAGTAGGTAATGCCGCTCCAAATTGATTAAGAATAAATACAACTCCAGCATGGGGATTACCCTCAACTGTTCCAAAACGACTAGCCATCTCAGGAGACCGCAAAAGATCTAAAACACCAGAATCCGATAATTGAGCGCCAGAAATCTCATCACATGGCGTATTGCTATGAGGGTTAAAATCATTAAAAGGGTCTGTAATTAGATTATCTCTCATAAAACCAGCAATTAAACTAGGATTTTTCTTGACGCAAAATTCAAGAGCATCTTTTTTTAGTGCTAGTGAAAAGAAAGGACTTGTTAGATCAGGACGAGAAAAGGTATTAGGATCACCAAAAGTATTCTCTCCAGCACAGGTTGCTTTCCACTCACTAAGTAAAAGTCTATTAGGATTACTAGCAGCAGAACCCTCTCCAAATATATTCGCCAACATCTGATCTAAATTATTAGGATTCACAGCATAGGCCTGCAAAGTAGAAGTGGCATTAATAACCGCACAACTAGCCTCAACCTCACGACGCCCGAGTCTCGTTGCCAATGGTCGTTCTTTGGGCGGCACTTGCATTCCTTGAACTACTTGACCAGGCCCATCAAGACGATTCACTGCAACAGGTTTTACCTGAGTGGCAGCACGATCAGTCGAACTCGAAGTAGGTGTATAGCCAAAAATATAATATTGCACAGCACTCGAAATTGCACTTGCTGCGCCAACAATAGTATTAGAAACTGCAGCCGCAATCCTCTCAGGAAAGTGAAGTTCCTGATTTCCTCCTCTATTCCCAACAGCTGGTGTAGATGGGGGAGACGTAAAATTGACCACGGGGTTAACTCTAAGTGCCATATTAATTCCTTCCTTGTTTTTTATAAACTAAATTTAATCGCCAATAAAAAGATATACTTCATACTGTAATTTTCGTTAAATCCGAAAGATAATTGCATCGATGAATCATGATACGAGCAAGAACCTTCAGTTAGACCCAATTCAAAATAAAACCTAGAAATTCAGGTGGAATTTAAGAGATGGAGATCGAGGCCAATGAATTGTTTTAATTCAGCCTTAAATTCTCGAGAATTATTGGCAAAGAAATCAAGAATAGCCCGCTTAAAGTCAGCAAATTTCTCAT
>CAMCZW010000007.1 GCA_945888435.1 bacterium UBP8_UBA817
GAAATATCTATCAAAATTCTTTACAGGCCTTTTCAGCTTGGCCACAATATCTGGATTGGTACAACAATCGCAGACCTCACGCCTCTATTGGATATCTTTCTCCAGCTGATTTTAGGCGCTCTAATTCCAATAAATCCTCTCTCTTTAATACGCTTTTACTGTCCGAAAATATAGGGGCTTGACCGCAAGCCGACACCGTCAGGATAGCCTTCTTCACCTCCCCTGGAATCGAATAAGTCAACGCATATCCACCTCTGGCCGACTTCCGAAGAACATAAAAGTTCTTCAGATCATTACCCTCTTTTTTTATGTTATTTAAAATTAGTAGCCTAGCTCCAGAATGATCATGCTGAGAAACCAAATTGAGCTTCCCATTAAAGAAAATGGTATTGTCTTGATTAATCAAAGGATTAACTGCAGGCTTAACTGGCCGTGCAGGCACCGGAGGAGGCGCCGCGTTAGCAACAGCTTCTGCAACTAATGAAACCGGGTTATCTCCAGAAAAACTTCCAAAATTAACCAAGGACAGAAACTGTACCGAGTCCTGAACCATCTGACTACGATCAGCTCGAGTAGCCTCAATTGATTTAGCAATTTCCTCACGGTTAACAGGCCCATCCTTCATACGAAGAGCCTCATAGAGGGTGCCCGTTCTTCCAACACCAGCCTTACAATGCCCAAGCATATTTTGTATATTATTTTCCTTAACTAACTTACAGATAAACTCTTTAACAACCTTAAGAACCTCTGGTGGAATCGCTTTATGATCAGGCCAACCAGCAAGATTAAGGTGGATAACCGGATGAGTACCATCAACAAGCAAATTTCTAACTTCTAGTTTAAGATCTTTAGGATCAAATCCAGGATATTGAGCCTTGTCATACTTAAGTTTTTCAAGCCCAGAAAATTTATATTCTTGTAAACTTATAGTTTTGACAGTAGCAACGCCACCAGCCGTAGCATCACCAAGTGTTTTAGTTTCACCTTCACCAGACGGAAAATATTCTTTACCTTGACTAACGTTAAGACGTACAATCAAACCAACTTCCTTATCCTTAACAACTCTATAAAAATCGACTCCATTCGTTTTTTCTAATGGATCAGAAGAAGCGATAAATCCAACCCTTTTGCCACCAAATTGAATAGCTTCCAATATAGTAGTAGAAAGTTTACTTCCGTTAGGACTAACACTCCTATTAGGATTAGCAAAAAGATTTACATAATCAGGCCGTTTGCACTCTTCATTTCCAACAAGAGAATCTTTAAGACCATGAAAAACCATCACATCACCCAAAGGTGCAAGGAATGGCATCGGAATCACATCAGCATGTGAAGACTGGTTTGGAATCCAGGCCACATAATTTGATACAGAAGTTCCATCGTGCTCATAAACAGCTGCGCTTTCCCCATCTAAAGCCTTAGCAACCAATCCAAAAGCGATATCCCATTTTGGACGAACTAGTGGATAGACAAGCATTTCCCCATTTGAAATATCCGAATACTGAGGAACTTCCAATTTGAAAAATTGAAACAAATTTGGCGGAAGTTTGATCTCTCCAGCCTTCAAAACCCGAGCCGAAAATTGAGACGCTGCCTCCAAACTAGCGCAAGGTTGCTCTTTAATTTCGCCGCCAAGAAAATAAGTAACCATAAATTTAGGAGGATTAGTCTCATTAGAATCAGCCTGATGAGGAGATAACCAAAAAGAATAATCTGATTCCGCTACCACGTCAGATCTCTGATCTACACCCATTTTTTCAGGTCTAAAATGCTCAAATAATGCAACGGGTAACTTAGCATCAGCTGCAACAGTAAGTTTATGAGCAAATCCAACTGCATCCAAACAATTAGAAAAATTACGAACAGCTGATTTTCCACCAAGAGAATACATAACATTTAACCCATTATTATCACCATATGGACTAACTCTAAATGAATAATCTCCCTCGGATACTGTATTAGCATATATAGGTTGAGAATCGACAACAGTTGCATAGCGATTTTCTTCTTTCGATACTACTTGTGGAAGAAATTCAGCCAATGGTTTACCTAATAACATCCAGCTACCAGACTCCTGATCAACAGCTAACGGATAAGTCGCAACCCGACCTTTATCTGATTTCATCGAAACAGCAAATTTACCAGGGTCTGTTGGATGGATAACAATCTGGTTATTATGTAATTTAGTCGTGGGATCTAAGCTAACATAATCAAAAAATTGAGGACTAAAACCCAGTGCTGTAGCTAAATGAGTATCATCAGTGTGTACAGGAACTTCATACAGTCCTGGATCTCCCTGAAACTGATCAACCCCTTCACCATGATTACCTGGCACAGATTTCTGTAGATAGTTACTATCAGTAGAGTGTGTAGAACCCCCCTCTCCATTAGGAAAAACTAGTACAGGTTGCGCATAAAACTGAGAGGCCCCCGTTACGTGAGTATCAGTGTGATATTTACTCAAAAAAGCTAAGCAAGTCGCTCTATCTAATCTATCAAGCTGAGCTGAGCATCCTAAGTGACTTAATAAATCCTTAATTTTAGTATTACTAATAAATAACTCAGAAGGCTCTGAACCACCCTGAGAAAGTAATGAATTAGAAAGAGATTTCCCCAAAGAAAGTAGAAGATATTTTAATTGAACAGGAGTAGCCTCCCTAGCTTTTTTAGCTAGGTCTTTCAAAGGTTCAGCAGTATTAAGCAAAGAAATAACATCAGCAGGAATCTTATTGAAACATCCGTCCTTCCCAAATAAACAATTTGAAAAAGGTTCAACTAGAATCAACTTAGCAAATAAATCTTTAAACTTAGAAGACTGATATCTTAGATTACTAGATTTTTGAGTCCCATCAGTCTTTTTACCAAAATCCCCTTTCATTTTACCAAGTAACCGCTTAAGAATAAGGTTAGCCTTTTGGGAGCTAATAGTTTTATTAGACCTACTACCTACATCACCAAACGATTTTTTCAAAGCATCCAAAGGAACCTCTGTAACAGGCTCTTGCGATTTTCCAAAAGTCTTACTAGTAAAAAAACCTTACCTAATCCACTAATTTTTCCTGCACTCATAAAAAGCCTCCAGAGTTAAAAAACAGCCAATAAATTAATTTTCTCTCTCAATTATCGAAGGCAAGCTTCAAATAATTTCAAATTCAAGCTAACAAGGTTGTTCCCACAATTCAAAACATCCAAACAAGACGGGAAAGGGGTCAGACCCTTATGTATGCAGAAGTGCCATACTATGCTAAATTTTGGGTGGAATTTTTAATCTGTAAACACGATAAAAATAGGGCCCTAATCTTACTTCTGAGAAAGGGAATATCACTCAAAATCACAGATACCAAAAGGCAATCACCAGTGAAAAAGGTACTTTCTTCTCAAGATTCGATGGTCGCAACGCAGCTGTCCACCCCACAAAAAAGGGCACTAGCAAAGCAATTTCAAAACCCAACACCTTTGAATCAATGGGAAAAATTATTAAACTCACTCAATATTCGAACCGGCGCTACTCCCCAAGACCTATTTAGAGTCCTCACCAACTTATCCACCCAATGTATGGAAACGGAGAAAAAATGGCATCTAGAAAAAAAGGGAGACATCCCCATCACCTCCAAAAAAAAGGTACCGACCACTTGTTTTGGGTTTTATCATGGAAATAAATCCAGCGTAGTCAGTAAAGACTACACCGATCAAGTGCAAAAAATATTACTCTCCCCCCTCAAAAAAGGCGGGCTACTCTTTATGGAAGACATCCAAGGGGCCTGGGCAGGCTACACTCCAGAAGGGATTACCCACATCAAACTCCCTCCAAAACAATCTCTACAGTGGTACTTGCTCGCATCCACCGCATGCCGCCGCATGAGCGAAATCCCCGAGTTCCCAACATGCGAATTACCCCCTCCCACCATAGTCAAAAGAAGCTACGCCCGGGCCAGCGACGTTGAAACCAATAATAAAAGCCTTGCAATCCATCTCCTACCCAGCGCCTCAGTCGCCATTTACGCAGTCAGGGACTACGAAACTCCCACAAACCCAGCCTCCGATACCCAAAGAAACTACATCTTTAGTTGGACACATGACACCCTGTACAGCGCAGAAATGGCGGCCAAAATTCTCCGACACCTCGCAACCAAACCGGTAGATACAAAAAAAGGCATCAGCATCGGATGCGGAAAAAACCACGAATCCCAAATTATGGCATTTATCTCCAAGCCTCAATTTCTCTATGAATTTTTAATCGGCTGGACAAAACGACTCAATGACCTTCATCAAAAATACGGCATCCACATCTCACCCGATCCTATATTTGACTTAAAGCCCCTCATAGCGCAGCCCACAACGGCTGAAAAGTTTTCAAAATGGATGGATGAAAACCCGGACTTTTTCGCCTAACTCAGAGAAAGGGGTCAGACCCTTATGTGTGCAGAAGTGCCATACTATGCTAAATTTTGGGTGGAATTTTATAAAAAACATACCGATAAATAGATATCACCACACCAGTCTCCTCAAAGAGGGGGAGAGGGTAATCCCGCAATTCAAAGGTAAAGCCAAGTGAACAAAATACTCTCCTCTCAAGATTCATCACCAGAGTGCCAACTCAACAAAAAACAAATAAGCCGCCTGAATACTCAATTTGAAATCCCAACGTCAAGCCTTGCGGAGTGGAAAGTAATTCTAAATAATCTCACCCTATCAGTCGGAGATAGCCCAGAAGAGATATTTAAAACTGTTTTAAATTTATCCAGACAATGTTACAAGCCAGAATGGGGTCAAGCCAAAAAAGGCGAAATCCCCTTAGTTGGTAAAAAAACATCCTTCACCTGCACAGGGTTTTATCATGGAGACAGCCCATTAGATGCAGAGGTAAAATACAAACAAGAAATCCAGCGCATCTTACTTGATCCCCTCAAAAAAGAAGGACTCCTATTTATAGAAGAAGGCACGTTTAGCGCCCCAAAATCCAATCCAACAGGTATCACCACCGTCATCCTGCCACAATCAAAATCAAGTTTATGGTATTTAGAATCAATCGCCATATACAACCGAGCCTCAGACAAACGAGCCTTAGGAAATAAAACCTTTACCCCCTGTAATCTTTTAGTCCCAAAACCAAGTTCATATCTCCACTTTGAAAAAGCCATTGATGTTGAAAGAAATAATAGAAGCACTAAAGAAGCCTTACTCCCAAGCGCATCAGTTGCCATCCAAGCCGTCCGTGACTTTGAAACTCCAACTAGCCGACTACAAGAAAATGGAAAATCCATATTTACTTGGACAAGCGCAACCCTATTTAGCGCCCACATGGCCTGCATAATTTTAAACCATTGCGTAGAGCACTCAAAAGAACTAAAAGGTAAAATAAGTATCGGATGCGGAAAAGCTCATGAAGCTCAAATTACAGCATTTTTATCAGACCCCCAATTACTCCATGATTTTCTGGTCGCATGGACAGCCCGAATAAATAAAGACCACCAAACCTATATCCCATGGGTCACGGAACTTCCTTTTGATCTAAAAGCGAGCCCCTCTCCAATTAAAACGGCCAATCAGTTTGTGGCATGGATGAAGCAATACCCCAGCTTTTTCTAGAAAGGGGTCAGACCCTTATGTGTGCAGAAGTGCCAGAGTAAGCAAAGATTAAAATTTAAAGTAATATAATTATTTAAATAAAGTATAAATTACGATATACTTATGAAGCGCCAAGACCAAAAAGAATATTATTCAAAAACGCCTTTTATCATGTATTTAACAGAGGAATCAGCAAAAAAAGCATTACCTTCTCTGATTACCACAAGCTCCTATTTATTGAGCTCCTTCATGAAACATCGCAAAAATTTAATATAATAATCCACGCGTACTGCCTAATGAATAACCACTATCACATATTGATCGAAACCCCGGATGCAAACCTAAATAAAGCAATGCAGCATTTTGGTGGACGCCTCGCAAAACAAATAAATAAAACGCTTAATGCAGACGGATCGCTATTTAGAGATAGGTACAAAGCATTATTGATTGATTCCGATCGCTATCTAATGCAAGTCAGTAGATATATCCATCTCAACCCTGTAGAAGCAGGTCTTACTCAAAAACCAGAACACTATAAATGGTCAAGCTATCAAGCTTATCTAGGCATTTCAGACAAAATAGATACCCACTTTATCGATACAAAAAAAATATTAAGTTATCTAAAAAATAATGAGGATTACCAATACTTCGTCAATCAAGGAGTAGACAAAGAAATTAAAGGATTCTATTCAAAAAAGAAAAAACCCTCAATTATCGGATCAAAAGAATTCATCAAAGACCACCAATAAAAAATTTTAAATTTTAATATGGCACTTCTGCACACATAAGGGTCTGACCCCTTCCCCCCCTTCCCCCAACTACAATAACTAAACTATAATAACTAAAATCAAAACTCCAAGGAGCCATTATGTTTGGAACCACAGAACTAATCGTTATTGCATTAGTCATTTTTGTATTATTCGGGGCGTCATCGATCCCTAGATTTGCAAAATCACTAGGACAAGCGAAAGGCGAATTTGAAAAAGGCGTTAAAGACGGTAAAGCCCAAGACAAAGCAAAGCCAGCTGAAAAAGCAGCTCCAAAAAAACGAGCTTCAAAAGCTGCAGCAGCTAAGAAAAAAGAGTAATACCCCATCCTCAATTCCCGTAGAGACAGGTTTCAAACCTGTCTCATTACTATCCAATCAATCACTACAAACAAAAAATGAAAACACGACAATACCAGGAGACAGGTTTAAAACCTGTCCCTACTAAAAAATCAACGCTAAAAGCGTTTTCGTAATATCCGACAATCCTGCATCTTCCAAACTCACCACATCGTCCGTAATGCGGGACAAGATGTAAACACTCCGCGTATCTGCACCCACCGCCTGTGACGAATTAGCCACAATATAATCTAAATTTTTAGCCTGTAATTTACGCTTTGCCGAGACAAGTAACTCCTCATCCTCTAAACAAAACCCAATAAATTGGCGATGTCCTTTGACCGGCTCTAAAGACTTAAGTAGATCTGGAGTTTTAATTAATTTAAGCGCAGTATCCCCTTCACGCTTGATTTTCGAGTCCTGACGCACAACCGTAAAATCAGAAACTGCCGCAGCCATAATTAAAGTATCTGTATTTAAAATATGATGGTGAAGGGCGGCCTGCATCTCGGAAACGCTATTCACCCTGTCTACAAATTCCAAATGCGGATTATCCATGGATGTTGGCACCGTTGAAATCACACCTACTTTAGCCCCAAAAAGGGCGGCAGTATGAGCCAAATACCATCCCAATTTACCCGTAGATAAATTAGTAAGCACCCGCATATTATCAATTGATTCTCGAGTGCCACCCACTGTAATCAGTACACGCTTTGAGGCAAGCCGCGTCTGTCCCGAAATAATGGCTTCAACACCATGGACAATCAACGCCAAGTCAATCATCCGCCCTACCCCGCGATCCCCACAGGATAACTCTCCCGATGCAGGACCAAAGACCATCACGCCCAACTCTCGCAACCGGGCCACATTGGCTTGAGTAATCGGATTTACCCACATTTCGGTATGCATGGCAGGCACAATGACCTTAACCCCAGTAAATGCTAAAAAAGACGATGATACAGGGTCATCCGCAATCCCATGCGCACATTTGGCAATAATATTGGCCGTCGCCGGAGCTAGCACAAATACAGAGGCATGCCGATCTTGAGTTAAATGAGGTATCGTCCCCGAAAAATAAGTGGATGGCATTAAAACCGGCGCTTCAGACACCGTTTCAAGCGATAAAGGGGAGACAAAACGAAGGGCTGAATCCGTCGCAATTGTGCGAACAGACCAGCCCTTTTGTTTAAATAATCGTACTAATTCTGGCGTTTTATACGCCGCGATACTACCTGAAATTCCAAGCAGTATGTGGGTACTGTTGCATAATACGCCATCTGAACAATTTTCGTTATACTCAACCATACCGGCTACGCTGAAGCTCCGCCTCCTTGATGGTCCACGCATCCCGATAAATTGCACATCTGACGCATTCTTCAACAGTCCCTAAGTATTAAGCTGCTAAAGATTTTTTAAGTTTAGCCTTGTCTTTGGTTTTCTTTTCTTCTCTTTCTTCAGTCGCATCAATTTCAAGTTCTGTTTCTAAAAGATTGTCAAATTCGTCCAACATATCTTGCTCTTGAGTATTAGGTTCTTTAATTATGATTTTGACTTGATCTTCCATTAATTCTTTAATGGCGATTTCAACATTTTTAGATTTTGTTTCAGCAGGAACTTCAACAAGAGGTCTCGCGCCTTCTTTAAGTTGTTTAGCACGCTTTCCAGCGGCTACCGCTAATAAAAAGCGATTTGGAAATTTATGAAATACAGACAAATACGTTTTTTTCTCTTGATTAGTCATTATGATTCTCCCTCGGTAATAAAATTACAAATTAGTGCGTTAACTTCTTGGACACAGTCGTCCAAAGTGTCATTAACGACCACATGTGTATACAAATGCTTCTGAGACAATTCATGACGCGCATGACTTAATCTACTATCAATCACATCTTTAGGCTCAGTCTTCCGGTTAGAAAGGCGGTCTAGTAATACCTCCTCAGATGGAGGCGCAATAAAAATACTCAATAAATCGGGGTACTCTTTTCGCAATTTTTCGGCACCTTGGACATCAATCTCAACCAAGACATGATGACCATTTTCGATACGGGGTTCAATCTCATATCGAGGGGTCCCATATCGCTTTGAATGTACCCAGCACCATTCCGAAAACTCGTCTCGCTCAACCATTTGGTTAAACTGTTCATCCGTCAAAAAGTGATAATGACGACCTTCAATTTCCAACTCTCTAGGTGGGCGAGTCGTTGCAGAAACTGAAATAGCCAAATCAGGGACCAGGTCCAATAACCGTAAAATTACAGTTCCTTTCCCAACACCCGACGGGCCTGAAATAACAAATAAACGTCCCGACGTCTTGCTCATAAAATCCAAAGATCGTAACATAGCTTATACAGGATAAGCCAGAACAGAATAGCAATCTATGTCAAATTGATCAATATTTAAAGAAAAAAAACAAAATCATGCAGCAAATTTATGACTATGTTAACCAAAATAAATCACGATTTATTGACGAGTTAAAAGAATTCTTACGATTTCAAAGTGTCAGCACCGACCCTGCATTCAAAAAAGAGGTCGATGCCTGCTCTCACTTTGTAAAAGCATTACTCACCCAAATTGGGTTCCCCACTATTACAATCTACCCAACAGAAGGCCATGACGTCGTGTATGCCGAATGGATTCATAATACAGACCTCCCAACCGTATTATTTTATGGACACTACGATGTCCAACCCGCTGATCCCTATGAACTATGGACCACCCCACCCTTTGAACCCACGATTAGAAATGGCCAAATCGTTGCACGTGGCGCTTCAGACGATAAAGGACAGGTCATGTGCCACCTCAAAGCCATCGAGTCACTGATCCAAACCCATGGCCGTCTCCCAGTAAACGTCAAAGTCATTATCGAGGGTGAAGAAGAAGTGGGTAGCAGACACCTCTACCAATGGGTTTTAGACCATCAGGAAATGCTAGCCGCAGATGTATTGGTCGTCTCAGACACCCCCATGATTTCCGACACTCAGCCATCCCTCAGCATCGGCTTAAGAGGCCTGATTTACTTCGAAATTACTGCCACCACCGCCAACACCGACCTCCACTCTGGCCAACACGGCGGCGCGGTCCCCAATGCGATTACAGAACTCGTTCATATTTTATCCAAACTTAAATCAGAAGACGGCATTATCCAAGTCCCCGGGATTTATGACTCTGTCCAACCGATCTCCCCTGCACTTAAAGCCGAAATAGATAAAATCCCCCACTCCGATGCCAACTACCAGGCCGAGTTAGGCATCAAGCATTGCCCCGGAGAACCCGGCTATACCAGCATCGAACGCCGCTGGTTTAGACCCACATTTGATATCAACGGAATTTGGGGCGGCTACACCGGTATCGGTGCCAAAACCGTCATCCCCTGCAAAGCCTCCGCCAAAATCAGTATGAGACTCGTCCATCACCAAAACCCAAAAGAAATTACCCAAAAACTCACGGAATACCTCAAAGAAATCACGCCATCCTATGTCGATCTCAAAATCACCGATATCAAAGCAGATTTCCCCTCCAATCCCTTTCTAGCCGACATCACCCACCCCTCCATCGCAACAGCATGCTCCGCCATCGAATGGGGCTTCGGCACTAAACCCGTCCTCCAAGGCGAAGGCGGCTCCGTCCCTATTGTCTCCTTCATCCAAACCAAAATCGGCATGCCCGCAGTCCTGATGGGCTTCAATCTCCCCTACGACAACATCCACGCCCCCAACGAACAATTTAGTCTTGATCGCTACATCAAAGGCATTTTAACGGTTAGCCACTTTTTGACTCATTTTAAGAGGTAAGCACACCCTGCTCGACCCCTTCGGCCCCTCACCCCTCTACCCTTCGCTCCCCCACATCCGCCTAGGAGTAAGCCCGATCCAAATCACTAAAATCTCTACAAAAACAAACCCAACTAACCACTGAAACATACTATCCATAAATCCATAGGAGTGGAGCCCTACGCCTAACATGTTGACCCCAAACCATGAAAACGAGGTGACGATATTGGCAACCACCGCCATCACGGCAATCCCACGACCCTTAACCATGCCAGCCAAGCGTGCGTGAAACATCACGGCAAGCCACAAAACGATCAGTAATGCGCCATTTTCTTTTGGATCCCAGCCCCAAAAACGGCCCCAACTTTGATCAGCCCAAATGCCGCCTAAAATTGTACCCACTGTTGATAACAATAACGCAAAAGAAGCGACTCCCATCATCAGGCGATACAAAGACGCTTCCGTCTCCTGAGAAAACGATTTACCAAAGACTGCTTTAAAAATATAAATATGTCCTAAAAGTCCCAAAACAAAGGCCGCAGAATACCCTAACGTAATCGTCACCACATGCGTGGATAACCAGAAGTTAGAATCCAAAACCGCCTGCATCATTTCGAGAGTATCCCCTTGAAAAGACAGATGATGCGCAATGATTAATGTGACGAATCCCATCACGGCTGCAATCATCGTCAAAAGTCCATTCTTAAAAAACCGTTCAACGATTAAACAAATCAGCACCGCTGCCCATCCCACAAACACACTGGAGGAATATAAATTAGTCACTGGAGGCCGACCTTGAATCACCATTCTCAAAATTAAACCAAGGGTATGCACTAACCAGGCCACTGCTGTAAATCGATACACCCATGGAAGCCAGTCATCAAACTTAACCCAGGCAATTAACATGCCCAAAGCAACCAGCAAGTAGACCACCATCGCCACATAAAAGAGTTGGTAACGATTGGCAAAGTATTCCAGTTTAATTCGAGTACTAACGGGAGAAACTAACTTTGAAATAGTATCTAAATGAGTCGAGAATTGTGCCCCATTACCAAGACGATAATCATTTAAAAGATGAGTATATTGAGCCGCCACTGGATGGACATGATGGCTGCCCAAGGCATCCAAAATACCCGATTGATAAGATCTAAACCCTGTAGGTGATGGAACCACGCGAATTAACGCATCCGAATCCAATTGCTGAAGTACTTTAAATTGAGCAACCAATTGACCTACCTGAACCAAGTCGTCATCCGTCATTGAAGCAAGCGCCCCGTCTTCGACAAGTGTATGGCCAAAGCGGCTAAGAGACTCAAAACGCCCGACATCCTCTAAAGATGCAGCCCCTCCTCCCATAGAGAGTGAATTTTGAAGCTGCCCATACAAGCGTAATTGAGAATATAACTGAATTAAAGCGCGTTGGTAGGGAGTTCGATTTTGACGATCAATCTCGACGATTTTAGCGTACTCTTGGTCGATGCGAATTAAATGGGGAGCTAACTGATCAAAAGAAAGAGTTTTGCCAGATTCTAGCTCATGCCCCACCATCGTATGGATATCAGGGTGATAGACCCGAAATACCAGATATTGGTTGGCTTTTTTAGGGAATACCATCATGTCAAACAACCATGCCATTGGATCTAATGCTTGGCCCTTTATCGTCAACTTCTGACGCCCGCTCATCACCATTAAGGCATTACGAGCAACAGCTCCCAATGGCTTCTCACGCCCGCCATGAAGAACAGGTAAGCGAGACGCCCTATCCAAATCAATCGGGGCCTGTGGCGCAGTCTGAGCCAAACCAAATCCAAGAACAATCACAGCGGTTACTGCGATAGCCCATTTTAACCAAGTCGACTGAATCCATGACATCATTTTTTTCTCCTAGCACGGGCCTGAACCAAATGGTATCCAAACTGAATGAGCAGCCCGACACCCATCAAAATTGATGCAACATACGGAAATATCCATGATGGGTTTTTAACCACCTGTAAAATAGAGGTTGTGTCATTATCCGAAAAGCTGGCCTGATAATAAGTTTTACCTGCATGACGAAGGGGGTGATTCATATAAATCAAAGAGTCAAAGGATTGTCCCGTTTTCAAATCAGTCACAGTTACTTCAGATGAAAAGTTTTTAGGGATTTGAGTCCCAGGATACAACTCATGTTTAAAGTCATTAAGCGTAACTTGATACGGATTATAATCCCGTCTCGCCCGCAGCGCAGTGACCCACCCAGAAGTTGGCATTGTCTGGAGAACTGAAATCCCGTTGGAGAGCAACATCACGCCCTTAGGCTGCTTCCCTTCCATAATTTCAAGATAAACAGAGGCAATATTTCTAAGATCATCTTGCGTAAAGCGATCAATAGGGCGAGATTGCAAGTTTCTAGCAAGCCCGATATACCCTTCCAGATTTCCCTGAGGAGGCATTGTCACCAATTGTGAATTTGCATAAATCTGACGAGGAATCACCGTGACGCCAACTTCAGGCACTTCAATCGGTTTATCTATATGAAGCAATTCATACGGGACGGCCACCACTTGATGCTGAGCCCCCACTTCCCTGATAAAGACAAGCTCTACACGATGAGCAGATTCTGAATATAAAACTGATTTTCCTTCAGGCAATACCATTTGGGTTTCATCCGCCAAATAATAAGTGCAGGCAGATCCAATCAATAACACAATAAGCCCAATATGGATCAGCCAAATCCCAACCTTGGACCATGCAAATTTAAACCGTGAAAAATGAGCCGCAATCAAATTGATAAACAGCACCCACCCAATCACAATACCGCTTGGCAATACGGGGATCATGGTTCCAGAAATCGATTTCCATACAAAAAAGCCAGAAAAAAACTGTCGCTTCGCTTCTAAAATACCCATATCCACTTGGGCTATAGTGGTAAAAAACACCAAAACCATCAAAATGGTTAAGCAAACAACCGTCAGTTTAAGAGAAGAAAAAAAAGAAAGAATTCGGTTTAAAAAGCGCTTCATCGCTGTTGTGCCCCATGCACATGCTGCATTGAGGAAATAAGCTGCTGAAGCTGAGGAATCATTGCTTTAACCGCAGCGTGAGATCCAGATGCTTTAAAAAACCAATTTTCATCATCATGTCGAATAAAGGCAATTTCAAAGGCATCAGTGCCATTAGAGACCGATGCCCACTGAGTCGAAAATTCACCCAGTTTTTTTGAGGTCACAGAAGATGTCAATTCAGACGGAGTTGCGGGTGCCATTTTAAGTTGTCCACGCCACCGATTAAGGTTACTAAGCATATCCGGAGCCGCCCCCGTCATACTGGTAATCGCGACAATAACGGCTTGATCCCCAACCGAAACCCGATAGCGCGCACGGTCAAATCCACTTTCAGAAGGCATCGTTGCCCAGTTTTTAGGAACCACCCACTGATAGGGTAAATCCTGAGGAGATTTCGCTTCCTGAAATGATGCCGCCACAGAAACATCAGTCACTAACAATTCTTTAGGGACAGAATAGACCGTAACTTTGTCACGGCATCCAGCAGAAATCACAAAAAAAGAAATAATAAAACAACCCATTAAGGCCTTCATAAACAGTTGCCAAAACGATCGTTTTTTTCTCATAGGGCCACCACCTGTTGATGTTGATGAAGAAGCCGCCCCACTTCCTTTCATCACAATATAAATAAGGGCTTTAATCTTGTCACGCGAATTTGGAAGCCCCTTTTGCGTCATTAATCCAAACCAGCGTTTACTAAGTAATTTTAAAAACCGCTCAGAGGGAAGCTGATTAAACTCACCCATCAAAATATCTCGCCACTGATAATAGATAATATCCATCACCGAGCTCATGGGAATCTGAGGGGTAATCTGGTGAAGAGTTTTGGTTAAATAATGAATTAAAAATGTATCCACTTCTTCAGAACGAAGCGCATCATGCATCTTTATGTCAGTTTCAGGAGCAGGTGAAAAGTCTAAAGACTCAGTATGGACATGATCATAAGCAGAGCCCTCTGATGACGACAACGTAGGCGCCACCACAGGATGAGCCGTTGGAACTTGAAGTCTCTCTTCTACCTGATCATCATCCAAATGATCAATCACAGGACGTCCCTTTTGGAGAGTTTTACCTTTCGGTTTTTGGGGTAAGTTTTTGATCACGGGTAAATCCAATTCGGATAAATCATGCGTTTGGAGATACTCCAACACACGACGAGAAAAGCTAGGATCCTTTGAAGACGGTATCGCCTTCACAATCCTTAGCCACATATTACTGAGTTGAATTAAAAAGACAGAAGAATATCCGCCAGGAACCCCATATAAAATCGACTCCCACGCCGACTTAATGGTGTCATAGGCATCCGATGTCGGTAAAACAAGTTGCTTACCAGCCACCACTAATTGAAGATACGACAGTAAAAACCCTTGAGGATCTTTATCCCGAATCCGATCAGAAAGACTAATAAAACTAACAGCCATAAGCCCTAGTATAAATGGAGAAACCCACCCCGTCACGCAAATGAACGTTTAAGCGTTTGGTAAATTCAGAGTAAAAGATCAGAGGCAGAAACCCCCGTCATCTGCTGAATTACATCCCCATCGACCCCTGCCGCTTTCATTTTTCTAGCAATCATGAGCTGACTTTCTAAACGTCCATGCTGTATTCCTTGTTCTATTCCTAGCTCTAGCCCTTGCTGTAACCCTAGCTCTATTCCTTGCTCCACCCCTTTTTCAATACCTCTCACTTCCGCCGTTCGGATTGCTTCTTCCTCATCCCGTAGCCATGTTTGCCGACCTTCGTAAATGTCGCGCTCCTCATCAGTTAAAAACAAGGTGTCTAGAACGTGGATGGCCTTGGTAATGTGTGGATCTGATTGAAAGGGCGAAGCCCCATGGCGACTGCCAAATTCATGAGATTTTTTTAAAAAGGTCACCCATCGATCTAGCGCCGTCTTCACATGGGACAGTTCTCCATCACACTTTTTAATCTCAATCGTATGGAGCTGCAAATCAGTAAATGTCCGTGCTTTAGAGTTTAGATTTAAGACGCCAAACACATTATGATACTCAGGTTCATCCAATAAATTAAAGTTAAGGACATGGATGCCGATCGTTTTTCTCAGGGCCTCATAGGGGACGAATTCCTGGATCTGATCGGCATACAACTTCGACCAACAATAAAGCGCTCGTTTTTCATATCCCAATTGATCCGTAATCTGCATCTCGATATTCAAATGCCGACCATCCTCCGCCACAGCTTTAATATCAAAAATGGATACCTTTTCCTGCTGAAACCGCTTAAGCGTATACGGATTTTTAAGCGTCAACTCAACAATCTTTTCCTCAGGTTCAAGTACTGCATTCACAAACGCCATCAACAGGTCCTTATTTTCTTCGGACCCAAACAACTTTTTAAACGCAAAATCGACTCTCGGATTAATCTTGGTCATAGTTTAAATATTCTACGATAATAGTGACCTTGTGGCAATCTACCCGTCAATTCATTTATGGGCGGCCAAGAAAATTATCTTTTCAAGATCGTAATAATCGACAGATACTGCATTAACCCACGTGATAATTCAGGGCGTCTTACCCCAATTAATCGGGCACGTTTAAACAAATCACGGCGTAATAAAAAGTAAACTTGCGACACAGATGGGAGTTCTGGCAATCCAATTAAATCCGCCACTCTTGAAAGCTGAAGTTCTGTAAATGTCGATAGTGGTCTCGAATAATAATCCAGCAAAAGTTTAAGCTCTGCCCCACCATGAACATGGGTAAGCTCCCCTAACAATTTTGTTCTCACGTATCCAAGCGCTCTAAAGTGACCAATCCGTTTACCATAAGCCTTAATTTGAGGCGTATACATCCGGGTTAAATCCTGCCATTTTCGAGTGACTAACACACTCACGTTATCATCTTTTAAATACGTCGATACCACATCCGCCAACATAAAGCGAAACCCAACACAGCGTTTTAAAGTATGAACCACATGCGCCACGATTATCGCTGGCGCCAACCCAAGTCCAACCGCAATCGGCCCTAAGCCCTTAATAACACGATCAGGAAGCACGAATGCAGGATCATGAACAAAGATATGAGGTGCGATATAAGACACCGGCGTCCCCAAAGACAATGCCCCAACCGAAAACGATCGCTTGGACATCAACACCGAATGCTTAATCAGTAAGTCATAAATCAAGTGTGACATGGCAGAATCCACGCCCAATACCTCAGACTCAAAAGAGGCCCAGATAACTGTCCGTAATGGGGCTTCATCATAAGCAGAAACCATCGACATCATGCCCGTAAAAGATTGTTTAGAAAATAAAGCGGCCATCATCTGCTGAGCAACTCCTCTTAAGATCCCCTTGGTTTGTAACTCCCCCGGATTCGACATAAAAAACTCCTTATATTAACTCAAAAAGTCTGAGTTAGCTAAATTACTTTGATAGGTTGGTTATACCCAGTTGAGAAAGGAGCTAAACATTGAAAAAAGCTTAGACGCGTCACACCTCTGTAACTTGCGACTGAGGAGGTATAAAAGTAGCCGTCATAAACCGCTCAACCCCCTCATAGGTATGGGTCAGAACATTAACACCAGGTTGTAATCGCTGAAGTTCAATAATAGCTTCAAGATAGTGCTGAATATCCAGAGAAAGCTCTGGATCAACATCTTGCAATTGAGTTTTAACAGCCTTAGCCAATTCAATTTGCTGATCAGCTTTAGAAGGATCATAAGAAAACGCCTCCAAAGCAGTTAAAGCATCTGAAATCGACGGTATCTGCTGCTTGAAAGTAAAGCTCAACATCTTAAGTACAGTAGGCATCGACTCAACGTCGCCTTTTGTATAAAACCCAGAAGCTCGATCAGACTGTGCGCTAAAAACAGCCCGCTCACCAAACTTAAAAGTGGGCACATGAAAACGTTTTTTACGCCCCACAACAGCCTTATCCGACAAGTGTTTTTTAACAAGAGCAAAAACACGCTCACTTGCGCTTGATTTAGACTGTAACTTAGAAAAAACATGTGCAACAACCGCATCTGCACTCTCAGGAAAACGACGTGCGATCTTTTCTACTAAGCCACTATATTTTACTTTAAACTCGCTAAGAGTAGTTAAGTGAATATCCAAATCTGGTGCAACCAAAAACTTATCGCTGTCCTTATATTCTCCAAAATGTCGTCCAGTGATTGCATTAAGTCCTGCCGCCATCGTTTTGGCTACGACAGGCACAACAGTAGCCGTTGATAAATTAAGCCCCAATCCAATATCAACATGTCGTTTTGAAGACTTTTCAGCCTTGGGAGAAAGGACACCTTCTTCTATCAAAAATTGAAAAATATCATTCGCTTTTCTTAGAGTGATGCCCACTTTTTCAGAAACAAATGTTTTGACTTTGACTGGAGATCTCAACTCGCTAGCATGCTCCTTTTGCTTGGCTGCAACGGGTTTTTTACGAACCTCATCCTTCAATGCAGTCCGAAGCTCAGGATTCATCCGACGTAATGGGGATTTCTTGGTCCACTCCTCTTTAAAAAGTTTTTTAAATGGGCCTGTTTGTCGAAGTGGATTATTATGTATCGCTTCATGTTTTGCATCTTGCTGACCATATTGTTCATCTTTAGTAAAAAGATGCATTTCCTTACCCATATATTGTGCCGCTTTTATCACTGCAGAATAGTCAGATTGAACCTGACCACCAGCTGGGGAATATCGATCTAAAATAATGGGCACAACTCGATTAAATTCGGATGAAAATTCGGTATCGCTAGAAAATTCCCCCTGAATCCAAGCAATCATTTTTTTCACGTCACCAGGAAGGGTCTCATCCTTCAACTTCGCACACTGCTGAGGAGTTAGTCGTTGCTTAAGTTCAAGCATCAAAACCTCAGGCTTAAGTTTAGCATTGGCCAAGCACCAGATTTGTTGAGAATCTAGATTATTGAGGGCTCTATAGTGACTAGACGAAATGTCTCGGACCACCGCTTTAACTTCCACACGATCAGCTCCGCTCATAAAGGCCGGCACAAATAATGACGACTCTAGCGCAAATGGACTTTTCCCTTCAAAGTCACCCACATAGTCATGACGATATCCAAGCCCATCCTCAGATACACCTAAGCCCAAGGTATGACTAGACCACGCCACAACTGACTTTTCTTCAATACGCTGAGTCAATCTCATCATTCGTCCACGATCTTCAGCTGAATCTCCAAAAAACAATCGCTTGCCCCCACGCTCATACATGGCATCATTGCCAAAATGCTGGCACCATTGCAACCCAAGCATCGCCTTATCTGTCACAGGACCATCACTATAAAGTGCATTTTGACCCGCCTTAATAATATCGATAAACTCACTAACAGACATCTTAGGACAATAAATTTCCTTACATAAATAAGCCATGACAAATGAAGCCTTAGTCATATTTCCCTGAATAACAGTCTCCACTTTTGGAGAACACAATTTTAACCCCTCAAAAACCTGATTAACATCCCCTGAAAAGGCCTCTTTAACCTTGCCTTCTCCATTAACTAAATCAAGAGTCCAAAAAGCTGTTAAAAGTTTAGGCAAGGCTTTTAAGTTATCAGGAAAATCAGTCCAGTCCGGATGACCCAAGTTTACTTTAAGTTGGGGAAATAAGGCCGTTTCAACCTTAGATCCAACACGAGGAACAACATTGTTAGCAGAATCAGCTCCAAGGATAGATGGTTGATAGATACCAGAATGCACTTCAAGAGCACGTTGCTGAGAACTAGCTCTCTGCTCAGCCTTATCTTGTTTAGCCTGCTTTTTATCAATAAAGGTAGAAGGCTTAGGAGAAAAATATCGATCCAAAATAGGCTTGAGATGGTCAGAGACACGAACATCTTTAAATGCACCAGCACTAGAGACTGGAAGTTCAAAGGTATGACTATCACAACTTTTAACCTTACCTTTTGAGTCAATAAAGCCCTGCTGTTTAAGCTCTTTAAAAAGGACTTTAGACGCATCTAAGGTAAGTCCCACTCCAAGATCTTTTAATTCTGCTTGAAGGATAGACGGAGAAAGTCGATGATGAAGCAATCCCCATACTCTTTCGTCTTTAACCTTCTCAAATTTAGGAACTGATTGAAACAGTGGAGGTTTAGATTTAGAAATTTCTTTGACTTCGCTCGCTAGAATTGAGATTACGACAGAGGAAAGAATAGAAGAGGATAATCCGAGCACCGCACCACTACCTTGACGTTGGAGAGGGAGGTGACCGGCGGGATCAGAGTATGATTTATTCGATCCATCAACTACAGGTGAATTCAGACCGATTACTGAAGAAGCACTGGAGCCAAGCAAGGAAGAAGATTCAGGATTGGGCCCGTTAGGATTATCATAAGCTACCGGAGAAAACAGAGCTTCATCAAGGACCTCAAAGCCATCACCACCTAAAGGATCACCATGATTTCCTTGAGGATAAGCGGCATTCCCAGGGACTAGAGTTAGCGATCTTGCTTGAGGACCAATTTCAGGATTAGCAGCCTCTGGAAGAGAACTTAAACTTAAAGCTAAACTATGTGGCTTAAGGCTAGATACAACCACTTGAGGATGTTTAGAACTCTTAGTGAGCGTAGATTTTGGATTTGCACGAAAAGTTTTATCAAAGAACTCAGCTTTTTCCCGAACATTTCCCGGAGTCAGATTCCGTCTGATAGTACCATTTTTTTCAACCGTCATAAAAACCACTCCCCTATGTGCAAGGTCATCCTTATGATATGATTCCCTAAAAAGTGGGAATACAAACCATTCACAGAGACTCGCCACTGGGTTATCGGAAAATTTATGGAAAGAATTTCAATGAGGGTGATGATTAAAAATGTTTAATGAAAAGATAAAATCCTATTGTGATCAATTAAAAGCTTATCGAAAAACTCAGGTTGCAGATATAATTCTCCACAGAAAAAAAACACAAACATCTCATGAAACAGCTTTAATGCTGTCAGAAACCGAACTAAAAATTATCACAAAAAACAAACAACCCCCTCAAGAGATTACTCTTGAGCTAAACAGCGGAATCATCACCGTAAATAATCACCATATGCCACAAGACTATAGTGAAGAATTCTTATTAAATCTTGAAAATATTCTAAATTTATTAAGCACCAAAGATACTCAGGTTTACAACAAAACGTCTAAATCTACGCACTAGATTCTGTCGATTTATTCTCTTTCCAGGCTTTTTCTGTATCAGAATCAGTCGCTTTAATTTGAACATTTAAAATAACCTGAATACGACTAGAAATTTCAGTCGAATTTCCCCCCAATGTTATCAAAACTTTATCTTTAACCGGACAAAACTGGTTAAAGTTAAGAATCCATTGGACTAATCGTTGTGGAAATTCCCGAGGAAAAGAGGTCATATCGACCGCTGTTAAGTTTGGAAACAACTGACATACCATTCCGCCCACCCATAGAGGCATCATGGAAATAGATTCAGCACGAGGAGAAAATACCAACTTTGTTAAAGTTAAATGCGGAGAAAACACTTGAGGTTTTTGCTCTGAATAGGAAATCCCAACACCGGATAAAGAAAGTACTTTTAAACCAGGAAAAAGATCTATCAAAGAAATAAATTGAGCAAAAGTCATCTCTAGATTTTCGATAGAAAGATGAGTAACTTTTTTCATACCATCTTTATCAGTCAAATTTAAACTGGATAACAGATCCGTCATTCGACATTGATCAAGCCGAATAGCAGTTAATTTTGGCATCTGCACTATTTTGGGAAGTGCCTCTTGTAAAACACTTAAATGAAGATTACGACACACCGCTGCAATCGCAGTTGAATAAGCTGAATTAATTAATGATACAGATTCAGAAAAAGAGGAAGGGAATACATACTGAAATAAAGGAGTCGTATCCTCAGGGCGAACCTGATACCGAATAGAAAGGGTCGGCGTCGCCTTCCCACACCCTATCGCCACTATCTTAAACAATCGATACCCCATGTCTAGTTATCGCGTTTAAAAAAATAAATTTCACAAACCGACCGAAATCACTTGCCGACTGCCAAATCGAAACATCAGCTCATCAAAGCCTTGGTTAAGCGCAACGGTGATTGGAATTTGATACGCCACTGGTCCCCAAAACTGCCGTGGGCCTGGACTACAAAACACATCTGCCTGTGCCCAAGACTCTCTGCGAGATGCAAAAAACTTAAATGCAGGACTATCCAATGTCACCAATGCTTTTTGGATAACCGGAATATCCTTGCCATCCCGATGTTCTACCGAAATCATGGTGAGTAACGGAATTGCAAGAGGTAATCCACCCCGATCCAAATTAGAAATCGCGACAATATACCCCGTATAGCCAGCAACGATTAATGCCGCAGCAGTCAGGCCTAAATTATACGTATACGCCGCATCAAATCGACTAGGCGCCCCACAGCGACCTTCGTACCCAAAAAAGTGGCGATTGGCTTCAAATTTAACCGTGGGGTCTAGCTCTTTAACTCGCTTTTCAGTGAGTTCAACCAATAACGCATCTGTATCAATTTGAGAGACTTTGACATTGCCATGAGAATCCCGCTCTTGGGTATGAACCAATTGATTAAACTCAGGAACAACCTCAATCAACCCTTCAGGGATGACCACGACTCCATAATTCATGCCTTTTTTAGCTCTTGAAATCACCACATTGGCAATCTGATCCACGACATCCGACAACGACAACTTCGACGCCGCCACTTCTTCAGAAATCAAGGTTAATGTCGCCTTAGTTTGCAATGCCACTTCAAGTGCCACATGAGACGCACTGCGCCCCATTACTTTCACAAAATGCCAATACTTTCGGCTAGATGGTGTGTCCTGCAAAATATTGCCCACCAATTCCGCATAAATCTTGGTGGCCGTATCAAATCCAAAACTAATTGGTAAATAACTGCCAAACTGCAAATCCCCATCAATCGTTTTAGGGACTCCAATAACCGCACAATTGGACGCTATTAAATACTCCGCCAAAACTGCCGCATTGGTATTAGAATCATCGCCTCCGATAATCACAATCCCATTGAGTTTAAACTTTTCCACAACTGCTTTAACGGCCTTCAGTTGCTCATCCGTTTTAATTTTAGTTCGGTCAGAGCCCAATAGGTCAAACCCACCAAGATTTTGGACAGAGTCCACCATTTCGGAGGTCAACTCAACTAAGTCGCCCTGGATTAAGCCTTTAGGTCCTGCTTTAACTCCATAAAGCACGTTTGTATCACCCAAGTACTGCTTAAGACCGGCAATCACATTGTGACCACCTGCAGCAGGCCCACCAGAAAACAATACCGCAATACGGTGACCCGAAGGCGTCGGCTCCTGAGAGCGTACCGCTTTAAGGACAGTCCCCTTACATTTTATAGCCAGTTTTGGAAATAATTGGCGAGCATCCGCATCTAATCCCAAAGACGCATCGGTTTCGAAACTAACCGAAGGAGATTTAAACTCCGAACAGACGGGGATCATATCCGTCCGAATGGCCTGCTCAAAAGGCGATGAATGAGACTCTGTAGACACTAAAAAGGATTGTAATGGCATGGATTAACTCCTTATGGATGATTGAATTAAAGTGTGTAGTGCAGTTAAACATCGGCCAATATGAGAAGACTCACATTGCACTTCGATAACACAGGACATGGGAGACGTCCCTAAACTTGAAAATAACGCGGTTAATTGGGCAGAAGACTCTACCAAATGGTAGGGCAGCCCCACCATGCGGGAAGCATACTCGATTGAAGGCAAATCAGGCAACACGAAATAAGACTCAAAAACCTCAGCAGATGACGCCACCGAGAGCTGTTCAAAAATGCGCCCGCCACGATTATTGGTGACCAAAATAATAATGGGAACTGGCGATGCTGCAACCAGAGCTAAACTCGATACATCATAGGAAAAGGACATATCGCCAAGCCAAATCAGTACCGGTTTTTGGCATCCCATCGCAACACCTGTACCCGTCGCAATCACACCATCAATCCCACTAGCGCCTCGATTAGAGTGGACTTCAACCAATTGATCCGCCGGCAATGCCCACTGATCCAGTAATCTCACCGGTAAACTATTACCAATCATCAATGCCCATCCCTGCGGCAAAAGAAGATATAAATAAGCGCCAATCCAAGGTTCGGTTAACGGCGTATCCACTACTTCGGCAATATGATGAGTAATGTCGGCATTCAAGTCTCTCAGTCCAGACGAAAACGCGTTAGTAAACTCAGGAGAAAAGTCTGATGGAATCGCAGAAATCAAGTCATGGCAAAAGGCCTTCCAAGGCGCCACAATCCGTTTCGAAATCGTCAGATTGGGCTCCCAAATCAGGTCTTTATTCATCACCTGATAAATCGACAATCGCGACGTCGACAACCACGAAATCAGCACTTTTGACACACAAAATCCGCCAAAAATTAGCACTCGGTCAACACTCAAAAAGAGGTCAGGACCAGTGGCCTCTAGCGCCCTGTCATAATGATTAAAAATACGAGGATGACCCAAAGAATGTAATGAGGAAGTGGCATCCGGAAGAATCATCCACCCGAGCCGGTCAGCCAATTCCAACAGAGCCGAGGCATCATCCGCCGAATGAGTTTGGCCAACCACAATCACCCCGTTTCCAGAGGATACCCAGGCAAGAAAATCGTCTAACTGGGGCCGATCCGAAATCGTTGGTAGAGCCGGTTGTGAATCCAATGCATCACTAGCTAAAAATTCAGTCAACGACTCTCCATGAAGAGGTTCTCTAAATGGGCAATTTAAATGGATAGGCCCAGGGCGATTTCCATTCAAACGGACCCATAAGGCATCCAATTGGCGGCGAATCTGCGGCAATGCGATATCCAGAGTTGGCACCGGCATACACCATTCAGATACGACAAAATGAGAAAAAATGCCCACCTGACGGATACACTGATTGGCCCCGCTATCCCACAATTCCGGGGGGCGATCTGCTGTAAGTAACACTAACGGCACCCCAGTCTGAAAGGCCTCTACCACCGCCGGAAGCAAGTTGGCCACCGCAGTCCCGGATGTCACCACCACCGCCACTGCTCGGCCAGACGACTTCGCTAATCCCAATGCAAAAAATCCAAGACCGCGTTCATCAAAATGAGTTTTAATTGTTAATTGATCATGCCTGTGAGCTGCGAGTACCAGCGGCGTTGAGCGAGAACCAGGGGCGATCACCACATAACGTACTCCGATCGACACCAACGACGCCATCACAACATCACACCAGACATCGGCAATCGAAAATCGGTGAATACTCAAGATTACCAGACCACCGCTAACAAAGACTCCAGCTTCAAATCCAACTCCTGCCATTCAAGATGAGCATCCGAATCAGACACAATCCCAGCCCCTGTATAAAGCGCTGTCCCCTGCTCCGACACACTTCCGCATCGGATTGCAACCACCACAGAGCTGGACTCAGCCCCAAAAAGGCCTACAGATCCTGAATAAAATCCACGCTTAAAAGGCTCATGATCATTTAAAAATTGAAGGGCTTCCAATTGAGGGAATCCACAAACAGCGGGTGTCGGATGTAATTTAAGCAGGATATCGGCATCAGTCACATCGTCTCGCAAAATACCCGACACTCTACAATACAGATGCTGTACCCCATTGCCTTGAATCACAGACAACTCACATGGCTCGGACACTTGATCACACAATAAATTAAGCTGAGATTGCACCATATCCAGTACCCACTGATGCTCTTTTCGGTCTTTACCTCGATCGATTAAGCCAATTTCACCATGAGAAGCCGTCCCCGCAATCGCCTCGGACACCACCTTGCGACCATCGCGTGAAAATAACAATTCAGGCGATGCCCCAAAAAACTCTTGAGTTTCAATCGGTGCTGGAAATTGGATCCAAAATAAAAATCCATGATAGTGATTTGCAAGACATCGTTTAATAACTTCCAAGCCAGATACCTTACCTTGCAGCAACGCTTGTCGTGCTAAAACCACCTTACTGACTTCACCCTTACCAATAGCCGCTTGAGCCTCTTCAACCAAACGACACCAAGTCGGATAATCTGGGATAAATTGAAGTGGAGCGGTGCCAGGATTATGAGCACTCAAAGACCGACTCTCAGAAGAAAAAGCATACTTCCAAAACTGGTCAAAGCTCACAAGCAAATCAGCCCCATCAAATGTGTTAAAAAAATAAAAAATCTGACACCGATCAGCCGATTGTCTCAACATCAACTGAGGGATGGCATACCAACAGTAATAAGATTCGCCATCCCCATCACCAAACTGATGGCCGCCAAAAAAACGCACATCTGGATGCGACCCCTCTAAAATCGACATCATCTGAGTAAGCCCATACGCATGCTGAAAATAGCTGCCAGACACTTCCACCACTTGGCCAAATCCTGCTGTCATCTCCAAGGTGTCTCGATCCCTAAATACCCATTGAGGACACTCTCCACCCATCCACTCCATAATCGAAAGAGTCGGCACCTCAACAGAAACCGACGCTACCTGAAATTGGGTATCCAACGATAAAGCCGCCGCACTCACCTGCTCGCGAAGCAGCAAATAAATATCCTGATGCATCACCTAGTTTTTATCCCCAACATAGACCGAAGCAACCCCAAAACAATACGATTCCCAATGGACCTGATCAAATCCGGCATCGCTCATCAATTGGGCAAAGTCACCACGGTCATGAAAGCCTTCAACAGATCGATTTAAATAACGATATGCATCCTGGTCTTTGGAGATAAGCCCTCCAACCCAAGGCAAAACATGCCTAAAATACATTAAATACCCCCAGCGAATTACTGCATTTTGAGGCATTGAAAACTCTAAAATAAGCACTCTACCCCCTGGAGAAAGCACTCTAAAAAACTCAGCTAACGCCTTATCCACATGGGCTACATTACGGATACCAAATGCGATGGTCACCACATCAAAAGAATCATCTAAAAACTCAAGCTGAGTCGCGTCTGCATTTTCTAATCGGATTAATCCATCCAACCCTCTGGCATTTACTTTATGGCGCCCGACTTCCAGCATTTGATCAGAAATATCGCCGCCCACAATATGAGTAAATACATCCTTACCCAGCTGGTCCACCATCATTAATGGAACATCAGCCGTACCCGTGGCCATATCTAAAACGCGCAAGGGCCGTTTGGCCGGAAATAAGCGAAACATATTATGACGCCAACGGATATCCAGCCCCATCGACAAAACGCGATTAAGCAAGTCATATCGGGCTGCAATTCGGTTAAACATTCCCGCAATCGTATGTCGGCTTTTATCCATATATAGGTAGAGTAGGAGTACCCGCCATATTTTGCAAGAATTTGAAAAATAGTGTCTGTATGTTACCCTAAATCCATTATGAAAAAATCAACCATTATTACGATTGCCGTTTTATCCCTATTAACAGTTGGCATTGCCGTCTCCCAAAAAACCACATTCTTTGGCGCAAAACCCGCAATTTCAGAAACCCCTAACCCAACAATTCAAACCGTTAGCGGCGAATCCATTACGATTAGCCAATATAAAGGGAAAATCATTGTCCTTAACTTTTGGGCCACCTGGTGCCCGCCATGCGTCGCCGAAATCCCAGCCTTAATAGAGCTACAGGCCAAATACCCCAATGACGTCAAAGTAATCGGTATCAGCGTCGACCAAGACACCTCCAAACTAAAGCCCTTCATCACCCAAAAAGGCATCAACTACCCCATCGGATACGCCAATAGCAAATTACTCTCCGCATTCGGTGGCATCCAAAGCATCCCAACAACCTACATCATCGACCGAAACTTTAAAATCGTAGAATCCGCCGTCGGCTTCCACAGCTTCAAAGAATTCGAAAGCAAGATAAAACCCTACCTGTAATCCTATCCCCGTAGAGACAGGTTTCAAACCTGTCTCCTATTATTTCCGCACCCACATCTTAACTACGTCAAATAAATTATGATAGCATAATAAAATGACGCTATACGAACTCATCATCGCCATGATCCTAATATCCCTACTCACCCTAGGTGGCATCTCAAGCATCCACTACTGGAAAAGTTCAGTAGAATTAAACGCCCATCAAAACACCATCGGCCACCTCCTTGGGGAATCACGATGGGTAGCCCTCGCCAAGGACCAATCCACTTCGATTAAGCTAATCGCCTCAGGTTGCCAATTTGATAATGCCAATATCCCAATCTACGCACTCAACTCAAGCTATGTCACCACCATCAGCAACAGTGCAGGAATGGGATTTAATGGTCAGGGAAGCACCTCAAGAGCAGCAACGCTGACACTCAAGTCTCAAGAAATTCAAAAACAAATCACTCTCTCCGTCGGCTACGGAATGCTGAGAATAAAATAACCATTATGATGATCATTGAAACACTATTAAGCATCTTAATTATGAGTATCATCGCCATGACATTTAGTAGCGTAACTCAGCAATTCTCTAAAACCATTTCACTACTCACAATCAAAAAACACAGTCTGATCGACGGGCTCAACACCATCGAAGCCGCTAAAGCAGGCCAGCTTAGCCCATCACTCAATATCACTAGCATCTCCCCCACCCTCACCAAATACAGCGTCACAATTTCGACCCATCAAACCCTCGATTATATCCAATGATTCTTTACGAAATACTCATTAGTATCGCAATCCTCTCGCTCACATTACCCACCACTGCCCAACTCATGATCGGTATTTCCAAAACACTTTCAACCACACATGCCGCACTCCATACCATCAGAGAAACCAGCTATATGGAACAATTATTACGAGCTCAACTCAAAGACGCACAAGCCATTCAATGGATTAGCGAAAGCGCCATCTCTATCCTCACGACAACCGGAGAAACCATCGAATATGGAATCACCAACCAAAAACTCTATATCAAAAAAGGAACTCCGAAAGTCACTTACACCGATAAAGTCAAAATATCTCAATTTAATATCAGGCAAGTCACACCCAAGCTACTCACGATCACCCTAAATCAAACACCGATCACTATCCACTTACCCAATGTCCACTAATACAAATGAGTCTGGATTTATTATGATGGGGACGCTGGTGATTGTAAGCATCGCCTTAATCTCCATCACAACACTCACAATCGCCCTTAGAAGCGCATTACGATCACACCAAGCAGAATACACCTACTACAAAGCCACACTCGCAGCAGAAAGCGGATTAAATGCAGCAAAACCCCAATTAGCCACAATCCCGCTGTGGACCACAAAAATCGACAAAGAAAGTCTCTACGCCTCGCATCTCACCCAACCGCTCACTCTCCCCATCAGCGCCACCATCACCGTCACCAAAACGGCAACGGATCTATACTCAATCGCCATCCTTAATGATCATTCAGGCCGAGCGATTATGAAGCAAAGTTACTCAATCAATAAAGGAGTAATAATTTGGGGGGCTAAAGCACAGTTATAACTCCAGATAATACTCACCCTAAATCCCTCTCTTTTCAAAAGAGGGACTTCTAAAGGTTAATTGTTACACCCCTTATTGAAAGGATAAATAAACCTACAAACAATCGCCGGGCGTATGCAATACGCCACTACGGGAACCAATGTAGGGGTACCCCTACGGGATTATGGATTTATCTTAAGGGATCAAAGTCCCTCTTTTGAAAAGAGAGGGATTTAGGGTGAGTATTATCTTAGACCAAAGGGAGGTTATGGGGGAGGGTTTGTACCATCAAACAAAAAAAGAAAGCAGCAATTCCATATATGGGACAGCCGCACCCTTTTTTTTCGCAAACTCCACCGCATGTCCCAAAATCGCGTCTATCTCCATGGGTCGCTTATGCTCATAATCCACCAACATACTGGGTTTATAGGGGGGCATTTTTTGAGTGTCTTCTATATTTTGACGGATGACATCATCATCCAGCTCGCATCCGTCTAACCGGGCAAGCATCACTACTTCTTTCATGATTTCTTCGATTTTGTACCGGATATCGGGATCGTCCAGCAACTCTGCCGTGGTTTTTTGATACATCACAGATAACGGATTAAACGGCGCATTCCACACCAGTTTTCTCCACCTCGCTTTGCGAATTTCCGTCGTGACCTGGCATTTCACACCGGCCTTGATAAATAAGTCGCCCAATTCATCTGCAATATCCACCTGCCCTTCCGGATATTTACCCAGCACCAGCCGACCATAGCCTTGATGAAAAATCACCCCAGGCCGAGTACGCGTTAAACACACAAAAGCCAACGCGCTAATCAAGGAACAAGTGGGAAAAGCCTCCAGATAAGGAGCCTCAATATGAATTCCGTTTTGAAGCAACATAATCGCCGTACGAGACGATAAAATCGGCGCAATCGTCGCCATCAAATGAGACCCTGGCAATACCTTCGTCGTAATCATAATCACATCAAAAATAGTCCCAAAAGCAGAAATCACATCGGGATAAACCGCATGAGGCTTAAAGTCAAAATCTCCGAGCGGACTTTCAATATGATATCCAGCTTCTAAAACGGCCTGATAATCCGAGCGACAGACCACCGATACCTGAGCGCCAGCCAAGGCCAGTTGTCCGCCATAATATCCGCCAACCGCACCCGCACCAACAACCAGAATCTTCATGAAAACTTTGAGCGATGAATCTCAGCCAACGACACATATTTAGCCGCCCATTGCACATGGTCATCATAGGTATCAGGAGACAAAGTTTTAAGAACTTTGCCCGGCACACCCACAATCAAAGAATTTTTAGGGACAACCGTCCCCTCTTTGACGACTGCGCCAGCGCCAACCACTGCCCCACGCCGGATAATCGAGCCACTCAATAAAATCGCGCCCATTCCAATCAAAGCGCCATCTTCAATCGTGCATCCGTGTAAAATCGCACCATGGCCAACGGTAACATCATTACCCACAATACACCCCAAGTCATTTTCCAAATGGATAATCGTTCCATCCTGAATATTACTCCGCTCTCCAATCACAATCCGGTTAATATCTCCGCGTAACACGCAGTTGTACCAAACAGAAGACTGGGCCCCAATCGTCACATCCCCAATAATCCGTGCACCCTCGGCCACAAATACAGACTCATGTAACTGAGGCGTTTTAATCTCAACATTGTCTCTAAGTTCAAATTTTTTCATCACTTTTCCCTCCATAGCCTTTTACACTCTCAGACACTTCAATCATCACTCGATTTATTTCACCCAAAAACTGATCAACAGAAATCTCCCCTTCATTTTCCTCTCCCATCAACCTCCTGGCAATTCGTAGCAACATCACGTCATCTTGAGGTAACGAATGCGTTTGTCGGTCATCACTCAGCTGAAGAACATGCTCCAACCGTCTTAAAAAGATATAGGCCTCCAACAATCGATCTACCGCCGAATTAGGCAGCAATTCATACCGTTTCAGTGAAAACAATGCAGCCACCGTATGCCCTACAAATAAGTCAGGGTATTCCTGCACATGCTGAAGCTGAATCACCTGAACCAAAAACTCAATATCCCGTATCCCTCCCTGACCATTTTTAATATCCACCGTTGATAACAGACGACGCTTAGCAGCCGCCACCGATTGCTGTCTTAAAAACGCCACCTGCCGAGGAAGCATTTGATAACTCCCCTTAGAAATCAGCTGTCTGATTCGAGTCATCGCCTCAAACCCGACCATCCAATTACCCGCCGCTGGCATACACCGTAAAAAAGCCTGATACTCCCACAATGACGCATGTGTCTCATAATAATGAACCCACTGATCTAACTGAATGACCAGCTCTCCAGACCGGCCAAAAGGCCGCAATTTAAAGTCTACCCGATACATCAATCCACCCTCTTCAACTTTCATGACATAGTCTCTAAATCGTTCAACCACACGGGTATAAATCGCATGAAGGGCATCCTGGTCAACCCCGGCTTCTTCGCCGTAGCAAGGATCATAAATCGCCACCAAATCCAGGTCAGAACTATAATTAAGCTCTCCACCCCCCAGCTTTCCAAATGCCACCAAACATAGCCCCAGGGACACTTGTTCAATTTGATCCTGAGTTAGGCCAAAATCTTGAGTCCGCCATATCTGATTTAAAACTGCAGTAATAATACTTTGGGCCAAGCGAGTCAGTTCGGCCGTAATATCCACCAGCGGCGATTGAAGATACAAATCTCTGATCGCAATCTTAAGTAATTCCCGACGTCTCACCATCGCCATTTGAACACGTGCATCTGGCAACGTCGCAATCGATGCCAGCTCTTCATCCAGCCAACCCCGTTTTAAAAGTTCATTCAAATATTTTTGATTAAATACCCATTCCATACTTTCTGGGCGACTAATCAAAAGCATCGATAAAAACTGGCTCATCACAAAGACATCCAGCAACATATCTAACACCATCGGTTGCCGAGAAACTGCTTTAAAATGCGCTGCTTTATTAGGAAGATTCGCTAAAAATCGCTCCCAGACATTAAGCACCTGATCCGGATCCGTTTTAAACGGCCTAGTATGTGAGGCCAACACCAGGACGCTCGCCACCAAAGATATTGGTTTTACGCCCGACATCATCTTCACTAAATTAGAATACGCCTGAGTCACATTCCGTATCCCCAATCGCGTCAAAATCATATCTCTTCGGATTGAATCCAATTGCGGGTTAAGCACGATATCCGCCAAATTACCCGCCGCCGGATACGAAATCGACGAAAAATACTCCGATACAAATCCCCGCACCTGCGCCGTAAAATAATCAAAATCGGCCATTAATAACACCGACGGCGACATCTGGCCTTTTGCCAAATATCCAATCCGCCTCGCCAAATAATCTAATTCCAGAGACCCTTCCACAGGCAAATCCAAATCCTTGGCATTACCTCTAAGCATTCTCAGTCCATTAATCAAATGTCTAAAAAAATCATAAGATCGATTAAGGTGATCCTGCTGAGCCTTTTTTAATACCCCAATTTGCTTAAGTCCAGCCAACGCATCATGAATACTTGGAGTACGTAATATGCCGGAATGCCGACCATGCTCCACCTGTAAAATTTGAACGGCATATTCCAAATCCACCAAAGCCCCTGCACTAAATTTGGCATTGGCTTTACCCGATGTTACTTTTTCAGATAACTGACGCTGACGAAGTTGCCACAAGGACTGCACATCCAAATGCCCCGACAAATACACATACTCATCTCTAAGCCGAATCACCTGCTCACCTAACCTAAACTGCCCCGCAACAAAGCGCATCCGTACTAACGCCAACCGCTCATATTCATGGATTTTCTCTTCAAATCCACCATAATATCGATTAAATAAATCCAGGCTCACCGCGAGTGGTCCCGAGTTTCCATAAGGTCTCAATCTAAAATCCAACTGAAAAATCCCGTCTCTTTTTGATTTCAACTTCTCACCCAAGCCCTGGACTAACTTAGAAAAAAACTCGCTATTCGACATCGACACCTCTCCCGACGTCATCCCCTCATCCCCAAATACCACCATCAACTCGATATCCGAGGCATACCCCAACGCCATCCCGCCCATCTTCCCAAGTCCCATGACGGCATAAGGGGTTTCAATTCCGCCCACCCCAGTCGGTGCCCCGTACTGACGCTTTAAATCCTGATAAATCCATTTTGTAAGTACTCTAATGACCAACTCTGCAAGCAAGGTCAATTGACTCGATAACGCCCTAAAATCAAATTCACCCGCCATATGATTAAGATCGATATAATAATTCTCTCGATTTTTAAATTCGTTTAAGGCCGAGACTCGTTCATCTAAGGAAGCAATCCCTCTAACAGCACGGCGAAATCTGATAGATAACTCCCTCAAATTAAATACTTTGCCCAATTGAGAAATATGAGGTTTAAGCACCGGCAATACCGCATCATGATGCGTCCGGATAAAGTCTTCCCATAGATAATCACTAGTCCCCAAAATTCGGGCAAAATCCTTAAGTACCCGCGGATTAGAGAGTAACCCCACCCATTCATTACCCGTCGCAAGCGCCAAAATATGAGACACCAATTGCTGAAATCTCGACAACGCATCAAACGGATTAGGCGACCGATCCAAAAAAAACGTAAACTGCTTCGTCAGCATCACAAGCAACTTCAAGCGATCAATATCTTCCTGAGAGGTAAGCGGCATCCCTTCCCGATCCAACACAAAGACATCATCTTCAGCCCTCGCGCCATACGTCGCAATCGACAAGCTCTCAATCGACAATCGATACTGAAAAAGCGCCGTGGCCAATGAATATAAAAAGAACGGTGTATCATCCGACACAATCCGGATATGCGTCACCATCGACGGATGAGAATCCACCGAAATCTCAATCGGAAACAATCGATTCGGCAATACAAATTGCCCTTGGGAAATATAATCCGACACCCACCGATTCACCCATTCCCCAGCTCGCTCCAAGCTCACATCATCGCCAGTATCCAATAACGCAATCACCGTATCCAATCGAGACACCAATTCCCGATGCCATTTATGAAATGACGGCTTATGTCTCAATTTACCCCGAAAGCAATCCACAATCGACCGAGGCTTACCCTTAGCCACCTGCCGAGTCTCCAAAAATCGGCGCATATCCACCTGAGATCGCTGTTGAGAGGCATAGGTAAACGCCATCCCCGATTCAATATTCATTGAAAGAGAACTTAAAATCCCAGTAAGCATCATAAAAATACGAGGGAAATCAAAAGATAAAACAGTGACAGTGACGTCATCATCGGTATGCCAATTCAGCAAGACAGAGAACCGTTTCTTATCCCGATTCATCTCAAAAAAAGTGCGAATGTGTGCGCATTGATCATCAAAACTAAAATAACCAAAATAGCGATCAGGAAGTCGATTCAGGTGATCTCGAACAAAGGACTCATCCGAGAGCCCTAACTGCGACACATATTCATGAAAGTCAGGTTTGGACATTAAATAATCCTATGCTAGTATAAAAATCGGCTTTTCATTACAAAGTGTACACAAGAAACGAGGAGAATCCCATGTCCGATCACGATCAAGAGCAATTAGAATATAACGACGGCATAGGTGACCTCCTTCGCAATAAGGACCCTCGCAAATTCAGTTGGCTAAAAACAGGCATCACATTCATCCTGTTTATCGTTGGAGTTTTCGTTACTCTCAACTTTTTATTTAGCTATGGCAAATCAGTATTAACCAGTCCTTCAGACCAAAAAGCAGGAGCCCTTCAAGAAAATTTCCAATCAGATTTCGACAAAATCGAAGCCAACAATGCCGACATTAATACCGAAATTGAAAAATCACTTGAGAATATCCCCCCAACACCCGTTGTTGCGGTGAAGCCTCCAGTCAAAACAATCCCAAAAGTAGTCCCCGTCGCACCGAAAGTAGCGGGTGCTGTGGTTAAACCAGCAGAAATCAAAAAAGTAGAAGTTAAAAAAGTAGAAGTTAAAAAAGTAGCTGAAGTAAAGCCCGTCATTGTTAAAGAAGTCATCGTCAAAAAAGAAATAGCCAAAAAAGAAGTAAAAAAAGAAGTGAAAGTGGTCAGTAAAAAAGCAACTGGCACTCCTTACAAAGTCATTTCCGGATCATTTGATAGTGCAGAAAAAGCCAAGGCTCAAAAAGAGGCCCTCATTAAAAAGGGATATCCAGCGTTCACCAAGGCCATCACTGAAAATGGAAAAACAACCTATCAAATTCAAAGCGGCGCATTTAGTACCAATAAAAAAGCCGCACAATTCAAAGCAGACCTCGATAAAATCGGGTTCGCCAGCGTAATTGCCCCCCAATAATCAGTGTCGATAAGCTCTCTATTTAGATTATTTTCAAAAGACGTCGGTATTGATTTAGGTACCGCAAATACAGTCGTCTATGTTCAAGGCGAAGGTATCGTCGTCCGGGAGCCATCGGTCGTTGCCATCGATCAAAACACGCAAGCCGTCATGGCCATCGGTCACGAAGCCTACGCAATGGTCGGCCGTACGCCTGGCAATATCGTCGCCGTCCGCCCCATGAAAGACGGCGTCATCGCCAACTTCAATATTGCCGAAAAAATGATCAGAGCTTTCATCGAAAAAGCCAAAACCATCAAAAAAATAGGTAAACCCCGCATCCTCATCGGCGTCCCGTGGGGCATCACCGACGTCGAGAAACGAGCCGTCATCGAGTCCGCCTACCAAGCAGGCGCCAGAGAAGTCATTCTCATCGAAGAACCCATGGCCGCCGCAGTAGGCTCCGGAATCCCCGTCCTAGAACCTCAAGGCCACATGGTCGTCGACATCGGCGGAGGCACCACCGAAATTGCAGTCATCTCCCTAGGCGGCATCGTCGTCTGCAAATCCAGCCGCGTAGCCGGTGACGAGTTCAACGACGCCATCATCCAAAGTTGCCGTAAAAACTACAACCTCCTCATCGGAGAACGCATGGCCGAAAACATCAAATTCCAAATCGGATCCGCCTACCCCTTTGAACAAGAACTAGAAATCAAAGTCAGAGGCCGTGATCTACTTAATGGCCTACCCAAAACATTCACCATCAATTCCATGGAAATCAGAGACGCCGTCTCCGAATACGTCACCACCATCATCGACGCCCTCAAAATCACCCTAGAAAACACTCCCCCAGAACTCGCAGGTGACATCACCCAAAAAGGCATCATGCTCACCGGCGGAGGCTCACTCCTCAAAGGCCTCGACAAACGCATTCAAGACGAAACCGGCCTCCCAGTCACCATCGCAAACGATCCCCTATCCTGCGTCGCCATCGGCACCGGCCGCATCCTAGAAGAAAACATGCTGGACAAACTCACGATCGGGGTTTGATATACTTTACACCCCAAAACTCAACTAAAAACCAAATCCAACCGCTTAAAAATAACCTCACGCAAAGGTAAGCCTCCGTCCTCTCCAAGATACTCTAAAAAATGACGCTTCACATCCCTCGTCACATCATCCAAAATCCCCAAAAGCACCGGTTGATATCGATCATCCGCCATCAAGGTTTCAAATACCTTCATCCAAATCAAGCTCATGGTCGAATACTCTCGCATCTCATCAGTCGCAAATACTTCCGCAAACGACAGTTGGTCAGGCTGCGAGGCAGCGTCTTCATCTAAAACAAACTGACAAAAGTTATCAAAATTGACGGTTTCTCCATCACAGTCAAACTCGGCAGCCTCGGCCACGGTCTTTAACTTCGCAACACCTAAAGTTACCTGAGATAATGCCAAGTTCAAAATGCCATCATCCGCATTAATCGCCAAATCAAGGCGTGAAAAATCAACATTACCATCATTACCAACCGCAGAAATCATTACCGATGTCATCAACTCTGAATACAAATACATATACTCATCCGGCGTATCAAAAAACCAGACATCCGATAAATACATCCAAAACATCCGCTCCGCCCGATCATAATCAGTCAGCGAAACATCCACCATATTTTGCAAAGGCCCCTTCACATCCCCCAACCAGGGTGCGAAATCTGCCAAGACCTCTAAAAGCGCAGTCACAACGGACTCTCCACACATCTTGCTCGCCTCTGCGATCGGGGCCACATCAGGGCTAAGCAAATGATATTGAATCACCCCATGCCCCAACTCATGATTAAGCACCGTCTCTTTCAAATCAAAAATAAAAGACTCCGTTACCACCTCTAAATCAGCAGTCGTTCGGACCCCATAACACTCAAACACGCGCCTGCGAATCATGGCCGACAGCCGATGTTCAATCCCATAATAATCAAAGGCCCCATTAAAGGCATACGGCAAAAACGACGCCCACTTCATCTGAAACACCGCCGCCATCGCCTCATCTCTCACAAAAATCTCACGTTCGCCAATCACTGCCGCCATGGGCATAATCGTCGTCGGCGACCGCAGCACTTCACGCTCAAGTACAAAAACCCGGTAATCCCCCATCAATCCAAAGGTCCCCTTACCCAAAATAAATTCACGGTAAGGCCCATAAACACCCCCCTGCAAAATCAAGGGAACCCCAACAAATAGCAATAACCGGTTCAAGCTCGTAAAATCATGAATCGTAAACTGAAGTCCCAAAATCTCAATCGTCATCTCATCAACACGCTTTTTCAAGTCATCTTGCGACACATACTTCAATTCAAATTTATCCAAAAAATCAGCAGCCAGGCTCAAAAAGCGCCCCTTCTCCTGATATCCCCAAGGAGCCTGAGGTGTAAGCCCAAGCTCACATCGCCCAAACGCAGACTCACAGGCCTCCCTGCCCGCATCCGTCCAATCATTAGATACGCACATCAATTGATAAATAGAATACGCAAAAACGCGCAATTGAGAGGTTAAGTCATCAGCGATCCCATGAACAAACCCATCCCATTCCAAATCGGACAGAGGTTCAGCAGCTTCCGCCAAACACGCCCGCAACCCACCGATCTGGCTCCATCGGCCATAATCCGACACAATCGCTTGAACACGCTTGTCCAAACTCAAAGGCTTCATCAGGCTTTAAGCTGAAGAGGGACCTTTTTAGTCCCCTTATAAAACCGCTTCGCCGCCTCTTTATCCGCCACAATTCCAAGCTCAATCATTTTGTCAAAAATATAAGTGCGATGATCAAAGTTATAGGCCTCGGCTTTTTTACGACCACAGGAGAGAATCATGACTTTTTTGATGGTTTTTTCTTCTTGTTCATTTAAATATGTCACCATTTTATCTTTTGAGTCAGAAATCTTAATGACATAATTAACCATGTTCATCCAATATGAATTCAAAAAAACACTAGACTCTTCTTCTAAATAGGGATTATTAGATTTATATACACCCATAACTACCTGTTTAAGTTTGGGATATTTACACAAAGTTGAAAGATCATATTCAGCAGACTCTATAATCTTTTTAATTTCCATAACATCCCAGATATAAATTTCATATAACCGCTCAAGGGGTGTCAATTGATCTCGATCCGCTCGTTTTGGATCAATCACTAAATCTGACTTCATTAAATCAAAATCAATACTACGATCACTACAGATATATCGAGTCAAAACTAATAGCATTAAATCTGAATATAAATACATATACTCGTCAGGAGTGTCATAAAACCAGACATCCGATAAGTACATATAAAACATCCGAGTTGCACGATTAAAATCCTTTTCTGCGATCTGACACATATTTTGCATCGCGCCCCACATCTTTCCACGCTTAGGTGCAAAGTCTGCAAAAAATTCAAGTAAAGACGCATAAATAGTTTCCTTAACGACTTCAGTCCCTTTACCTTGAGCAACTTGTTCAGGAGTTAAAATCATATCTTCCATCACACAGTGTCCTAACTCATGATGCAGAACAGTATCTCGCATATCCGCAATAAAAGTAGCTGAAGAAGCCATCAACTGCGAAGCTGAAGTTATTCCAAATAATTCAAGGGTATGCTGCTTAATCGCCATCGAAATATTCCACGCGATATCAGAGGAAATCATCGAGCGATACATATAGTTGTTTTCAGCCACAGGAAGCCATTTTTGATGAACAATAGACTCTAAAGCTTCTATTCTCATTAATGTTGTTTTATTACCCGTCACCGCAGCCAGCTGCATAATAACAGTCGGATGTCTGGCAATTTCTTTTTCTAAAATTAAAATGAGATAGTCCCCGATTTTATGTCGCTTACCTTCTCCATAAAAAAAGGACTTACGTCCACCCGCTTGTCCAGCAAAATAAACATAAGAAGATCCTATCCATTGCAGTAACTCATTAACCCTAACAAAATCATGGTACTTAATCTTCTCTCCAAAAATATCAATTTCATAACTTTTAAAAAGTGTTTGAAGATAATCAAGAGGTTTATCAGAAAATTGATAGCGCTTTAAATAATCACCAAAAAGATCATCAAATTGTCTTTGATGATCATATGTCCAGGTTTCAGAAACCGGTAACTTTAAAAGACATCGTCCAAAAGCAGTTTTAACCTGACTTTCACCAGCATTACCCCACTCATTTGAAAGTATAATCACTTGATAATACAAACAGGATAATGTCAGTAATTGTTCTGTAAAATTAGTTTCAACAAGTTCACGAAGTGTAGCCAACTGCTTTTGAGGATATTCAATCTTTTGGCTAGCAAAATATCTACTCATACTTTGATATTTCACTGGCAAAGAAGAAGACCTTAAAAGAGAAAGGCATTCCTTAGTAGGACTTAAGTCCTTATTTTCTTGAAAAAACCTAAATTGACTCATTAATACCCCAACCAAAAAAAAGAGTGAGGCAATAAAACCTCACTCTTTTCTAAGAAAAAATAAATCCTAATTAATCAAACTATTCGCTAATCGCAACTTCTGAATCTAATCCATCAACAGAATGAAGTGTCGCAATTGCAGCTTCAGATAAATGATCTGACACAATTTCAACAGGGAATTCAACTGCAGGAGCTGTACGTCTAGCAGAAGATAAAGCTCTGCTATCCACAATCCCTAACTTCACACCTTCAGCCGTTTTAACGGTAACAAACGCTTCGCCTGCTTTAAGGGTAATCGCTTGTGGGGCATCAGTTAATTTTGATTTATCATCTGGATTAACTTTGGTGAGGTTAACACTCCTAACACTAGCAAATAAACCATTTTCATCCGCTTTATTAACTGCTGTAATCGCCGAAGGTATAAATCCTATTCTTGGAATTGCCATAATAATTTCCTCCTAAGGAACTGCTCAACTACACTTTGGATTTTTGGGTTGTGTAGCTGATGTATAAATTTTTACTTACTACTGTATTGTCGAACCATCATAAAAAAAATTTCATCATTATTCAAATTAAATGTTTATTTATAGGGTTTATCGACACTTTAGAAGTGATTTAAACACTCAGATTTCTCAGCTCTCGGCCATTTAAAAGAAGCACCGGTTGAGAGTTACCCATTACTCATCTAAAATACTTAAATATGACCATAAACATACGATGGAAACAACGATTTGAGCATTTTATCTTAGCCATCCTTCAGCTGGAAGAAGCCTTGTTGGCCTATGCTAACCATCCCACCAATACACTTTATCCAATGGCCATTATCCAAAGTTTTGAATTCACCTATGAACTCTCATGGAAGACTCTCAAGGATTATTTAACTCTAAACGGAGTCCAAACCTCTCTTCCAAAAGAAACCATTAAATTAGCCTTCAAACATGAACTCATCGACAACGGACAAGAATGGATCAATATGCTTGAAGATCGCAATTTATTAGCCCATACCTACAGCAGTCAGGCATCCAAAGATGCCATTCAACGAATTGCATCAATCTATATTGGCCAACTAAGGCACTTCAAAACAACATTCGAAAAACGATATGCTGAAGACTAATTCAGACTCCACTTCTTTTGGCATCCCCAAATCATCATTTCAATTGATCATAACTACTCTTCACTCATTCCCAGAAATTAAATGGGTCAAGCTGTACGGCTCAAGAGCACTCGGAACAGAAAAAAAAGGATCCGATATCGACATCGCCTACAGTGGCCCATCCCACATTCAGGCCCACCTCCTTGAACAACTGGAAGACCTAAGTACCCCCTATACATTTGATGTCACCCACTATGAAGAAATTACAGAAATCGGGTTTAAACATCATATTGATAATCACGGAGTTTTACTGATTAAAAAAATCGGGATTTAAGGACACCATCCCCGATTTATCTTGATTAAACCACTCAATAAATGGGGAGATAACCACCATAAAACGATATATCACTCCCTATATACTGAAGGATCTTGACGATAAAATAATCCTGTTGTCCGGCCCCAGACAAGTCGGCAAAACAACGTTATCTAAAATGCTAATCCCCCATTATGAATATCTCAACTATGACCGCCTATCTGACAGAAAAATGATAATCAATCAAGAATGGGATCGAGAAAAAAGCCTTTTAATTCATGCGTAGATTTTCAAAAAACATTGCGAGAGCCATCCAAAAACAACCCAAGATCACGCAGGAATACGAAAATTAGTCCCTTGGCTGGCAGAGTTTTAGTATCTATCGTAAAATACACATAGCAATGTGTATAAGGAATAAGGAGAAAGAGATGAGAACCAACATTATCATTGACGATGATCTCATAAGAGAAGGGATGAAATTTAGTGCTATAAAAACAAAAAAAGCATTAATCCAGTATGCTCTCGAAGAATACATCGAAAATCATCGTCGTAAAAATATGGCTGATTTAAAAGGAAAAATTACATTTTCTGAAGAATATGATCATAAAAAATTAAGACAAAATAGAATCTCATGATTCTCGTAGATACATCCGTTTGGATTGACTTTTTAAGAAATAAAAAAAATGACCAGGTGTCAAAACTAGATACCTTAATCAGAGAGAGAATTCCATTCGGTATTAATGAATTTATATATCAAGAACTCTTACAAGGAACTAAAGACGTACAAGAATTTAAACTCCTAAAAAGTTATCTGGATACCCAACGCTTTTACCCACTTCCAAACGAAAAAACTCCCTATGCTGAGGCCGCAAAAAGATATTTTTTATGTAGACGAGAAGGTTATACAATCAGAAGCAGTATCGACATGCTAATCGTTCAAACCTGCATAAGTCACAAACTGTCATTGCTTCACAACGATAAAGATTTTGAAAAAATAGCCAAAATCGAAAAGAAATTACATTTTTATTAAAAAATATCTGCGGTATTTCGAAACCCCACCATTTATGATAAATTCTCACCATGTCCTCAATTAACGATCAACTCGCACAATTACAAACCGATTCCCTTGCCAAAATAGAGCAAGTTACGACGTTATTAATACTTGAAGACATCAAAACTCAAATCCTAGGTAAAACCGGCGCATTGACCGAAATCCTCAAAGGCCTCAAAGACCTCCCCAATAGCGAAAAACCTATCATTGGCCAACTCGCCAATACCGTTAAAACAACTTTAACCACAGCCATCGACAGCAAACGCTCTTATTTAGAAGAAGAGGCGTTGGCATCCCAACTGGCTCAAACGACGATCGATATCACCCTGCCCGGCATCGCCATTACCATCGGCAAAACCCACCCAATTACCCAAACCATCGACCATATCGTGTCACTCTGCAAACAACTCGGCTTTTCAGTCGCCCAAGGACCCGATATCGAGACCGAATACACCAATTTCGAAGCACTAAATGTCCCCAAAAACCACCCCGCACGTGACATGCAAGACACGTTTTACATGAAAAACGGCAATGTCCTTCGCACCCACACATCTCCCGCACAAATCCATGCCATGACAGCTCAAAAGCCACCCATTAAAATCATCGTACCCGGCAAAGTGTACCGCTGTGATGCCGACGTCACTCACTCGCCCATGTTTCATCAAATCGAAGGCTTATATGTTGATAAAAATGTCACCTTCGCCCATTTAAAAGGGACGCTCGAATGGCTTTTAAAAGAGTTATTCGGCAAAAACCAAAAAGTAAGGTTTCGTCCAAGCTATTTTCCTTTTACAGAACCTTCTACCGAAGTCGACGTCGCCTGCTTTAAATGTAATGGCGATGGCTGCAGTCTCTGCAAAAAAACCGGCTGGCTAGAAATTTTAGGCGCTGGCATGGTCAATAAAAATGTCTTTCGCCATGTCGATTATGATGCAGAGCAATTTACAGGCTTTGCATTTGGCTTAGGCGTCGATCGGATTGCCATGCTCAAATTTGGTATTTCCGACATCCGCCTTTTATATGAAAACGACATCCGCTTTTTAAAGCAGTTTTAAGGACTTTAAATGAAATATCCAATTTCGTGGCTTAAAGAATTCGTCGACATCACCATTCCCATTCAGGAATTGGCAGACAAACTATCCCTATCTGGACTCGAAGTCGAAGTCATAGACCAAATCAACCCTGACATCTGCAATATCGTTGTCGGTAAAATCCAAAAAATCGAAAAGCACCCCAATGCAGACAAGCTTAATGTCACATGGGTCACCGACGGCAAAGACACCCACCAAATTGTCTGCGGTGCCAAAAATATTTTTGAAGGCGCAATAGTCCCAGTCTCCCTCCCCGGCGCAAAATTGCCAGGTGGCCTTGTCATCAAAAAAGCAAAACTTCGCGATGTCGAGTCCTGCGGCATGATTTGCTCCGAAAGTGAGCTCGGCGTCAAAGACACTTCCGAAGGCATTTGGCTTTTACCCCAAGACACCCCCATCGGCGTCGATTTTGTCGATTATGCCACCTTAAAAGACACCATTTTAGAAATCAAAGTCCTGCCAAACCGCGGCGACTGCCAAAGCATTTATGGTCTGGCACGAGAAATTAGCGTCCTATTAAATACGCCATTAAAACAACCCAATACATCGCTCACATTAAGCGATTTACCCTTATCTCAAAAAATCACCGTCGAAACCCCATCAACTTGCCCATTATATACAGCGCGAAAAATCCAATTCGACACCATGCCCGCAACCCCACTATGGATGATGCGCCGCCTCAATTTATGCGGAAATCGCTCCATTAATCTGATGGTCGACATTACAAATTATGTTTTACTCGAACTCGGCCAGCCACTTCATACATTTGATGCTAAAAAATTAACGGCCTTAACCATCGGAAATGCAACAGACTCTGAAAAAATCCAAGCACTGGATGGCAACACTTATTCTCTCAATTCATCAATGATGGTGATAAAAGACGATAGTGGAGTCCAAGCCATCGCAGGCGTCATGGGTGCAAAACCCAGCGAAACCACACCCGAAAGCACCGAAATCGTCCTCGAAGCCGCGTATTTTGATGCAGTCTCCGTCCGAAAAACGACCAGCAGCCTAGCCCTGCGCACCGAAAGTGCCATCCGTTTTGAAAAAGGCGTCAATATCGAAGCCGTCGAAACCGCATCCAATCGCGCAAGTCACTTAATCCAGCAACTCGCCGGGGCCAAAGTCGGCCAACTCACTCAAGTAAAATCAGAAACAGACAGCAGATTTGCCAAAAAATCCATTCCCTTTTCATCAAAAGCCATCAATGCATTACTAGGCACCACTTTTTCAGAAGCGGACATGTTTCGCGTATTAAATGCGCTAGAAATTACCCTCGACGACCACAATGCCATCATCCCCGCCCATCGTCGCCATGATTTACAGGAGCTTCCATGCCTGGCCGAGGAAATCGCTCGCCTCATCGGCTACGATCAAATCCCATCGATTTTACCTCCAACACCACTAGCCCAAACCAAAGACTCTCCATTATCCACCCTACAAAACACATTAGGCCCCATTTTCAAAACCCATGGCTTTAACGAAACCATTAACTTCACCATGATTTCGCCATCAGACATTCAAAAATGCAATTTAAGTACAAAAGACCTGCAGGAAATCTCCAACCCAATGTCAGTTGAAGAATCAATTATGCGCCCATCACTATTGCCATCTCTTCTCAAAGTCGCATCCCATAACCTCAACCGCCAACAAAACAGCATTAAAATTTACGAAATCGGCTCTCAATGGACTGGACCAACCCAAGAAACTTACCTCGCCGCACTAACCATCGGTCAAACATTCGACTCACCCTATGTCAGCCACTTAAAAACAGTCACCCAAAGTAACTTTTTAACCCTCAAAGGCATTGTCGAAACCACACTGGCATCATCTGGCTACCAACCAACATTTATTAAATCTGAGGAATTGTATTTACACCCAGTCCTCCAACTCAAAATCAGCATTAATGGCGCTATTATCGGAGAATTTGGCAATATCCATCCATCGATTGCCAAACGCTACGACATTACCGACCAAGCAGGCTACATCAGCCTCAACCTCTCTCAACTGTCACAACAAAATTCAGCAGCAAAACGCTATCAGGAACTGTCAAAATTCCCTTCCACAAGACGGGACGTCGCCATCCTAGCCCCACTGACATTAGGCTACGATGCCATCAAAACTCAAATCGATGCCCATCTCCCAAGCCAAGTCACCCACTACAATTTATTTGATTTATTCGAATCCGAAGAAAAACTAGGCAAAGACAATAAAAGTCTGGCCATTTCATTTACATATCAAGCAGTAGATCGAAACCTTACTGATGACGAAGTCAATCAAGCCCACATCCAACTCTGCCAGGTACTCAGCCAAACATTGCCCATTACCATTCGCGATCATTGATGACGACGCAGTCCACTGATCAATTTTCAACCCCAATGCTCCGCCAATACGCGGAGATTAAAGCCGGCTACCAGGATGCCATCCTATTTTTCAGGCTTGGCGATTTTTACGAAATGTTTCTAGATGATGCCCTCATCGCCTCAAAAGAGCTGGAACTCACTCTCACCGGTCGCGGAAAAGACAGTAGTCGCATCCCAATGTGTGGACTCCCCTATCATGCCGCGGACAGCTATATCAGCAAACTCGTGAGTCGAGGCTTCAAAGTCGCCATCTGCGAACAAGTCGAAGACGCCTCACTCTCCAAAGGGATCACCAAACGCGAAGTCGTCAAAGTCATCACACCCGGCACCGTCAACGATGCAGCGTCCCTCACCGAGACCGAAAACAACTACCTCATGGCCATCCATAGCCACAAAAGCACTCCCTCATTCGGAGTCAGCTTCATCGATATAACCACTGGCGAATTTAAACTTCTAGAAATGCCCACCGCCACAGAGCTAAATGCCCTCATCGAGCAACTCGCCCCCAAAGAACTCCTCCTAGGCGAAGACTCGACTCTCCAATTATTCAAAAAAATCTCAACCACCATCGTCAACTTCCAAACCTCTGAACGCGCAGAAGAAGAACTCTGTCGGTATTTCAAAATTCAAAGCCTATCCGGTTTAGGGATTGCCCCATTTAAATCCGCATTTCCAGCAGCATGGGCCATCTTGGATTATGTACGTATTACCCAAAAAAATAGCGTTCCGCAAATCAATTCACTAAAGGTTCATAGCACCGACCAATACCTTTTTTTAGATACTCCCACCATCCAAAACTTAGAACTCACCCACTCGATCACCGGACATCCCACCTTATTTAAAATTCTAAAGCACACTAAAACCGCCATGGGAGCCCGCGCCCTCAAACAGCTCATCCTTAACCCACTCACAGATATCGGCCGCATCCACAGACGCCAGGACAGCGTCGAAGCCCTCCTCCTCGACCGACTCTCAAGGGAAGAACTTAGGGAATCCCTCGCCCATATTTATGATATCGAACGTCTCACCTCGCGCCTCAACAGCCACACCCCAAATCCACGCGATTTAATCTCGCTCAAACAATCACTTTCCATCCTCAAGGAAATCTCAGCCATTCTGGATCAAGTCACGCATCCTGCACTCGAGCCATTTGGGAACTTCTTCAAAGCCACACAAGCGCCAGAGTCTCCAATCCAAGAAATCCTCACCCTCATCGAAGAAAACATTATCGACGAACCCCCTGTTAATATCCGTGACGGCCATATCTTCAAACCCAGCAATCACCCCGCACTCAAAGCACTGCTCACTACATTCCAGGAAATCCGGGACTGGATTAACACCCTCGAACCCAAAGAAAGAGAGTTAACCGGTATCCGCACCCTCAAAGTCGGATTCAACAAAGTATTCGGCTACTATTTCGAAGTCAGCCAAGGACAAATAGACAAAGTCCCACCGCACTACATTCGCAAACAAACCCTCGTAAATGGCGAAAGATACATCACCCCAGAACTCAAAGAAAAAGAAATCATCCTCCTCAACGGAGAAGACCAACAAAAAAAACTAGAGCAAACTCTGTATGCAGAGCTCATCCAAAAACTCATCCCCCATATCCCAAGTCTCCAAAAATTAGCCCTCATGATTTCGACACTCGATTGCATCCAATCCCTCGCCACCGCAGCCCAAAAATACAATTACAAAAAACCAATCATCACCGACACCCCATCACTTGAAATCACGATCAAAAATGGCCGACACCCTATCGTGGAGCAATCCATGAGTACACCATTCATCTCCAATTCCATCACCATGTCCAACACTCATAATCGTCTCATATTCATCACCGGACCCAATATGGCCGGCAAATCCACCTTTATGCGACAGCTAGCCTTACTCATCATCATGGCCCAAATGGGAAGTTTCATCCCCGCAGATTCTGCCACCATCAGCATCGTGGACAAGTTATTCACTAGAATCGGTGCCAGTGACAACCTCGCCGCCGGCCAAAGCACCTTCATGGTCGAAATGCTCGAAACCTCCGCCATCCTCAATACCGCCACCTATAAAAGCCTCATTCTCCTCGACGAAATCGGACGCGGAACGGCCACCTTCGACGGCATGAGCCTCGCCTGCGCCATCACCGAATACATCCACCAAGACATCGGTGCCCGCACCCTCTTCGCCACGCATTATCACGAACTCACTATCCTCGCAGACCACCACAAAGAAATCGCCAACTACAACATGAAAATTTCAGAAATTGACGGCCACTTGGTCTTCGAACATAAATTCGTCCCAGGCCCCGCCGACAAAAGCTACGGAATCCATGTCGCCAAAATGGCCGGCCTCCCCAAAAAAATCATCACCGCCGCCGAGTCCCACTTAAACGGATTCGAACTCCATGGCGCTACCTATCTTAAAACACTTATTGTAAACTAGTGCCCTATGATATTCACAAGATTAGCTATACCAGACGTTATCCTCATCACGCCAACCGTATTCAGCGATGATCGCGGCTTTTTTATCGAAAGCTATCATCACGAAAAGTTTAGGCAGGGCGGAATTACAGATACATTCGTCCAGGATAATCACAGTAAATCCGTTCAAGGCACCTTACGGGGTCTCCACTATCAACTCCCACCACATGCCCAAGCCAAACTTGTCCGCTGCATTCAAGGCGAAATCATCGACGTTGCTGTAGATATTAGGCCTAACTCCCCAACCTATGGTCACTGGGTCAGCCACCATTTATCCAGCGACAACAAACAAATGATCTATGTCCCAGACACCTTCGCACATGGGTTTTACGTCCTAAGCGACACCGCCGAAGTCGAGTACAAATGCTCCACCACCTATGCCCCCCAATTCGAACGAAGTATTAAATATGATGACCCCACCCTCATGATCGATTGGCAACTAATTCCCGGACTCCCTATTCTCCTGTCAAAAAAAGACGAAGCCGCACCAGGGTTTAGCAAATAACCTGGCTTAATACTCACCCACCCACCTCCCTCTCTATTCTAAAGAGGGAGGCTTTTTATACATAAATAATCAAAACCAGTTCCCCTCTTTGGCACAGAGAGGGGTTAGGGGTGAGTGTTAACCAATTAACTCCATGACATATCAAAGAGTGCCGGATATAATACCCAGATCATGAATTGGAAATCCCGTCGTTTTTCTGGAACTGTCTCTTTAACCGATAAAGGCTCCGAAGTCACCCTCTATGGATGGGTCGACACGATTCGCGATCATGGCCAGTTATTATTTATTCACATCCGCGACCGTAGCGGCGTTCTCCAACTCGTATTTGATCCTGAGTACAATAAGCAAAGCTACGATATTGCCCAAACACTCAGAAGCGAAGATGTCATCGAAGCCATCGGCACCGTCATCGAAAGAGACGACGCCGCAAAAAATCCACACCTTCCGACTGGCTCCATCGAAATTCACATCAAATCCATCAAACGGCTCACAAAAGCCCTCACCCCACCCTTTATTATTACTGAAAAAGAACTCAAAGACGGCGAAGAAAAGGCCGAATTTAATGTTGATGAAGATATCCGACTTCAATACCGATACCTCGATTTACGCCGTCCAAGCATGCAACAACACCTATTCAAACGCTATCGCATCCTCAAAGTCATCCGGGATTACCTGGATAAAGAAGGCTTCATCGAAGTCGAAACTCCAGTCCTCACCAAAAGTACGCCCGAAGGTGCCCGCGACTACCTCGTCCCAAGTAGGACACATGAAGGTCACTTTTATGCCCTCCCGCAATCACCACAACTGTTTAAACAGTTACTCATGGTGGGTGGATTTGAGCGCTATTTCCAAGTCGTTAAATGCTTTAGAGACGAAGATTTAAGACCAAACCGACAACCCGAATTCACTCAGCTCGATATGGAAGCCTCCTTCATCGATGAAACTTTCATATATAATCTCATCGAACCTCTCATCACCAAAGCATTCGAAATTGGCGATATTAAACTTGAAGGCCCCTTCCCTCACATTACTTACCAAGAATCCATGGACAAATACGGCTGCGACCGCCCAGACCTTCGCTTTGGTCTCGAAATGATCAATGTCACAGAAATTTTCAAAAACACTTCCTATAAAATTTTCCAATCCATTAGCCAGTCCAATGGACTCATTAAAGGGATTAACATCAAAGGCATGGCCGACCAAATGAGCAAATCCATGCTCCAAGAAGACCTCGCCAAAAAAGTCATCCCAAGCTTGGGCGCCAAAGGCATGACTTGGATGAAAGTATTGGATGGCAAATTAGAGTCCAACATCGTCCAGTTTTTAAGCGAAGACGAACAAAAAAATATTATCCAACAATTAGACGGCCAAAATGGCGATGTCCTTATCTTTATTGCCGATACTGACCACGCACTCGTTAACGATGTTCTAGGCCGATTTAGACTTTATATCGCTAATCGCCTTAACATCATCCCTAAAAATGTTTACAAAGCATGCTGGGTAGTCGACTTCCCACTATATGAAAGAAAAGATGGTCGCCTTCACAGCGTTCATCACCCATTCACCACGCCTAAAGTGGACATCACCAAAATCACCGATCAAGACGAACTTCTCAAAGTCACGGCCATTGCCTACGACATCGTCGTCAACGGAGAAGAACTCGGCGGCGGCAGCATCCGTATTCATGATCCCAATATCCAATCTAAAATTTTCAAAGACTTGGGCTTAACCCCTGAACAAATCGAACAAAAATTCGGCTTTTTCATCAACGCATTCAAATACGGCACCCCACCCCATGGCGGTCTGGCCATCGGTGTCGACCGACTCACATCAATGGTCTTAGGTCTCGAAAACATCCGAGAAGTCATCGCCTTCCCCAAAAACCGTGTCGCCTACTGTCCAATGACCCAAGCGCCAAGCCCCGTCACCGACGATCAATTATCGGACCTCCACATCCGCACCCAACTCACTCCAAAACCCGAATCTAAGTAAGGTCAGAGTTCCCCATCGAGTCATCTTGCAAAGCTAGACAGCTATTTCACCCATCTCACAGGGCAGCCCGACAGATTAAATCAGCTTCTTAAACAAGAGAAAAAATTATTTAAAATAATCCTGAAGGGCCTTCACTCCAACCGCACGCGATTTTAAACGCTCAATCGCTCTTACAGTCGCAGACGCCCCCGCAACAGTCGTAATCAGAGACACGCCATGCTCAAGTGCCGCACGCCGGATGGCCGCTTCATCTTGCCGAGGGTTTCGCCCAGAAGGGGTATTGATTACCAACTTCACATCCCCATTTTTAATATGATCCACAATATTAGGACGGCCTTCGAGAACTTTTTTGACAGTTTCAACTTCAATCTCATGATCCGCTAAAAAGGCTTGTGTCCCTTGGGTCGCAACCAATCTAAATCCATGCCCAATCAAATCTCTCGCCACATCTACCATCCGATCGGTTTTATCAGATTCTTTCAAACTAATAAACGCGGTTCCAGATACCGGAATATGTTGTCCCGCCGCCCACTGAGATTTAAGAAACGCGACTCCAAAATCTTCATCAAGCCCCATAACTTCACCAGTCGATTTCATCTCAGGCCCAAGCAATACATCAACACCTGGGAATCGGTTAAACGGAAACACCGCTTCTTTAACCGCCACATGCTTAATATTAGGTTCCTTAACGCCCAGTGAGGCCAAGGATTCCCCTAACATCACCCTCGTGGCCAGCTTCGCAAGTGGAACACCTGTCGCCTTACTCACAAATGGGACAGTCCGTGACGCCCGAGGATTAACCTCAAGGACAAAGATTTCGCCATCTTTCACAGCAAACTGGATATTGAGTAACCCAATCACTCTCAGCTCTTTCGCCAACTGACGAGTGGCAATTTTAATTTCATTCACGACAGCATCCGACAAACTATAAGGAGGAAGTGCACAGGCCGAATCCCCGGAGTGAATCCCCGCTTCTTCAATATGCTCCATCACACCTGCCACAACACAGTTGTCGCCATCAGATAAGCCATCCACATCCACTTCAATCGCATTTTCAAGGTAATGATCAATCAAAACAGGCCGATCAGGAGTCACTTCAATAGCCCCAGTCATATACCGCTCAAGATCTGCTTCGGTATATACAATCTCCATAAATGCCCCGCCCAATACATAAGACGGACGAACCACAACCGGATATCCAATTTCCGCAGCAGCTGTCTTGGCTTCAGAAAAAGTCACCACCGTCGCATTTTGAGGTTGTCTTAAATTTAATTTTTGAAGCATAGCTTGAAAGCGTTTTCGGTCTTCTGCACGGTCAATGCTATCCGTCGATGTCCCCAAAATCACTACTCCCGCATCCTCTAGCTGACGAGCCAAATTCAATGGTGTTTGCCCACCAAATTGAATAATCACCCCACGAGGTTTTTCAGATCGGTAAATATGCAATACATCTTCCAATGTCAGCGGCTCAAAGTACAATTTATCTGAGGTATCATAATCCGTAGACACCGTTTCAGGATTAGAGTTCACCATAATACTTTCAAGGCCTAACTCTCTAATCGCAAACGACGCATGGACACAGCAATAATCAAATTCAATGCCCTGCCCGATTCGGTTAGGTCCACCGCCTAAAATCATCACTTTTTCTTTGGTCGTAATCCGAGACTCATCTTCGGCCTCATAAGTTGAATAAAAATAAGGGGTAATCGACTCAAATTCACCGGCACAGGTATCCACTAATTTATAAGTAGGTAAAATCCCTTGGGCATACCGATACTCTCTAATTTCTTGCTCAGAAACATCCAACAAAGTCGCAATCTGACGATCCGAAAATCCATATTCTTTCGCAAACCGAATACTCTCAGGTGTTTTTTGAATCTTTGGACCCTCATCCACAATTTGCTTAAGCTGGACTAAAAACCAGCGGTCAATTTTACAGGCTTCAAATACATCATCAACGGTTAATCCAAGTTCAAAGGCACGCTTAATCTGAAACAATCGCTCAGGATTAGGAGTCGAAATCATACGCACAATATCGCCCTTAGACGTTGTGGTTAAATCCTTACCATCAAATCCAAGTCCAAATCGTTTAGTCTCAAGAGACCGTAATCCCTTTTGTAATGCCTCTTTAAAAGTACGCCCAATGGCCATCGCTTCGCCAACGGATTTCATGGATGTCCCTAATATTGGAAGCGCACCCGGGAATTTTTCAAAGTTAAATCGAGGTAATTTGACTACACAATAATCGATGCTAGGCTCAAAACACGCCGGTGTTTTTTTAGTAATATCGTTATCCAGTTCATCCAGGGTATATCCAACCGCCAATTTGGCCGCAAATCGTGCGATCGGGAATCCAGTCGCTTTGGACGCCAGGGCCGAACTTCGTGATACTCGCGGATTCATCTCAATAACAATCATTCGGCCATCATTAGGATTAACTGCAAACTGGACATTAGATCCACCGGTTTCAACCCCAATTTCACGCATAATCGCAATCGAGGCATCTCTCAGTTTTTGATACTCAACATCCGTTAAAGTTTGTTGAGGTGCCACCGTAATCGAATCTCCAGTATGAACGCCCATCGGATCCAAGTTTTCAATAGAACATACAATCACAACATTATCTTTTCTATCTCTCATGACTTCGAGTTCATACTCTTTCCAGCCGATGATAGACTCCTCAATCATAATCTCAGAAATCATACTGCTACGGATTCCAGCAGTTGCGATCTGCTCAAGTTCTTCCATATTGTAGGCAATACCGCTACCAGTCCCGCCCGACGTAAACGACGCACGCAACACACAAGGAAATCCAAGCGTTGTGGCATATTGTTTTGCTTCATCAAGCGAATATGCAGTAAAAGATTTGGTTAAAGTAAGGCCAATATTTTCCATGGCCTTTTTAAATAACTTACGATCTTCTGCTTTAGCAATAACATCTGGTTTAGCACCCAACATTTCAACGCCATATTTCGCTAAAACCCCTTGTTCATGAAGGGCCATCCCTAAATTAAGTCCCGTTTGCCCACCCAAAGTTGGCAAAATCGCATCAGGTCTCTCAATCTCTATAATTTTTGTTAAAGTCTCAACATTTAAAGGCTCGATATAAGTCCGATCTGCAATAGAGGGGTCCGTCATAATCGTTGCTGGATTGGAGTTTACCAATATCACGCGATACCCTTCTTCTCTCAATGCTTTACATGCTTGAGTGCCCGAATAGTCAAATTCGCAGGCCTGTCCGATGACAATCGGGCCAGATCCAATCAGTAAAATAGTCTTAATATCAGTTCTTTTTCCCATAGAGTTTTATTTTTTCACCTTCAAACGAATGTTTGCCTTTATTACGAACTTTAAGCGGATAATTACCAGTAAAACACCCTGTACAAAAATGTTCAGGTAAATGAGTCTTCACAGCCGATAGCATTCCTTCGATACTCAAATAGCCTAAAGAATCCGCACCAATATGCTTGCGGATTTCTTCAATTGATTTTTGAGCAGCAATCAGTTTATCTCGATGTGGCGTATCAATCCCAAAATGGCAGGGATCAGTAATCGGAGGCGACGAAATCAACATATGAATTTCTTTCGCGCCCGCCTTTCTAATTGCACTCACACGCTGCTTAGATGTCGTCCCTCGCACAAGAGAGTCATCAATCACAATCACACGCTTACCCTTAAGCACCGAGGTAATCGGATTTAATTTAATTTTAACGCCCAAATCTCGGATTTGTTGCTGAGGCTGAATAAAAGTCCGCCCCACATATTGATTTCGAGTCATCCCAATTTCATAGGGTATCCCCGACGCTTCTGCATATCCAAGCGCCGCGCTATTGCCAGAATCAGGTATCGACATCACTAGATCCGCTTCAACCGGATACTCCTTAGCCAGTACCTTTCCAAATTCCTTGCGCACTAAGTGAACAGAATCTCCAAACACAACGCTATCCGCACGCGAAAAATACACATGCTCAAATACACAAAATGCCCGGCGGGACTGACGAGGAATCTTATAAGATTGAACGCCCTCAGCGGCTGTTATAATTACAATTTCACCAGGCTCAATTTCACGCTCATAGGTAGCCCCAATCAAGTCCAACGCACAGGTTTCAGAAGCGACTACAAACCCCTTACCCAAACGACCTAATACCAAAGGTCTAAACCCAAAGGTATCTCGAGCGGCAACCAGCTTATCTTCACACAAAAATACCATCGAAAACGCCCCATCAATTTGAGACAAAGACGTCTGAAGCGCCTTTAAAAAAGAAGTCTCCGTACTACGAGACACCATATGAAGCACAACTTCTGAGTCAATCGTCGATTGAAACAAGGCTCCTTGAGTTTTTAATTTAGAATAAATCGAATACGCATTGGTTAAGTTACCATTATGCGCCACCGCCAATTTACCAAAAGAAGTCTTGGCATAAAGAGGCTGGATATTATTGACATTATTAGACCCCGTAGTCGAATAGCGCACATGCCCAATTGCAGAATCCCCCTTCAAATAGGCCAAATTCTCCGGATTAAACACATCCGATACCAAACCTTCATCACGTACCACATAAAAGGTAGACCGGTCCGAAGACACAATCCCAGCCCCTTCCTGCCCACGATGCTGAAGCGCATATAACCCTAAAAAACATAATTTAGACGCAGCGAGACATCCAAAGACCCCAAAGACACCGCATTCTTCTCTTAAGTGATCATCGATATGATCGTCATCTGGAAACATATGTGTCAAACCTTTGTGCAGGACTATTTTTAAACTGCGTCATCATCTGGATAAAATCGTCAAATAAGTAATTGGAGTCATTAGGGCCCGGCGCTGCTTCAGGGTGATATTGCACCGAAAACGCGGGTAATATCCGATGCTTAATCCCTTCAACCGTCCCATCATTAAGATTAAGATGGGTCACTTCAACCTCAGGACCAAGAGACTCTGCTTTCACATAAAACCCATGATTTTGAGAGGTAATCTCAACATCGCCTTTAAGCAAGTTTTTCACCGGATGATTAACCCCATGATGCCCAAATTTTAATTTTTCGGTCTTAGCGCCTAACGCCAAGGCCAGTAATTGGTGCCCAAGACAAATCCCAAAAATAGGCAACTTACCCAATACTTCTTTAATCATCGAAATAGTATCTGTCACCACTTCAGGATCGCCAGGTCCATTAGATAAAAATAACCCATCAAATCCACCGGATAATATAGTCTCAGCAGACACATGATTAGGAAATACATGACACTCACATCCACGCTTGGCCAAGTGTCTCAAAATATTATATTTAACTCCGCAATCGATGACCGCCACTTTAAATAAAGGGGCAGACTCTATCGGCCACACATAGGGAGTCTCGCAAGTTACTTGAGCCGCTAAATTTTGACCCACCATGCTAGGAGACGCTTGAATACGCGCCACCAACTGATCTAGAGGCTCTGTAGACGCCGTAATCAATGCACGCTTAGCACCGTTATCACGCACATATCGCGTAATCGCACGGGTATCCAAACCTTCGACACCAATGATGCCATGGTCATTCAAATATTTTTTTAAGGATTGAGTAGATCTAAAATTACTAGGGAAATCGATATATTCTTTAACAAGCAATGCTTTCAAAAAGAGTCCTCGAGACTCGACATCCTGAGCATTGATTCCATAATTACCGATGAGAGGATAGGTCATGACGACCATTTGGCCAGCGTAGGAAGGATCAGTTAAAACTTCTTGATACCCACCCATGGCCGTATTGAAGACCACTTCGCCAAAAGAGTCAGAGACATCGGTGAAATATCTACCCCGAAACTCAACTCCGTCTTCAAATACTAAGCGAGCAAAATTCACAAATTTGTCCTTTGATGATCGTTCTTTTTTAGGGTCACTCTAAGAACCCCCATCAAAGCAAGAAGTGTATCAATAAACCCCCAACGCGACAATCCAAGAAAACAAAAAAGGGCCGATTTGCACCGACCCTCTCTCACAATTAAACCAGGCTTTTCCCCACTACCCCCCAAGGCACTGGAGACATCCCCCTCCCCCACGCTAGAAGCTACTTTTTTGCTGCTACAATAATCAAAAAAGCACCCGCCATGCCAACTACCCTCTAAAATTTTTTACGTAAGAAAACCATAAAAATCAGCGCCAAAGAAATAATGATTGCAGAAAGTACAATTTTAAGATTGTAGAAAAGTAAATGCTACTCTGCCGACAATGGATCAGTCGCAATTAAACAGGCCGCCTTACAAACCAATTGATATTGAGCCGGAGTTTGGATTGTAAGAGCCCCTCTGGCCTTTCTCAAGTCAGTCACGGTCTTATCAACCTTATATCCTTCTAATGACCCTCTACTCTCTAGTTGTGCTTGGGCATGATCAACTGCTAAATAAGTACCAGTTCTACCAACTCCAGCAGAACAATGGACTACCAATGGCCCAGGACCACTAGTCCCTTTAGCAGGGTGAGCCTTAAGATAAGTACGAACCTGCTGATTAAACCTCATAACTTCACGCGCGCCCTTCTCAACATCCCCATCTCCAGGAACACCGTGATCCGGCCAAGTTGTATAATGAAATTGAGCTAATGATCTTTCTTCATTCCCCTTTGTTAAGGTAAAGTTCCTGACAGTAGTCCCATCCTCAAGCACAGTATTGTTCAATTTAACCGTTAATCCACTAGAAAATGTTGTTTCTGAAGAATTATCAAACTTCCAATACTCCGCACATTTATCAACACCTTTTTCCACAGGATTCGTGAGCATTGCAATAGCAGAAGTATTATTATCCCAAAGCATATCCCAAAAAGCCGCAGTATTTTGAGATCTAGGTCCTTCACAAGCAATAATGTTATGGCCAGGATCAACAAAATTAGCTGGATATCCGTCCGCTTTCACCATCGTTGCTTTTGGAGCCTGCACATTAGCATATCGGTAAAATCCAGTAGTCCCAGGAAAATACCTGCTAGGCACTTCCTTATTTTCCGTCGTTGTCTTTTCAGCCAACCCTGCGAATACAGCCCCCATCTTCTCCTCGGTAAAATGAGAATAAGAATCAGCGGTAGCCAAACTGGCAGGCAAGGAGCGAGGTTTAGATTGAGCAACTATTACTGGCGAAGAATGCGCAACTGGTTCATGAGGAAAAACGGGCTCCTCAGCATGAGATTTTAATGGCAGATTGTGGTCATCCTCAAACGTCACCCTTCTAGGTGTAGGAGGCCAATCTAACAGAGCGGAAGGCGGCGGCGGTAGAGGCGGGAGATGAGGCTCTACTATCACACCCTTAAGAGGAGTTATCCGATACGTAAACGAATATCCGCCTCTATCAAGCCCTGGCACATCAGCCAGAGTACCCACTTGAGAAACAATACCATCATTAAAGATAGTATAACCAGGCCCCACAGGATCCTTTGCAAACGACAAGTAATGCCCATTATCTACAGTCCCAGCATGAATAATTCCACCCACTAAAGTAAACTGACATCTCCGGCCTCCAACCTCCATCTCAAACTGCTCGTTAGCCACTACTGGAGTACTTAGCTTTCTGTAAACACCCTCATTCCGTTTAAATCGGTTCAAATTAAAAACAACGATAGAAGATTCGCTGTCTGGATTCACCAGCTTTAAATGACTAGTTTGAAATCCATTACCTGGAAAATCTCCAAACATAACATCCGCTACCACTTGTCCAACTTGAAGAATCCCAACCGCATTTGAAACAAGATCAGAAAAACGCGTCTGGTCAGGAAGAAAATCAATCGGGAGAAATACCGTCGGTGCAGGTGCTCTACGGATTATCGCTTCACCACCCCACTCCTCGAGTGAAGCCATCGAAGTTTGAAGCTCAACTGGAGACTGAAACAATGCTAAAAATTTCGTCAATACCTCTGTAGAATCTTGTTGGCGATGAAGGCCGACTTCTAAAAAGACCTCAGCTAGGGCTTCAAGGTCACGTTCTGTTAACGTTTGATCACGAAGCTTATCAATCGTCGTCCTAAGCAGTTCAACTTTTGCCTGATCCTCAGGTGGAGCATTAGGAGTTGGAGTTAACTCATTAAAAATTCTATTTAGAATCTGAAGCGCCGAGTTTAAATAACAGGTGTTTCCAGTATTTCCAATTCCACCAGCAGGAGTCACTAGCGAAACCGCTCGAACTGATGAAGCACCTACAGGAGGCCAGCTTCTTGCCTCAGGAGAAATCGAACTTAGAGGAATTGGCGGGAGAGAACCCTTTCTAGGCTCCGGATTAGCCCCTGTAATAGGAGATTGAGATCGAGACTCAGAGCCTGGAGAGCCACCCGCAGGAACTTCTGGCTCTGGATCTGGCTCGTCCCCTGGTGCGACACCCTCATCAGCAGCAGCCGCTGGCGGCACAATTGGCTTGGCCGGAGGGCTAGCAGGCACAGCAGGTTTAGCCGGAGCTTTGGGTGTTACCTTGCCAGCAGTTACAGGATCGCTACCAAGAGCTTGTTCCTTAAGTTGTTTTAAAAACGCCTCTGGCTTCTTCTCATTAGCCACGGATTGAGACGATGAAGAAAAGAGATAGGACACATACCCCGTCATCGAAGTAAAGGCCGACCCAGACCGTGAAGACAATCCAACCGCCATAAATAACCGAGCATATTTAAGTAATAACGGAACCAACCCACCCTCTCCATATTGAAATACAGGAGGCTGAAGCACTGGCTTAATCGGACTCACTGGAGGAGAAATCGCCGGCGCTGGAGGAAGTGGTGGAGCAGGCGGAGCCACAGGAGGGATTGCCGCTGCTGCAGGAGGAGGAAGAGGTAAAATTGGCCCATGACCCGCCGCCGGAGCTGCCGGACCAGGCGGAGCCACAGGAGGGATTGCTGCTACTGCAGGAGGCTCATCGGGAGCCTCAGGAGGAGGAAGAGGTAAAATTGGCCCATGACCCGCCGCCGGAGCTGCCGGGCCAGGCGGAGCCACAGGAGGGATTACAGCTGCTGCAAGAGGGATAGCCGCTGCTACAGGAGGCTCATCGGAATCCTCTACAATAGTAATAGTCGGAATAACCGAAGGAGGAGGAGGAGGAGGAGGAGGAGGGGCTGTAAATACCGCTTCAAAGTGATGGTTATGTTTTCTTTCGCCCAAAGAACTTATAATCGTCGCTTTTTGTGCAGAAGTTACCATAAATACATTTAAGTGATCGGCTATTGGAGAAGAAGGATTATCTTTTTCATCTTCAATAAAAAGATCAAACTGAGTGCTGCGGTCATGCTCATCAGAAAACTTGCTCAACCTACTTTCCATACGTGAAAAAACAGGAAGAAAAGGAGATCCCTGTGATGGCACTCGTCGATCAGGGCTTTGCGGGGAACGAATAAAATCGGCTACGGCGATAAAGAACTCAGTAACAGAACCTGGTTTAGAATCCAAGGAAAATTGATCCTCAATAGTTTGAATAAATGTCTCCAAACTCTTCAAGAATACAGGGAAATCTTGTAACGCTAGATCTCCTTTGAATCCGTGCAGAGAGTCTTTTAATTGATCAAACAATTCACTAACACCGGTATTATCCGCCAAAGCCCGATCATAACGACCAAGCAGTGCGTCAAATCTTACAAGCTGAGCACAGCGAATAATGCCATTGGCTTCACACTGAGCATGAATAATGCGTGATGCACCATGCATAACCTCGGAAAAAGGCTGGTATTTTAACTCGATCATCTTTTGAGGAGATGCTTCTGTTTCAGCTGCCGCAAAATAAGGCTTTAACACCTGATGAGTAGTCATTGTTGTTAAATCATGAAACAACTTACGATACTCTACTGCATACGTAAGGTAGCCAGGATTTGCCCCTCTCCCAAAATAATAATCAGCCTCAGCCTTCAAAAAGCGAACCTCTGGGGTATCTATAGAAACAGTATTGAGTGCCGCATGGTATGCCTCCCCCGCAGCTTTAAGTTGAGCATCCCGACGCTGTGAGTCTTCAAGAAGATTTGATCCATCACGACCCTGCGAAACCATAAATTCCCACCCATTAAAGACCTCTTCAGACCTAAGAAAAGAATCAAAAAAAGTCTGTCTCAGCTCAGCAATCTGGGAACCTTGAGGAAAATGAGATAATGAAATAGAGACCCCCATAACAAGGCGACCATCTCTTTTAATAGCGATATCAGGAAGGAAAAAAGTATCTGTGCCATCAAGTACGGGTACTGCATACGATATATGAACATCCGCATCAGGATTACAGGCCGCAAAAGCAGAAGCATAAGCATGATAAGCCGCTCCATGCGGTTGAACTAAATGAGCATATCCATCTCTAAGCGCATGAGCCTGATTACTATATTGAACAATCCCTTTTGCTTGATCAAAGACAGGTTGCATTGCCTGGTTTGATCCAGATTTTTTTGTTGCCTGCAAACGTGCGATTCTATCTTTTATTGTCATTGGGGAAGAAGGTTCGGCCGCTTGAGAAGGAATTTCTTCTTTAGGTGCAGACTTTGGCTTTCGCCTTAAGGTTTGAACAGTAGCCGCTAAGGCATCAAATCCTGGATCAGAGACAGATTCGGCTCCATTCATAGCATCCCTAACTGCAGCACTAAATTGACTAACCCATTTTTTTCCCGCTTGACTGTTTCTTCTCACATCTGAAGTATCCGAAGCATGTGAACTATCCGAAGTGTCAGAGAAAGTAGGATCCGAGGAAGATGTCGACCCATCAATACCCCGAAGGTGGTGAGGCATTGCAGGAGAAACAGGTGGAGAATCACTTTCTGTACGGGAAAACTGCCCATGAGAACCAACAATAGCAATTGGTGGTCGGGGAAGGTTAGTAGTGTTAGCGCCACCACTCTGATCAGAAAACCTCCCAACAGGCTTTTTTTTGCCATCTTTTGGCAAAAGAGGTTGTGTGTCAGGATTAGCCTGAAAACGCGCCTTAAGCGCAGCAAAATTTTGACCTCCAAGCCTCGTTAATGACATGATCTAAATCCCCAAAAAATGTTCATATATATCATTATCGTTCTATTTCCCTCAAAAATTGCATATTCAAACTCAAAAAAATTAAATCTTATAAATTCGGCCTTATTAAAATCGGGCTATAGTCCCCGATCGGCGTAATAACCCAAATCTCATGGGTCTTGATATAGTGATTAATAGATGAAAACTCATATCGATCTACGGATACCCGAATAAATTCTGGCGCACCACTCGTAAACGGATTTTTATCAATCAATGACAATACTCCAGGTTTTTCCCTAAAAAGACCATCAATAAAGTAATGTAGCCACCCTTGTTGATCAAATTGAGAAAGTGCAGCAAACCACATTTGCCAATCTAACCTCGGCATATGAAACACTGTCCAATACGGAAAATCAATGGCACGGTTAGGTTTAAATCGAAATTGATACGGATACCAGGTATCGCCATCTCTGCTCCCCTCAATACGAAGCTCGTTTCTCTCCGTCGTCATCACCGCAAATAATCCATAACGACCCGCCACATGGCATTGGCCCAAGGTATCCAGCTTAAGCCGAGAAGATAACCCAGGATAAAATCGCCCTAAATCATAAAGCCCACCAAGCACTAACATCGTCACCAATCCCACAGTTGCCACCCAATACAAACTCCCCTCCTGGGAGGGGGCTGGGGGAGGGTCACTGACAGGAGGATCCCAAAGCCCCACTACCATCACCAAAACCAACCAGTTGAAATAGCCGTAATTACCCGTAAGTCCGATCATCACCATCAACAAGATAATCCCCAATAACGCAATCAGCCTAGTCCGCTTAAAAAAGAGTAGAAATGGCAATACTAATTCCAAACCCAAAACCCCCATGGTCATTAAAAATAAAATAAAAGCAGGGAGATGATGAAATAAAAATCCACCAATATGAGGCAAGGGTTGGGTTAAAAAATGATATTCCAAAGCTGTGCCCGCCCACCAGTGCCAATCGCCACTCAGCAGCTTCACTACGCCGGACATCCAGATGACCCTAAAAAGCAACGCCCCAATCGCAATTTGGCCCCATCGAGTCATCCTCTTGGCCATCAAAATAAAAAAGGAAATTAATCCAAACTCTAATAGAAGAATATCCCATTGAAATTGAAAGAAATCAGCGCCAACGCCTACAAATGAGGCATAAAGCACCCAGGCAATCCCCGCCATCAGACAGGGGAATACTCCTAAAATCATCAAAAAGGAGGCTAAAACACCCCCATAAGCAGCCGTATTAAGAGCCGAATTACTAGAAAAGATCCAAAATAAAGAAGGGGACTCTGACATAGCTTGAGTCACTGAGCCATGAAAGGCGACACGCTTTACTAATTCGATGGGGAGAATACCGGTTTCACCGACAAGCCCTGTAATTTGCAAGGCCACCGACACAAAGGCCATGAGATAGATTAATCCCACTCCAATGCGAAATTTAGAAAACATTACATTTGTCGGAAATAATAATTTTTGAATTGAGTTATGGTGGAATTTAACTCTTTAACTTGACGTTCTAGATCCTGGATATCTTTATGGGCACGCCCTAATTCGGCCTTAAGCAAGTCATTGCGTTCCTGATTAAAATAAACCAAGTCACTTAATTGCTTAATCGTCAGGGTATTGGGTTGAGTTGAGGGGACAATACGCGTTTGGCGAACCGTATAATAAGGAGCGGCACGAAATGGCTCAACCTGAGCAACCGCAATCCCACTAATAAGGAGAATAAATAATAGAATTAAAGAGTATCTAAAAAAGTGAGGCATAGAGGCATTATACTCCAACTCACTCCCTTTTCAATTTGAAAATAATCTTAAGGGGTTCACATTACAGACGAGTAGGCATAAAATGAGAAAAAATGTTTTCACCCTTAAATTTGAGACAATGAGGAAAATGGTATGAGCCAATTGATGAGCGGCAAGAAAGGAATTGTGTTTGGCGTAAGCAACAAACGAGGAATTGCCCATGCAATCGCTGAAAAGCTGCATGAACATGGCGCCGAAATTGCATTTACATATGCCGGCGAAATCATGAAAGATCGGGTAACCCCTATTGCAGAAGAAATGGGATCAAAATTGATCATGCCCTGTGACGTCACGAGCGACGACGAAATCAAAGCAGTATTTAAAGAATTTAAACGCATCTATGGCCGATTAGACTTTGTCATCCATGCCGTGGCCTTTGCCAACAAAGAAGATTTAGGCGGACAGTTTTACAACCAAACCAAAGAAGGCTGGGATTTAGCATTAGGCGTAAGTGCCTATTCTCTTATACCTATTACAAGAGAAGCTCGTCCCTTAATGACAGAAGGCGGATCTATCGTCACGCTGTCCTACTTAGGTGGAGAGAGATATGTCCCTAACTACAACATTATGGGCGTCGCCAAGGCTGCGCTTGAATGCACAGTACGCTACCTTGCCGCAGAACTAGGAAGAGAAGGTATCCGAGTCAACGCACTTTCAGCTGGCCCAGTCAAAACTCTGGCCGCAAAAGGAATCAGCGGATTTGATATCCTCTACAAAATCACCGAAGCAAGATCCCCAATGAAACGAAATATCACACTCGATGAAGTCGGTAACTCCGGCTTATACCTGGCCTCCCATCTCTCAAGTGGCGTTACAGGCGAAACCCACCACGTCGATTGCGGTTACCACGCCATTTCGACAGTTAAAGCCGACGCAAAAATCGTAGGTGTCGACGTCGAAGCCGACGAAGCCGCCGCGAATCAAGACATCTAACAAACCCGTAGGGGCGTATTGCATACGCCCTTATTTAATACGCCCTAAGTGGGCCACAAGGCCCCAACATATTCCCTAGCATCCATCGTAATCGGCATATGATAGGTATGTTGATTATATTTTCCGGCCAACGCCATCAAATCATGCGCCAACCTAAGATTATATCTAAGATCTAACTGAAAAAAGTCAGAAAAAGTCACATGATTGCGAACCGTCCAATAGGTTTTTGATTTCTCAGTCAACACCGGAGAAATCCCTAAAAACAACTGCGTCTGAGTCAGGCGAGATAAATACCAATCTGATAATTCCAGATCAAAAAAAGGTTGAGTAAAAAACCCATCACATCCAACACCTAATTTTTGGTGACAATAGGATAGCTCCGCCTCAGCGGAAGTTCGGTAAGGATCCAACGCCCCATACACGATTAACTGTGGGAAACGCCGTTTTAATAAAGTAATCATGTCGATCGCAGTTAAGGGCGCATCATGAGCAAGCTCAGGATAGACATCCCCACTGACAACCAAAACATGGGTTAACCCTAAGCCGACCAACTCATCAAACAAAATAATTGCAGTCTCCGCCGTAAAATCCACACTTCGGATATGCGGCACGACAAAATAACCGTGGCTTAAAAACACCTTAGCAACATCATAACTTCGTATCGGGAGACGCCGAACATCTGGAATGTTAATCCCATTCACATGAGAATACTGAGTCAACAAATGGGCGGCATCAGCAGTAACAGACTCTAAACTTCGGGGGACAAGCTCAATTAAGTTCATCATTTTAGGGATTATACAGCCTACAAGCGAGATACCAATGTCCGATAATTTATCTTTAGCACTTCACAGGCTTGCTTTTTGTTTCCACTGCATTTTTTAAGAATTTCCTGCGCATACCTACGAACAAGATCTTCTTCGGAAACAGGATCTTGAGCCAGCTTTTCAAAAATGGATAATTCAGGAAGTGACGAGGTGCCATAAAGCCCCAATGCAATTTCATTAACCAACGGGGTTTGAGACAAAATTACCGCACGAGAAATCACATTTTGTAGCTCTCGGACATTCCCTTTCCAGGAATATCGTTGAAGCATTGTGACAGCGCCATCCGTAAATCCGGTGACATTAGCCCCATATTCAAGCGCATATTGCTTAAGAAAATAATGGGCCAACTTCACCACATCATCCCCACGTTCTCGCAATGGAAATACGCGTAATGGGAAGCGACTTAAGCGAAAAAACAAATCTTCTCTAAACGTGCCCGACGCCATCATCGTATCGAGGTTTTGATTGGTTGCAGCAATAAAACGGACATTCGATTTTACGGTGACGGTCCCGCCCACACGTTCAAATTCTCGCTCTTGGAGGACGCGAAGTAACTTCACCTGCATGGCCAGACTTAATTCGCCAATTTCATCAAAAAACAGAGTCCCTTTATCCGCCAATTCAAATCGGCCTAGTTTACGCTCATCCGCACCGGTAAACGCCCCTTTTTCATGGCCAAACAACTCGGTTTCAATCAAGGATTCAGGCAATGCCGCACAATTAAACCGGATAAAAGGCTTACCCGCCCGCTTACTCTTTTCATGAATCGCCTTCGCGACCAATTCTTTACCCGTCCCACTTTCACCTTGGATGAGGACCGTGATATCGGTCTCCGCAATACGTTCAATCATTTGGTACAAATCAAGCATGGGAGGGCTTGAACCCACGAGTTCAGAAAAGGATTCCTGAAGCTCCACCATTTGCTGCAATTTGCTATTTTCAATTTTAAGGCGATGATGTTCAAGCGCTTCAAAGACTACTAATCGAAATTCATCCGGACGGAATGGCTTTTCGAGATACCGAAATGCGCCTTCTTTTAAAAATTGAACCGACGCAGCCTTATTACCATGCGCTGTCATGACAATGACAGGAATATCAGAACGAATTGATTGAACCGCTTTCAAAAACTCCAAGCCATCCATCTGCGGCATCTTATAATCCACCACGATGACATCTGGAGAAATCTGCATCACTTGTTGCAGGCCTTCTTTACCATCGGCCGCCTGAAACATATGGACCGGATCATTAGAAAAAATACGAAAAATGGATGCCGTTAAATGAGGCTCATCATCCACAATCAAAATACGCGCTTGGTCCACAAAAGCTCCTGTAGGGAAAATATTTTGTTATGATATCAGAGATTGTAGTTTCTACAACGTTATACAATTTCCAGATAACACTCACCCACCAACCTCCCTCTCTGTTCCAAAGAGGGAGGCTCAAGGAGTTAATCCATACAAATTCCCCTCTTTGGAACAGAGAGGGGCTAGGGGTGAGTATTATCTTCTTATAGTTGCTTACAATCGCTTAACTCATTTATGATGATGGCTATGCCAAATTCAATACCAAAATTTGAAAATTTAGACCAAGAAAATAAACACCTTAGGGAAGAACTCACTCAACTAAAAGAAGACAAAGCCAAAGTCATCGAAAAAGAACGCTGGATTTCGATTGGCAGGCTTGCTGCTGGGATTGCTCACGAAATCAACAATCCGCTGGGGTTTGTCCAAAATAATTTATTTGCCCTAGATTTATATATCCAAAATTTTTCTCAACTCATTCAAAACTATCATCTTTTGTTAGAGTCCATTGCCCATATTCCAGAAGTCAAAGCGGCATTAACCAAACTCAAGGAAATCGAAAAAAGCCTTAAAATCGCAGAAAACATGGTCGAAATTAACAATGCCTTTACCCAATGTCATGATGGATTAAAAAGAATTGAAAACATCGTCAAAACCATTAGAAATTTTTCACAAAACGAATCTGTTTCTGAGGAAGAAACCGAGCCTTACAATATCAATATTTGTGTGGAAAATGCCATTATCCTGACCAAGACCGAGCATCGCTATCATACGGACTTTATTACCGATTATGGAGATATCCCCCTCATCGAATGTAATCCGGGTAAACTGACCCAGGTATTTTTAAATATCCTCATCAATGCCTGCCATGCGATCCGAGAGTTTCATTCTCCCGATCAACAACGCGGAATGATTATGATTAAAACCAAAGCTGTCCGTAACCAGATCATTTGCGAAATCACAGACAATGGGCCTGGTATCCCAGAAGAAATTCAAAATCATATTTTTGACCCCTTTTTCACCACAAAAGGAGCTATAGGCACTGGATTGGGCCTGAGCATCTGCACCGATATTATCAGTAAACACAAAGGGGAAATCACCCTCACGTCCAAACTCAATCAAGGAACATCCTTTATCATCACGCTGCCTCAATGAGCACAGGGTTAACCGCAGAAATTCTAGTCCTGAGAGGGGTACCAAATTACTTTACATTTGAAGTGCCGGCACACCTCATATCAACCGCAATACCCGGGTCAAAAGTAACGATTCCATTTGGGAAAGGCCGCTCCGAAGGCATCATCATGAGCCTCCACGAAGACGCGACGAGCGAACATCGCCTCAAACCCATTGAAGAAGTCAGTGAGGGAATGACACTTCCAAAATCCCAAGTTGATCTCATCAAATGGATTGCAGACTACTACCAAACGTCTCCCTATATCGCCTATCAAACCGTCGTCGGCACCAAAAAAACACGACTCAAGGATATTGGTGAGCCGCCAGAATTTCATGAATTCAAAAACCCACACACCCTCACCGGCGAGCAGGACATCGCGCTCAAAAAACTACTTCACTTCCCCACTCCGCATACCGCGCTCATCCACGGTATTACCGGCAGCGGTAAAACCGAACTGTATATGCAAGTGGCCCATCATATGATTAAGCAAAAAAAACAGGTCATCATCCTCGTCCCCGAAATCGCGCTTACTCCCCAATTTAGAAAACAATTTAAAGCCCGATTCGGAGAACGCATCGCCCTCCTCCACTCCGGCATGACAGCAAAATCCAGAGACATCGAATGGACTAAAATGTTGGCCGGCCACTCAGACATCGTTATTGGCCCTAGATCCGCCATATTTTCGCCACTTAATAACATTGGTGCCATCATCATCGATGAAGAGCACGAATCCAGTTACAAGCAGGACTCCACCCCCAGATACTCGACTCATACCATCGCCCACTATCTAGCAACGGACCATAACGCACTATTAATACTCGGGAGCGCCACACCTAGCATCGAGTCCTACTACCATGCCACCCACAATCCAGAGTGGAGTCTCATTGCACTCACTACCAGACCCAATGAGGCCAGCTTGCCGCCCATTACATGCACCAACGAAATTGCCCCGATATCCAGTCAACTATTAACCGAAATCAAAAAACGAATCGAGGCCAAAGAAAAAACGATCCTACTTTTAAATCGAAGAGGATTTTCAACCTATATCAGCTGTACAAAATGCCACCATGTCTTGGCCTGCAAAGACTGTAAATTAAGCCTTACCTATCACAAAGACCGCAAGCTGAGATGCCATCGTTGCTATCTCACTTATGCACTCACCCATATCTGCCCAAAATGCAAAAAAACATCCCTTAACTTTACCGGAAATGCCATCCAAAAAATTGAAACAGACCTCAAGCAACTACTCCCGACCGCCGCGATTATCCGAATGGACAAAGACACTGCCCCCAATGAAAAAAAAGCAGCTGCGATTTTAGAGGAATTTAAGGAAAGTGGGGACATTTTGATTGGAACTCAAATGGTCGCCAAGGGTCATCATATTGAAGAAGTGACATTGGTTGGTATTTTAGGCATCGACTCTACGCTCAATCTCCCAGATTTTAGATCACCTGAACGGACATTTCAGCTCATCACCCAAGTTGCAGGACGGGCTGGTCGTGGTCAAAAAAAGGGTGAGGTCATCATCCAAACCCAGCATGAAACACATTACGCGATTGTCGCTGCCAAAACCCATGACTATCCTACATTTTATAAAAACGAAATCGCCTATCGCGAACAACTGTACTATCCGCCATTTAGCATCCTGGTCAATATTATTATTTCGGGAGAAGACCTGTTTGCCGTTCAGCAACAAACCAAGCTTTTACATGAGTATCTTGCAAACGAATTCAAGTCAAAAGACATCCAAATGACGCCACCAAATCCCTGCCCTGTTGATCGGGTGAGGGAGCAAAACCGATGGCATCTCCTTATTAAGAGTCCCCATGCGCATTATGCCCACATCAAAAAAAGCATTTTGAATCGACCACTGCCACTCAAAGATGTCCGAATTTTAGTGGACTATGATCCGCAGTCGCTGTTTTAATAGCCTTATGAATCCACAAGATCAGTTAATCGCCATCCTCAAGAAAAAAGGCACTGGCCCAACCATGAGCAAAACATTGAGCGAAGAAGAGCTAATCGAACTCACCCAACTCATGGCAAATCCCGACGCCAACATCACCACCAAAGCAACGCTACTCACTGCATTTTTAATGCTGGAAAACACACCAGAAGAAGCAACTTGGCTCTCTCAATTTTCAAAAGACTACAAATCTAATTTACCGACCGAACTTCACTGGTTAATTGAAAAAACAAGCTCAACCCCATTTGAAAGCCTCACTCAAAAAGTCATTTCTCATCAGGATTTATCCTACGAAGAAATGACCTGGGGAATGGAACAAGTTCTGGACTCGGCCACCCCTAATCTGCAAAAAGCTGCATTTTTAGAAGCAGAACGCCTCAAGCGAGAAAATATGGATGAAAATATTGCCGCATTGGATGTCTGCCAAAATATCAGCACTTCAATCAAAACCGATATCCCCATCCTCATCGATTTGGCCGTTGCCTACGATGGGCTAGGGAGAACCCCCTGCGTCTGGGTCGCCACCGCCGCCGTTTTGGCAGCACTGGGATATCCGACCGTACTCCATGGTGTCGACGAAGTCTCCCCTAAACGTGGTGTTACCCCACACAAATTACTAAAATGCGCAGGACAAGACCCCCTCATCACACCAGATCAGGCCATCGCGAGACTCCACAACCCCGACATCGGCTGGACCTATATCGACCAGTATCACAGTTCCCCAGATCTTCATGACCTCAAAATACTGAGAAAAGAAATGGTAAAACGCCCAATTTTAGCCACCATTGAAAAACTACTTCAGCCCATTCAAGGCAAAAAAGAAACCATCACAATCACCAGTTACACCCATCCTCCATATAAGGAAAAGATGATCCAGCTTCTCAAACACAATCGGCAAGATCGATTTTTACTCATTAGAGGTGTGGAGGGAAGTATTCAACTCCCCACCGATCGCAGAGCCCCCGCCATCAGCCGGACTAACGACACCATCACCGACGATTTCGTTAGGCCCGAAGACTACGAAACCGACAAATACCCAGATGGTCCCATTACTTCAGAAGAATCGCTTACCTGGTGTATCGAAGGTCTCAAAGGCACGCACCCCTATGCTACCCCATGGATTAGTTACCTCGCCCACACCATCCTAAGCCAGGTTAAGCTTGATAATTCCCCGGATTTAAAAGCCAAAATTAAAGCGGTTTTAGAGTCTGGAAAAGCCTTAAATCACTTTCAAAACTTCACTTAAAAGACTACTATACAAACATCATGAATGATCAAACATTAAGACTCCTAGCCCAAGGACCATTGAGAAATGTTGTCAGGTGGTCAAATGACGAACCGCAGACTACCAAGGAGCGGAGGCTTCGGCCGAAGCGGTGTAGTTAAGGTGAGTACTTTGGCCGCATCACAACATTTGGCAACGGTCCGGAAGCCTGAGCTTTTGGCACCCGCCGGAAATATTGAAAAACTTAAAATCGCATTTCAACATGGGGCCGATGCCTGCTATGTGGGGGGCACCGTATTTGGACTACGCAAATTTGCCGATAATTTTAGCGATAGTGAGCTTCAAAATGCCGTCGATTATGCCAACGAAAATGGCAAAAAAGTCTATGTCGTCCTCAACGGATATGCCCACAATAGCGATATTGAGTCACTTGCACCTCACTTAGAGATTTTAGAGAAAATTAAACCCCATGGATTTATCATCTCAGACATGGGCGTCATGCAATTGGCCAAAAAAATGACCACTGTTGATCTCCACACTTCTACTCAAGCTAGTGTCACCAACTTATACGGATGCAAACTATGGAAAAACGCCGGTGCAAAACGAGTCATTTTAGCCCGAGAAGTCAGCATTGAAGACTGTAAAAAAATTAAAGAAGTTTTGGATATTGAGCTTGAAGTCTTCGTCCATGGCGCAATGTGTGCCAGCTATTCAGGTAAATGTGTCATCTCCAACTACACCGCAGGGAGGGACTCTAACCGAGGCGGATGCATCCAAAGTTGTAGACATAAATACGATATCATCCCCACCAATCCCCAAGAAGGCCCTACAGTCACATCTCATATCATGAATGCGAAGGACTTAATGGGAGTCTCCCTTATTCCACAATTAGTAGAGTCCGGGATTGAATCCCTCAAAATCGAAGGCCGCATGAAATCAAACCTCTATGTCGCAAACGCCGTCTCAACTTACAGGGCCGCCATCGACGACTACTGCGATAATCGCCAAACCTCATTTACTGAGTACGAAAACGAGCTCAAAAAAGTATCCAATCGCCATTTTTCAACCGGTGGATTAGACCATATGCCCGGGACAGAAAGTATTTACTATGACTCCGCCGAGGGGACTAAAGGCGTAGATCTTATTGGCACCGTTAAGGCCGTCCAAGGTAATCAAGTCATTGCCGAAATCAAAGTACCCTTCTATAAAGACGATCTCATCGAATTTGTCAGCCAATCAGGAAACCGCTATCAAGACCGCCTCATTTCCATGAAAAACATGTCCGGAATTCCCATCGAAAAAACCGGCCAAAATTGTCTCATTCAATTTGAAACCACACTGCCAATTACGGAATTCGACATTATAAGGAAGCCAATCGCGATATGAAATTATCAACGCTAAAATTAATCACTTATGCAAGCACCATAGACCAAGTTAAATCATCACTTGAAGCTGGCGCTAATCATCTCATTTTAGAAGACTCAAAATTATCACTAAGACCCTTCCACGATGACTTCCAAACCTCAGATTTCACAAAGATCACCCTACTCGCTAACCACGCAAGATCGCTATCCCCAGGCTGCGAACTCTCCTTTAACCTGGACATCCTCCCTCACAATCATCACCTCCCCCTCATTCACCAACTCGCCCAGGAATTAGATAAAGCATTCATCACCACTGTTCGCGTTCAGGACCCCGGATTAGCCGAATGGTTTAAAGAGCATGCCCCCCACATCACGCTCATTTTAAATTGCGAAACCGGCAACCAAAACACCGAAAGTATTCGCTATTATCAAGACCATTTCAAAGCCCAAGTCTTCGTCAACGACATCCCCAATAAAGACATGCAAAAAATCATCACCGAACTTGCAAGCTCCGCTCAATTCGAGCTCCAGGTTCAAGGCCCCATCCTCATCCAAAATTCTCCCCGGCCCTTCCTTAGTGGACTTACCAATCCACATACGGATTCAACTACCGTTGTTCGCAGTCAGGACCACGAGTATCCAGGTAGATATTTCACGTTCTACCAAAATCCCCATGGACATCTTATGTATGCCTATTTTGACAAAAGCCTTCTCAAAAATATTCCGGATTTAGTCGCTCTCAATTTAAGTGGCTGGATTATCGACGGCCGTGGCTACCCAGACACCTATACTTCAACCTGCCTAAAACTCTATCGCGCACTCACCAATCGCTACATCCAAAATCCAGATACGTATGAAATCACATCCGATGAAATTAAAAAGTTAGACGAAGTCGCAACCCTCCCTCAAAAACCAGGCTTTTTCAAAATCAACCAAACTGATCAAGATCGGATCAAAAAATCCAAAGCGGCTCATTCTGAAACCAAAGTCGGCATCGTAGTGGACTCCATCAAAGGAGAATGGATTTCGATCCAGGTTACCCACCCATTTTCTCCACAAGACACCCTCGCCATTATGACTCCGGAAGGGAAACGATATCCATTATCTATTGAAGAAATGTATTCCATATGGAACACCCCTCTCTCGATAACAGACACTCTTTCTCCTCAAAAAAATGCCCTAATCAAGTTGAAGTGGCAAAAAGGGGGTCAGGTAAAATCGGCTCTCATAAAATATTCTGAAATTATTGAGACTCAATCGCCGATAACTGCGGGGAGCAAAAAATGAAAACAACATCCAAATCACTATTTATCTTCATCGGATTAGTTTTATTTGGCCAGAGCATCCAGGCTCTTACAGCCGTCTCTCCCATTGCGTACAATCGCAAATCGTTAATCGCCCCCCCCAACTCTCAAGAATCAAGCATTGGCGAGACCTCAAACCTATTACTCTTAAATATGCTATACGATATTAAAGTTGATGGCGGACAAGGCGCAGGCCAACTTTCTAGTATCGACCCTCAATTAACGACTCAAGAAACTCAACAAAGCAAACTCGCAAGCACTCCCTTGTTTTACCCAACCCCTTTTCATTTAAGAGAAGGAAGTCAGTTAGGATACAAACTCACTGGAAACTACGATATCGAACTAAGAATCTATAGCATGCATGGCTACGAACTTTACCAAGTAAGTTACCCAGCCGGTATCCCTGGAAAAACCACCTCTACGTCTTACAACACCATTGCAATCGGAACCAACGAATTAGGATCAACACTACCCTCCGGTATTTATTTCTTTGTCCTCATGAGCGAAGGCAATGTCATCGGAAAAGGCAAATTTGCATTAAAATCATGAAAAAATTAATCGGCTATTTTATTGGTGCACTTCTGTTAGTAACCACAGCACCTGCGGTTGCAAACGAGTTTCAATTAGCCACCGACATTGGGGCCAATGCACGACAAATCGCCATGGGAACCATCGACGGATTTAGCAAAGATTCAACCGCAATTTTTGAAAATCCGGCAGGTCTTTATCACATCAAATCAAAATCAGCCTCGTTTTTTACGGCTACTTATCTCAACGAAGTCGACTACAACAATATGTCCTTCGCCAAAAAAACCCGCTTTGGGACATTCGGCTTAGGCTTAATGAAAGTCAGTATTTCAGACAACCCAGTGACTGGTGTCGATAATGCTGGAGAACATGTACTCGTCGATAGTTTCACATTTAACAACTGGGTTCTCAAAACCAGCTACGAGAAATCCATCCGCCCCAATATTCACTGGGGAGTTTCATTTAATACATATGGTCAAACTTTAGATGACACTAGTGGATACGGACATAACTTTGATACCGGCGTCATTATCATCGAAGGCAAAAACACCATCTCACTTGCAGTCAAAAATTTATCCATCAACCAAAACATCACATTTAGCGATGGCTCAAAAGAACAGTTAACCACTCAGTACGTTGCCGGCATCAAACATGATTTAAATACAGAATGGTCTCTCTACGGACAATACAAATTTAAAGAAGAAAACAGTCTCTTTTCGGCGGCAGTAAGCTATACTCCTTACTTCGCTCCTTATTGTGAATTATTGGCAGGGTACAAACAAGTCTCTATTGGGAACATAGAGAAAGACACCACAACACTTGGGTTTTCACTCGACTTAAATACATTTAAAGTGGCATATTGTTATGAAAAGAGTGAACATATCAGTCATAACAGTACAAATTATTTTTCCGTAGCAATCGATTTCTAAAAAAGAAGGGAACTTATGCTAAAGAATCTATTTAAAGTACTGATTACAGTACTACTTCTCGCATCTCAATTAGTGGCCAATTCCTTTATTGAATTTGAGTCCACGCTAAGCCATTCCAAACTTGGCCTCCTCAAAGGCGAAAAAGAAGTCACTTTTAGACTATATTCAGGCACATCCACCACAGCAATATGGACAGAAACCCAAATCATTACCTTTATTGACGGTAAAATGTCCGCCCAAATTGGTAACGCCGTCGAAAACCCCCTCCTCCCAACCCACCTCAGCAACGACACCCTATTTATCGGAATCGAAGTTGACAGCGAAGAAGTCAAACTCCCATTATCCTATCTTCCTCTCGCCATCAAAGCAAAAACCGCCGACAGCATCGAGTGGTCCAATATCCCAACCAAACCTTCCCTCAACGACCTCTCCGGCAGTCTATCCGCCTCAAAAGTCGCCTTATCTTCTCCCCTCCAAGTTAAAAACAACAGCATCACCCTAGTCGACGGCACCCAGGGACCCAAAGGCGATACTGGCTTAACTGGAGCCATTGGCGCAACTGGTACTAACGGTGCAACTTGGCTATCTGGAAATACCCCTCCAAACAATAATGACGGTACAAATGGAGACTTTTATCTCGATACAGTCACTCATAAAGTCTATAAAAAAGTAACCAATGCATGGAGAGAAGTAACTGATTTATTAGGCACTATCGATGCCACCCCTCTTATTTTTAGAGCAAATAACTTGAATGCCCTCCAAATAATTCCAAATACAATAGATACAAATCAAGCCCCAAATATCATTATGGGGTTTGGAAACAACAGCATTACAGGCATACGAGGCAGTACGATTGGTGGTGGAGGTAGTAATAACAATTTAAACTCTATTACTGGAGAATATGCCACCATTAGCGGCGGCAAAAAAAACGTCAGCTTTGATTTTGGAACCATCCCAGGTGGATTTAGCAACGTAGCCGCGGCTAACAGCTTTGCCGCAGGGACTACCGCAGAAGCAACTCAAAGCAATGCATTTGTATGGTCGGATGGAAGGGCTAAAACAATAAGCCCAACCACCAAAACCTTTACAGCAAGAGCAGATAATGGCGTCACCTACGAATGGATAGATCCCAAAGCTCATGGCAACATGACTGGTTCTCAAATGGGATTTATTGCCCAAGATATCGAGAAGGTATTACCGCAATGGGTCCTAAATAGCGGTAAAAGCGATGAGTACCTGATGATTCATCCCGTAGGTATTGACGCTCTCATCATTGAATCGATCAAAACACTCGAAAAACAAAATAACCAAATGACCGAAGAAAATAGAGAATTAAGAGAGCGACTAGAAAAATTAGAAAATAAAATGAAATAATTAATGGTCTAAAGTCGATAACAAAACAATGATGAAAAAATATTTACTAATAATACTAATTTTAACCTTACTTGCCGCCAACTTAGCGGCAGCATCCTTTATTGAATTTGAAACCACTTTAAGCCATTCTAAAAATGGGCTTCTTCGTGGAGAGAAGTCTGTCGTATTTAGCCTCTATAAAGGCACAGAAACTTCACCCGCAGTTTGGTCCGAAACTCAAACTGTCACATTTATCGACGGCAAATTATCCGTCCAACTCGGTAACGCAGCTGAAAATCAACTCCTCCCCTCCTACCTCGAGTCAGACTCAGTATGGATCGGAATCCAAGTCGACAACGAAGAGGTCAAACTTCCACTATCTTATGTCCCCTTCGCCATCAAAGCCAAAAGCGCAGACATCGCCAACAGCATCGACTGGACCAATGTCCAAAATAAACCCAGCATAACCTCTCCACTCCAAGTCAGAAACAATACCATCACACTCATCGATGGAACCGAAGCCAACCAAGTCCTCAAATGGACAGGAAGCACATGGGAAGTCAGTACTCTAAGCGACATCACTCAAGGCCAAAAAGGCGATAAAGGGGATACTGGAACGACTGGTGCCACCGCCCCTCAAGGTCTTCAAGGCGACCAAGGAATTCAAGGATTACAAGGTCTCAAAGGAGATACTGGAGAGCGAGGTCTTCAAGGCATCCCCGGAACAACCGCAGAGAAAGGCG